>JAJRZW010000043.1 GCA_024275015.1 Deltaproteobacteria bacterium | reverse complement strand
CGGCAGAATATCCTTGAACCGCGCCACCGGGTAATTTGCTTCCACAAAAGATATTTCCGCCGGCGTGGCCGGGGGGACTTTGGCCTGCTCGGCGATATTGGCAAAACCCCGCAAATAAAAATCCTCCGCCCGGTGCAGGGGATGCAGCCTGCCGTCCCGGCCGGGAATGGCCTTGGCGCCGAAACCCGGCAGGGCCATCTTTTCCGCCAGATCGACGAGGAATGTTTCCAGGCAGAAACACCTGTTGTCCGCGGTCTTACCCGTCAGCGGCCGGATACACGGAGTGCGGAGGCCGGTAAAGCGCAGGGCCGGGGCATGGGGATTCAACCAGCCGTAATGGCCCTCGGCATAGGTGACATCGGGAACGATGTAGTCGGCGAAAATATTTGATTCATTGATGTTGGTGTCGATTGACACATAAAGAGGAACCTTGTCGTGGTCCTTCAGGGTCTCCTTGTAGCGATAGCCGCCCGGCGTTGAATAGACGGGATCGTAAAAGTAATGAAAAAGAACCCGGCAGCGATAGGGGTACTGCTGGTCGATCCCGCTCAGGGTTTCGACGCTGAGCCCGCCCTTGGTAAAAGTGAACCAGGGCCGGCGGGCGGGATAACCGCTCCCGGTTTCCTTCACCTTCCGCCGGTACTCACTACTTTGCTCGTAAACCGCTTTTTCCCTGGAAATCGCCACCCCGGCAGGTTTGCGGCGGCCCGGAAAGTTCTGCAGATCATACGGCCCCTTTTTCCAGGAAGCCGCCGCTCCGCCGGCCGACATGAAACCGCCTTTCGCCTCGACGCTGCCGATCATGGCATTCAGCATGGCCACGGCATAGGCGGCGTAGGTGCCGCTCACGTAATTGCCGGCGCCGTGATACTGACAAACGGCCGCCCTGGTGCCGTGGGCGGAAAAATCACGGGCAGTCTTCTCTATCTGCGCCCGGGGGACACCGGCCAGTTCGGCATACTGATCCAGGTCATGGGCCAGCACCCCTTCCTTCATCAGGCGGAAGGCCGTTTTTACCCTGATCCCCGCGCCACCGGCCCCCCGGACCGTTGCCGCCTCATCGAGCAGGGCCTCCCCAACCTGGTCAAAGGCGACAGGAGACCGGTCCGCGGGAGACAAAACCACCCAGGCCCGCCCGGACTCGCCGGCCGCGGCAGGATCGAGATCGGCGATTCTCAGGAATTTCCGGTCATGGGGATGGGCTGCGTCGTCAATAACCAGGTGGGTGGCGTTCGCGTAACAAACGTGCCCCTTTTTCAGGGCCGCAGCCGGGTTCGGCGCAACGAGATAGGCCTTGTTGTAGCGGTCATTTTCGAGCAGCCAGCGGATCAAGCCCATGGCCAGGGCGCCGTCCTGCCCCGGCTTGACGGCGATCCAGTCCTCCGCGTGGACCGAGGCATGCTGCGCCCGGGGATCGACGATGACGAATTTCACTTTACCATGGGCACTTCTTGCGGCAACAGCGGCGCCGTAAGTATTGACGCCCGGTTGCAGCGCCTCGTAGATATTGGCGCCGAAAACGAGGATATACTCGGCCCCCCAGGGATCGGCCTTCAGTTCCCACTGTTTCTTGTCGGTCAGGGCAAAATTGCCCATGCGAAAGCCAAGTCCGCAGATATCGGTATGGCCGATGCGGTTCTTAGAGCCCATGGCGTCCTTGACAAAACGATCAATGATCTGCTTGCGCCCGGCCTGCAGCCTGCCGGTCACAAAGACAAAGCCGTTTCTCTTCGGCCCCAGTTCCGGCGCCCCGGGATCAATCGGTTCATCGCTGTCAAGCTCTTTCAGGCCGGCGACATGTCTGTCCTCGCCAAGATGGGCGAAAAGTTTGCCGCCCCCTGCTATCTCCTCAATCATCTGCTCCCATTCAACAGGTTCGAATCTGCCCGACCCCCTCGACCCCATGCGCTTCAGGGGCTTGAGGATACGATACGGGTTATAGACATAATTCGGCGCGTCATGGGCCTTGGCGCAAACCGGGCTCGGCAGGGCCAGGGTTTCGGCAACCGGGGTGGCGTAATCAACCGGATCGCCGAGGTGATTATAGGGGTGATAGGGATTGCCGGAATATGTTTCCAGCCTGCCGTTCTTCACTACCGACCGGTTACCGCACCTGGCATTGCAGCCCAGGCAGACGGAGTGGACAACCTGCACATCCCGGTCGGTCCGGGCCGGGGCGGCCTGCCGGAGAACCTTGCCGGGGCCGGCGGCCGGTTTCCCGGCCCCGGCTGTTGCCGGAGCCAAAAGCGCCGCCCCGGCCAGGGCCGCGCCTCCCTTTAACACGGTGCGCCTTGCCTGAGAAAACTCTTTTTT
>JAJRZW010000042.1 GCA_024275015.1 Deltaproteobacteria bacterium | reverse complement strand
TGATCCCGGGGGGTTTGACGCCATCCGGCGCGAGGCGGTGCGCCATATACACCGCCGTTATACCTGGGATATCACCGTTAACCATTATCTCAAACTCTACCGCCTGGCTTTTGTCCCTGGTGAACGCCGGGAAGACGTAATCGCTCAATGAGCGCCACCCCGCCGCTTTTTCCGGAAATTGCCGAAGACGCCTCCGCGGAGAATTGTTACGACGGCATCAAGTATAATCAAAAGAGGTTATCGCGCGCATGGCGGCGGGGTGGAATTTCCGCTGACGTGAAAATTCGGCAAGAAACGCATGAATTCAGATGAATACATGCCCGGTTGCCACTAAGACGTCACGGAATCAGGTCTGAAGATAAAATCCATCCCCACGGCTTGACATGAACCTGATGCCGAGACGACAATCAAAACCATGACCGGCTTTTTCAACGGTCTGTTAAGGCCACCCCGCAAAGTGTCCTGACCAGAGGTTTGCGGGAAAAGGTGGCACCAAGCCGTCACGGATTCAGGAATCAATCAAAAGGAGGCAGGTTATGGGTATTCGTATCGGCATCAACGGCTTTGGCCGTATCGGCAGGAATATTTTCCGGGCGGTGGACAGCGATCCGGCCTTTAAAGACATTGAAGTGGTAGCGGTTAACGATCTCACCGATATCGCCACCCTGGCGCATCTGTTGAAATACGATTCGGTCATGGGCCGTTATAACCGTGAGGTCGAGGTCGCCGCCGCCGGGATCATGGTCGGCGACCGGACCCTCAAGGTCACAAGCCATCGCGACCCGGCCGGGATTCCCTGGGGCGATATGGGGGTTGAGTACGTCATCGAGTCCACCGGCTTGTTCCGCTCCGCCGATACCGTCCAGGCCCATATCGACGCCGGCGCCGCCAAGGTGGTGATCAGCGCCCCGGCCAAGGGCGAGGTCAGGACCATTGTCATGGGGGTCAATGAAGACGATTACGACCCGGCCAATGACCATGTGGTCTCCAACGCCTCCTGCACCACCAACTGCCTCGCGCCGATGGTCAAGGTGATCCTCGATCGTTTCGGGATCAGACAGGGGCTGATAACCACCGTCCACGCCTATACCAACGACCAGCGGCTTCTCGATTTCCCCCATTCCGATCTCAGGCGGGCAAGGGCGGCGGCGGTGAGCATGATCCCCACCAAGACCGGGGCCGCGGCCGCGGTGAGTCTGGTGATCCCGGAGTTGAAAGGCCGTTTCGACGGTCTCGCGGTCCGGGTGCCGACCCCAAATGTCTCCCTGGTCGACGCGGTGATGGAGGTGGAGCGTGAGACCGACGCCCGTGAAGTAAACGCGGCCCTCAAGGCCGCTTCCGGGCGTTTTCTCGGCTTTTCCGACGAGCCACTGGTCTCCATCGATTACCAGGGCGATCCCCATTCCTCGGTGGTTGACGCCATGAGCACCAAGGTCGTCGGCTCAATGGTCAAGGTGTTGTCCTGGTACGACAATGAATGGGGTTACTCCAACCGGGTCCTTGATCTGATCCTCCACATGGATAAGTGTAAGACGTTATAGGGCTGAAGGGGCGCTGCTCGCACGGCCCCGGCTGCCGCCGTCCCTTCAGTCTGAACCCCCTGATCTGGTCTCTGATATGCGTGATCCGGCCATTGATTCCGACGCCCTCCGGGCCAATCTTGAAGAGACCGCGGTTGATGAAGTGGTAATTGCCGACGATCTTCTGGTTTTGCAGGAGATCGTCGCTGATTTTCGCGGTCTTAACGATACCGTGAGCGGCCTGCTGTACGAGGTAAGCCATCCCTATCGGAACTGGTGGCTGCTTCTGCCGCGGCTGCGTTCTTTTATCCTCAAAAATATCGGCCATTACCTTCGTCATCCCCGGGGGCCGGAGGCGGTGTCCGCCTTTGTCCGCCTTCTTTTTTCCGGGGTAAAAGACGCCGGCCGCAACCGGGAGCTTGCCGCCCTCGCCCTTGAGATCGTTCTGGCGCTGACCGAAAAGACGGTCAGCGTGATGATTACCCCCGGGGATCTCCTCCGTTTTCATCCGGCCCTGGATCGCGTTTTTGTCGATCTTGCCGCCCTTGACCGCGAGGTTCTTCTTCCGGTGGTCCAGGGTCGGCACCCGGTGAAAAAGATCGCCGAAACCCTGCTGCACCGCGTCGGCCCGGATCATGATCTTACCGGAATCGCGGCCCTGTTCAAGACCATTCTTCTGATAAATTATGATTACTGGCTGGCCGAGGACGATCCCCTGGAGTGGTTCACCGCTCGCTGCGGTGATATCTGTCAGGGCTGGAAGGCGGGGCGGCTGTTCGCCGCGGTCTCTCACGAGCAGTTGCGGCTTCACCGGGAGGCCGCCCTGGCCATCGAGACCATCAGGGACGGGGCCGCGGCCCTGTCCCGGCTCCTGGTTTTGCCGGGCCATCTTGATATCGTCCGTTTTTACCGGCAGCTGCCGGAGAAGTTGATGGAAGAGAGCGGCGAGACCCTTAACGCCGACCGCTTTGCCGAAAACCGTAAACTTCTCTTTCTCTTCCGGATCATGGAGACCCGGGGGCTTTTTCTCATCCACGAGGAGACCCTGCGGGAGATCAATCGCGGCCTGATTAAACTGGTGCGGATTCAGAGCTTTGAAGAGATCGAGAGTTTTCTTCTCACCACCTTCCGGCTCCTCAAGGTCAACGTCCGTCGCTACCCCCATACCTCGCTGCAGTGTATTCAGGTACTCGGGGCCGAGGTCTTTAAAAGGGGCAACAGTCGCCTGGTGGAATCATTTTTATGGGAAACGGTGCGTTTCGGCTTTCAGTATCCCGGTTTCCGCGGTATTGACGAGGAATGGCAGCCGCTGTCAAACCCGGCCCATCTGGATAATATCCGGGTGTGGCTGAGT
>JAJRZW010000041.1 GCA_024275015.1 Deltaproteobacteria bacterium | reverse complement strand
CTCACTTGCACCTACCGGAATATATTCGTCCGCCGCTTCGTGGCTGCTGAACCGGTGATCAGCCTCGGGGCCAGCGAGTCCGGCAACAGCCCGGCCTGGGAAAGCGGCTTCTCGACCGCGGCCACCGCCACCAGCGGCAGTACCGTTGCCCCGGCCCTCACCGATCTCGTCACGGTCAATAACGAAACCAGTATCAATCTCGACTGGTCCGACACAAACCCGGACGAGTCCTATTTCATTGTCAGCCGCGCCGACTGGAGCGGTTCCGGATGCGGGGCATTCACCGACCTCGCCCCAACCTCCGGCCCGGACATCCTCACCTATATCAATACCGGCCTCACCCCGAACAGCACCTATTGCTACAGGGTCAGGGCCCACAAAAACGCGACCGGATCATGCCCGGGCTGGGACGGCCCTGAAAGCAACACGGTCACGGTGACGACCAGCGTTACCGGGCCCGACAACCTTGGCGCCACCGCGGTCGATACCACGAAAATCAACCTCAACTGGAGCAACCACACCGCAAGCGAAACCGGGTTCACGGTAAAACGCTGCGACGGAGACACCTCAAACTGTACCGATCCGTCCCAGGCCAACTTTAACCAGAGTTTCACCATAGCGGCCGCCATCGCCGCCTTCAGCGATCCCGGGGTATGCCCGGCCACCACCCATACCTACGCGGTGCAGGCCAACGGTTCCGGCTGGGATTCGGCCTTTTCAAACCTGGCCGCGGCAAGCACCGGCGCCCCGGTCTCACCCACCAATCTTACCCTGGCGGAGTTCTACAGCGAAAACAACGACAGCCGCAGGATCGATCTGGGCTGGACCGACGGCAACAGCGACAGAACCCGCACCCTGATCCAGCGCTGCGACCTCGAAACCAGCGGTGACTGTTCCGCCGGCAGCGGTAACTTCCAGACCATTTCCGCGGTTACCGCCCTTGATACCTTTGACAGCCTCATCGATCCCCTGACCTGGAGTTCATGGTATCAATTCGGCACCGCGACCGCGGCTCAAACCGCGCCGCCGCTTGATGTCAGCGACAGCAGCGGCTACGCCAGGTCTTATTGGGACAACGGCCGGGCGGTTATGGAAAGCTCGGCGGTCAATCTCGGCGAGACCACCTGGAACCAGAACCGTCTGGTCCTGAACCATCCGGAAAGCCTCGGCAGCGGGGACTTCGACCTCTCGTTCGACTATAACCTGCCCCTGGCAACCGGCACCGAGACCGCCACCAGTCTCCAGGTTCCAATCCGCCTGCAGGTAAACCTGGGCGGCGACAAGGCAATCGTCGGTCATGATATCGACACCGGCGGCCATAAATATTGGTGGCGGATCACCAGCAACGGCGTTGATCACGACGGGTCCCTGTCCACCACCGATACCGCCGGAGGCTTCCGGGTAACCCGCGCCGGGACCACCATATCCATCTATATAAAACAGGCCGACGGCAGCTGGGGAACCCCGGTGGCAACCCAGACCGACGGTAAAAGCGGCACAACTCCGCTATGGGTTCTCCTGCTCCAGTACACCCGTCGTGACCAGGCCACGGTCAACAAGGCCGAAATCGACAACTTCAGCCTCGTTACCCCGACGGCAAAGGGCTTCCACGATCAGGACGGCCTCCTGCCATCCCACACCTATTACTACCGGGTAAAAAGCGAAAAGAGTTCCACCGCCTGCGCCGCCTGGGACAACCTCTACAGCAATATAGTCAACGAGCTGACCAATCCGGCAATGCCGGTCCTGTCGGCCACCGCCCCGGGATCGCGGCAGATCGACCTCCACTGGACCGACGCCGCCAGCGACGAAGACGGGTACAGCCTTGAAAGGCTGCTCTTTAACGGAAAATACATCGAGATCAAAAACGCCGCTCCCGGCGTAACCGACTATACCGACACCAGGGATATCGACCCCGGCGACAGCTACACCTACCGGGTAAGAAGTTTCCGTGACGACGGTGGTATTATGAGTTATTCTGCTTACAGTAGCGTAACAATCACCACCCCAACCACAGGAGATAACACCACATGCGTAATCAATCCATGATCCCGGGCATACTTCTCCTCACCGCTCTGTTGTTTCTCCCCACCACGGCCGGAGCCGGAGCGCCGGACACCTCCGGAATCGGCACGGTCATATATCCGGCTATTGGCGTAAACCTCATAAACGCCCCTGCAATCATGGGGATAAAACAATTGCACCTGCGGGCCAACCAGAGCGGCGATCTCATCATCGCCGCAGCCACCCCGGGCAAAAACGGCGACAACGATATTATTGTCGCCCGGGTCGATCCCGACGACGCCACCGTCCTGTCCTGGATGACCATCGGCGGCAAAGGGGATGATTGGGTCGGCGGCCTCATCCTTGACCGCCGGGGAAGAATCATCATCACCGGCAGCACCGACTCTCCCGACTTTCCCATGATCGGGGGCGGTCTCATGACCCCGCCCCCGAAAACGGGCGGGAAAAAGGCCTTCCTCTGCCGCATAAGCCCTGACCTGAAGACCCTTGAACAGTCATCCACCCCGGTTGCCGGCGATGGCCTCGGCCTCGCCCTTGGCAAGGACGGATCGATTTACATGGGGGGCCGGACCATTACCGGGATCTTTCCGGAAAAATGGCCCGGAGCCACGCCTGCCCTCAGCCCCGGTCCCAACGGTTTCATCCTCAGGGTAAACCAAAACTCCTGGCAGGTAGCCAACGCCACCTTTATCGGCGGCAGGGGGATAGACTGGGTCAAGGCGATAATCGTCAACAAAATCGGGGATCTGGTGGCGGTCGGCGACACCGATTCCATTGACTTCCCCTTCAGTGAAGATGCCTGGCAGCCGAGGATCAACAGTAACGACAATGCCGGATTCGCCGTCATTCTTGACCCGGAACTGAAAAAAATAAAAACCGCCACCGCCATAAACGCCGGACAGACGGAGGTGATTCACGACCTCAGTATCGGCCGCAACGACTCGGTAATCATCACCGGCTGGACCAGCTCTCCCAACTTCCCTTCCACCCGTGGCGACAGCTACCACGGCAACGGCGACTGTTTTGTGGTAAGGCTCTCAAGCGATCTTACAAAACTCGAAGACGCGCGAATATTCGGCGGCAAGGGTATGGACGCCGGCCGCGCCCTTGTCAACGAGGCCGGAACCTTCATTGTGGTAGCGATGGAATCGAAATCTCCACGAATAACCGGGATCAAGCAACCGCTGACAAACCCCGGGGGGAAAGACATCGACCTCCTGTTTTTAGGCCCCAACCTCAAACTCCTGCGGCCGGAATATTCCGGCACCGACCTGCCCGATTATAATCCCGCCCTTGCCCTCGGTATTGGAAACAGAATAATATTGACTGGAATAGCGGCAGAAAAGGGCAAGGCCCGGCTCTTCCTTTCCGAACACAACCTGTACTGATTCTCACATGACCGGGCTGAAGGTTTCAGGAGATGAAATACATCTCATGGATATAATGGTATCCTGAAAACGGCCTTTTCGTCCGATCCCGGCGTCATGAGAGCTTGCCCACGCCCTGACCTCGAAAAATCCTCATTTTTCAAGACACCCCTAATATCTCCTTCAACTTGAGGCTGTTAACCTGACAAATATGTCCGATCCGGAAAAGTTTGGAAAATACGAAATCGTCTCCCGCCTGGGACGTGGGGCCATGGGCGTGGTCTATAAGGGATTTGACCCCCTTATAGAACGGACTGTGGCGATCAAGACCGTACGCAAGGACGCCCTTGACGAAGAAGAGGCCGAAGACCTTCTTGCCCGCTTCAAACGCGAGGCCCAGGCCGCGGGCCGCCTGATTCATCCCAATATCGTCACCGTTTACGAATACGGCGAGGACAATGACACCGCCTTTATCGCCATGGAGTACGTTAAAGGTCGGGAATTAAAAGAAATCATCGACAATAACGAACGTTTCAGCCTCGACGACATCATCAACATCATGGTCCAGCTCCTTGATGCCCTGGACTATTCCCACTCCCAGGGAGTGGTGCACCGTGACATCAAACCCGGCAACATCATCGTCCTTGATAACGGCATGATAAAGGTCACCGATTTCGGCATCGCCCGGATCGAGTCCTCTACTCTGACCCAGTTCGGCGATGTCATGGGAACCCCGTCATATATGTCGCCTGAACAATTCATGGGGCAGACCGTTGACGCCAGAAGCGACATCTTCTCCGCCGGGGTGATCCTCTATCACCTCCTGACCGGAGAAAAGCCATTCCCCGGCAGTTCCATGGCCACAATCATGCACCGGGTAATGAAAATCGACCCGATCAAACCCAGCGATCTCAATTTTCACGTCCCGGCGGCAATGGATTTCTGTACCTCAAAGGGGCTGGCCAAACATCCGGAGCAGAGATTTCAAAATGCGGCAGAATTCGCCCGGGCTCTGAAGAATATAGACATGGAAGGCCGCACCATCACAGCCCCCCCGCCGCAGCCCGTAAACAAAGAGGCAAATGACCGCGAAGACATGGTGGTAATGCGTGGCAACGATGCCACGGTCTATGAACCGGCAAAACCAGCCCCTGCAGGCAAAAACATCCGCCCCCCCGGACGAGGAAAAACAATTCCGCTGCTTATCGCGGCAGCGGTTCTGCTGATTGCGGCCGCGACCTTATGGTTTGTCAAGTTAACCCCTGACGGTAAAAAAAATAGCGCGAAAGTCATTGCGCAGACGGCAAAAAAAAGAATAACCGCGGTGAAGAAAAAGATAATCAGACCGCAAAAGGCCAAGATATCATCAACGGGAAGAAAAAAAGCCGCAAGCGGGGTAAAGCGACGGACAAAATCCGGGAACACCGGCGGCATCAGAATATCAACCGGGGCAAAAAACAGCAGTACCCCCGGTCCCCTTGCTACCCCAGCAGCCCGGGACATAACCCCGCCGCCGGTGAGACGTCCCCCGCCCCCTGAAGTTACCGCAATTGCCCCGGCCCCGGCTGCCTCTCCGATGCCGTCACCGGCCGCGATCTCAGCCGCGACAACCAGGACGACAGCGACAAAAAAAGCGAAACCCACCTATCCCCGCCTTAAAGACCGGGGTTTTGGCCGGATGCTCAGTGAAGATGAATGGTGATCAAAAACAAATAAATGACCGGACCCAGAGGCGGTAGACTTTCTCTCCCTGTCCTTCCTTAACAGACTGTTGAAAAAGCCGTCCTGCCTTTTTCAACTCCCGGTTGGCCAAAACAAGTTCCGGTCAACCTCTCGATTTTATTGGATTTTTCAAACCCAATAAAATAGGGGCTGCGTCCATGCACCGCGACCAGTCCGTTTTTCAACGAACTGTTGATCAGTGAACAGCGGAGAACAGGGTCGAAACAAAGACGTTACAGGGAAGATCAACTAACTCGCAGAAGCGACGACAAACGATCAAACAACAATACTGTCCCCCGAACGCCGCAAGGATTCAGGACCTTCCTGCCCGCTCAACCGCCCGTTTGAACCCTGCCGCTGATCTCTCGATAACCTTATCGTTTACGCAGAAGGCGAGACGAAAATATCCCGGGGTTCCGAAACCACGACCGGGAACAGCTAATATTTTTTCATCGCGGAGGATATCGCAGAACTCCACCTCATCGGCAATTGGAGACCGGGGAAAGAAATAAAACCCACCCCGGGGCGGAGTAAAAGCCAACCCGGCATCCCTCAAAATCCGGGAGAAGAGATCACGGCGGCGGTGGTAAGGGCTGTAGTCAACGCAGACATCGTCAAGAGCGGCAATGGCCCGCTGCATAAAGGCCGGGGCGTTGACAAAACCCAGAATCCGGTTGGCAAGAATCATGGCGTTCACAAGATCGTCATGCTCGGCGATAGCCGGAGAAACGGCAAGATAACCGATACGCTCCCCGGGAATGGATAGTTCCTTGGAAAAAGAATCAGCGACCATGGTATGGGGCCAGAGATCCATGATCGCCGGAATCTCAACCTGATCATAGACAATGCGACGATAAGGCTCATCATTTATCAGGAAGACAGGACGGCCATACCTGTCCGCCGCCGAGGCCAGAACGGCGGCAAGTCTTTTAAGGGTAGAGGCGGGATAGACCATGCCGGAAGGATTATTGGGACTGTTGACAATAATCGCCCTGGTTTTTTCGGTAATCACCGCTCCGACCGCGTCAGGATCAAGGTCAAAACCGTCCCCCGCCGCCACCGGCACCGCCCTGCCGCCGTGATTATCTACATAAAAACCGTATTCAACAAAGTACGGCGCAACCACGATCACCTCATCACCGGGATTCAGAATCGCTTTTAAGGCGATGTTTATCGCCCCGGCCGCACCGCAGGTCATGATCACCCCGTCCGCGCCGGGATCAACCCCCTGCTCGGCGGCAATCCTTTTCGCCACCATTTCACGGGTTTCCCTGTACCCGGCATTGGCCATATAGGCGTGAACTCCGGATGCGCCTGAGGCGGCCAGGGACTGCAGGCGTTGACCGAACTCCGGCGGCGGCGAAAGATCAGGGTTACCGAGGCTGAAATCGCATACCTGATCAACGCCATAAATTTCCTTGAGACGCGCCCCTTCCTCAAACATCTTCCGGATCCACGAGGAACGTCTACCGAAACCGGCCATTTTTTCAGCAACAATCATAAATTTGATCCGTGAACAAAAGAGAATCAGAGGGCCAGGACTTCCTCAATGGCCAGGACCTTGAAACCACCGCGATTCAGACTGGTAATCGCCTCATCAATGCGGTCAAATCTGAAGATATTAACCCCGGACTCACCGCTGCGATGGGAAAGGCGTAAAGGTATTCAATGTTAAAGCCCTCACGGGCGATATAATCAAGGGCATGGGCCAGCCCCCCGGGTTTATCGGGGGTAGCGACCACAACCACATGATCAATACTGGTCAAAAAACCTTTTTCCTGTAAGGCCGCTCCGGCCCGGGGGGCATCGTTGACAATCACCCGCAGGACACCGATCCCGACCTCGGGACCGGAAAGGGAAAGGGAAAGAATGTTCATCCCCTCTTCCGCCAGGGTAGCGGCAATAAGGGCCAGGCTCCCCGGTTCATTCTTGTCAAGTCGGATCGTCAGTTGTTCAACCTTCATCCTCTCCTCCCGTTTTTTTGCCCATACCGCAACTAAGACAGTCTCGCAACTCCCCGCATAGGCGCCTTCGACGATTTTCGAGCGCCGGGCGACGGACGGCGGGCTGCTGAAATCCCGAACTCGGGCTATGTCCTCAAGTATGCGGGGGGTAACGCATTCCGCCGCCCGGTGCTCGAAAATCGTCGTTTTCAGCCGGAACGGGGGCTGGCGTACGACTTCATCTTACTTGGCAGAGTGTTGAAAAAGCCATCCTGGCTTTTTCAACCCGGCAAAATCGGCGGCGCAGACATCAGCCGCGACCAGCCCGTCTTTTTAACGGGCGGGTCGCCAGCAAACAAGGGACATGACAAAAAACGACAACCGGGTGCTGTTTATAAACTGGAGCCGGCGATGGGAATTGAACCCGCGACCTACTGATTACGAATCAGTTGCTCTACCCCTGAGCTACGCCGGCGTTATACCCCATTTTTATCAGCTTGACGGTAGTAGCAGTTTTACCATGTACTGTCAAGAACGGGCAAGCCCTTCATACCACAAAACGATCACATAACTCGGGGTCGGCCGCGCTTACGGCAATCATTTCTCCACGTTCTTCCGCCGCCGGAAAGGCAGACAGGTACACCCCATGGCTCTCCCGGTCTTCACCCTTCCCGGCAAAACGTTTCAGAATCGCGGCGGCAAGACGGCGATCACCTGCATCATCGCCGTAACGGATAATCCCGGTGGGTCCGGGCCAGTCATCCATTTGCAACAAAATATCACCGGGACGAAAAAGCGAGAGTACCACCTCATTTTCCTCCTGGTTACGCCCCAGGGCCAACCAGCCGCCGCCGGGAAGACGAAACTGCCGCCCGACCTGCATGAACCGCAGATCATCGATATTCGGCCTGGCCCCGGAATGATAATAGGCCCGAATCCGGGCGGAAAGGATGGGGTCGGTGAGTACGCAGCCCCCCCCCGGAGAGGGATAGTCGTCAATGCCGAAATCAGCGGCAAGACGGATCTGCGATTTTCGCCCCCGACCGGCGAAGTCAAGCAATTGTTCCCGGTCTATCCACCCTTTCCGCTCCGGCCGGGTGGGGGAAAGATTCTTCGCGCACAGGGGGCGCAGAAGGATATCGTCACAGCCGCTGTCTCTTTCCACCACCCGCATGGCATCGCGGCGCTGACTCATGGGACGCTGGCCGACAACCTCACCGGAAATAATAAACGAGGCACCCTCACGGACCATCTCCTCCCGGGCGAAACCGGCCAACATGATCTTACAGTCAAGACAGGGGTTGAAATTTTTGCCATAGCCGTGGGACGGAGCCGCCAACATGGCAAGATACGGCTCACTGATATCGATCAGACGGACATCTATGCCATATTTTTCCAAGGTCTTTCTTTCATAGGCCTCACGGTCAAGCCAGAGATCGTAACCGAAAAAAGGGGTAACGAAACGCAAGGCCCGCACCCGGATCCCGAGTGACATCAGCAACCGGCATGACAGAATACTGTCAAGACCACCGGAAAACAGGGCCACCGCAGCTTCAGCTCCGGGAACAGAGGTCACCGTCTCCCCCCCCGGGCCATGAGTTCATCAACATAGGCCAGGGTAGAGGTGCCGGCGGTGTCTCCATCAAGCATCCGCGCCAGTTCCTCCTTTCGCGCCTGCGGTGCCAGGGAGGAAATACCCGTCCTGGTCCTGTCCCCGACCACTTCCTTGGTCACCAGCAGATGTTGATCGGCCCGGGCCGCGATCTGAGGCAGATGGGTAATGCAGACCACCTGGTGGTGATCGGCAAGCTCACGGATCTTCCGCCCCACCGCCTCGGCGGCGCGACCACCGATACCGCTGTCAACCTCGTCGAAGATCACCGTGTCGACCCGGTCGCGCCGCGCCATGGCGCATTTTAGAGCGAGCATGACCCGGGACAACTCCCCTCCGGAGGCGACCCGGGCCAGGGGACGCATTTCCTCGCCGGGATTGGCGGAAAAAATAAACTCGGGACAATCCCATCCCCCCGGGCCGATATCGTCAATACCCCCTTTTTCCCCGACCATCCCGGTCACCGCAAAGGAGGCGTTTTCAAGACACAGGGCCTGCAATTCTTCCCCGACCTGGGTACTTATTCGACCCGCGGCCCTGCTGCGGGCGCGACTTAGAGCCGCGGCCCGGGCAATGAGATCAGCGGCCAGGGCCGCGCGTTGGCGGGCCAGATCGGTAAGCCTTTCGTCACTGTTGTCAATCTCGGCGAGATCCTGCGCCGCCTGAAGACCGAAGGCTATTATATCGTCAATCCCGGGGCCGTATTTACGCTTAAGCCCCTGGATGATATCAATACGCCCCCCGATCTCTTCCAGACGACCGGGATCGTCGGATATGGTTTCGAGATAGGCGCGGAGCTCCCCGACCTTTTCCTCAAGAAGAAAATAAATCTCAGCCATTGATTCCGATACCTGCCCAAAGACGGGATCAAGAGCGGCCATCTTTTCAAGATTGCGTTTCAGGACACCAATATCATCAAGAGCACGGCCGTTGATGGTGTTCATAGACTCCCGTCCCAACCGGCGCAGGGTATCTCCGGCCTTGAGGACATCGCGTTCCCGCGCCAGTTTTTCATCCTCACCGCTTACCAGTTTTGCCGCCTCGATCTCTTCAACCTGAAAGGCAAGAAAATCACGTTTCCGGCCCCGTTCCTCCCGGGCCGCGATCAATTCATCATGACAGCGGCTGACCTCCTTATAACGATGGAACACCTCTGATAATTTCTGCCGGTCAGGATCAAGACCGCCGACCGCGTCAATAAAATCAAGCTGGAAGGAAGACTGGAGAAGACGCTGGTGTTCATGCTGGCTTGCAAGACTTAACAGCGAAGCGGATATCTCACCGAGAACCGCGGCAGTGGTCATGGCACCGTTCAGGTAGAAACGACTGCCGCCCGCGGTCCGGATTACCCGCCGGATAAGGATCTCGCCGTCAAAGTCGATATCAAGCTCGGCCAGACGGGCACCGACGGCGTTGTCAACCTCGACTACGAACAGGGCCTCGACCCCGGCCTTGTCGGCGCCATTACGAACAAGGTCGCCGCCGGCCCTGGCCCCCTGGAGGAGATTAATCGCCTGGATAATGATTGATTTACCCGCCCCGGTCTCACCGGTCATGGCGACAAGACCACTGCCGAAATCAACCGTCAGGGACTCAATCAGGGCCAGATTTTTTATCCGTAATTCCTTAAGCATTTTTCCCCATGGCGCATGAAAAAGGAAAGGGCGACGCGCACGTCACCCTTCAGGGCATCTTGAAAAATGAGGATTTTAGTCCGAGGCCAGGAAATGAGAAAGATTAAAAAGCGCAGCACGGAATATGTGAGCATTTTGCTCATAACGCCGGGATAAAGCGAGAAGACCGTTTCCCAAGATACCCTTTAAACACTCCTGGATCCGTGGCGCTCGGGAACGGCGCAGGCGCAATGAGGCAAGCACGTTGATTATACTTCGGTATATCAACGGCTTGCCGACACCGCGGATGCGCCGTTCCCGAACGCCCGAAGGACGGCGGGGTGAAATTTCCGCCGGAGTGAAAATCCGGCAAATAACGCATGAATTCAGATGAATACATACTCGGTTGCCACTAATCCGTCACGGATTCAGGACACTTTCACGGCCGAAAGGAATCAGGCCTTGCCCAGGTCCTTGACCTTGTCGACCTCTTCCTTGATCGCCTTGACCTCGGCGGCACCGGGAACGCTCTCCTCAACCTCGCTCAGGCCCTTTTTAAAGGAACGGATACCCTTACCAAGGCCGGCGCCGATCTCCGGGAGTGTTTTACCGCCAAAAACAAGAAAGGCGATTAGCATTATCACGATGAGTTCCGGGGTGCCAAGACCAAACATGATGTTCTCCTTCATTGATGAAATTGTAACAACTCCCCGCTCCGGCTTGAAACGGCGATTTCCGGGCGCCGGGAGGCGGGCTGCTAAAATCCCGAACTCGGGCTAAGCCCTCAGACATGCGGGATTTTTTAACGCATCCCGCCGCCCGCCGCCTTTTCCGGGAATCGCCGAAGACGCCTCCGCGGGGAATTGTTACGAGACCATCTTCATTGAGGGTGTCTTGAAAAACAAGGGGTTCGTCCGCAGCCAAGGTCATGAACAAAATTAAAACGCTCATGACGCCGGGACCGAGCGAAAAAACCACTTTTCAAGATACCCTTGATTTTAAAAAGGCTCAGGCCTCTTTATCTTCCTTTTCCTCAACCCTGTCATCATCATTAGCGGTGGCCTTGCGAAAATTCTTTATCCCCTTGCCGATTCCAGAACCGATCTCGGGCAGGCGTCCGGCCCCGAAAATAATGACTATAATCACCAGAATAACAAGCAATTCCGGCATACCGAGTCCAAACATAATTACCCACCAATGTTAAAAAATTAAGATTGCAAAAGCAATAATAACCGATCACGGCCCAAACAGCAAAATCGTTACATCCCTGAGAGGGTGACGACTTCCGGGAAATCAGTCCGATGAAAAACGAGAAAATCAGAACAGGGCGGCAATGTCACGGGCAAAGCCGTTTACCCGGGCCATGACCTCGGCCTCGTCAACGCCGATTATCCTGCGGTCACGCATCACCACCCGGCCGCCAATCAGGGAATGAATCACATCGCCGCCCCGGACGGCGTATACCAGGTGGGAGGCGACATCGTACATCGGGGTGAGATGGGGGGCGTTCATATCCAGGACGATGATATCGGCCAGAGCCCCGGGAGCGATTACCCCTAACTTACCAGCCAGACCAAGGGCGGCGGCCGGGTTAACGGTCGCCATCGCCAGGGCGGTCCGGGACGGAAGCAAAGTGGGGTCAAGGCGGCCTACCTTCTGCAGCAAGGCGGCGCTCGCCATCTCGCCGAACATGTCAAGGTCATTATTGCTGGCGCTGCCGTCGGTGCCAAGGGAAACATTGACCCCGGCGGCAACCATCGCCGCCACCGGAGCGACACCGCTTGCCAGTTTCATATTGCTCTCGGGACAATGGACCACGTTTACCCCGGTTTCGGCAAACAACGCGATCTCGGCGGCGGAAATAGTAACGCAATGGGCGGCAATGGTCCGGTTGTCAAGAAGCCCGAGACCGGCAAGATGGACCGCGGGACTTTTGCCGTAACGACCATTTACCGTCTTCGTCTCTTCCCTGTTTTCCGCCAGATGAATTATCCAGGGAAGATCAAATTCCCTGGCCAGATCATGGCTGGCGACTAGAAGTCCGGGAGAGCAGGTATAGACCGCGTGCGGCTCAACCACTATATTGATCAGGGGGTCATCAGCCATTTCAACCGCCATCGCCCGCACAAGCTTAAGCCCCTCTTCCGGAGGGCCATAGCACGGTGAGGGGAAATCATACAGTACCTCTCCCAGCCATCCCCGCATACCCACGTCAACGGCCGCGCGGGCCACCTCGCGACTAAAAAGGTACATATCGCAGAACGAAGTGGTGCCGCTCCTGATCATCTCCAGCATCGATAATTTCGCCCCCCAGTACACCACCTCCGGGGTCAATTCGGCCTCGGCCGGAAAGATATAGTCCTCAAGCCAGCGCATCAACGGCAGGTCATCGGCCAGGCCACGGTAGCAGCTCATGGGGGCGTGGGTGTGCATGTTAATCAGCCCCGGCATCAAAAGCCCCCGGTCGAGCCCCAGTTCCGCGACCCCGGGATAACGCTGCCGCAGCTCGACCAGCGGAGCAACCGCGCGAATCCGCGCCCCGGCCACCGCGACCCCGTGACCGGACAGAATTTCGCCCCCGGCGGCGGGGAGGATCTTTTCCCCGAAGACAATCAGATCAACTTTTTCCGCAACCATCTTACCGTCTGCCTATCACAGGAATTAACTCCACAACAAGGCGCTCAAGATCACCGCCGGCCTCACGGCTTCTGGCAATGATGTCCTCGATTCGGATCGGGACGAAATTGTCGGGATCATTGACGTTCGAGATCACTGAAATTCCAAGAACCCGCATTCCGGCGTGAACGGCGACGATTACCTCAGGGACAGTACTCATCCCGACCGCGTCCGCCCCGGCCCGGCGCAGGAACCTGGTCTCGGCCGGGGTCTCGAGACTCGGCCCGGGAATGGCGCAATAGGTACCGTATTCCAGACGCTCAATCCCGGCCCTGATCCCGGCGGCCATGGCGTAAGCGGTAAGTTCCGGAGTATAGGCTGTGGACATATCCGGAAACCGCGGCCCCCACTCGTCGATATTGGGACCACGGAGGGGATTGTCAGCGATGAAATTAAGGTGATCAGTGATGATCATCAGGGTTCCGGGGGCAAAATCGGGATTGAGACCGCCTGAGGCATTGGAGACAATAAGGGTGTCGGCGCCGCCGGTGGCAAGGGCCCGAAGCGGAAGGGTCAGGTCCCGGGTGGAATAACCCTCGTAATAATGGAAACGACCCTGAAGAATAGCGACCCGACAGTCGCCGATAATCCCGCAGACCAGGTTACCGCTGTGTCCGGACACGGTTGAACGGGGAAAATGGGGAATGTCTTCATAGGGAACAACCACCGCTTCGGCGATCCTGTCGGCCAAGCCCCCAAGGCCGGTGCCGAGGATCAGAACGGTTCCGGGGAATTCCCCCAACTTCGCGCCCAGGAACTCCCGGGCCATATCTACTCTACTGCGATAGTCCATATTTGACAGTCTCGTAACAATTCCCCGCGGAGGCGTCTTCGGCGATTTTCGGAAAAAGCGCCTGGCGGCGGGATGGGTTAAAAAACCCCGCATGCTTGATGACATAGCCCGAGTTCGGGATTTCAGCAACCCGCCGCCCGCTGCCCGGGGAATCGCCGTTTTCAGCCAAAGCGGGGACTTGTTACGAGACTGTCATAATTTCATCAATTGCAATATTTGACGGTCTCGTAACAAGTATCTCAAACAGAATCGTATTCACGTAATTTCAATAAGTTAGAAGCGCAATTATTGTTGGCCCGCAATTTATTGCGAGGCCAGCAATGTTTGATGGATTCGTAACAACCACGAGGATTCACCAAAGCGATTTCAGCGGGCCCCGGACGGTCGACGAAATTATGTTCCATCGTACTCCCTTGGCAGAGAGAAAGAAAACACCGTGCCGCCACCCTCGGCGTCTGTAAAAGCAATCTTTCCATTATGGAGCTTTTCCACCACCTGCCGACAGGATGCAAGACCTAGGCCGCTGCCCCTGGGCTTGGTGGTGAAGTGAGTCTCGAATATCTTGTCACGAAAATGGGCCGGAATTCCACAACCGTGATCACGGACATCAAGGGTCACCTCCCCCACGTCCCCATGCAGACCGACAACAATTTCCGCCCCGGGCGGACTCACCTGGGCCGCGTTCAGGAGCAGATTTATCAGAACCCGGCGGATCTCAAGACGGCAAAAACGAACCTCAAGGCCGGGGTTGATAATTTCTGTTTTAATGTCATGCCCCTCAAGGTCTGGATGACTTGAAAGTTCGTTATCAACCACCTCATGCAGAAGATTTTCCAAGGGTTCCTCGACATACAGACGGGGACGATACAGCCTCTTGGCATTCCCCAGGGCCTCCTCCATCATCTGCACCAGATTGTCCCGGCTCTGGCGCATTATCCCCACCAGCCGCTTATGACGCTCGTCGGTGATCTCACGATCGAGCATGTCCAGAAAAAGCATAGAACTCATGAGGTTCTTCATGTCGTGGATAAGGATATTGGCCTTTTCAAACTCCTCGGCAATAATCTCGGTATTGCGCCTGATCCGCTGCGACAGGGTCCGCATAAGCGACACCAGTGACTCGGGCTGCTGCGACAGATACTCCTGAAACTGTTCCATGGTGATCTTGAGCAGGATACTGGGCTTGATCGCCTGCACCGTCGCCGACCGGGGCTTTCTCTCGATGATCGCCATCTCGCCGATATAGTCCACCGGACGAATGAGGGTAATGAACCGACTTTCCTTATAGACCTTGAGGGAACCCTCAAGAAGAATGAACATATCATCGCCCATGGAGCCTTCACGGAAGAGGACGTCGTTCTCCCGCAGATTAACCTCCTGGACCTTTTCGGCAAACACCCGCAACTCCTCTTCGCGAAAATGCTCGAACAGGTCAATGGTGCGGAGATACTTTGTCCGTTTTCCTATTTCCATAAGACTTTTCCACCGTCCTTAGCAGCCCGTTGAAAAACGGGCCGGTCGGCGGCGCATGGACGCGCCGCCGATTTTGCCGGGTTGAAAAAACCGGTGAAATCGAGAGGTTGAATGAAACCTGTTTTATCCAACCGGCGGTTGAAAAAGCCGTCCCTGACTTTCCAACGGTCGATATTCACGAACAAAAACAATCTAACCTTGCCGGATCATGCTTTGCAAGCAACTTGCGCCGGCAACAAAAAAAAACGCTACTGCCCCGGTTTTTCCCGTATGGGAATGATGATCGTGAAGGTGCTGCCGCGGCCGACCTCACTTTCCACCGCGATCTCACCGTCATGACGGTCAATTATGTCCATGACGATGGAAAGGCCGAGGCCGGTACCGCAACCGACCTCCTTGGTGGTATAGAAAGGCTCGAACATCTTTTCCCTCACCTCAACACCGATACCGCAACCGTCGTCGGCAACGGTGATAATGATATTACCGTCAGCCGCGGCAGTGCCGATGCGGATCGTCCCCTTTTCGGCGATGGCGTGTCCGGCATTTACCAGGAGGTTCATGAACACCTGGTTCAGCTGCTGCGGGTTACACCAGGTCCGGGGGATATCACCGAATGCCCTTTCTACCCTGGCCTTATACTTCAACTCGTTCCAGACGATATCCAGGGTCGATTCAAGGCATTCATTGATATCGGCCACAGTAAAATCATTTTCACTGTCGGCCCGGGAAAATTTTTTCAGGCTCAAAACAATCTTGCGGATCCGCTCACAGCCGTCAAGTGACTCGGCCACCAGATCGGGTAGATCGGCAACGATATGATTGATCTTCATCCCCCCGCGTAATTCCGCGATAAGACCGGGGGCATCGTCCCCCTCGGCCAGGGCCTGTTCCAGGGCGGTGATATACTCAAGCAGATTGGTGTGGTACCGGCCCAGGCTTGAGAGATTTGAGTTGATAAAACCAGTAGGGTTATTGATCTCGTGCGCCACCCCGGCGGCCAGCTGACCGATGGTCGCCATTTTCTCCCGCTGCACCATCTGACTCTGAGCGTTCTTCAGCTCATCATGGGCCCGGGTCAACTCATGGTTAAGCTGCTGGAGGCGGTCACGACTCGCCAGCAACTCGTTATTCCTGTCACCAAGTTCAAACGACAGCCGACGGGCCTCGTCCAGAGCCTGGCGGACCTTGAGGTCAACGTCCCGGCGCCGGGAAATATCCCTGATAACCGCGGCCTGACGATGTCTGCCGCCAACGCCCCTGACCACAAAACCACTGACCTCGGCAGCAAAAAAAGAGCCATCCGCGCGGCGCACCCGGATCTCCTCGGGATTTACCGCCTTCTTCTCGCTCAGGTCAGCGACCATAACCAGAAAACGACTCTGGTCGTCGTGATTAACAAGGGCAAGGATAGCGGTGCCGACAAGGTAATCCGCCTCTGTCCCCAGCATCGATCCGCTGATCTTATTGGCAAAAATAACCCGGCCATCGTGATGGATAATCAACAGGTCACTGGCCGAATCCGCCAGGTTACGGAACAGTTCCTCACTGCCGCGCAATTTTTCCTCTGCCGCCACCCGGGCGCCGATATCGCGAAAATATTCCAGGATGCCCAGGAATCTGCCGTCTGCGGAGATAAACGGCACCGCGGTGACAAGACAGTCAACCGAGCTGCCGTTCTCCCCCACCTTGCGAATTTCCTCGCAGACCCGCAGCTCCCCGCTGTCCCGGATCCGCCGCATGGTGCATTTATCAGTGTGGCAAAAAGTAGAGTTGAAGGAGTCATAACAGAAACGACCGACAAGATCTTCTCCGGGACACGACAACATTGCGGCCATCGCCCGATTGACCCGCCTAACTTTGAAATTCAGGTCAATATAACGAATGGCCTCGCTTGAAGAATCAAATATAAGTTCCATCTCCGTTCTTACCCGCTCGGTCTCGGTCATCGACGCCCTGAGCCTGCGGTTCATCAACTGCCAGTAAAAGGCGCCGCCGCCGGTAAGCAAAAAAAGCAGAACCACACCGATGATCCACGGTCGGTAGACCCGAAGCAGGGCCATGGTATCGACCCCGGGATTGACGACAAAAGGACTGATCCCGAGTTCAAAAAGCGCGGCCCCGACCTCATGGTAATCAACCGGGACCGTCCAACCGACGATTTTCGCCACCTTTGCCGCGCGACTGCTGTCGCGCATCATAAGCAGGCACGCCGCCACCTCTTTCGCCAGCAGGGGATCGATCTTCCTGCTACGGGCAAAAGGCCATTCCGGATAAAGACGGGTGCTGATCCTGAAGGGAAAACCAGACTTCGGTGTCCGGGCGTTAATAACCCGGAAATTCTTGAGACGAATCTTACCCTCGGCGGCCATACGTTCGAGGGTATCGGTGCGGACACAACCGACGTCAACCAGACCGTCACGGACCGCATAGACCACGGCATCATGGGTGCCACCGAAACGCATGGCCCTGAAATCTGTAAAGGGATCAAGGCCATGGGCGGCCATTTCCCGCCAGGCCATGATCCAGCCGCCAAAGGAACGGCGATCGACCGCCATAACCCGACGACCAGCCAGATCTTTAATATCATTGATAAATTTATTATCACTGCGAGTAAAGATGACCCCGCCGAAGACCTTATATCCCCGGCCCATCCTCAGATTTTCAAGGGTCGCCAGATGAACGGCGTCGCCATTGTACTCAAGACGGAAATAAATGGCCGGGTTGGCGAGGACAAAATCAACTTTGCCGTTATGGACATCTTTTCCGATCTCGTCAAAGCCAAGAGGCTTTATGGAAAATCTTACCCCGGGAATCCGGTCGCTGAGGTAGGTGGCCAGAGGCTGCCAGCGCTCAAGGCATTGCTCATAACCCCGCTTGGCCAGAACCCCGATCACCGCCTCCCGGGCCATGGCACCCCCTGGCACCAAGACAGGGAACAGAAGCAAAACAAAGCCGCAAACGACGGATTTTAACGTTTTTTGATCCATAAATCCCCGACAGAGCTAAAAACAGACTGTGGGCGACACATGACGCGACCAGATTCCATCGGCCTGAAAAGACGAAAAAATCATGATACCGGTCAAAACTTTTTATAACCGGAAAGACACAGTCGGTTCAGAAAACCTTTTCCCTGACCGGATCATACCGTAACCAAGATATAAAAAGCAAGGACAGGGAAAATCGTCTGTGGGGGGAAAATTCAGATCAGGGCGTTGGCGGCAAGATATTGCCGGATCTCCCCCTCGTCGGCGGAAAGAATCCGGCAGCGACTTTCAAGTTTGTCCAGCCCGGCCAGAGACGGCGGCAGTTCGGGCTCACGGCCAATGGCCCGCTTAACCGCGGCCCCGAACTTGGCCGGATGAGCGGTGGCGAGGCAGACCATGGGGACATCGTCCAGCTTATGCGCCATCCCGGCCCGGACCCCGACAGCGGTATGGGGGTCAAAAAGATAGCCGTCAGCGGCAAAGACCTCGCGGATGGTGGCAATCGTCGCGGCCTCGTCAACCATGTCCGCGGCAAATATCTCCCGGGTTGTCTCCTGTTCGGCCGCGGAGAACAACAGACGGCCCGAGGCGGCAAACTCATTTATCGCCGCGCTCACCCGGCCCGGGTCTTTGTCGTAGAGATAAAAGAGAAAACGTTCGAAATTACTCGCCACCTGGATATCCATGGACGGACTTGAAGTCCGGACCACGGCGGATCTGGAGTATTCCCCCTGGTTGACAAAGCGGCTGAGGATATCATTGCCATTGGTGGCCAGGACCAGACGGCCGATACGGCCGCCCAGCATCCACCGGGCGATAAAACCGGCAAAGATATCACCGAAATTGCCGGTGGGGACGGAAAAGTCAACTCTCTTCCCCTCACCGCCGAGGCGGAGAGCGGCGTAGATATAATAGACCACCTGGGCCACTATCCTGGCCCAGTTGATCGAGTTCACCGCTCCGAGATGATATTTTTCCTTAAAGGCCGCATCGCTGAAAATCGACTTGACCATCGCCTGGCCGTCGTCAAAAGTGCCTTTAATGGCGATATTGAAGACATTGGCGTCAGTGACCGTTGTCATCTGCAACTCCTGGACCGGACTGACCCGGCCGTGGGGATGGAGGATAAAGATATTGATCCCCGCCTTCCCCCGCACCCCGTGGATGGCGGCGCTGCCGGTGTCACCGCTGGTGGCACCGAGGATGTTCATTCGCCGGCCATCACGGCCGAGGAGGTACTCAAACAGGTTGCCCAGAAATTGCAGGGCAATATCCTTGAAGGCCAGGGTGGGGCCGTGGAAAAGTTCCATGACCGTAATCCCGCCGCGTTCGACCAGGGGCACCACCTCGGGATGATTGAAGACCGCATAGGAACGACGGGTGAGGCCGGCGAGCACCTCCGGTTCGAGATCAGCGGCAAAAAGCGAGATCACCGCGGTGGCGAGATCGGGATAGGAAAGGACGCGCCATCGGTCAAGGGTGGTGTCGTCCACCACCGGAATGGTCTCGGGCAGGAGGAGACCGCCGTCACCGGCCAGCCCCATCATCACCGCCTCGGTAAACGGGATCGGGGCGATCCCGCCCCGGGTACTGATGTATTTCATAACGGTTCCAGGTTCACGGGTTCACGGTTCAGGTCACGTCAGAGTGGTCAAAGAGATCCCGCCCGTCCATTTCCCCGGGCACGTCAAGACCGAGAAGGGTAAGAATCGTCGGGGCGACATCCTTCAACGCCCCGCCGCTTCGCAGCTTCTTTCCCTTCATGGTCGCCCCCACCGCCATGAACGGCACCGGGTTAATTGTATGGGCGGTAAACGGGGTACCGTCGAAGTCGCGCATATGCTCGGCGTTGCCGTGGTCAGCGGTAACAAGCAGTATCCCGCCAAGCTCACCGATCTTCGCCGCCAGACGGCCAAGACAGGAGTCCACGGCCTCACAGGCGGCCACGGCCGCGTCCATTATCCCACTGTGGCCGACCATGTCACCGTTGGCAAAGTTCAATACCACCAGGTCATGCCGGTTTGCCTCAAGTTTCGCCAGCAGCCGGTCGGTAATCTCTTCGGCACTCATCGCCGGTTTCTGGTCATAGGTGGCGACCTCCCGCGGCGAGGGGATCAACAGCCGCTCCTCACCGACAAAAGGCTCTTCCACCCCGCCGTTAAAGAAAAAAGTGACATGGGCGTATTTCTCCGTCTCGGCGATCCTGAGCTGGTTCATCCCGGCGCGGCTGACTTCCTCGCCGAGGATATGCTTCAGTTCAAAGGGAGGAAAGGCCACCGGAAGATTAAAATCGCTCTCGTACTCGGTCATGGTGACCAACGCGGCCAGGGCCGGACGGCCGGAGACATCAAAGCCGTCAAAATCGTCTTCAATAAAGGCCCGGGTAAGCTGCCGGGCCCGGTCGGCGCGGAAGTTGAAAAAAATAACCACATCCCCTTCGTCAACCGTGGCGGTGGGGGCACCGTCAATGCCGACGACCACCGGCCGGATAAACTCATCGGTCTCCCCGGCGGCATAAGCGTCTTTAACCGCCCGCGCCGGATCAAGGCCATGCACGCCGTCCCCTGCAACCAGGGCCTTAAAGACAGACTCGACCCGATCCCATCGCTGGTCGCGGTCCATGGCGTAATAACGGCCGCAGACGGTGGCGATCCGACCACAGCCGATACGATCAAGCCGGGACTGAAGCTCTTCGATACAGGCAAGAGCGCTCGCCGGCGGGGTGTCACGGCCGTCGGTAAAGGCATGAATGAATACCCGCTTGAGCCCCCTTGACGCCGCCATCTCAACCAGGGCGTAAAGATGGTTCAGATGACTGTGGACCCCGCCATTACTGACCAGGCCGAATAGATGCAGGGCCGTATTCTCCGCCGCAGCCATCGCCTCGGCCAAAACCTGATTCTCAGCAAAGGAACCATCGGCAATGGCACGGTTGATCCGGGTATAATCCTGATACACCACCCGACCGGCGCCGATATTGAGATGGCCGACCTCGGAGTTCCCCATCTGTCCCGGCGGCAGCCCCACGGCCTCGCCATGGGCGGCAAGATTGGTACAGGGATATGCCCCGGCCCAGGCGTCGATATTCGGGGTCCGGGCAACCCGAACCGCATCGTCATCACCGCCGCCACCCACACCCCAACCGTCAAGGATCGCCAGGATCACCGGTCTGTCCGCCATTATTCAGCGTCCTCCCCGCCGGCCGGCGTCACCCGGGGGGCGTCATGCCACAGTCCTTCAAGGTCGTAAAGGGAACGCGTTTCCTCATAGAACACATGCACCACCACATCATTATAATCGAGCAGGATCCAATGTCCCTCGTCAAGCCCCTCGACCTTGGCCGCCGATAATCTGCGGCTGCCGACGGCCTCGTCAATGGCCCGGGCCAGCCCCTGCGCCTGCCGCGACGAACGGCCGCTGACAATAACGAAATAATCGGTGAACCCGGCAATAAGCCTGACATCAAGAACCACCGGATCAATCCCCTTACGGTCCGTGGCAGCGCGGACAATAATCCCTGCCAAATCCAAGGATTCAAGGCCGCGTAATTCTTTTCTGATCTTTCTCATCTCATTATTTTCCGGGGTTAAATAAGGTTCACGGTTCAACAGCTCATCGGTCCGGCATTCTCCTGCGCCCTGCGTCCGCACCGTGGCCTTTCCACTCACGGTATACAGCAGATGAACTCGTAATAAATAGTCGATGGCTAAGTGAAAATTTCGATATACAAGGAGTAGTATATTTTGGTGAGCGAGACCATATATATGGTATGTCGAGCGAACAAAAATGCGCTACGACGCAGTAGACCGAAATTCTTACAACGCCATCAGTGATTAAAAGCTACCCATAATAAGCGCCTGAGGCTACTCTTTTCAACTTTTTCCTTTTGTCTTTTGCCTTTTGGCCGCCGAGTTATTATAATCGCCGCGCAAACCTTGTTTTTGTAATCAACCCCACGCGTGTTTAAAACACGCCGCCACGGGGCAATGGAAATACCGGCCACCAAAGGGAGCCCTGTAACGGATGAATAAAAATCTTAAATGGAAAATTTTTCTCCTCATCTTTACCCTGATCTTTTCCGGAATGACGGTAATGCCGTCATTCACCGATTCGCTGCCCAAATGGTGGAAAAGCTATCTCGCCCCGGCCGCCCTGCAACTGGGCCTTGATCTCCAGGGCGGCATGCACCTGATTCTCAGGGTCGATATCGAAAAAGCCAAGGAAAACACCCTCGACCTTTCGGCCCAGGATTTGAAACAGGTATTGGCCGACCAGCACATCAGCCTGGTCCGTACCCCCGGCGACAATAAAAAGGCCATTGTCTTCACCATCCCCAACACCGGCGCCATCGACCAGATAAAAAAGGAACTGGATAAAAATTTCGACAGCCTCAGTTATGACATCGAGCAGAATCCGGGGAGCTTCCCCCGTATCACCCTGCGTCTGAGCAAGGAAAAAATCGATTTCATCAACGACAACGCCATCAATCAGTCCCTTGAGGTCATCAGGAACCGCATTGACCAGTTCGGGGTCACCGAACCGGTTATCGTCCGCCAGGGTGCCGACGAAATCGTGGTCCAGCTCCCCGGGATCAAAAACCCTGAACGGGCGATGAAACTGATCGGCGAAACAGCCCAGCTTGAGTTCAAGCTCCTCTATGACGGCGGCGACGTTGACTTAAAAAGCCTGATCTCCCAGGCGAAAAAAACCGGGAAATGGAAAGAGGGCGAAGGACGCAAAAAACTCAACCGCGTCCTTGAAAATCAGCTGCCGGCCAATACCGCGATATATTTCGAGAAGAGAAAAGATCCCCAGACCGGGGTTGAACGGGTAATCCCGCTGTTGATAAAATCACCGATAATGATGACCGGTGACATGATCCAGGACGCCAGGGTCCGGGTCGGCGGCACATTTAACGAGCCTTACGTCAGTCTCGATCTTACCGGCCGCGGCGGCAGGATATTCGCCCAGATCACCGAAAAAAACGTCCAGAAGCGTTTCGCGATTATCCTCGACGGCATCGTCAAGTCCGCGCCGGTAATCCAGGAAAAGATACTCGGCGGCCGGGCCCAGATCAGCGGCAGTTTTACCTATGAAGAAGCAAGCGACCTCGCCATCGTCCTCCGGGTCGGGGCCTTGCCCGCGCCGGTGGAAATCATCCAGAACCTCACCGTCGGCGCCTCACTCGGCCGCGATTCAATCCAGCGAGGACTCATGTCCGGTCTTCTCGGAGCGGCCCTGGTGCTGGTGTTCATGATCGTCTATTACCGCGTCTCCGGACTCATCGCCGATTTCGCCCTGCTCATCAACCTCCTGCTCCTTTTTGCCGGCCTGTCGACCATGAGCGCAACCCTGACCCTGCCCGGTATCGCCGGGATCATCCTCTCCCTCGGCATGGGAGTCGATTCAAACGTCCTCATCTTTGAACGAATAAGGGAGGAGTTCGCCCTTAAAAAGGGACTCGCCTCGGGGATTGAAAGCGGCTACGACATGGCATTCTGGTCCATCGTCGACTCCCAGGTGACCACCCTGATCACCGCCATGGCCCTGTTTCTCTTCGGTACCGGGCCGATCAAGGGTTTTGCGGTCACCCTGTCCTTCGGTATTATCTTCAACCTCTTCACCACCCTCTTCGGCACCCGTGTTATCTACAACATTCTCCTTTCCGGCCATCGTCTGAAAAAACTGTCATTCATGAGCCTGATTAAAAATCCGAAGATCGATTTCATGAAGATCAGCAAAATCACCTTTGCCATCTCCGGGATCATGGTCGCCATCGGCCTCTTTGCCTTTGTCGAAATCCTCATTGGTAACGCCAATCTCGGGGTTGATTTCTCCGGCGGCACCATTGTCCAGTACAAGGCGGGAAAGCCCTTCGCCTTAAAAGAGGTTCGCGCCGCCCTTGCCGATGGCGGCATCGATGGTGCCATGTTGCAGCAGGTGGAAAACGAAAACCGCCTGATCATCAGGATAAAGAAGTCAAAGGAGGTCGTCGGATCTGACAGCGACCGGATCACCGCGGCCCTGAGCCAACGCCTCGGCGACAAACATTTCATCGAGGAAAGCCGGGCCGAGATCGGCTCGGCCATCAGCGCCACCCTGCGGCAGGAGGCAATCGAGGCGATCCTGATCTCCCTTGCCGGGGTCCTTATATATCTCGCCTTCCGTTTCGACTTCCGTTTCGGCCTGGCGGCGGCGGCGGCGACCTTCCATGACGTTATTGTTGTCCTCGGCCTGTGCTGGCTGATGAACATCGAGATGACCCTGATGATCGTCACCGCCCTTCTCACCCTTGCCGGTTACTCCCTCAACGACTCGGTGGTCGTCTTCGACCGAATCCGCGAAAACATGAAAACAATGAAGGGGACGAGTTTCTTCGAGATCATCAATCGCTCCATAAACGACACCCTGGCCCGGACAACCATCACCTCGATGACCACCCTGCTGGTTCTGGTGGCCCTGTTCGTCATGGGCGGATCGGTGATCCACGACTTCAGTTTCGCCCTGCTCTCGGGGATCATCGTTGGCACCTACTCGTCAATATTTATCGCCAGTCCGCTCCTTGATCTCCTTGGTAAAAAGGAATAACAATCTCCCATGCCCCGCGACCGTATCCGGGCCGAAATCACGAAAATCGGCCCGGATGAACCCTTCAGATTCAATTGTCATCCCGGGGTTATCTGTTTCACCGACTGCTGCCGCAGCCTGGAGCTGTCCCTGTCGCCCTACGATGTCATCCGTCTCTGTTCCGGTCTCGGCATAAGCGCGACAGAATTTCTTGACCGCTACGCAATGGTCGCGGTGATCCCGGAAGAGCCCCTGCCCCAGGTGATGCTGGCCATGGACGAAAAAAACGCCGACCGCTGCCCCTTTGTCAGCAACGCCGGATGCCGGGTCTATCCCGACCGCCCCGCGGCCTGCCGCGCCTACCCGCTCGGGCGGGGAATCAGCATGAACGACGGTGGCGGCATTGCCGAACGTTACGTCGTCCTTAATGAAAATCATTGCCGGGGTTTTGCCGAGGCCCGGGAACAGACCCCGCGGACCTGGCTCGCCGATCAGGGTCTTGAACCCTATAACCGGGCCGCGGACCTCATCTACCGGCTACGGTCCGAAATAATGGCCCGGGAAAGAAAGTTAAGCGGGGAAGAGATACAGGCGTATATCAACTCTCTCTACCTCGACCCCGAAGCCAGATGTTTTCCCCTGGACAAGAAAGGGGGCAGTAACGGCGGCAAAGACGGACTTGATCTACTGAAAAGCAGGATAAAACAGGTGACGGAGGCCATGTTCGGCGATGATTGATCCCCCGGGCATACTCACCCCGGAATTGCGCCGCAAGGTAGTGGATGCGGCTGCCCCCCTATACGACCGCGACGGCTGTCATGGCCTTGACCACGCCCTGCGGGTGGAAAAAAACGCCATTGAACTCGGCCGAAAACTTGGCGCCCGTCTTGATATCGTCGCCATCGCCGCCCTGCTCCACGATATCGGACGCATCGACGAACACCAAAGCCTGGGTAAAATCTGCCACGCCGCCCTCGGCGCTGAAAGAAGCGCGGAAATCCTGACCGCCATCGGCATTAACGGAGATGACGTGAAACTGGCCTGCGACGCCATCCGCCGCCACCGTTTCCGCAACCGCCACGACTGCCCGGACACCCTTGAGGCCATGGTCCTCTTTGACGCCGACAAGCTCGATTCCCTCGGCGCCGTCGGGATCGGCCGCGCCTTTCTCTTCGCCGGCCAGGTCGGGGCAAGGCTGCACAACAGCGACATCGACCTGCGCGGCACCCTCTCCTACGGCCGCGAAGACACAGCATGGCGGGAATTTACGGTAAAGTTAAAAAAAATACCCCAGCGGATGCTCACCAAACCGGGAAAAAAGGAATCCCGCCGCCGCAGGGAATTCATGGAGGCGTTCTTTCACCGCCTTGATCTGGAAATATACGGAGAAACAGGATGAAAAAAGAAATAAAGGCCATCGTTATCACCGGATACGGGACCAATTGTGAAAACGAGATGGCCCATGCCTGCAAACTCGCCGGGGCCACGGTCGATATCATCCACATCAGCCGCATAATCGCCGGCGAGGTCAGCCTTGACGACTACCATTTTCTTCTCCTTGCCGGCGGTTTTCTCGACGGCGACGACCTCGGCGCCGGCCAGGCCGGGGCTCACCGCCTTAAACACGCCCGGGTCAAGAGCAACGGCAGCCCGGTTTTCGAACAGATCACCCGCTTCATCAACGACGGTAAACTCATCCTCGGGGTCTGTAACGGTTTTCAGCTGATGGTGAAAACCGGGCTTCTCCCCGGCCTTGACGGCCGATATGACCAGCGGGAGGTCAGCCTCACCTATAACGATTCCGGCCGTTTTGAAGACCGCTGGGTCACCCTTGGCACCAATACTCAATCGCCCTGCGTCTTTACCCGCGGAATTGAAACCATATACCTCCCCGTCCGTCACGGTGAGGGCAAATTCGTGGTCCGCGACCAGAAATTGATGACACGGATCACCGCGGAAAATCTCGTTCCCATGCGCTACGCCGATCCCGGGACCGGCATGGAAACCATGGAATACCCGGCCAACCCCAATGGATCTCCCGGGGCCATCGCCGGTCTCTGTGACCCGTCCGGCCGTATATTCGGTCTCATGCCCCACCCCGAGGCCTTTGTCCACCGGACAAACCACCCCCGCTGGACCCGGGAAGAACTCCCCGAGGAAGGCGCCGGGCTGCTGTTGTTCCGTAACGGCGTCGAATTTATCCGCGCAAACCTGCTCTAAAGGATCCTTATATCTGTGGAAATCTCGCGGGAACTCGCCGGTTTTGTTAACCGCCTGCGGCGGATAGTGATCGTGCCGCTCATTATCCTGGCCATAATTTCCTTGGCAATGCTGCTGCTCTCGCCATTCTTAATCGAGATTATCCGCGGCCACCTTGACCAGAAACTCGCGTTCTACGAGGTCAGCGAGCCCTTTCTCGCCCATGTCCGCCTCGCCTTTTTCGCCGCCCTGTTCCTCGGCATGCCCTTTATAATCGGCGCCATCTTCCGCGCCGCCGCCGTCCCCTTCAACATCAGCCCCCTGGCGGTAAACCTTTTTATTCTGATCTCCTCAATCCTCTTCTACGCCGGCGCGTCCTTCTGCTTCCTCCTCACCCTGCCATACGGGGTCTCCTTTCTCCTCAGCTTCCAGTCGAAGATGCTCAAACCCCTGATCTCGCTGACCCGCTTCGTCAACTTCACCGCCATGTTTATTCTTGGTTTCGGACTCATATTCGAGCTCCCGGTCTTCATGGCCTTCTGCGGTCGTGCCGGGCTTGTCAGCCGGGCCGCCTTTGCCCGTAACCGCCGCTACGCTGTCCTTTTGATCGCCATCGCCGCCGCCGTCCTCACCCCGACCCCGGACGTGTTCAATATGATGCTCATGGCCGGGCCCCTTTACTTCCTCTACGAGGCCGGAATAATCACCCTGAAGCTCATGCGAATTCCCTGATCTCATAGCCCCGGGACATGGCCATGGCGGCGCAGACCCCCACCACCCGGCCGCAGCCGCAGGATGGACTGCCGCCCTTAAAAAAAAAGCCTTCCGCCCCCACCAGTTCCGCCATCCGCATCGCCTCCTCCGCGCCGCGGACAAAGGCCGAAGTCAGGTCTGCTCCATCGGTAATTCGAAAGACCCCGGCCCGGGCGCGGATAACATCGTTACCATCGCCACCGCGGATCTCCGCCGCCGGCCGCGGCGTCGGCAGTCCCCCAAGCTGTTCCGGACAAAAAGGCACCAGATTGTATCGAAGGGCCAGGCCGGAACATTCGGCCACCTCTTTCGCGCCCCCGTCGTAACGGCAGTTAATCCCGAGGAGGCAGGCGCTGATCATGTGCATCATTTTCAGTTTACGGTTTAAGGTTTAAGGTTTAAGGTTTACGGTTACCAGGCCGTTTAAAAAGCCGTCCATAAATTTCTCAACGGCCTGGTACGGATATAATCCATACGACTTCTTCAGCCCCGGCCCATGCGCGACCATAAGCAAAAAAAAGTCCTCATCTTTGCCATATTTCTCGTCTTCACCGCCCTCATGTGGCTTCTGTTCTCCCCCTTCGGCTATCTCCGGCTGCGCCGGGTGAAGAAAGACAACCGTGAACTTGGTCGCAGAATAACGGCCATGGAGAAGGAAAACAAAAAAATGCGCCGCGAGGCCGACTGCCTTGCCGGTGACAGGAAATGTTTCGACCTACTGGCGCGACGGAAATTCGGCCTTGTAGGCAAAAACGAACTGATTATCGTCCTGCCGACAAAAAAAAAGAAGTGACGGAGCTTATCGTCTCTTACCTCGTATCCGTGACCGTTCGGGAACGGATACGAGGCGGAGGAGTGAACCAGCACCAAGCCGTCACGAATTCAGGTCTTAAAAAAATTGACCGGGAAAAATCTTTCCGCCTATAATTCCCTTAGAGCGTAATCTCTTCGCAAAAACCACAGGAGGAATAACCGGCAATGAAGGATCTCAAACTTTCCCATCGCATCAACGGCGGTTTTGCCATCGTTCTTGGTCTGTTGCTGCTCATCGCCGGGATGGCAAATTACACCATCAAGCACCTTGAAAAGGCCACCGAGGTCATGGACAAACATTTCCTCGTGGTCAATAACCTTGCCGGTGACGCGTCAACTTCCATGCTGGAGTGCCGCCGGTATGAAAATGATTTTCTCCTCCGCCAGGACCTCAAGTACACAAAAAAAATGGCCGCGGCCATCGCCGTCCTCCGCGACGATCTCAACTCGATCATCAAGGTCCGGGAAAAATTCGGCCACCAGAGAGGCGCCGATGAGGTCAGGCCGCTGCTAAAACTGGTCAACTCCTATGAAAACGAATTCGCCGCCGTGGTGCGGGGATGGCAGGCCAAGGGTCTGAACGAAAAAGACGGCTTCCGCGGCCGTCTGCGCGATGCGGTACACCAGCTCGAGGCCCTGCTCCAAAAGCAGAACAACGACCACGCCATGGTCACCATGCTCATGCTCCGCCGCCATGAAAAAGACTACATGCTCCGCGGCACGGATAAATACGTTAACGAGGCCCTCGCCACCATCACCGAACTTGAAAAAATGGTGGCAACCGCTGACATCCCCGTTGCGGCAACGCCCATGATCGCCGCGTACAAAACCGCCTTCACCCGCATGGTCGCCGGCGACCGCAGAATAAAGGCTGATATCGCCAACCTTAGCGCCGCGGCCGACAAGCTTGAGTCCGCCATGATAAAAATGAGTGACAGTGCCATTGCCATGGGCAACAAGGCCGCGAGAAGGACAATAAAAGTCACCAGCCGCTTTAAGACCATCAACATGACCTTGAGCGCGTTTGCCCTCTTGATCGGCTGTTTCATGGCCTGGATCATCGGCCGTTCCATCAGCCGCCCGGTACGCCGGATCGCCACCAGTATCGGTTCCGGGGCCCAGCAGGTAAACGCGGCCGCGAGCCAGGTGGCGGCATCGAGCCAGTCTCTGGCCGAGGGCGCGGCCGAGCAGGCCGCAAGCCTTGAAGAGACCTCTTCCTCTCTTGAACAGATGGCCTCCATGACCCGCCAGAACGCCGACAACGCCCGTCAGGCCGATAACCTCATGACCGAGACAGGGACCATCATCCGCGAGGCCGGCGAGGCCATGGGCGAGATGACCACCGCCATGACCGAAATCAGCGCCGCCAGCGAAGAGACCAGCAAGATCATCAAGACCATTGACGAAATCGCCTTCCAGACCAATCTTCTCGCCCTTAACGCCGCGGTCGAGGCCGCCCGCGCCGGAGAGGCCGGGGCCGGATTCGCCGTGGTCGCGGATGAAGTAAGATCACTGGCCCAGCGCTCGACCGAGGCCGCGAGCAATACCTCCGATCTCATCGAAACCACCCTCACCAAGGTCACCCGCGGCAGCGAGATCGTCACCAGAACCAGCGCGTCCTTTGCCAAGGTTACCGAACAGACCGGCAAGGTCGGACAATTGGTCAACGAAATCGCCACCGCCTCAATTGAACAGGACCAGGGAATCGGCCAGATAAACAAGGCCGTGGGCCAGATCGACCAGGTTACCCAGCAGAACTCCGCCAATGCCGAGGAATCCGCCGCTGCCAGTGAACAGCTCTCAGCCCAGTCGACACAGATGATCGAGTTTGTCCGTGAACTTGAAATTATGATTGAAGGCAGGAAGGGCGGCTATTCCACCCCCCCGACCGTAAGACCGGAACCGGCCCCGGCAAGGACCGCCAGACCCGCCCCGGCCGCTTCAAAAACCGAAGATACTGCCACCGATCCCGCGAAAATGATCCCCTTTGACGACGACGGCGATTTCGAAGATTTTTAGGACATGCCTGAATCCGTGAGACTTCGACATCCGGACGATCACGGATTCAAACAATCAGGCCGTTGAAAAAACATTCACGACCGTTTAAACGCCGCGTCCATACGGCCGGGGGCAGTGAGCGGGTTCAGCTCCGCCTCTGTCCTCTGCCTTCTGTCTTCTGACAACCCATTCCGCCGCCGAAACCAGATCAGCGGCAATATAGTCCGGCTGTATCTCCTGCTCCGGGCCGATATATTCCAGGTCACCGCGCCCGTAACCGGTCAAAACCAGGATTCCCTTTGCCCCCACTGCCGCCGCCGCCTTGAGATCACTCCAGCGGTCGCCGACAACGTATGATCTCTCCAGATCAAGGTCGAGATCAACGGCGGCCTGATGCAGCATTCCCGGTCTGGGCTTACGGCATTCACACTTGACCGCCATTCCCGCCACCCTGGCGTCAGGATGATGCGGACAGCAATAGATCCCGTCCACACGCGCCCCTTCCCCGGCCAGATCACTCTTCATCTTCGCGTTGACCCGGTCAAGAAGAGCGGCGGGGAAATATCCCCGCGCCAGCCCCGACTGATTGCTGATCACCACCACCGGAATCCCGGCATCGTTCAGCATTCTGATCCCCGCCGCCGCCTTTTCGAGAAGAATAAAACGGCTTATATGGTTGATATAACCCATCTGTTCGTTGATGGTACCGTCACGATCAAGAAATACCGCCGGGCGCGCCATCAGTCTCCCTCCGCCATAAGTTCGTCAAGGGCGGTCACGACATCATCCACCCCGATACTGGTCATGCAACGAAAATCCCGCCCGCATTCAGTGGCAAAACACGGCTGGCAGTCAAATTCCCTGCGCACGATCCGCACCTTTTCCGCAAACGGCCCGGTGGCCACCGGATCGGTTGAGGCGAATATCGCCGCCATCGGTACCTTGAGGGCCGCGGCCACATGCATCAGACCGCTGTCATTGGTAACAAAAAAGTCGCATTGAGCGATCATCGCTATTGCCTGGGCCAGACTGGTGCGGCCGGTAAGATCAAGACAGTCATCCACCGCCGCCGAAATCACCGCCCCCGCCTCCCGGTCGGCCCCGGTGCCGAAGACCACGATCCCGGCGTTAAACTCCGCCGCCATCCGCGCCGCGAGCGCGGCATAACTCTCCGCCGGCCAGCGTTTGGCCGGTCCGTATGCGGCACCGGGGTTTAAGCCCACCAGGGGACTCCTGCCGGGATTAAAACGCTCCGCCTCAGCCGCGGCCCAGGCGACAGCCCCGGGATCGGGTTTAAGAAAAAGCTCGTCCGGGCCAGAGGCCATCCCCAATTGCCGGCACAGGTCCTGATAATAATGGACCTGATGCACCCCGCGAATCTCCGGAGCGATCCGCACCGCGTGGGTCAGAAGAGGACGGCGGCCGTCCCGGCTGTAACCGGCCCGAAATGGAATCCGGGCTAAAAAGGTGATAAGGGCGGCCTTAAAGGCGTTCTGCAACAGGATGGCGACATCAAACCGCCGCTGCCGCAACTCCCCCGTGAGACGGAGAAGACCGGCTATCCCGCCGTGGCTTCCCTTCGGATCAAAAATCATCACCTCATCAACATGGGGGCTTGAGCGGAATATATCCGCGACCCAGGGATAACAGAGGATGGTGATCCGGGCTCCGGGGAAATTCTCCCGGATGGTCCGCACCGCCGGGGTGGTCATAATCGCGTCCCCGACCCAGTTGGTCGAACGGATAAGAATTTTTTTTATTTTTGCAGGATTCAATGATTCAAGGGGGTTAAATAAAGTTCAAACCATTCTTGTATACGAATAAGGTAAACCGTAAACCGTAAACCGTAAACCGATATCAGATATTGCAAAAAGCCTGCGGCAATGGTAAAAGATGTCGTTTCGTGACCGTCTGCAAAGACGGCAATCAATCACATCCCGACGCCATCTGGTGCCCGGAACATCCGGGTTGGGCAACTAAAAGGGATGGAAGATCAACCAGAAAAGGAGAATACCATGAGCGAAATCAAGATGCAGGACATGCTTGTCGCGGGGATGCACTTCGGTCACCAGACCCACCGTTGGAACCCCAAAATGAAACCCTTTATCTTTGGAGCCCGCAACAAAATTCACATCATCGACCTCGACCAGACCCTGCCCCTGATCCATCAGGCTTGCAAGATAGTTACCGATACCGTTGCCAATGGCGGCAAGGTTCTCTTTGTCGGCACCAAGAAACAGTCCCAGGAGATCATCCGCGAGGAGGCTGAGCGCTGCAAACAATTCTACATCAACAACCGCTGGCTCGGCGGCACCCTCACCAACTTCCAGACCATCAAGAACAGTATCGAACGGCTGAAAAAAATCGAGGCGATGCAGGAAGACGGCTCCATCAACAAGTACAAGAAAAAAGAAGCAATGATGATGGAGAAGCAGGCGGAAAAACTGCGCCGCAACCTGGGTGGAATCAAAGATCTCAAAGGCCATCCAGACCTGCTCTTCGTCGTCGACCCAAAACGCGAGGATATTGCCGTTGACGAGGCCCACCGCCTGGGAATTCCGGTGTTGGCGATCACTGACACCAATTGTGATCCCGATCTCATCGACCACATCATCCCCGGCAACGACGACGCGATCAAGAGCATCAAGCTGATATGCGGCGCCATTGCCGACGCCGCCATAGAGGGCCTTGAGTCCCAGGCCCGGACCGGGGAAGAAACAGGTGAAGAAGCCGAAACCCCGGGGACAGACGCCCCGGCCACCGGGAATGAATCCGCCCCCGAAAAAGCGGCCGAGTAACAGCCCGTTGAAAAATGGGCTGCGCGCGCGCATGGACGGCTTTTTCAACGACCTGTAAAGAGCCACCCTTTCACCTCAATTATGGAGTAGCACCGTGAAGATAACGAGCAAGATGGTAAAAGAGCTGCGTGATAAAACCAACGCCGGGATGATGGACTGTAAAAAGGCCCTCACCGAGACCGACTGTGACATGGAGAAGGCGATTGACCTCCTGCGCCAGAAAGGTCTGGCCGTGGCCCAGAAAAGGGCCGGCCGCGCCACCAGTGAAGGCTTTATCGCCACCTATATCCATGGTGACGGCAAACTGGGGGTCATGGTCGAAGTTGGTTGCGAGACCGATTTTGTCGCCAAGAACGATGGGTTCCGTGCCTTTGCCCGCGACGTGGCAATGCAGATCGCCGCGGCCAGCCCGGCGGCAATCAGACGCGAGGATGTGGCCGCCGACCTGGTCGAGCGTGAACGCGAGATATACCGTCGCCAGGCCCTTGATTCCGGCAAACCGGAAAATATCGTTGACAAGATCATCAGCGGCAAGATGGAAAAATTCTTTTCCGAGGTGACTCTGATGGAACAGAAATTCGTCAAGGATCAGGACCTCTCGATTCAGGATCTCCTGAACGGTCTGGTGGCAAAGCTTGGCGAAAATATCACTATCAAACGATTCTCCCGCTTACAGATCGGGGCCTGATGTGACCGCGATCGGAGCGAAAACGCATTATAAAAGGGTTCTCGTCAAACTCAGCGGCGAGGCCCTCATGGGTGACGATGCCTTTGGCATCAACCCGGGAGTGCTTGACTACCTTCGTATTGAAATCAACGCCCTGGTCGCGGAAAAGGTCGAAACAGCCCTGGTGATCGGCGCCGGCAACATCTTTCGCGGCGTTGCCGGGGCCGCAAGCGGTATGGATCGTCCCCTGGCCGACAATATGGGAATGCTGGCCACCACCATCAACTGTCTCGCCCTCACCGACTGCCTCAACCAGGCCGGAATCAGAACCGTGGTAATGAGCGCCATTCCCATGACCACCGTCTGCGAGTCCTTCAATCGTGACGCCGCCGTGAACCATCTGCGCCACGGCCGGGTAGTGATCTTCGCCGGCGGCACCGGCAATCCCTTTTTCACCACCGATACCGCCGCCGTCCTACGAGGTCTTGAGATCGACGCCGATATCATCTGCAAGGCCACCCGGGTGGACGGGGTCTACGACCGCGATCCACTTAAGGAAGAAGGCGCGATCAAATATGATACCCTGACCTTTGCCGAGATCCTGCGCCGTAACCTCAAAGTAATGGACGCCGCCGCCATATCACTGGCCATGGACAATAAAAAACCCCTGCTGGTCTTCAATATGAACCGCAAAGGCAATATACTGGCCGCGGTTCAGGGAAAGAACGTCGGTACCATCGTAAACGGAGGATGATCGATGCAAGAAGTGCTCACTGCAATGAAAAACAAGATGGAATCGGTATGCGAGGCCTTTAAAAAGGATCTTTCCAAGGTCCGCACCGGCCGCGCCACCCCCAACCTTTTAGACGCGGTCCGGGTGGATGCCTACGGTTCAAAAACCCCGATCAATCAGGTGGGAACGGTGACCATCCCCGAGAGCAGGATGATACAGATCCAGGCATGGGATACCGCTCTCCTCGGGGCCATCGAAAAGGCGATTTTAAAAAGCGACCTCGGCCTCACGCCGATGAACGATGGCAAGGCGCTGAGAATCAGCATCCCGACCCTTACCGAAGAAAGGCGCCGTGATCTGGTCAAACAGATCAAAAAAAACGCCGAGGAGTTCCGGGTCAGGATCCGCAACGCCCGCCGCGACGCCAACGAGTCTCTGAAAAGCAAAAAAAATGCCAAGGAAATATCCGAAGACGATATGTTCCGTACCCAGGACGAGACCCAGAGGATCACCGACAGATTCATAAAGGAAATTGACCGCCTGCTGACCGAAAAGGAAAAGGAGGTCATGGAGGTTTAGACCATCGGCTCCCGGACTCAAAGGTACGGTAGCTGCATAGTCCCGCCCCCCTTCCGGGCTTAACCTCCCCCACCCCATGACCGTCTTCCCGACGCAAGCGCCTCTGCATGTGGCGATTATCATGGACGGCAATGGCCGTTGGGCCACCAGTCGTGGTCTGCCGCGCCTGGTGGGGCATAAGAATGGAGTTGACCGGGTACGGGAAATCGTCCGCGCCGCCCCCGGTTTGGGCATAGGCGCCCTTACCCTTTACGCCTTTTCCTCGGAGAACTGGAATCGTCCCAAAACCGAGGTCATGGGCCTCATGGGCCTGCTCAAGACCTTTCTTGAAAAAGAGATGGACGATCTCCACGCCAACCAGGTCCGGATATCGGTCATCGGCGAGATAAAAAAGCTCCCCACCGAAGTGGCCGAAGTATTACGGCGCAGCATCAATACAACCAGGGACAACACCGGGCTCAAACTTAATCTCGCCTTAAGTTACGGCAGCCGGGACGAAATCGTCCGTGCCGCCCGCGATATCGCCCGCGAATGCTGCGAAAAAAAGCTGTCCCCGGAAAAAATAAATCGTGATGTTCTGGCCGCCCATCTCTACACCCGTGAACTGTCTGACCCCGATCTTCTGATCCGCACCGGCGGCGAACAACGCCTGAGCAATTTTCTTCTCTGGCAGTTATCATACACCGAGCTTTATTTTGTCCCCATATACTGGCCGGAGTTCAAGGCAAAGGAACTGAAAAAGGCTGTAGCCGACTTCAACAGAAGGCAGCGCCGCTTCGGCCGCACCGGTGAACAGATAAAGGGAGGTCGTTCCTGAAATCATGAATACCAAACGTATCATAACCGGATTAATGGTCGGCGGTATCTGGCTGTGGTTGCTGTTCTCGGGGGTTTCCTGGCTCTTCTGGCTGATATTTCTTCTCGTTGGCGGCCTTGCCCTGGGGGAATACTGCACCATAATCCTTCCCGGCCACCCCTGGACCGATAAGGGCGCCGGAATCATCCTCGGCCTTCTTCCCCTGATCGCCGCGTTTAACGGCAAACCAGAGCTGGTCACCGCGGCCCTGTTCCTCGCCCTTTTCCTACTCATCGCCTACACCCTGACCAGATATCAATCCCTGAGCCGGTCACAGCTTAACTGCGCCCCCTTTGACCTCATGCTCCGCCTTGGTTTCGGCATCTTCTACGTTGGTTTCAGCTTTTCCCATTTCACTCTCCTCCTGGGGCTTGAAAACGGGGTGCAGTGGCTCCTGCTTCTTACCGCGATTACCGTCGCCTCCGACTCCTGCGCCTATTACGGCGGTATCCTCTTCGGCCGCCACAAACTCGCCCCGGCCATCAGCCCCGGCAAAACCATCGAAGGCTTCATCGCCGGAACCCTGGGCGCGGTCGTGGCCGCAGTTCTGGTGGGAATCCCCTGGCTGCCGTTTGTACCGCCGCTTACCATGGCCATCCTGACCCTGGCCCTCACCTGTATCGGGGTAATGGGGGACCTGACCGAATCAATGCTTAAACGAACCATGAGAATCAAGGACAGCGGCAATATCCTCCCCGGACACGGCGGCGTCCTCGACCGCATGGATTCCCTTATGATCGCCGCCCCCCTGCTCTTCTATCTCATCCACTTCGGCATCATACCGGGGCATTAAGGGATTGACCATGAAAAGCATCTCCCTTCTGGGCTCGACCGGTTCCATCGGCAAAAACGTCCTTGAAGTAGTGCGATCCCATCCCGGCCGCTTCCGGGTGGTGGGAATGAGCGTCGGCAGTAATATCGAGCTGCTGCGACAGCAGATGGAGGCCTTTGCCCCGCTCATGGTCTCGGTGGCCGACCCGGAGGCGGCGGAGAAATTAAAAAATTCACTACCGCCGGATATGGCGACCACGGTAATCGGCGGTTCGGATGCGGCGAAAAAAATCGCCGCCATCCCCGAGGCGGAGGTCACGGTCTCAGCCATGGTCGGTGGTGCCGGACTCCTGCCCACCATGGCGGCCATCGAGGCCGGCAAGGACATCGCCCTTGCCAACAAGGAGACCCTGGTCATGGCCGGCGATCTCGTCATCCGGCGGGCGGAAGAAAAGGGAGTAAAAATTCTCCCGGTGGACAGTGAACACTCCGCCATATTCCAATGCCTCACCGCCGGTCGGGAGAACGAGGTGAAAAAGATCATCCTCACCGCCTCGGGCGGCCCCTTTATCAACCGCTCCCCCCAGTCATTGTGGGATGTCAGCCGGGAAGAAGCCCTGGCCCATCCCAACTGGGATATGGGGGCCAAAATCTCCATCGACAGTGCCACCATGATGAACAAGGGTCTGGAAATCATCGAGGCCTTTCACCTCTTCGGGGTCGCGCTTGAAGATATTGAAGTTCTGGTCCACCCGCAGTCCATCGTCCACTCAATGGTCGAATTCCGCGACGGCTCGATCATCTCCCATATGGGGGTCCCGGACATGCGGATTCCAATTGCCCACGCCCTGGCCTGGCCGGAACGGATAGACCTGGGAATGGAACGGCTAAACCTCGTCCGGGCCGGGGATCTCTCCTTTTTTCGCCCGGATTTCAAGAAATTCCCCGCGCTTAAACTTGCCTACCAGGCGGCAAAAATCGGCGGGACCATGCCGGCAGTCATGAACGGCGCCAACGAGGTGGCAGTGGCCGCCTTTTTAGATGAAAAAATCCGTTTCCCGGAGATCCCCCTTGTGGTGGCGGAGACCATGGACCGGAGCGTAAAGGCCGAGGCCGGGTCGATCAGGGCGGTGGTGGCCGCCGATCTCGCGGCCCGGATGCAGGCCGAGGCGGTGGTGGAGGCCTTTAGCCTTAATCTGGAACAGAAGAGGGAGAAAAAAGTGACATAGTAATCGAAACAACGAAGATAAAACGACCTCTCCCTCACTCGATCACCTTGGCAGTCCGTTTCTCACCGGATTTAAAAATCCGGTGGAATCGAGAGGTTGACTGAAACTCGTTTTGGCCAACAGGTCATTGAAAAAGCCATGGGCGGCTTTTTCAATGACCTGTCAGGGTATCCTGCAAAATACCCCCTTTACTAAACAAATCCGTCACTATAAAAAAATGCACTCATTCATATCCTTTATAATCGTCCTCGGCGTCCTCATCTTTGTCCATGAACTCGGCCATTTCATGGCCGCGAAACTCCTCCGGGTCAAGGTGCTGAAATTCTCCCTCGGATTCGGGCCGCGTATTATCGGCAGAAAATTAGGCGAAACCGAGTACATCCTCAGTGTCCTCCCCCTTGGCGGCTATGTTAAAATGCTGGGCGAAGGTGCTGACGAAGAACTGGAACCGGAGGATGAAAAACGATCCTTTGCTACCAGACCGGTATGGCAGCGTTTTGCCATCGTCCTTGCCGGTCCGACCTTCAACCTCCTCGCAGCGGTATTATTCTTTTTTATCGTCTTTGCCGCCCACGGAATACCGGAAGCACTTCCCGGAACCACCATCGCCGCGGTCTCGCCGGGATCACCGGCAATGGCGGCGGGAATCATGGCCGGTGATGAAATCCTGAGCATCAACGAGCAACCGGTAAACGACTGGGATAAGCTGGCGACGACCATCAGCCAAAGCAAAGGAGCATCCCTGGCCCTGGAAATAAAACGGGGTACGGAGATTATCCGGATCAGCACCGCCGCCCGCGAAGAAGACAGCCACGATATCTTCGGTGAGGTCACCGGCAAACGCTATATGCTGGGAATAAGCCGCAAGACCGAGGTACGTTACCGTGACGGCAGTCTAATCGAGGCAGTCACCGGGGCGGTCAACCAGACGGTAATGATGATCTACCTCACCATCATGGGAGTGATGAAAATGATCCAGCGGGTCATCCCGGCCTCGCAGATGGGAGGCCCGATCCTCATTGCCCAGTTGGCCGGACAGCAATTCGAGGCCGGATGGTTTAATCTCCTCCACTTCATGGGGGTGATCAGCGTTAATCTGGGGATCATCAACCTCTTTCCCATCCCGGTTCTCGATGGCGGCCACCTGATGTTTTTCTCCATCGAGGCCATCCGCGGCAAACCCCTGAACGAATCGGCAATGGAGATGAGTCAACGGATCGGGCTGGCCCTGTTGATCAGTCTGATGATCTTTGTCTTCTACAACGATCTCGTCCGCATCTTTACCCACCACTGAGACCATGAACGCCAGTGAAGATATAAACCACGCCGTCCTCGGGATTGAAACCGCCGGGCGGACACGATCGGTGGCCCTGGCAACCCCGGCCGGACTCGTGGCAGAGATATCGATAAACGCCGACCGCGACCATTCGCGACAATTGCTCCCGGAAATAGAGGCCCTGCTTGAAAAAACCGCGACCGGTCCCGACGACCTCGCCGCCATCGCCGTAAGCTCCGGCCCCGGTAGCTTCACCGGTCTGCGAATAGGCATGGCCTGTGCCAAAGGGCTGGCCCGGAGCATGAATCTGCCCCTGTTTACCGTACCCACCCTCGACGGCTTAGCGGCCCAGGCCGGGCATTCCCCCCTGCCGATCTGCGCCGTGAGCCAGGCCCGCAAAAACGAACTCTACCTCGGCCGTTACCAGAGTCGTTTCCCAGCCCTTCCGGAAAGAACCGGCGACTACCTCGCTCTGGCCCCGGCAAAGGTGACGGAACTTATAAAGACCCCGACCCTGTTCATCGGCGTTCCCGGTTATGAAGACTATGGCCTTGAGACGATCCTGGGGGAAAACTTCATCGCCGCCGATCCCCGGATATACACCTCAAGGGCGGCGGCCATCGCGACTCTGGCTCTCGGGATGCTGCAAAGGGGGGAAAAACCGGCCCCGGACGACGCCGAGCCATTATACGTTAAGGTTTCCCAGGCTGAGGAGAATCTACGGGCTGAGACCTGAACCGAAAAATCATGAGGCAAAAGAAATCGCACTCTGCAGGGGTTTCAAGGCCAGTGTTCATGGAGTGCTTGCAAGCTAAAAACCAAACTCCGCCAGCAGATCGTCTACCAGATCCTGCTGACGGATATCCCCGCTCCCCGACCCGCGGGACTCGGTCAATTTTTTTGCCTTTTCCTTAAGACTCTTGGTCACATCCGGTTTTTTAAGGTTCAGGACCAGAAGGACATCAAGGAGCCAGTCACGCACCTGCTCGAGGTCGCGGGAAAGTCCTTCCATCTTCTGCCGGGCCACGTCCTGATACGACTGGGATGCGACTATGTCAAAAATCGCCGCCTTCATTGAATCAAGATTCGTATGGGCGTGGGAGTCCGTTTCCGGGATCGATTGACAAAATTTTTCACACAGTTCGCTCAGACGGTCGGTCTTGTCAAGGACCTCGCCGGTTGACTGATCCATCAGCTGAAGGACATCACGGGCCAGGCCGGTCATCTGAGGAGTCTTGTCGCCGGCGCTGGCCAGGGGAACCTCAACCTGCCGCAGGTTACTGACCATGGAATTTATCCGTATGGTCAGATCAAAGAGGATCCCCTCTTCGTCAAGATCAACCTCTTTCGCCGCATCCAGATCCCCGGCCAGGATGGCCTCGGTGGTCTGGACCAGACGCTCTATCTCTTTTTCAATTTTCATATCCCCGTCCGCGCCCCCCACAATGGGAGGTAAATAATTTTGTGCCTGGGTAATTATGACAGTCTCGTAACAAGTCCCCGCTCCGGCTGAAAACACCTCCGCGGGAAATTGTTACAAGACCATTAATTATAACGGAAAGAAACAGAGGATGCCAGTCAGCGATAACGCTCCTCAGTCTTGTAAAAGGCCTCCTTGGACTCGTACATCAAGCGGTCGGCGGTGGCGATGAGTTCATCAACCGGACAGACATCGGTACCGGCAGCGCCGAAGCTGACGTTTACCGGGAACTTCTCCCCATCGCCCACGTCCATCATGATATCGGTAAAAACCTTGTTCCGCAGGCGATCAATAAACTCCTGGGCCTCGGCGTCGTCGGTATTGCCGAGGAGAATAAGAAACTCATCGCCGCCGGTACGGGCAAGAAGATCGGTATTGCGGACATTGCGTCTAAGAAGATCACTGACCGTGATAATCAGGCGGTCGCCGGCCTCGTGGCCGTAAATATCATTGGCCTTTTTCAGACGGTTGACATCGGCCATGACCACCGCGAACGGCATGGAGAAACGGGCCAGTTTCCGTTTCTCCTCCTTCAGGACCTGATCGAGGAAAGCGCGGTTATAGAGCCCGGTCATGGGGTCGGTGTTGGCCCGCTCCTCAAGTTTTTTCAACAACAAACGGTTATGGATAAAAGCCCCCAGGGGACGGGCAAAAACATCAATCAGCTCCCCCCGGTCACGGCATTCGCCGCCGCATTCGATGACCAGCTGCCCCACCCTGCCCCCGTCGCCCCCGACCAGTTCCACCACCTGCACCAGCTCACGGTCAAGATTCAAAAGCTCGGCCGCGGGTAATTCAGCCCGGCTGGTAAGCACCTCCCGATCAAGATACGAACGAACCAGAACGGCGATATCACGCTCTTTAAAACTGACGCTGCGGGTAAGCCAGATGGAACCGGGACGGATATCGTCCACCAGCAGGGCCATCCCCGCCGCCGACACTATCCCGGGAAAGACCCGGACAAAATGATCGACCACCTCTTCCAGGGTCTCGGCCCGGGGCATGGCACCGGTGAAATCCACCAGCCGGTTGAGCATCTCGTTTTTACCGGTGATCGCCTTCTGCTGTTCCCGGATCCGGTCGATCAACTCTATTTCCCGGGTGGTATCACGAAACTGGAGCATGGCTCCGGGTCCAAGGGGGGAATCGGTGATGACCTCAGTCAGATGGCAGTCGGCCAGGGCGTGGCTGACCTTAAGCAGGGTATCGCTCTTCAACGGCACCTGCCAGTCGATGGGACACTCGTCGCATACCCCCTCCTTACCCAGGCGTTCATGGCATGTCCGCCCATCGTCTCGGGGCAGGAGCGAAGCCACGGCCGCATTCACTTCAATAATCTGAAACTCCTCATCCACGGTCAAAAGCCCGTCCGGGAGTTGATCGAGGAGACGGGAAAGCTGATCCTTCTCCAGCGCCACCGCCTTACTCCGCCGCGCGACCTTGACATTATCGGCCACAAGCTCACGCCGGGCAAGATCAACCTCGCGCAAAAGAGTGACCTCACGGGTCACGTCATGCAGGGTCATAACCAGATGTTTTTCCCATTTCGAGGCAAAAATCTTGAGATAACAATCACTGCCGTCATCACGCTTCAGGGTCAGAGAACGATGCACTCCCTGCAGCGAAACATCGGTAAGGGGACATTGTTCACAGGGGGTTTCGCAGTCATAGAACAGATCATGGCAGGTGACCTTGCCGGAGAGACAATTGGGGCTGCAGCCAAGGATATCACGCCCGGCCCGGTTGACCATCCGCACCCGGTAGCGTTCATCAACCACCACGATACCGGCATCAATAGCCTCAAGAAGTTCAAGAACCACGTCAGAATCGTTGAGCAGGGAATAAAAGGTTAAAAGCGACATTTTTCCTCGTCACGGTTTAATGGTCCAGTTGAATCACGATACCATCATACTAAACGGAAACATGATCTCAAATTTCCGTAACGACTTAAGAGGGTGCCGTCAGCGGGTATCGGGCCAATTGAAATCATAGCGAAAAATCACGGCAAATGAAAGCCGCGGTTGCAAGCGACCAATTAACCGGAGGTTGGCCAAAACAAATTTCGGCCAACCTCTCGATTTCACCGGATTTTTTGATCCGACGGAATCAGCGGCACCTGATACAAAAAATCGCACTCTGTAAGGGTTTCAGAAACGCCGCCTGTATGCGTGCCTTAAAACAAATCATCCCGTGAGCATCCCTTTGATCTCGCGCCACTTCTTATCAAGCCGGGCCGCGGAAACCGGCATGGCGGTCCCAAGCTCCTGGGCAAATACCGCCACCCGGAATTCCTCGAGCATCAAGGCGTATTCCCCCAGCCCCCGGGCCGCTTCCGGGGTAAGATTACCGCGGTCAACAACGGCGACACGGTCGGCGAACGACCTTACCTGCTCCACCCGACGCATATCCCGACCCGGATCAACATAGGCCCGTTCCGACCGCAGGGCCAGGGCCTTTAAATGCCGCAGACGATAACGGCAGAGATCAAGGTCGGCGGTAAGAAAAAAATCAGGGCCGACAAGGGCGTCGAGCGACTGTTAAAGCCCGGCAAAAACAAGCGCAGCGCCCTTATGACTCCTGGCGGCAAAAGAGACGATAGCGTCGGCGGCACTCCGCCGGGCCGTGAGCAAGGCCCGCACTGTGGCCATGGCCCCGGAAACCAATGGGGAAAGTCCTTCTTCCCGCACCGCGGCGGCAATGGCCGCGAATCCGGCCTGATCGGGAATAATTCCCCCGCCGCAGGAAAAAATCCCGGAAAGGACAAAGACGGCAATGGACTCCTCAAGAACAGCGGGGTCTCCCAGACCCTGATATATGGCCCAGTCACGCCGGTCAAGTTTCAACTCCCGCCGTATCGCCTTGAAATTATTGAATTGCGGCGCGTACAGCCACGGAATCGCTGCCCGGTTGGCCACCCTGGCCCGGATCTCGTCATCGCTCAGGTCAAGACTGAAACGCCTGTCCGCGACCACAATAAACGGAAACAAAAAGCCCTCAAGACGGCCATTACGG
>JAJRZW010000040.1 GCA_024275015.1 Deltaproteobacteria bacterium | reverse complement strand
GAAAAAGCCGTCCATGGCTTTTTCAACTCCGGTTGACCAAAACAAGTTCCGGCCAACCTCTCGATTTCACCGGGGTTTTCAACCCGGCAAAATCGGCGGCGCGGACATCAGCCGCGTACAGTCCGTTTTTCAACGGACTGCTATCCCTGGAGACGATGGCGGGTACCGGTCGTACGCGGCTGAAATCGTTCCCGTCCGTATGTGTCCGGTTTTCCGGTATCTCAATCTTTTTTCAGCGCCTGGTCGAGGTCGGCGATGATGTCGTCTGCGGTCTCTATCCCCACCGACAGTCGGATCAGATCGTCGGTTATTGCCAGTTCCTTTCTTGCCTCCGGCGGAAAAGAGAGATACTGCGAGCTTGCCGGGTGGATTACCAGGGTCTTGCAGTCGCCGAGATTGGCCAGATGATAGATGAGTTTGAGTCTGTCGATGAAGCGAAAACATTCGTCCCGGTCGGCAAGACCGAAGGTGAGAACACCGCCGTAACCGCGGCCGGCAAAGACCCGCCCGGCAACGGCGTGGTTCGGATCTGTTTCAAGACCGGGGTAGTTGATCCACTTCACCGCCGGGTGGCCCTTGAGGAAACGCGCCACCTTGATGGTGTTCTCCTGATGGCGTTCAAGGCGGAGCGCGAGGGTGTCGAGGCCGAGAAAGGTCAGGTAGGAGTGCATCGGCGCCATGGTGGTGCCGAAGTTTATGTGATGTTCCCGCCAGATCTTGTCAAGGCAGGCGAGCTTGTACTTGCGGTCGACGTAGGGGGCAAGGTCGGGGAATCTGCCGGAACCGTTCCAGTCGAAGTTGCCGGAGTCGATGACCACTCCGCCGCAGGCCTGGCCGTGGCCGGAAAAATACTTGGTGGTCGAGTGGATGACCACATCGGCGCCATGCTCGATGGGGCGGCAGAGCCAGGGGGAGGCGAGGGTGTTGTCGATTAACAGCGGCAGACCGTTTTTATGGGCCATGTCCGCGGTCGCGTCAATGTCGGGGACGTCCATCATCGGGTTGCCGATGGTCTCAAGATAGATGAAGCGGGTCTTGTTGTTTATTGCCGCCGCGAGTTTTTCCGGCGCCGGGGAATCGACCATCCGCGCCTTGATGTCGTACTTGGCAAAGATATTGGCAAAGAGGATATAGGTGCTCATGAACAGGGACCGGGTGCAGACGAACTCATCACCGGCCCGCAAAAGCGCCATGCAGGCGTTGTTTATTGCCGCCATGCCGCTTGCCATCACCACCGCCCCGGCTCCGCCTTCTAGTCCGGCTAATTTTTCCTCAAGGATCCGGTTGGTGGGATTGGTAAGGCGCATATAGATATGGTCGCTCTTTTTGCCGCCAAAGGTGTCGCTCAGACTCTGGGCCGTGGGATGGAGATGGGAGGCATTCTGGAACAGCGGCGGCAGGGTGGCCCCCTGCCAGCTTCCCGGGTGCTGGCCCTGGTGGATAACCCGGGTGGCGAAATCAAGTTTCCTGTCTTCATGCATGGCTTGGCCTCAGGTTTGTTAGTTGATGGAATGGGAGGTATTGTAAAATCATGACGCGTCCGCGGGCAAGGCCTTTATCGCAGATTCCGGGGGGGATGGACTACAATAACGAGGAAAGAACCTCGCAGGATCGACATATTTTCATCTTCTCCTGCCAGTTTTTCTGCGATTTGCATTCGCAGATGGTGCCGTTGATGAACCAGCATAGTTTCCCTGCCTGAAATTCCCAGGCCGGGCAGCATTTGCGCTGTTCCTTGGGGCATTTTTTTATTACCCAGCACGGTCTCATGTCCTTTTCGTCGACCCGGGAGCGGGAGAGGAGGAAAAACACCTGGCGCTCAACGTGGGCCGGAACCTTGCGCCACCCCTGCTCATAACTATGCACCGCCTTGATGGAGATGCCAAGGAGTTCCGCTAATTGTCGCTGGGTTTTTTTCAGCCTGATCCTGCCCTTGAGGAATTCCGCTTTGTCCACGGTGTTGCCTGTCGCCTGATTTCATTTAAAGGTCTTGAGATCCGCCGCTTGCACAATCTGATTTTTGCGGTGATACTTGGACCTGCGAGGATGGGAACCGGTTTTGGTTGCCGAATTATTATTTTTATTTGTATATCAGTAACCGACTATACCACATTGTGGTATAGAGCGGCAAAAAATTTATTCTTTCAAACTACAGGGCAACGAGCATGGAGAAAAAACCATATATTTTGAATGTCAGGATATTGCGGCAGTTCCTTATTCTGGCCGACGATCTCATGCATTTCCTTGTTGCCCTGACCCTGCTTATGGTCGCCGCTTTTATCCTCCTGCGGGCCATGGGTAATTTCCTTCACCCGGACACCGCCAATCTGCTGCATATACTCAATGACGTTCTTCTGGTTCTGATCGTCATGGAGTTGATGTGGCCGATTGTCAGGTTTTTAAAGCGGGAACCGTTTACCCTGAACCCTTTTCTCTATATCGGCATGATTTCCTGTATTCGGCGGATATTGCTCCTTGAGGCCGAGCATTCCATGCTGGCGCAGGTTACCGGCAGGAACGCCGAATGGCATGAACTCTGGCCGGTTCTGGTGGAGATGGGGGTTAATGTCGGGATTATTCTCATTCTCGCCATTTCCTTGAGGGTGCTGGCAAGTCGTGATGCCCGGGAGGACGGATAACCGTCCATTTTAAACGGACGGTTGCGGTAAAGGGACATGTAACGGAGGCGTTATTGATTCAGGTTATGATCTTCAGTTGTCCGTGGCGGAGGTTTTCGGCGTCATCGGGGAGATTATAGGCCACGGTGAACCGTCCCGGGGGTATGCTGTCGCCTTCGATGATCATCACCGATTCGCCGCAGCGAATCCTTACCTCGGAAGAGCGGTTCATCGGGATGGCACTGTCCATGATCACCTTCAGTTCCGTCGCCGCCTGCTGCCGTAATTCATTGAATTTTTTTTGTTCCCGTTCAAGTATGCTCCGCCCCTCAGCAAAGGCGGTGAAGAGGTTATTGTAGTTTCTGATCCGGCTGTTGATCTGGTCGACTTTTTTAAGCGTTCCCCGGGGCAGGCCGTGGTCGCCAAGCACCTCCTGGAGTTCATAGGCCAGGGAAGGGGCGAGGTCGCTGATCGGCCGCATGTGTTTAAACGCCTCGGCCATGAGTTCCTTTACCTTGCCCAGAAGTTTCTGGGCCACGGTTCCCGGGCTGGCCATGCTTATCGCCTTTTCAAGGCCGATGACCCGGGCGAGAATGTCCTTGGCCGCGGTCCTTATATCTCCCGCCTGTTTTTCAAAGCCGCCGGCGCAGGCGGCGATCCTTTCAAGGGCCTCGGCGGCGCGGGTGAATATGACATCCCCGAGGCATATCTCGATCCGGCCGCTGAATCTTGTCTGATGCAGCTCGACGGATTTTGCCCGGCATTTCAAGGCCATGATCGCGGCGTCACGTTTGAAAATTATGGTCTCAATGGCGTTGATTTCAGAGGAGGAACCGTTCTGGGAGATGCTGACCTTATTGGCCTTGATGACGCAGTTGGTGATCGAGTTGGCTTCTACGTCTTTCCGGGCCTTGACTTTGCATCCGTTGGTTATAAGCTCGGCGCGAATATTTTCGGCATCGATCGTCCGCCCTTCAATGGCGCCGTTTACGTGTACATAACCTTCTGATTTTAATGAGAAATTGCCCTTAAGGTTGCCCGTGATTTCAAGGCTCGCCGAACTCGAAAGATCGCCGTAGTCGTAGTTGATATCGCCGTTTATGGCCAGGGTGTCGGCTATATCAAGGCTCTCGATGGTGGACGGGTCGCCGGGGACGCGGAAACGGAATTCCACCACTCCGGAGCAGGCGGCAACGAGCCGGAAGGCGGCGTTTTCTTCGTCCATTTTTTGGGCGGTTATCTTCTGCTTGACCCAGCGCACCGGGTGTCGCCGTCCCGGGGTGGGAGGGATCTTGCGCCCATAGACGTTAATGCCGGCGCGGCCCTTGGTGCGGTCGAATATCTCCGCCAGAAGGCCGCCTTCGTTGATGTTGGGGACGCTGTTTATCTCTTTCCAGTCAATGGTGCCGTTTTCTTTTATCGTCCCCGATCGTTTGCGCCAGTCAAAGGCGATCCTGGCAAAGTTATCGCGGCCGTTTTTGGGCGCGATTCCGTTTATTTCACACAGACCGGGGTCGCCGGTCGGGTCTATTCTTACCTGTCGCGGCGGTAATTCCGGCACGGTGTTGTCTTCGAATTCAACCGCTACTCCCAGTTTCAGCTGCCCCCGGATCAGGGGGGTGATATTTATCGAAAAAGAGGCGGCCAGGCAGTGGTCGATAATCCGGGTAAGGATCGGAAAATCAATATCCTGTGGCAGTCGCAGCACGGTCTTGAGCCCGTCGGGATCGAGACGCTGGTTTTTGATCATCGACCCGGTCTGCTCAATAATAAGTTGTTCGAGGGGGTCAATTACTTTCGGGGTGGAGGTATCGTTGGGTGCGGGCGGCATTTTTCATTAAATTCCAAGGTTTTTTGAAGATATATATTCTAAAAATACATGAAATAGCGCATAACCTGCAAAAGAAAAGGTAATTGGTGGATATTGTTCCTGTTTGTCCTTGTCGCCTGACCATTGTTAGGGCAATATGGAGAGGTGGTGGCGTTGTGATTCGGGAATCTGTTTGGCCGGTCACCTCAGGCTATCTTGAAAACGGCTGTTTCCTGACGGCCTGTTAACTGTTCTTCCAAGGCGTGTCAGTCCATTGAACAACGGTCTGGTAGGGATTCATGAAATTCCGTGATATATTAAAAAACATTATTTTTTTTCTCGGGCTTCTCGGTTTTGGTACCGGCGGGTTTATGCTCATCACCCGTGCTCCCTTTTTCGACGCCCTTTATATGACCGTTATTACCATTTCAACCGTCGGTTTCACCGAGGTCATGCCCCTTGGAACCGGTGGCCGGATTTTTACCATTATCCTGATTCTTGTCGGGGTGGGGTTTGTTCTCTACCTGTTCAGCCGGATTACCGAAGCTATTATCGAGGGGGGACTGCAGGCCACCCTGGGGAGGTTAAAGATGAAGAAAAAGGTGGCGCGTCTGAGCGATCATTACATAGTCTGCGGTTTCGGCCGTATCGGCAGGGTGATCTGCAAGCTTCTTAGAGACAACCATAAGCCCTTTGTGGTTATTGAAAAAAAAGCAGCCATGATTCAGGAGATCATTGACCTGGGGTATATGGCGCTGGAGGGCGAGGCCTCGGACGACGATACCCTGCTTGCCGCCGGAATTGAACGGGCCCGGGGGCTGGTGGCGGTGGTCTCCAATGATGCCGATACCGTCTATATCTCCCTTACCGCCCGGGGGATACGACCGGAACTTTTTATCATCGCCCGTTCAAGCGGCACCGAGGGGGCGGAGAAAAAACTTCTCCGCGCCGGGGCCAACCGGGTTTTTTCTCCTTATGAAATCGGGGCCACCCGCATGGCCCAGGAGGTGGTGCGGCCGACGGTGGTTGATTTTGTTGATCTCGCGGTTCAGGGGGGTGAACTGGGGCTGCGGCTTGAGGAGCTTCTGGTGTCGGAAAACGCCGCCTGTGTCGGCAAAAACCTGATCAAGTCCGGCATCCGCAGCGATCATAACCTGATTGTGGTGGCGATTAAGACGTTCAAGGGGGAGATGCTCTTCAACCCAACCCCGACGGCGATTATCAACGCCGGTGATATTCTCATTGTCCTCGGTGCGGTAGGCGATATTGAGAACCTTGCCGCCGAGTTTCGTGATCCCTGACGCGGTGGAATTATTGATAGCGTTCCACAAGCCCCAGCCCCGTGCCGTAACGTCATGGCCTGGTAAGGGGCTTGCGTTTATTGTTTGCCGTTCAGGGCCGATAAGGCTTTACAGGTGGAAGGTGTCCGGAACCGGATGGCTGGCCCGGGGATAACATTAGTAAGGCATGTGATGGATGAGGGAAAAAACAGCATTGGCCAGGACACGGGGGCGTTGGTCTATGATGGACGTTTTGTCCTCAAGGTATCCCGCGACAAGATGGAGGCGCATCTGATCGTCAAGGATGAGCTGGGCTTGAAGTCGGTGGATATGGCACGGCTTAAAAATGAGATTCAGGAAGCGGGGGTGGCTTACGGTTTTCTCCCGGTGCCGGAAGATCTCGGCGCCAATGTTTTTGCCGTGTCCCGGGGGCGGAGGGCCGTCAACGGCGAGGCGGGGAAGATAAAGATGCATGTTTCCGCCTCGGTGGTCCGTAAACCGAAGGTGGATCCCGCGACCGGCAAGGTCGACTTCCATTCCCTTGGATCAATTGTCAACGTCAACAAGGGCCAGATTCTGATGGAGAAGATTCCCCCCACCCCTGGGGTGGCGGGAACGAATGTCCTTGGGGCCGAGATTCCGGCCAAACCCGGCAAGGATTGCAAGATGAAGTCCGGTCCCGGGATTGAGGTCGACGAGTCCGACACCCTGGCCCGTGCCACTCTTGACGGCAAGTTTGTGGTGGTTGACGGCCGTCCCGGGGTGTACGGCGAACACCAGCATAACGGTAATGTTGATGTCGAGGTCGGCAATCTCGTCTTTGGCGGTAGTCTGCTGACGGTCAAAGGCGAGGTTCTGCCTGGTTTTGCGGTCAAGTGCAAGGGGCGGGTGGAAATCGGCGCCGGGGTCAATAACGCCCTGGTCATGGCCGGTGACGAGATAATAATCAAGGGCGGGGTGGTCGGTGAAGACGCCGAGGTCAGGGGAATCGGCGATCTGACCGTGGACTTTGTCGAGAACGGCCCGGTTCTGGAGACCCGGGGTGATCTGTATCTCAGAGACTACCTGTTGCAGTCGGATACCCGGGTGGCCGGGAGTATTTTCGGCCGGGAGAATGGGGCGATCATCGGCGGGACCACGGTCTGCGGCGGAAGTATTCATGTAAAGGACCTGGGCGGTGACGCCGAGGTGGTTACCGATGTCACCGTGGGGATGAAGCCGGATCTGGCGGCGAGGAAGGAACGCCTTGACGAGGCATTCCCCCTGTGGTCGGGACGGATGAACGAGGTCTTGAAGACCGTCACCGGTCTGCAGAAGATAAAAAAGGAACAGGGCAGGAATTTTCCCCCGGAAAGGCAGGAAAAACTGGAGAAATACAACGCCGCCATGCCCAAGATCATGGAGCGGGTGGAAAAACTGCAGAATATGATGAGTGCCCTTGAGGAAGAGATCGACCAGGCCATTAATGAATCAGTGTATGTTTACGGTACCCTTTATCCCGGGGTGACCGTGCGCATCGGACCCGGCATCCGGACTGTGGCCAACACCGAGAGCGGCATGGTAATCCATTTTGACCTTGACACCCGTCAGATTCACATTCGCAAGATGACCCCGGAGGAGGTGGATGCCGGTCCCGGAGTCTGAACACATATGCCGTCCGTACCCGCCTTCAGTCTAACCCCCTTCAGCCTTAAACATTATCTCCCGCATTTCCCGTACCGCCGTTTCAAGTCCGACCATGACAGCCCGGGACATTACCGCGTGGCCGATGGACAGTTCCTCAATGGCCGGAAGGGCCGCAATCGGGCCGGTGTTAAGGTAGTCAAGGCCGTGACCGGCGTTTACCCGCAGGCCGAGATCAAAGGCGGTCTCGGCCGCTGCGGCGATGAGGCTGAACTCTTTTTTTCTGCCTGCCTCGTCAACTGCGTCGCTGTAACGGCCGGTGTGGATCTCGACAAAGGTGGCCCCGGCCGATGCCGATGCCTTTATCTGCAAGTCGTCGGGATCAACGAACAGGCTGACCGGAATTTTTTTGTCATTGAACCGTTTTATCACTGCCGCGATTTTTTCCTCCTGGGCCGCGACATCAAGACCTCCCTCGGTGGTTAATTCCTGCCGTTTTTCCGGAACCAGGGTAACCATGTCAGGGCCGAGATCAAGGGCGATACCGATGATTTCCTCAGTGGCCCCCATCTCAAGGTTGAGCTTGCTCTTCACCGTCTGCCGCAGCAGGTTGATATCGCGGTCCTGGATGTGGCGGCGATCCTCGCGCAGATGAACGACAATGCCTCCGGCCCCGGCAAGTTCGCAGATCCCGGCGGCGGTGACCGGGTCGGGTTCCAATCCGCCCCGGGCCTGACGCAGGGTGGCGACATGGTCGATGTTTATTGCCAATGTGGTCATCTCAGTGATCCTCCGTTGTTCAATGATTGTGACGAATTTTTTTTCCTCGGCCCGCATCCGTTCCGCTTCAATCTCGCTGATTTCATGATCAAAACCTAATAGATGGACAAAACCATGGATCAGGAGACGGCGTATGCGGCTGCTGGTTCCGATTCCCCGTTCCCGGGCCTCCCTTGCCGCGGTGTCGGCGGATATGACGATATCGCCCAGAATCATGCTTCCGTCCGGACCGGGGGAGTCGTCCTGGGGCCAGGAGAGGACGTTGGTCGTTTTGTCTTTGCCGCGGTGGTCGCGGTTTAATTGCCGGATATAATCATCGTCGATGATCAGGATGGAGAGCTCGGCCGCGGGCAGTTGTGCCGCGTCAAGCAGGGCGCGGGCGTCGGCCCGGATCATTGCCTGACACACTCTGACGGCCGTGGATTCATCGCGTAAAAGTATCGCCATCCCTTTTCTCCCTCAGTTCTTTCGCCTTCCGCTCTTATCATAGGCGATGATGACCTTCTGCACCAGGGGATGGCGGACCACGTCGGCCTCGGTGAAATGGCAGAACTCCAGGCCCTTGATGTCTTTAAGTATTTTCGCGGCGTGGATGAGCCCGGAATGGCCGGGATTGGGGAGGTCAATCTGGGTGATGTCGCCGGTGATTACTGCCCGGGAGTTGAAACCGAGGCGGGTGAGAAACATCTTCATCTGTTCCCGGGTGGTGTTCTGGGCCTCGTCCAGAATAACAAAGGCGTTGTTTAAGGTTCTTCCCCGCATGAAGGCCAGCGGCGCGATCTCGATGGTTTCGGCCTCGATCATCTCCGCGGTTTTTTCCTGGCCGAGCATGGCGTAGAGGGCGTCATGGAGGGGGCGGAGATAGGGGTTGACCTTCTGGGCCATGTCGCCGGGGAGGAAACCCAGACGTTCCCCGGCCTCGACCGCTGGGCGGGCGAGGATGATTCTTTTGATCCCGCCGCTGTTTAAGGCCGCGCTCGCCATTGCCACCGCAAGCCAGGTCTTGCCGGTTCCGGCCGGGCCGATGCCGAAGACGATGTCATGGTTGCGGATGGCGTCGATATATACTTTCTGCGCCAGGCTTTTGGGGGCGATAATGCCGCGGTCGCAGGTCACGAGGATCTTGTCTGAGAAAATTTCCTTGAGATCAGCGCCGGGGGATCGGCTGACTATTTTAAGGGCAAAGGGGATATCGTTGGGATAAACCGGTTGACCGCTACTGATGATCTCATATAGCTGGGTCAGGGCCCGGGCGGTGATTTCAACATCGGCCTCGGCGCCGCTTATCGTGGTTTCAGTCCCCCGGAGTCCTATCCTGACCTCCATTGCCGCTTCAATGATCCCGAGGTTGCGGTTGCGGTCGCCGAAGAGCTGCCGTACCGCGTCCGGTTCCTTAAAACTCAGGGTGGCCTTGCTCACTGTCTTTCGGCCCGACTCTCTTCCAAGGCGGATTTTATCATTTTCTTAAGGGCCTCAATTCCCCGGTCCCTTACCCTGCGGCCGTTGACAAACATGGTCGGGGTACCGCGAACCCCGATTTTCCGGCCATCGTTGAAATCCTTTCGCAGTTGTGTCTGAATTTCCGGACTCTGCCGATCCTGGTTGAACTTTTTCATGTCGAGGCCAAGTTTGCCGGCAATGGCGACTATGGCCGGCAAATTAAGTTTGGCGGTGGCGAAGAGTTCGTCGTGGAAGGGCCAGAACTTTCCCTGTCGTCCGGCGGCCAGGGCGGCCAGGGCGGCCGGAATCGCGAATTGATGCCCGCGGATGGGAAAGTTTTTGTACACGATTTTCAGGTCGTTGGGAAAGGTGTCCAGGGCGCTCATGAGTTCGGGGTCGAGTTTGGCGCAGTAGGGGCACTGGAAATCACTGAAGATGACCAAGGTCACCGTGGCGTTTTCCGGCCCCAGGAAAGGGGAGCCGCTGATATCGATTTTGCGGACAAAGTCGATCTGGATCTCCTGCATCTTTTTGCCCCTGGCACTGGTGACCAGAATCCGGTCACCAGTGACCGACAGGGCGAGGTGGTCGGCGGCGGGATCTACCTTGACCGTGTCATTAAGCTTGTCTTCTTTATCATAGATGGCGAGTCTGCCGCCGCCCATGAGGATAAAGGTCCACTCCCCGTCCTGGGTTGTGGCCACGTCAAGGGGGGCGGCGGAGAGGAATATGGTCTTTTTAACGGTGGAATAGACTTTGGCTCCGGCTGCGGTGCTGAGGGTGAAGAGGAAAAGAGCGGCAAGAATAAAGATGATTTTACGCATTCACATACCTCGTTTGGTAACAGGAATCCCGGGCCGCGGCCCGATGGCGCGTGGGCCGGGAGAGTAATTTATGGAGTTCAGCAAGAGATTATCCCCACGAACCGGATTTGGCAAGGGGATAAAAGTGGTTGCCAGCCCGTTGAAAAAACCGGTTAAATCGAGAGGCTGGCCGGAACTTGTTTTGGCCAGCCGGAGAGAGAAAAAGCCATGGACTGCTTTTTCAACTATCTGTTAAGGAACGGCAGCATGGGGTTAATGGAACGCTTACCGTGAGCAGGTTGGCGGCGGCATCGCCGTGGGGGGAGTGTCCCCCTCGCCTTTGATGAGTTTTACCAGGTGGAAGACGACGTTGCCGAGTTTTTTCGCCTCCTGGTGCATCTCGGCGGCGGCTGAGGCGGTTTCTTCCGAGGTGGCGGCGTTTTCCTGGGTCGTTCTGTCTATTTCGTGGATGCCGGTGCTTATCTGGGCGATACCGATGGACTCTTCCTTGTTGGCGGCGGTGATTTCGTTCAGAAGGATCGCGACCTTGCCCGCGCCTTCGGATACTTCCTGAAACGATTCTGTGGCCCGGTGGATCAGATCGGAGCCGCCCCTTATTTTGCTGACGATGTTTTCGATGAGTTCAGCGGTGTCCCTGGCGGATTCGGCTGAACGCAGGGCGAGGTTTCTTACCTCGTCGGCCACCACCGCGAAACCGGCTCCCGTCTCTCCGGCCCGGGCGGCCTCAACCGCCGCGTTAAGCGACAGGAGGTTGGTCTGAAAGGCGATTTCATCAATGGTACTGACGATCTTCTGGGTTTCTTCCCCGGCGGTGAGGATGTCGGCCATGGAACGGTTCATCTCCTCCATAAAGGTATAGGCCTTTTCGGCGATATCCTTGGTCTGTTGCATTTCACTGTCGGCGCGGGCGGTGTTGTCGGCGTTCTGGCGGGTCATGCCGGTGATTTCCTCCAGGGCCGCGGATGATTCCTCCGCGGTCGCGGCCTGGCTTGTGGCCTGCTCCGCCAGGGTCTCGGCCGTCTTCGCCACCGTGGACGAGAGAATATCGATGTTGCCGGAACTTGAGCCAAGGATTACCGAGGCTTCGGTCAGGGGCAGGATTACTTCGTTTTTCATCATCAGCCAGGCGGCGGCGACGGTGGCGAGGAGGACGAGGAAAATCAGCCCCTGGATCAGCATAACCCGGGTAAGGTTATTACTTTTTTCATAAAGGCCCACCGCCTGGTTCATGGTCTTGAGCAGGGGGATATTTGCCGCCTTTATCCGGGCCAGGGCCGTGGTGTTGCCTTTGTCGTTGTTCCGCAGGGTGTCGATGTCAGTGGAAAATTGCCGCCACAGATCCCGGACCTCCAGGAGTTTTTTTCTGGTGGCGTCATCGGTCACCGGGCTGAGGCCCTGGGATTGGTCACCGTCCAGCAGACCTTTGAGGGTACGGTCGAAGAGGGCGGCGGTGGCCTTGATGTCGTTCCGGGCCCGGGCCTGTCCTTCCTGGTCGGCGGTGGCGAGGATGAGGGCCTCCTTGGTTATCTTCTGGGTCAGCATCCGCTGGCGTCCGGCGAGGTTTATCGCCCGGCCCCGGGAGATCTGGGAGCTGATGACCCCGTAGATGATCGCGGCGTTGATCAGGCCGATGAGCAGAAACACCGCGAGAAGGAGATTGATTCTGTTGGCCATGGTCATGCGCTTGAACATGTTTTTCTCCGGAATGGTTTTATGGGACATCCATATGGAAATTATGCGGAATCACCGGCCGGAATGTCAAAAAAAAACGTCGGGGTGGGGGATGCTTACAGCCGGCGGGCGAGAAGGATTGCCGGATGGACTACCTCAAGGTCGATCCCTGCTTCTTCCCGGCGTTTCTGCCACTGGATGAGACAGCCGCTGCAGGCTGTTGTGAGTACGGCGGCCTTTCTCTCCCGGAGTTCGGTTATTGCCGGGGCGATGATCCGGCGGGAGAGGTCGGGAAACTTTATGGCAAAGGCGCCGCCCATGCCGCAGCAGGATGGGCGGTGGTGGAATTCGTTCAGGTCAAGGCCGGCGACGAGCCGGAGGAGGTCCCTGCTCTTTCGGGTCCGGTCCCGGCCGAAGAACCTGAGATGGCAGGGGTCGTGACAGAATGTTTTCAGCGGGGCCGGCTGCGGCGACAGGCAGGGCTTCAGCGCCGCGATCCGGTCAGGGTCGGTAAAAAACGCTGAGAACTCCCGTATCCTGGCGGCGAACGCGATTGCCCGATGTTGCCAGTGGGGATCGGCGGTAAACAGGCGTGGGTATTGCCGTAACTGATGCGCGCACGAGGCGCAGGGGGTGAGAATCGGCCCGGTGCCGGGGAAGGCCGCGATATTACGTCGGGCCAGAGTCCGGGCCGTGTTCCCGTGGCCGCTGCTCACGGCGGCAAGTCCGCAGCACCCCTGGCCTTCGGCGATGTGCGGGGTGTCGCCGAGGATCCGGAGCAGGGCCGTGGTCGCGGTGAGGATATTCGGGACGAGCCAGGCGGCGAAACATCCGGAAAAGACGGCGATGGTTCCGGGTAAAAGTTCCGATCCCCCCCCGCCGGGGGAGGCTTTTACCTCCGGAGGGAGAGCGGGAACCCCAATCCCGAGTTTTAGCCGCAGGCCGCTTTCCCGGGGCAGGATTTTTGTCGCCCGGGCTATGAGCCTCGCCATTGGGGCAAGGGTTCGTTGCATCCGGGATATCTTCGCGGCCGCGGTTATCCCGGCATCGACCGGGTCTGTTATTTTTTCCCGGGCAACGGTGATCTTTCCGGTAAGGTCAAGCTCCCGGCTGCATACCGATTCGCAGGCGCCGCAGAGAAGACAGGCGGCAAGCGCCTTTTTTGCCCGGCGGTCGTCAAGACCGAGTTCAATTACCCCCATGCGTCCCCGGGGGGATAACTCTTCCCTGCCGGAAACCCGGTAAATCGGGCATACCGGCAGGCAGGCCCCGCAGCGGGCACAGGAATTTTCAGGCGTCCTCAGGGGCGGAGATTCTTTCATGGTGAACTCGTGGCCGTGGACGGGCTTATTTCGGTTGCCAGAGGAGATATGCCTTGATAAACGGATTTATGTTGCCGTCAAGGACCGCGTCGACATTGCCGATCTCGCAGCTGGTGCGGTGGTCCTTGATCATCCGGTAGGGCTGGAGGACGTAGGAGCGGATCTGGCTGCCCCAGCCTATCCCCTTTTTTTCTCCGGCAATGGCTTCGCCCTCTTCCGCCTTTTTTCGCCGTTCTATCTCATAGAGCTGGGCCTTGAGCATCTTCATTGCCGTGTCGCGGTTTCTGTGCTGGCTACGTTCATTCTGGCACTGGACCACGGTGTTGGTCGGCAGGTGGGTGATGCGGATGGCGGAACTGGTTTTGTTGACGTGCTGTCCCCCGGCGCCGCTGGCGCGATAAGTGTCGACCCGGAGGTCTTTTTCGTTGATTTCGACCTCGATGGTGTCGTCAAGCTCGGGGAAGACAAAGACCGAGGCAAAGGATGTATGACGCCGGCCCCCGGAATCAAAGGGGGAGATCCTCACCAGGCGGTGGATGCCCATCTCGCTTCGCAAAAGACCATAGGCGTTGTGGCCTTTGATCATCATGGTCACACTCTTGACCCCGGCCTCGTCACCGGGGAGCTGGTCTAGTATATCGGTCTTGAATTCGCGGCTCTCGGCCCAGCGCAGGTACATGCGCATGAGCATGCTGGTCCAGTCCTGGGCCTCGGTACCGCCGGCACCGGCGTTGATGGCCATCATGGCGTTGCTGGCATCGTGTTCGCCGGAGAACATGCATTCCATCTCGGTGTTCTCCACCTCGGTGACCAGGCGATCAATGTTTATTTCGGCCTCCGCCTCGGCCTCGGCATCCTTTTCTTCAATTGCCAGTTCAAGGAGGATGTCGGCATCCTCCCATTTGGCGTGGCATTCTTCCCAGCTTTTGATTATCGCCTGGAGCTGCCCCTGCTCCCTGTTGGTCTTGCGCGCCAGTTCCTGGTTGTCCCAGAAACCGGGCGTCATGGTAAGGCTTTCGAGTTCGGCCAGACGTTCACGTTTGCGGTCTAATTCAAAGATGCCTCCGCAGGTGGAGGAGGCGGTCTTTAAGGTCCTGTATTTTTTGTTTCAACTCGGCTGACATGTTTTTTATTTCCTTGAATTGATGAACTTGCAACCATCAACAGGATGGCTAAGCAATAATTCCGTAAGCATTTTTCCGTCGGCAAAAGGGGATGATTATTACCAATCCGGCAATAAAACATAAAACCCCGAAAAAATGTCCCCCGTAAAAGGTCATGATCGATTTGGTCCTGAGCAGCGGCAGGGGATAAACCGCGACATAGGGTTTGAACAGCGGCGAAATTTTATGGCTCCGGCCCAGGGGGTCGACGAAACCGCTGAAACCGGTATTGGCGGCCCGGGCCAGCGAACGGCGATTTTCCACCGCCCGGAAGGTGGCCATGGCCAGGTCCTGCCATGGGGCACTGGTGCGGCCGTACCAGGCATCATTGGTAAGGTCGATCAACAGGTCGCTTCCGCTTGTGACCCGCTTGACGACAAGGTCGGGGAATATGGTTTCAAAGCAGATTAATAACCCAAGACGGATGGTGCCGCAAGTCAGGGGGCGACCGTTGCTGCCGGCGGTGAAGTCGCCGATTGAGTCAACGATCGGCGAGAGGAAGAAAAGCATCCTTCGCAACGGTACATATTCGCCGAAGGGAACCAGATGCTCCTTGTCGTAGCGTCCGGTTATCCCGGTGGCGTCGGCGATAAAGGCACTGTTGAAATAATCAATCCGGCCGTCTTTTTTTTCCCGGTGCGGGGCCCCGAAGACCACGGGGATGCCGGTGGGGGAGATAAGGGCGTCCATCGCCAGTTGCCACAGGCCCGATTCCCGGGGATAGCCCGGCATGGCGGTCTCGGGCCATACGATGAGCTGCGGCTGTTTTTTCGCCGCGGTCAGGCTCATCTTTATATAGGTGGCCAAGGTCTTCTGCTGAAACTGCGGCCGCCATTTTTCATCCTGGGGGATATTGCCCTGGACGATGGCGACCTTTTTTGTTGGCGCCGCGGCAATAAGTTTCCGGGTGTGGTGGTATGACCCGAGGTTGATGCCTGAAAAGACGAGCACGATCGTAGCGGCGACGAGCATTGGGATAACAGTCCGTTGAAAAACGGACCCGTGGCGCCGTCTTGAGGTGATGAGCTCAAGGATGATGAAGTTCACCAGGACGATGACAAAGGTAATCAGTTGATGACCGAAAAAACTTGCCGCCTGAATCAATTTTGGCTGTCGGTAAAGATCATAGGCCAGGTCCATCCACGGGAAACCGGTCAGGAGTACGCCGCGCAGCCAGTCGAGGCCCACCCATACCGTTGGCGCCAGCAGCACCAGCCAGGGTGAGGACCTGGCCCGGGCGACAAAAAGGCAGAACAGGGCCGGGAACAGGGCCAGGTAGGAGGCCAGAAGAATAAGCGCCAGGGCCGCGGTGGCGAAAGACATGCCGCCGAAGCGGTGCATTGCCACCACCACCCAGTAGATCAGGAGAAGGTTGAAAATCAGGCCGAAGAGAAAACCAATGCCGAATGCGGCGCGTCCGCGTTTCCGGGAGATTGCGGCCATGAGCGGCAAAAGCCCGATCCATACCAGGGCCGGAACCTGCCATAGGCCGGGGGCGGCGGCCCAGATGGTAACGGCGCTGGCGGCGGCGAGAAGAAGCCGGACGGCGGCGGCTCGATTCCGGAACATTTACTCGCTCCCTTTAATATCGCGGCTGATTTTTATCTTTTCTATCCGGCGTTTATTGGCGGCGAGGACCTCGAATTTGAGCCCGGACTCACGGATGATCGTCCCCGGGCCGGGCAGGTGTCCCAATCGGTGGAGAAGGAGGCCGGCCGCGGATTCGTAGAGCCCTTCCGGGAGTGAGATGTCGAAAAAAACCTCAACCTCGCGGATGGCGATTTTGGCGTCGGCAACCATGGTCAGGGGATCAATTCTTTCCCATACCGGGTTGTCGCGGTCGGATTCATCGTCGATTTCACCGACGATTTCTTCCAGTACGTCTTCCAGGGTTAAAAGGCCGCTGACCCCGCCAAACTCGTCGGTTATCACCGCCAGGTGGGCCTTGCGGGATTGAAAATCACGCAGGAGGTCAAGGATTTTACGGGTCTCGAGGGCAAAGAAGGCCGGCCGGGCGAGGACCTCGGCCGGGGGAAGTTTTTCGCTGCCGAGATGGCGCAGGAGGTCTTTGGCGTAGATGATGCCGATGATATGATCGATAGAACCGGTATACACCGGGATACGGGAAAAACCCTTGTCGATTATGGTGTCAACGATGCGGTCAAAGGGGGTCTGGTCGGCGACGCAGACCATGTCGGTGCTCGGCGTCATGATTTCTCGGGCCACGGTGTCACGAAAACCGAGGATGGAACTGATCATCGTCTCGACCTTGGCCGGGATGAGCCCGTGTTCGCGGCCGTCGTCGATGAGCTCCTGGATCTCATGCTCGAGTTCGGCGGCACTCTCCGGTGCCGGAGAGAATCGCAGACGGTTCAGCAGACGTCTGAAAAGGGAAGGGCGGTCGCCCTGGTCGGAATTCATTTTTTCAAGATACTTCAGATTATCGGGGAGGAGGTTGTTTATTCCTTCCCTGATTTTTGTTGGCCCCGCAATAAATTTATGAATAAAGTATGTCGATGGCTAAGTTATGGCGGGGACAGTGTCAAGAAAAAATTGACCTTGCCCGACAAACAAGTTATATAGCCGCCCACCCGTGAACCCGGGGGATTTGAAACCGTGCCTTACTGCGGTGGCTTGCCCTTTGCCCCAGAACGGGTATATTTGTCCCTGAATTATTGATGGGCTCGCGGGCCTTTAGGGGCCTGAAATTAATGATCTATCCCAGCAAGGTGATACCTTGAAGGAAAAAATACTTATCGCCAACCGTGGCGAGATCGCCCTGCGGATTATGCGGGCCTGTACCGACCTAGGCCTTGACTATATCGTGGTCTATACCTCTGCCGACGAGGATAGCGAACACGTTCGCATCAACCTTGATTCCAGGTCAAACCGCAGCCGCGCCTGGCGGGTGTCGAGCTACACCGATCCCAACGATATTCTCGCGGTGGCCGATCATACCAATTGTACCGCCATTCACCCCGGTTACGGATTCTTTTCCGAGGATTTCCGCTTCGCCCGTCGGGTTACCATCCGCGATCGGCCCCTGACCTTCATCGGTCCCAACTGGGAGGTTATCCGTTCACTCGGCGACAAGATGAATACCAAGCGGGTGGCCAACCGCCTCGGTATCCCCACCATTCCCGGCACCGATGCTCCCATCTATAATGAGATGGACGCCGAGGATGTCGCCCGCCGGCTCTTTGATGAGCAGCGGGCCACCGGGATCAGCAATCCCTCGATTCTGGTAAAGGCCGCGGCCGGCGGCGGCGGGATGGGGATTGAAGAGGTGCAGCAGGTCGAACAGTTTCGCCGGGTTTACCGGAGGATCAAGAATTACGCCAAACGTCAGTTCGGCGACGGCGGGGTTCTGATCGAGCAATGCCTGCGTGATTTTAATCATATCGAGGTCCAGCTTACCTGTAGTCGGCATGGCGAGAGGGTCCACTTCGGCACCCGTAACTGTACCATCCAGTCCACCGGGCGCCAGAAGCGACTTGAGGCCGCCCCGGGCTTTGACGAGTCATGTTTCAACTATGAATTCGACGGCAGGGAGGTCCTCGACCGGATCGTCGAGTATTCCCTCAAGCTTGCCAGCCATGTCCGTTACGATAATGTCGGGACCTGGGAGTGGATCGTCGCCCGCGACGGTCGGCCGTTTCTCCTTGAGGTCAATACCCGGATCCAGGTGGAAAACGATGTTTCAGCCCGGATCAGCTATATTGACAATAAACATCCCAACCTTATCCGTGAGCAGATCCGTCTCGCCCTTGGCGATAAGATGGGTTACAGCCAGAGCGCGGTCGAGTTCCGCGGCGCCTCAATCGAGATGCGGATCGTGGCCGAGGATACCCAGCGCGGCTTTGCCCCCTGGATCGGAACCATTTCCCGCTTTGAATACCCGGAATACGACTGGGCCGCGATGTATACCCATGTCCCATCCGACCGCCCCTATATCATCCCCAGCGATTACGACCCTAATCTGGCCCTGGCCCTGGTATGGGGCAAGGACATGGATGAGGCCAAGACCCGGGGGCGGCGTTTTCTTTCGGAGATGACCATTGCCGGCGAGGCGGCCGACGGCAGCGATATCATTACCAATGTCGACTATCTGCACCGTAACTTCGACCGCCTCCTTACTTTCTGAAGGAATATCCATGGAAGATCTGCATAAAAGACTTCTTGCCGCCGATGAGCGGCTTAAATATCTCCTGCAGGTGAAAGATAACCGTGAGTGGGGCAATCTCTCCGGCCTTGAGGAGAAATGTCAACGCCTGAAAGACGATTTTTATGAGATCGAGCGCGAGGAACTGGCCACCGGGATCAGAAATTTCGAGGACGCCATCAGTTTTCTTGAGGAACGCTGCGAGGAAAATCTGACCCCGATGGAACGGGTCCGGATCGTCAGGAGTCCCCTGCGTTTCACCCTCAAGGACATCCTTGAAAACGTTTATGACGATTATACCGAGCTTGGCGGTGAGGAAGACGCCAGTATTGATCCGTCGATGATGGTCGCCAAGGCCAATATCGTCCGTCAGGTGAAGAAACGCAGCATTACCCAGCAGGTGATGGTCATCGGTCACGAGAAGGGCCATGGCGAGGAGTACCGTAACGGCGGTTCGAGCAAGCCCTGGGGCAATGAAAAGGCGATGCGTTATATGCTGGTGGCCCAGACCGAGGGGATCCCGATCCATTATTACGTCTTCACTCCCGGCGCGTTTCCGGTGGAAGACTACCCCGGCGCGGCCCAGCAGATCGCCCGTAACCTTTATATTATGGCCAAGCTGCGGGTGCCGTTGGTCGCGGTGATCAGCGAGGGCGGTTCCGGCGGCGCCGAGGCCGTGGGGATGGCTGATTTTCGCCTGATGTTTTCCCATGGCTATTATTCAGTGATTTCGCCCGAGGGCGGGGCCGCCATCGAGGGCAAGGTCCGGGCTGGAGGCCAGGCCCCCCGGGAACTGGTGGAACAGATCGCCGACGGTCTTAAACTCACCGCTGACGATAATCTCCGTTTCGGGACCATCGACCGGGTCATCCGTGAACCCCTGTTGGGCGGCAAACGCGACGATTTTCCTTTTTTCCGCAAGATCAAGGCGGAGATGATCCGGGCCACCGATGAGGTGGTTCTGAAGACCAAGAGTCTGCGGGCCTTTCGCGCCTATGAACTTAATCTCGAAAAGGCGGAAGAGGGCGATGTGATTGAACCCCGGATCGATATCTCCTGGGAATTAAACCCCGACGAGATCAAGCGGATGCTCATCCTTCGCAGCCGTAAATACCGCAACATGGCCTCATGGGCCTATGAGGGTGGGCGCAAGTCAGCCTATTCCAGTTTCTGTGCCAAGATGCGGCATCAGGCGGCCCGGACCTGGTATTCGGTTCGTTATGATATCCTCCGCGGCCAGCAGAAGATGGCGCAGCAGGTATTAAAAGACGTCTCCGGCGAGGGATCGGTTTTTTTGCGGCGGATGACCGCGCCTTTTTCCTCGGCCTATGATTTTATCTCCCGCAAGCAGGATTCGCGTCCGGTCCGGCCCCTGCATTCCGGGGCCGGATTCGCCTGTGAGAGAGATTCAAGCCGCAGCGGTTACGTCAGCCCGCTGGCCAATGAAGATCGCACCGTCACCTGTCCAAACGCCGGGCGTCATGGCTGTAAAGACCTATGGGTTCCCGACCTTTACGGTGAGTTTTGCGGTGTCTGTGAAAATTGCGGTCATCATTTTCCCCTTGAGTATCAATGGTATATGAAGCATCTCTTTGACCGTGATTCAATCCGCGAGTTCAACCGCGACATTGCCTCGGTCAATCCCCTGAACTTCAAGGGGCTTGATAATAAGATCAAGGCGGCCCGGGCCGCCACCGAGCGCAAGTCATCGATAATCACTTTTGACGCCAAGGTTTTCGGGGTTGATATCGTTGTCGCCATGCTCTACCGTGATTTCCGTAACGGTACCGTCGGCGCCGCCGAGGGAGAGAAATTTGTCCGCGCCTGCGACCTGGCCCAGCTTAAACGCCGGCCGCTTCTGGCCTATATTCACACCACCGCCGGTATCCGTATCCACGAGGGAACCCTCGGGGTGATCCAGATGCCCAAATGCACCATGGCGGTACGGGAGTATATTGATTCAGGCGGTCTGTATCTGGTTGTTTACGACAATAATTCCTATGCCGGGCCGGTGGCGAGTTTCCTCGGTTGTTCCCCGTACCAGTTCGCCATCCGCTCAAGCCGGATCGGTTTTGCCGGGATCGGGGTCATCCGCGAAACCACAGGCGAAGACATCTCCCCGGATTATCACAGCGCCAGGAACGCGCTCCGGCGCGGTCATATCCAGGGAATATGGGACCGGCGTGAGTTCCGCCGCAATCTTTATCAATCCCTGATGACCATGGGCGGCCGCAATCTTTATTACCGTTGAACCATGAACCGTGAACCCGGAGAAGAAATATAATGGGCGAAGATATAGGTTTTGATGAAATTTTCGCTAAATATCGTTCCGATCCCTTTGATTACGTCGATATCCACTCCCTCCACACCGGGCGTATCCGTTTTCAGGTCAGGGAGGGAGACGAGGTCACCGGGGTGAACGGTGAGTGGCGCCATCTCTCCGGGACCGCGCTTTACGTCCTCACCCGGGAGCGAAATCCCAAGACCGTCCATTCACCCACCAACGGCACGGTCTCGTTTGTGAGGAATGACCTTGAAGGGCTTTTCACCGAGGCCGGGGAGAAGATCATCACCATTAAACACCCGCTTAAAAAACGGGAGATCATTGACAAGATTCTCCGCCAGGTTCTTCTCCCCTTCAACGCCCCGGAACGGGCCAAGTATTATTTTTCTCCCGAAATCCAGTCACGGATTGACAAGTACGGCCAGCGCGAGGTTATGGTCAGTCCCGGGGACGAGATCATGACCATGAGCCTGATGAAGCGTGACACCCCGGTCTTTTATGACGGCGAACCGGGGATCATCCATTCCCTGTACTTTAAATCCGGGATCACCGTGGACCAGGGCGAGCCCCTGATCGGTATCTGTTCAAAGGAAAAACTTCCCCTGATCCAGAAGATCATCACCAGGGTCAAGGCTGAATGGGATTAAGTCTCAGTCCCGCATCTCTCAAAGATTTTATTTTAAGCCGTGAGCTTGAACGGCGGCGCGGATCGTGGGGGAACAAGGCTGAAATTATTCTGCGCCGCGGTCTCGGCGTCGGCTCAACGATCCTGGTTGAAAAGGCCATTGCCAGCGGTTTTGTCCGGGCGGAACAATTGCTCGCCGCGGCCCGGGAAAACGGCTGTTGTTTCCCCGATGGTCTGGTCATATTTTCCGAAAGGCTTACCGCCGGTCGCGGCCGGTTCAAAAGGGTATGGCACGCCCCGGACGGCGGTCTGTGGCTGACCCTGGTTGTCGCCAATACCCTTATGCCGGAAAGCGCGCGGCTTATGCCGTTCGCGGCCGGGGTGGCGGTGTGTGAGACGGCGCGGGATCATGCCCCGGACGCGAGGCTGAAGTGGGTCAGCGACGTGATGATCCGGGGCCGCAAGGTTGCCGGGGTTCTGATCGAGACCAGCCGCTGTGGCGATGAGGAATTTTTTCTCATCGGCATCGGCCTTAATGTCAACAACCAGATGTTCCCCGCCGAATTAGGCCCAACCGCAACATCTCTGGCCCGGGCCGCCGGCGGTGAACTTGACCTTGACGCGGTCGCGGTTGATCTTTTATCACGGCTGGCCTGGAATATCGGCCTGTTACATGAAACAGACGAAATCCGGGCGGCGGACGACCATGCGCCACACCCGGTTCTTGAACGCTGGCGGCGGTTAAGCGACAGCATCGGCCGCCGGGTGTCTTTCGGCCATGACCTTGACCGGGAGGTCATGTACGAGGCCGTGGTCGACTCCCTCGCCGCTGACGGCAGCCTTAACCTCCGCCTTGATGACGGCACGGTGGTAAACGAGGTCGCCGGCGAGATCATATACCTGTAATGCAAGCGATCAATGCCACAGGTCACGGTAATCATTCCAACATATAACCGGGCCGAATGGCTGCCCGGGGCAATTGATTCGGTCCTGGAGCAGTCATTTGACGACCTTGAAATCATCGTCGTTGACGATGGTTCCGATGACCATACCGTTGCCGCCATCGGTATGCGGATGGGGCGGATTCATTATATCCGTCAGGCCCATGCCGGGGTAGCGGCGGCGAGAAATACCGGCATTGCCGCCTCCCGGGGTGAGTTCATCGCCTTTCTCGACTCCGACGATCGTTTTGCCGCCGACAAGATCGCCTCCCAGGTGGCTCTGATGCGGGCCCATCCCGCCGCCCTGATCAGCCATACCGACGAGACCTGGTATCGTCGCGGCCGTCTCCTTAACCAGAAGAAGAAACACCTCCGTCCCTCGGGATATATCTTCCCTAAATGTCTGCCCCTCTGCTGCGTCGGCATGAGCACGGTCATGGCCAGGCCCCGTTTTTTTGAACTCGTGGGCGGGTTTGACCCCGCCTTTCCCTGCTGCGAGGACTATGAACTCTGGCTCCGGGCCGCGAGCCGTCTGCCTTTCATGCTCTTGCCGCGGTCGTTGACAAACAGGAACGGCGGCCGCGCCGACCAGTTATCAATGCGTTACCGTCAGGGCATGGATCGTTTCCGGATTCTCGCCCTGGATAAACTCGTTAAAAAATCCCCCCTTTTCCCGGCCCAGGAAGACGCGGCAAGAAAAGAACTCGCCCGCCGGGCCGTAATCTACGGCAACGGCTGCATAAAACACGGCCGGGGCGTTGAGGGCCGCAGGTTTCTTGCCCTGGCGGCCGGGATGTCCCGCGTCTGATCCCCGCGTTAAAAGATGTAAGCGCTTCCTGCCTCCCCCTTCCGGCTGCGATTTTTCCTGTGTCAGGCGTGTTTGATTGATCGCCTGAAAAAAAATATCAATTGGTTTGACCGGAGGAAAAAACTCTGCCTACAATCTTCCTGGAAGAGTCGGATCGGGGAGAATCCGACTTTCGGAATATCGGGATGGTTTGTGTCAGGCCATTTCATCCTAAGATATATCCCTGAATCCGTGAGCGTTCGAGAGCGGGTCAGATGCAAGGAGGCAACCACGTTGATAATACTTCGGTATATCAACGGGTTGCCGACACAGCAGATGGTCCGCTATCGGACGCCCCGAAGGGCGGCGGGGTGAACCTGGCACCCAAACGGCAACCCGGCCAAAAACGCGCTGGTTCAAACGGATGCGCTTTAATAGCCCTCGAAGCCGTCACGGATTCAGGATATCTATAAGCCGGTTTCAGGTGATGGCTGTCGCCATTGGCGGTCCCGGGTGTTTTTTCTTTTTTTTTCGAGGAGGATGAGGGATGGAATTTTTCAGGAACATGAAGGTAAGCCGCAAGATGCTGGCCCTGGCGATGATCGTCGGCACCGGCCTGCTGGTCCTGGCCGGGGTTTATCTCATCGGGGTGTCGATACAGAAAAAGGCCCTGATTGAGAACGAGCGGGTGGTGAACGATGACAGTACCCTCCTGGAAATGGATATCCAATTACTTGAGGCCAGGCGGCGGGAAAAGGATTTTCTTCTTCGTAAAGATCTTGCCTATGTAAAGGAACACGCCGCCGCCCTGCGGAAGTTCCGGGAAAATGCCAGGGCTATTGACGCCCGGGCGGTAAAACAGAAGACCCATGATCTTATCGGCCGGATAGGAGTTGCGATCGATGATTATGAGGCGGATTTCAACAAGCTGGTGCAAAAGACCCGGGAGATAGGACTGAACGAAAAGCAGGGTCTGCGCGGGCAGATGCGCAAATCGGTGCACGGGGCGGAAGATGTCCTCCGGCGCTGCGATTTGGTCGGTCTTGATATCCTCATGCTTACCATGCGTCGTCATGAAAAGGATTTCTTCGCCCGTAAGGATCGGAAGTATCTGGAAGAGATGGCCACCGCCTATGCCGCCTTTGAAAAGGCCCTGAACGTGAGCCGTCTGCCGGCGGCGGATCAGTCCCATATCGCCGCGGCAATGAGTTTGTACCAGCGGAAGTTCAGCCTGATTACCGCGGCCATGCTTGAGAATCAGAAGTTACTGGCGGATATGCGCCGGTCGGCCCACGCCATTTCCCCCTTGACCGATTCCCTTATGGAGATAATCGACCATGAGTACGAGGTCAACGCGCAGTATCAGGCGGCAAAGCGGGCCCAGGTAATGTCGATGTTTTTCGTTACCGTGGCCATCGTGATCACGGTCCTCGCCTTTCTCCTCTATGTTCTGAGCAAGAGTATCACCACGCCGCTGGCAGAGGCGGTGTCCCTTGCCAATCGTCTCGCCAACGGTGACCTTTCCATGGAGATAGAGGTTGACCGCGCCGACGAGATGGGCGAGCTCCTTGCCGCTAACCGTGACATGGTCGCCAAGTTGCGCGAGGTCTTTTCCGCCATTGTTTCTTCCGCCGATCAGGTGGGGCTCGGCAGCCAGGAACTTTCCGCCGGGGCCCAGGAGGTCTCCCAGGGGGCGGCGGAGCAGGCGGCCACGGTTGAGGAGCTTTCAAGTTCCATGGAAGAGATGACCGCCACCGTGACCCAGAGTGCCGACAACGCCCGCCAGACCACCGCTCTCGCCACCAAGGCCGCTGAAGACGCCGCCCGCGGCGGGGCCGCGGTGGGGGAAACGGTATCGGCAATGCGTAATATCGCCGAACGGATCGAGGTGGTTGAGGAGATCGCCCGTCAGACCAATCTCCTCGCCCTTAACGCCGCCATTGAGGCGGCCCGGGCCGGGGAACACGGCAAGGGCTTCGCGGTGGTGGCAAGCGAGGTGAGGAAACTTGCCGAACGCAGTCAGGTCGCGGCCCAGGAGATCAGTTCGGTGGCGAAAAACAGTGTCGAGACCGCGGGCAACGCCGGTAAACTCATCGACGAGATCGTTCCCCAGATTCAGAAGACCGCCGACCTAGTGGCCGAGATCGACGCCGGCAGCACCGAACAGGCCAAGGGGATCAAAGAAAACGCCCGGGCCATCGAGCAGCTCGACCAGGTGATCCAGCAGAATTCCTCCGCCAGCGAAGAGGTGGCCTCAACCTCCGAGGAACTTACAGCCCAGTCCGACGCCCTCAGGATGGCGATTTCATATTTCAGGCTCCCTGAAAGCGCCCGTTCCTCCGCCGCGGCCCCGGCGGAGAGAAAAACACCGCAGCAATTGCCGTCGCCGCCGGCTGCCGCTTCGGCCCGGCAGTCCACGCCTGCCGCCGGAGTCCATCTGCATATGGGCGATGAAGACGACCACGAATTTGAACGCTATTGAGTAACTCGGCTGAAATCATGGATTACAGCGAGATATTTCAGGAAGAGGCGGGCGAATTACTGGAGGAGCTTGAGACCGGGCTGCTTGAGCTTGAGTCTGATCCGGAAAACCTTGATCTGGTTGGGCGGATATTCCGGGCCATGCATACCATTAAAGGCTCGGGGGCGATGTTCGGCTTTGACGATATCGCTTCCTTTACCCACCATGTGGAATCGGCCCTGGATCAGGTCCGCGACGGCCGGGTGAAGGTGACTCACGAGCTTATTGACCTGATTTTAGCGGCCCGGGACCATATCACCAGCCTCATGGCCGCGGTCGCCGGTGGAGAACCGCCGGACCCGGCCAGCGGCGACGGGATCGTCGCCGGCCTTGGCCATCTGGTCGCGGGCGGTGAAACGCCGCCGGCCGATGATCCGCCCGGGGGCAAAGATGTTCCGCCGCAATCAGGTGGCGGCGGTATGGTTCATTATCGCGTCAGTGTACGGCCGGGGCCGGAATTTTTCGTCCATGGCGGCGGGGTTGAAGACGTTGTTGCCGGGCTTGAAAAGCTGGGCGATTGTACCGTGTTGATCCATCAGGATGCGGATGATAAAACCGGCGACCAATGGGAGATCCTCCTGACCACCGACCGGGGCGAAAACGCCGTCCGCGATGAGTTGATTTTTATCGAATCGGCGGCCGAGGTCGGGGTTGCCGAGCTTGCCCGGGAAGATGGTCCTGATTTCTGCGAACATAAACGCCTCGGCGAGATTCTCGTCGCCCGGGGCGAGGTCGACCGGGAACAGCTGCGCGTTGCCCTGGCGGCGCAGAAACCCCTGGGAGAACTTCTGGTTGACGCGGGTCTGGTTGCCCCGACCCGGGTTAAAGCGGCCCTGGCGGAGCAGCAATTGCTTAACCGCTCTGCCGCCAAGGCCCATAAGGCGGTTGACAGTATCCGGGTGGCATCTGACAAACTTGACCGTCTGATCAACCTGGTCGGTGAACTGGTGGTGACCCAGGCCCGCCTGAGTGATGTCGCGGCCCAGACCGGGGCCGCGGCTCTGCTTGAACCGGTCGAGGGGATAGAATTGCTGACCGCCGAGCTGCGTGACTGTGTCCTCAATATCAGGATGCTGCCCATCGGCACAAGCTTTGCCCGGTTCCGCCGCCTGGTGCGTGACCTCTCCGCCGAGCTTGGCAAGGAGATCGCCCTTGAGACCGCCGGGGCCGAGACCGAGCTTGACAAGAACGTCATCGACCAATTGGCTGATCCTCTGGTCCATCTGATTCGTAACAGCATTGACCACGGCCTTGAACCCCCGGACGAGAGGCTTGCCGCCGGCAAGTCCGCCCGGGGAACCATTCGTCTTGCCGCCCGTCATGCTGGTGGCAATGTGGTGATAACCGTGACCGACGACGGCCGCGGTCTTGACGTTGACGCCATCCGCGACCAGGCGGTGGCCAGGGGTATTCTCCGGGCCGATGACGACCTTGTCGAACATGACATCCTCAACTCGATTTTTGTCCCCGGGCTTTCCACCGCCCGTGAGGTCACCAGCGTGTCCGGCCGCGGGGTGGGAATGGACGTGGTCAAAAGCACCATCGAGGGGCTGAAGGGTACGGTGGAGGTCAGCCGCAGTGTCGCCGGTCAGGGGATGACTGTCAGCATCATCCTGCCCCTGACTCTGGCGATTATCGACGGCCTTCTGGTCCGGGCTGATGAGACCTCATTCGTGGTCCCGCTTTCCGAGGTTGAGGAATGTGTTGAACTGGGACCGGAGGAGATCGAGCGTTTCCACGGCCGTCAGGTGATTTCGGTCCGCGACCAGCTGGTCCCCTATGTGCGTCTGCGGGACTTTTTTGAACTTCCGGGTGAGCGGCCTGAGATTGAACAGATAGTAATTGTCGAGGTCGACGGCATTCGCAGCGGTCTGGTCCTTGACGATGTCATTGGCGACCACCAGACGGTGATAAAGTCGTTGGGCTGGGCCTACCGTAACGCCGAAGGCCTTTCCGGGGCCACCATCCTCGGAAATGGCGAGGTGGCGTTGATCCTTGATGTCCCGGAGCTTTTATCCCGGGCGATTGTCGAGGAAGAGGGGACCATCGGATGCAATTAGCAGTCCGTTGAAAAACGGACTGTGCGCGGCGGCATGGACGGCTTTTTAAACGGTCTGTCAGTAAGCAATAAGGGGAGAATCAGGGATGAGTGAAGAAACCCAGGTTATGTCATCACAGTATCTTACTTTTAACCTGCGCGACGAGAGTTTCGCCATCGAGATCGTCAAGGTTCGCGAAGTCCTCGATGTCGCGTCAATGACCAGAATTCCGCGGATGCCCGATTACATGAGCGGGGTCATCAATCTTCGCGGTAACGTGGTTCCGGTGATGGATCTTGGACTGAAACTGGGGATGGCTCCGATCGAAAAAAGCCGTAATACCTGCATCATGATCGTCGAGATTGATGCCGAGGGCGTCCTGGTGCAGATGGGGGCGATAACCGATTCGGTCCAGATGGTGGTTGATCTGGTCCCGTCAGATATTGAGGCGGTACCAAAGATGGGAACCGGTCTTAATACCGGGTTTATCGAGGGCATGGGGCATCTTGATGATAAATTTCTGATTATTCTTGACATTGACCGGGTCCTGGCCAGTGAAGGCAAGGCGGTGCTGCGGGATAAGGCAACAATCGCTGCGGCGGAATAGGATCGGGTATCCCGGGTTTTTATAATGGCGCAATCGCGATATCAGCCATGGATTCAGCCGGACATGTCGTTGTCGGAGTTTTCCGCCTTCAGTTCCCTGATCTATAACCGCTGCGGGATTAAACTTGCCGCGGTCAAACGTTCGATGCTGGCGGCCCGGCTCTCCCGTCGTCTGCGGGCCCTGGGGATGACCTCGTTTGAGCGCTATTACTCCTTTCTCATCTCCGCCGCCGGGCAGGAGGGTGAGATGGCGAAGATGCTTGACGAGGTCAGCACCAATAAGACCGGATTCTTCCGCGAACCGGCACATTTTGATATCCTGCGGCAGACGGTTCTGCCGCTTTTGAGCGGCAACAGCCGTCGTCGCCGGCGGATTAAGATATGGAGCGCCGGTTGTTCAAGCGGCGAGGAACCCTATACCCTGGCGATGGTCGTTGACGACTGGATCAGGGATTTTCCCTGGCTTGATTATCATGTCCTCGCCACCGATATCTGCACCAGCGTTATTGAAAAAGGGGAACGGGCGATATATCCCGACGATGGACTGACCCAGGTCCCGCCCGGGTTCCGGCAGCGTTATTTCATGCGCGGCAACGGCCGCCGGCAGGGTCATCATCGTCTGGTGCCCGAGATCAGGAAACGGGTGAGTTTCAGGCGTCTCAACTTCATGGATCCCGACTTCGGATTTGACCGGAATATGGATATTATTTTCTGCCGCAACGTCATCATTTATTTTGATCGGAAGACCCAGCGGAGCCTGTTCGCGAAATTCCATAAGGCCCTGGCGCGGCCGGGATTTATTTTTACCGGTCATTCCGAATCACTTGAAGGGGTGGTGGAAAATATGAAAAAAGTTGCCCCGGCGGTATATCAATGCCGGGAATAAGTCATACGGAATCGGGCCTGCCGCTGGTCAATCTTGCCCCGGGAGATCTTTACGTTACCAATTCTCCGACCGTGGTCTCGACCGTGCTCGGCTCATGCGTTGCCGTCTGTCTCCATTCGCCCCGTCACCGGGTCGGGGCCATATGCCACGGGATTCTTCCCCGGGGGCGGCGGAACGATGAAATCGACTGCGGACGTTTTGTCGACTGTGCCCTTGAGTTCATGCTCAGCGACCTTGAAGCCCGTTTCGGGGTCGGGAAACATGATCTGGTGGTCAAGCTCTTCGGCGGCGCCAGGAGCCTTCCCGGCAATCGCTGCCGGTTGCCGGCGATTAATATCGGCGCTTCCAACATTGTATCCGCCCGGGAGACCCTTGAGCGTCACCGGCTCAGGATCGCGGCGGAACAGGTGGGCGGCGGCGCCGGTTGCCGGCTGGTTTTTTTTACCCATACCGGCCGGGTGCTCCTGAAACGTTTTGTCGATAATAATGGTGTGATATGAGTGGCCCCGGACGGATAAAGGTACTGGTGGTAGATGATTCCGCCGTGGTTCGTCGGGCCATGGGCGATATCCTCGTCGGCGCCGATGACATCGAGGTCGTCGGCGCCGCCCGTGATCCTTTTGTTGCCGCGGAACACATGGCCCGTGAGGTCCCCGATGTGATGATCCTCGACGTCGAGATGCCGCGGATGGACGGGATCACTTTTTTGAAAAAGATCATGAGCCAGCATCCCCTGCCGGTGGTCATCTGTTCCACCCTTACTGAAAAGGGGGCCGAGACCACTATCCGGGCCCTGGAATACGGGGCGGTGGAGATCATCCAGAAGCCCAGGCTTGGCGCCGGGCGTTTCATCGAAGAGTCGAAGATCACCATCTGCGACGCGGTCCGGGCCGCGGCCCGGGTGCGGGTTAAGAAGATCGCGGCGTCGCCTGTGCGGGTGGAGAAAAAACTCTCCGCCGACGCGATATTGCCGCCTCCCACCGGGCGGGCGATGGTCCGGACCACGGAAAAGGTGGTGGCCGTGGGCGCCTCAACCGGCGGCACCGAGGCCCTGGCGACCATGCTTGCCGGGCTGTCGCGCGACGCGTACGGTATGGTGGTGGTCCAGCATATGCCCGAGGGATTTACCCGTGCCTTTGCCGAGCGTCTTAACGGCATCTGCGCGGTGGGGGTGAAAGAGGCTGAAGACGGCGATAGCGTTATCCGCGGCCAGGTATTGATCGCCCCGGGTAACCGTCATGCCCTGATCAAACGCAGCGGCGCCCGTTATTATGTCGCAATCAAGGACGGGCCTCTGGTCTGTCGTCATCGTCCCAGTGTTGACGTTCTCTTCCGCTCCTGCGCCCGTTACGCCGGCAAGAACGGCATCGGCGTCATCATGACCGGGATGGGCGACGACGGCGCCCGGGGAATGCTTGAAATGAAAGAGGCCGGGGCGGTGACCATCGCCCAGGACGAGGCCAGTTGCGTGGTCTTCGGGATGCCGGGGGAAGCAGTGAAACTGGGCGCGGTTGAACGGATTGTTTCCCTTGATCATATCGCCCGCGAGATTTTGCGGCAGGGTTGATTTTGTCGTTGGCGAAAAAAATTCCCGGGAGTTTGAATCCGGGAAGCCTCTCGGCCTATACTATCCGGGGGTATTGTGCCGGATTCAGTACCGGAAAATAAAACTCAACAGGAGATGCGGTATGAGCCTTTTAGACGGTTTCCGGGATATGGACATGATCGAGCAGATTGTCGTCCTGGAAAAGGTTCGGGAAGAGGGGGGGCATGACGAGGTGGTTGATCTCATGGCCCTTTACGAGGCCGGTGCGGGGGACGACGCGGTGGACGAGATGGTCTATCACGCCCTCTACGATCTTCTGGAAAAGGACGAGGACGAGGTGATCCGGGGGATTGCCGGCGCCTCGAGCCGGGTGCGGGAATTATGTCTGCGGCGGGTGGCGGCCGGCGGGTTTGCCGCTGCGGTCGATCCCCTGCTTTTGATGCTGGCTGATGTCTCCGAACCTGAACTTGTCGTTGAGGGGCTGCGGGCCCTTAAACCGTATGTCAACGCCGCGGTGGCCGACGCGGTTATGTCCTGGTTGACCCATGCCGACGACGGTGTTGCCGGGATGGCGATGGAGGTCCTGGCCGCATCCGGCCGCGGGGATGTCCTGGAAAAGATCATTGCCCGGGTTCGGGAGAGCGGGGCGATGGGTGACCCTAATGCCCCCTGTGATCTCAGACTGGCCCTGTCCATAAGCGCCATTGCCGCCTTTGATACTGACGCGGCGGTGGAGTTCATGGTTGACAACATCCATCACAGCAACCCCATGCTTCGTCGTTTGATTATTTCCTCCCTTGGCGGCGCCGGTGAACGGATTCTGCCACATATCGGTCGTATTCTTGATCAGGGCAGCAATGACGAGATGATCATGGGCGCCAATGTCTTAGGCCGTCTCGCTGTTCGCAAGGGGGCTGATATTCTCCTGGCCCGGCTTGAAAGACCTGCTGACGCCAATCTCCGTTTCGCCATCTATGAATCTCTTGGCAAGATCAGTTCCATGCGCAGTCTTATCGGTCTTGGTGACGGACTCGGCGAAGAGGACGATATGGTCCTGCTGGCGGTTGTCAACGGGCTTGAAAACTTGTTTAATCCCGGGGTGATGAAACCTCTTTTATCCGCGCTCCGGGCCGGGGGAGAACAGGGGGACAGGATCATCCGGGCCTTGGTTGCCTCCCGAGCCGGGCGTCTTTTCACCGCAGTCCTTGCCGAGGATGACCTGCGTGACAAGCTCTTTGCCGCCGCGGCCGCGGCGGATGCCGAGACGGTAAACTTTTTTACCTCTTTTCTCCAGTCCCAGGGGCGGGAGGAATGGGTCGCCGAACTGGCGCGGCGCTCAAAGGCCGGTGATGATAGCGGCACGGGGATCAGGATTCTCGCTGTTGATGATTCCCGCGCCATCCTGGCCTTCTATCGTGGCGCCGCCGCCGGGATCGGGGCGACGGTGGTCTGCGCCGGCGACGGGGTCGAGGCCCTGGACAGGTTTCGTGCCGCCGGGCCTTTTGATCTGGTGGTAACCGATATGAACATGCCCAATATGGATGGTATTGAGTTTACCCGAAGGCTGCGGGACGGAGAAAAATGTGCATTGCCGGTGCTGATGGCGACCACCGAGTCGGAACAGGGGCAGAAAGATATCGCCGCCGCCGCTGGGGTCAGCGCCTTTATTTCCAAGCCGTTCAATGTTGACGAGTTCCGCGACAAGGTCGATGAATTGATAAAGTGACGGAGTTGGCCACTGAATGGCAGGCGGTATGGAAACCATTCACCCTTGATCAGGGGTTAACAGCCCGTTGAAAAACGGGCTGGTCGCGGCGCACGGACGCGCCGCCGATTTCATCGGGTTGAAAAACCAAGTGAAATCGAGAGGTTGGCCGGAACTTGTTTTGGCCAACCGGGAGTTGAAAAAGCCAGGACGGCTTTTTCAACAGTCTGTTAAAGCGCGTGCATGTCGGTGTTCATGGAACCTTTACGGATTAAGCGCCGCCAGTCGGTCGGTCTCGCCGACCAGCACCAGGACGTCGCCCTTTCTCAGGGGTTCTTTTGCCTTGGGGATCAGGGTGAAATTTTCCGCCTCGGCCTTTCTTATCGCGATTACCTGGATATTATGCTCATTGGTCAGGTTGAGATCTTTCAGGCTCCTGCCGTCCCAAGCGTCCACGCTGATCTCCTGCAGGACCATTTCCTGGTCAAAGGGGAGATAGTCGATGAATCCGGGGATGGTGATCTTCTTGGCCATGTGCCGGGCCGCCATATGCTCGGGGATAATCGCCTCCTCCACCCCGACCTTGTCGAGGAGGTTGACATGATCCTGGTTGATCGCCTTGACCCATACCACCGGCACTCCCAATTCCTTGAGATACATTGAGATCATGGCGCTGGCGGCAATGGAGTCGCCGACACTGACGAGGACGTGGGTCAGATCCCCGGCCCCTAACTGCTCAAGCGATTTTTTATTGGAGGCATCGGCTAAATATACCTGGGTAAGCACATCCTGCGCCCGGCGGACGTTTTCCGGGTTGGCGTCGATACCCAGCACCTGCACTCCGGATTTTATCAGTTCCTGGCCAAAGGTAAGGCCGAATTTCCCCAGGCCGATAATCCCTACCTGCACATATTTACTCATTTTGATGTCACCTTTTTCTTCGTTTTAACCATAGTCATGGACCGGACAGAACCGCTTTCCCGACCCACGGTAATGGCCGCGGGATTGTCAGCCGATCAGAAGCTTGTCTTCCGGCCAGCGGTAAAATTGTTCCCGGCTCATCTCCTGGAGGGCGGCGAGGAAGATCAGCGGCCCCAGGCGGCCGATGAACATTAATCCGATTATGATTGTCTTGCCGGCACTGCTGAGTCTGTGGGTCAGACCAGTACTCAGGCCCACGGTGCCGAAGGCGCTTACCGTTTCAAACATGGTTTCAAGGAAAAGTCCCCGGGCCTGGTTATGGGGGATGTCGCCGCCCTCGGTGATGTTCAGGAGCAGGGTGGATACCAGCACCAGGGTGAAGGCGAAGATGATCAGGATGACCGCCCGGTTACGGGTCTCGCGTTCAAGGGCGTAACGGCCGATTACCGCCTGGTCCCGTCCCTTGATCCGGGAGGTGATAAAGGCGATCATCGCCCTGAAGGTGGTGACCTTTACCCCCCCGGCGCAGGAACCCGGGGCCCCGCCGATGAACATCAGGGTCATCATGATCAGGAGACTGACATTGGTCATTGAACCTATGTCAAGGGAGTTGAATCCGGCGGTGCGGCAGGTAACTGATTGAAAAAGCGAGGTGACGAGATCCCGCGGTACCCCCGCGTGGCTGCCGGCCCGGCTCAGGTATTCGGATAAGAAGATGGTGACCCAGCCGAAAATTATGAGAAATATCGAGGTCGAAATAACCGTGCTGGAATACCAGCTCAGTCGGGGGCGTTCCCCGCGAAGGCGGGCGACGGCATTGCTCTGGATCTCAACGATGACCGAAAAACCGAGGCCGCCGAGGATGATCAGGGTCATGAAAATAAGGTTAAGGCCGAGGTCCCCGGCCTCGGTCATCAGGCTTGTGCTCTTAAGGGAAAAACCGGCGTTGCAGAAGGCGGAGATCGCGTGGAACACGGCGCTGTAGGGAGAAAAATGGCCGCGGCCGAGGCCAAGGATCAAGGCCCCGCCCGTTGCCTCGATCAGCAGGGTCCAGATGAAGATGTTTTTTAAAAAACGGCCGAGGTGGAAGCTTGGATCATGAAGCAGGCTCTGTCCCACCGCGATCCGGTCGGTCAGTGAGACCCGGTTGCGTCTGAGGTAGAAGGCAAGCGAGGTGAAGGTCATGATCCCCAGACCGCCGATCTGGATCAACCCCAGGATTACCGTCTGTCCGAAGCGGGTGAAAAAACTGCCGGTATCAACCACTATCAGGCCGGTGACACAGGTGGCGCTGGCGGCGGTGAACATGGCGTTAAGCCATGATATTCCGGCCGCGCTTACGCTGTAGCGGCTATGAAGGAGGATGGTGCCGCAGGCAATGGCGATGGCGAAGAAGATGATCGGCAGGGCCAGGGGCGGTATGCGGATGGACGCTTTCAATTGGACTCCGGGGTAATTGAATTGAATGCGGGGTATAATAATTCTTCTGTCCTTAACTTTGCAACCGTAAAGGCGGGGTGGCGATTCTGGAAAAGTGTGTTGGCGGTGGACTTGTTTCTTGACACTCTGAACTCCATACAGGTATTGTTTTAGAATTAGCTTAAAAATGCCTGACTATTAACTTGTCTGCTGCTCGCGCCGGTTGTTCTGAGAGAAAAATGTTCGGTCTTATTGAAAAAACAGGAGAGAAATCCCGGTACCACGTTAGTGATATCGGCAGGATGGGGTGTTTCCTGGTTGCCGCCATTGCCGGAGTCTTTAAACCCCCGTTCCGGTTTCGGGCCACTCTTGAACAGTTGCGCGAGATCGGCGTCAATTCCGTCGGGGTTATCTTTTTTACCGCCCTGTTCACCGGCATGGTTTTAGGCCTCCAAGGTTATTATACCCTGCGTAAATTCGGTAGCGAGGGGATGCTCGGTTCAGCGGTGGCCCTGTCGCTTCTGCGTGAACTGGGGCCGGTATTGACCGCCCTGATGGTCACCGGCCGGGCCGGGAGTGCCATGTGCGCCGAGATCGGGATCATGCGTAACAGTGAACAGATTGATGCCTTGGAGTGCATGGCGGTTGATCCCTTCCGTTATCTTGTCGCTCCCAAGTTTCTCGCGACCATGATTGCCATTCCGGTCCTTACTCTTATCTTTAACGTCGTCGGGATATTCGGCGGTTATATCGCCGGGGTCGGGCTTCTGGGGGTGAACCCCGGCGCCTTTGTCAGCGGGATGCAGGCGAGTGTGGTCAATAAAGACATCAGCCTCGGGATTATCAAATCTCTGGCCTTTGCCCTGATTGTGGTCTGGGTCTGTACCGGCCGGGGGTATTATGTCCACCGTATCCGCGGCGCCGGTTTCGGGGCCGAAGGGGTGAGTCGGGTCACCACCCAGGCGGTGGTGATTTCGTCAATTATGGTTCTGGTATGGGACTACCTTATCACCGCGGTTCTGCTATGAGTGAGCCGCTGATAAAATTAGTGGATGTGGTCAAACGTTTCGGCAGTCAGCTGGTCCTTGACCGGATAAGCCTTGATATCCCGAAGGGGAAAACCACGGTGATCGCCGGTGGTAGCGGCCAGGGCAAGAGCGTGACCCTGAAATTGATTCTGGGGCTCATGCAGCCGGACAGTGGCGCGGTGATTATCGACGGAGTGGATATTACCCGGGTCGGGAGGCGGGAACTTGACCGGATTCGTTCCCGTTTCGGGGTGCTCTTTCAGGGCGCGGCCCTGCTTGATTCTCTGAATGTCTTTGATAACGTCGCCCTTCCCCTTAACGAGCGCAGCGGTCTTGGCCGCCATGAGATCAGGGAGAAAGTGATGGCGACCCTGATGCAGCTCGGGCTCATCGGTCATGAGGATAAATTTCCGGCCCAGCTCTCCGGGGGGATGAAAAAACGGGTTGGTCTGGCCAGGGCCCTGCAGCTTGAACCCGGAATCATGCTCTTTGACGAACCGACCACCGGTCTTGATCCGGAGAAGACCATGGAAATATACCGTCTCTTTCATGAGACCCGGGAGCGTTTCGGGTATACCGCGGTAATCGTCAGCCACGATATCCCCAAGGTTTTCAACCTTGCCGATCAAGTGGTGGTGCTGAACCGGGGGCGGGTTTTTTCCTTTGCCTCCCCTGAGGAGATCCAACTGGCAACGGTGCCGGAGATGCGGGAGTTTGTCCAGGCCACCATGGGAACAATTTATCGCAGTAAGGGGATGGAATAGCAGTAATCGCTCGATGAACGCCGCCTTGAAATCCTTGCAGAGAGCGGTTTTTTTGCGTCGGGTGTGGTTACATTGATCGCTTGCGAACAGCCGTCCGTTGAAAAATGGTCTTCCGTTTATCTATGATAAAGGTGAAAAAATGAGAAAGGTTAATACGGACTTTCTGATAGGGATTTTTCTGATCATCGGTTTTTTTTGTTTTGTCTACCTCTCCATGCGCCTGGGGGAGTTTTCGCCTTTTGCCGCCAACAACAGCTATAGTCTGACCGCTGATTTTGACAACGTTTCCGGGCTGAAAGAGGGGGCGGTGGTGGAGATAGCCGGGGTCAGGATCGGCAAGGTTGCCAGGATTTCACTTAACGATGACCGGGCCACTATCCGCCTCCAGATTGACAAGGGGGTAAAAATCGGCGATGACGCTATTGCCTCCATTCGTACCAAGGGGATAATCGGTGACAAGTATGTCCGGATTATCCCCGGCGGTTCCGAGGACTTCCTCGGCGACGGTGGTCGTCTGGATGACACCGAGTCCGCGATTGACCTTGAAGAACTGGTCAGCAAATATATCTTTGGAGGCATGAAATAATGTCCGGAACCCGGATAATAAGGTTTATCCTTCTGGGTCTCATCCTGTCAGTCGTGGTTCCGCTGCCGGCATGGTCCATTTCCGCGGACCTGTCCACGGTTGACGATAATTATCTTGAACCGGACCCCTTTGCCGAAGGCGATGCCGGTGTGCTTCCGGTGGTCAGTGATCCCCTTGAACCGGTAAATCGTTTTTTTTTCGCCTTTAACGACCGTCTCTATTTTTGGGTGGTAAAGCCGGTGGCCCGGGGGTATGAGGCCTTGATGCCGGATGTGGTCGAGACCGGTGTCCGGAACTTTTTCGTTAATCTTCGCGGGCCGATAAGGATGGTGAACAACCTGCTTCAGGGCGAGATCCGTGGCGCGGGCAGCGAGACCGGCCGTTTCCTCCTCAATTCCACCATCGGGGTGGCCGGACTATTTGATGTCGCCAGTGGTTTCGGTCTGACCCCCCGGGTCGAGGACCTGGGGCAGACTCTGGGGCGGTACGGCATCGGTAACGGCTTTTATATTTGCTGGCCGGTGTTCGGCCCCTCAAGTCTGCGCGACAGTATCGGCATGGCCGGTGAATCATACCTCAGTCCTCTGACTTATCTGACCCGGGATAACTTTGAGTCCGGGGTTGCGGCCTATTCTCTTAAAAGGGTCAATGTCGCCAAAGAGAAGGGGGAGGTTTACGAGGAGTTGAAAAAATCATCCCTTGATCCCTATCTGGCGATGCGCGATGCCTATTTTCAGTACCGCGCGAGCCGGGTGAAAAATGAGATTCTGGATTAACCGCATCAGAGGAAAGAAATGAAGAGAAAAGATTTATCCTGTCCTGCGGTCAACAGACCGTTGAAAAAGCCGTCCATGCCTCGCGCGCACCTCGTTTTTCAACGGGTTAAGCATGGCTTTTCCGGGCTTGTTCCCGGGATCATGTTATTTGTGGCCGTTTTTGTTGCGGCCCTGCCGGTATCCGCGGCCGTCGATACCACCGCTACCGCCTCAATCCGGGTCACCGTTAACCGTATATTTTCTCTTCTCAAGGATAAATCCCTCGCAACCGAGTCAATGCGGCAGAAACGGCGGGGGTTGATCGTGGCCGAGGTGGACAACCGTTTTGACTTTTCCGAGATGAGTATGCGGGCCATGGGTCGGGGGTGGCGCAAACGTACCCGGACGGAGAAACTGGAGTTTGTCGACCTTTTTGCCGCCCTGCTTAAAAAAACATATATCCGCCGGATCGAGGCCTATTCGAACGAGGTGGTGGAGTTCCGTAAGGAAATTCGTCGGGGTAAACGGGCCATGGTTTACAGTGTGGTGCTGAAAAACGGCAATGAGATTCCGATCAACTATGCGATGAAGCTTAAAAATAGCCAGTGGCGGGTCTATGATGTGGTCATAGAGGGAGTGAGCCTGGTTCGTAATTATCGTACCGAATTTACCCGGATCCTCGGGCGGGAAAACTATGTCGGCCTCGTCAGGCGTCTGCGTCGCAAGCTCGATGAGCTTGCCCGGGAGGACAAGGGCGGCAATGTCTGATTATAGCGTCCGGCCCCTGTGTGAGAGTGATCACGACCGCATAGTCTCGGTCATGCGATTTCTGGATCCGGACGAGGTCTGCGTTGTCTGCCCTTATTTCGAGGTCCGGACCTGGCGGGCGGACACGGTATTGATGCGCGACGGGGAGTCGGGGGATTTCATGGGCATTATTCTTGCCGGGCAGGTGGCGGTGCGCAAGGAAACCGCTTTCCCGGGGAAATATACCCTGGTCGCGGTCCTTGATCCCGGGGCGATGGTCGGGGAGATCCCAGTGGTTGAGCAGGGGGTGCGCTGCGCCACGGTGGTGGCGATGAGCGATGTGGAGATGCTTACCCTTGACAGCGACGGCCTTGAACGGTTGCTGGCGGAGAGACCGGACCCGGGGGTCAAGGTTCTGAAGCGGATTATCCATGTTCTGAGTCTGAGATTGCGCAAGGCCTACGATCGTCTGTCCTCGCTTTTATGATCTCGCCCTGCGCTTATGTCACGACAATACCGATCAAAAAGACGGATCAAGCGACGCCCTTTTATGATGCCGTCACGGGGGCATGGTGCGGCCGTTCTGTCCCTCTGCCTTCAGGCGGGGTGGATCCTTTCCGGGGCGGCGCTGTTTATTTTTCGCCGCGGAATTGACCCTGTTCTCCTCGCGTTACTCGTTGCTCCGGCCTTGTTTTACGCCGTGCTGTGCCGGTTGGCGACGATAAAGGCGGTGGATCTTGAGAAGAAGATCGTCCCACGGTTCAGGGAGGGGCCGTTACGGGTTTTTGTCATCATGGGGTTTATCCTTCTGTTTATAATTTTTTACGCCTTGTTCCTGCATCCTGTTGTCTGGTGGTTTCTCAGTCACGACGGTCATGCTGACCTCGTTGCCGGATTCGGGGCCTTCATGATCAACTTTGTCATCGTTCAGGCTGTAATCGCCGCCTTTCTGCGGCCGGATCTCGTTGCCAGTCTCAAGGCTTTCCGTCTCTGATACGCCGGGCGAAAAGCCTTGACAACTCCCGATGATCTCGTATAATTCCCCGGTTTAAGTATCTACCGGCGGGGTGGGTTAAGAAATCCCGCATGTTTGAGGCCATACCCGAGTCTCGGGATTTCAGCAGTCCGGCACCCGGAAATCGTCGTTTTCAGTCGGAGCGGGGCTTGTTACGAGTCCATCATTGTTTTCCCGGAAAAATATCGCCGACAATCTCATGGAATGTCGGATAATCAGGAGGATGTACAATGGCATTACCCAAGAGAAGACACAGTCATTCCCGAACCAGGAAAAGGCGTGCCCATGACGCCTTGACCCCGACCGCGGTTTCAACCTGCAAGGATTGCGGTGAGATCAAGCAGCCCCATCGTCTCTGTCCGGGTTGTGGCGCATACGCAGGCAGGAAGGTTTACGACCTGGAAGAAGAAACGTTTGGCTGAACTCATGGGACCCCGCATTGCCCTTGATGCCATGGGGGGGGACAGTGGCCCGGCGCCGTTGGTCAGTGGCGCATTGCAGGCGGTAAACGATAACGACCATTTGAGCGTAAGTCTGGTCGGCGATGCGGAACAATTGTGTCTGGAGTTGGCCCGTATTGGCGCCGGGGATGACCCCAGACTCACGATTGTTCCCGCGGCCGAGGTCGTGGAGATGGGCGAGAAGCCCATGGATGCCCTGCGGCGCAAACGTGATTCTTCCATCATGGTCGCCTTTAAGGAACACAAGGCGGGCAGGGTTGACGGGGTGGTCAGCGCCGGGAACTCCGGCGCCACCATGGCCGCGGCCATACGTTGTCTCGGGCGTCTGCCCGGGGTGGTGCGCCCGGGTATCGCCGGGCCGTTCCCCACCCTGAGGGGACCGGTGCTGATGATGGATGTCGGCGCCAATGTTGACTGCCGCCCGAGGCATCTTTTTCAATTCGGGGTCATGGCCTCGGTTTATCATGAGGTATGTTTCGGTACCGCTTCTCCCCGGGTCGGGCTGTTGTCCATCGGCGAGGAACGCGGCAAGGGTAACACCCTGGTCCGGCGGACCCACGATCTCCTTCAGGCCAGTGACCTTAATTATATCGGCAACATTGAGGGTGGGGATATCTTCAGCGGTGATATTGACGTGGTTGTCTGCGACGGCTTTGTCGGTAACGTCTGCCTTAAAGTCAGCGAAGGCCTGGCCGAGGCCCTTGGCCGGATGCTGGGCGATGAACTCAGTCGTGATCTCTCTTCGCGTCTGGGCTATTTCATGAGCCGTAAGGCCTTTGCCCGTTTTAAAAAACGGGTTGATTACGCTGAGTATGGCGGCGCGCCCCTGCTGGGGCTTAAGGGCTGCGGTATTATCTGTCACGGCAAGTCCAACTCCCGGGCGGTAAAAAACGCCATTGACGTGGCCGCGGACATGGTGGGAAAAGATGTTGTCGGCAGGATCAGGTCCCTTCTCGCCGCGGGAGGGCTCGCGCCCGGCCCTGAGATGATTACGGAGGCGGTTGTCGGTGGGAAATAACCTGGTAAGGGCCGCGATTTGCGGTACCGGTTCATATCTGCCGGAAAACCGGCTCAATAACAGTGATCTGGAAGAGATGGTGGAGACCTCCGACGACTGGATTTCCAGCCGTACCGGGATCAGGAGCCGCCGTATCGCCGGGGCCGGAGAAATCACCTCGGTACTCGCGACCCGGGCGGCCCGTAACGCCCTTGACGCGTCCGGGATCGCGGCGGATGAGATCGGTCTTATCATTGTCGCGACCATAACCGCGTCCAGTGCCATGCCGTCCTGCGCCTGCAGGGTCCAGCGGGATATCGGCGCCGGTAACGCGGTGGCCTTTGATATCGGCGCCGCCTGTTCCGGTTTTGTCTTTGCTCTTGACATGGCGGAGAAGTACATCCGCGCCAACCCGGCGATAAAGGCCCTGGTCATCGGTGCCGAGACCCTGTCCAACCGGGTTGACTGGAACGACCGTAACACCTGTGTCCTCTTCGGCGATGGGGCCGGTGCCTGCGTGCTGGCAGGGGCCGATGACGGTCGCGGTATTCTGGCCGGTCGCCTTTATTCCGACGGCAGCCTTGGGGAACTATTGCACCTGACACCCCTTGCCGGCAGCAACCCTTATCTTGGCGACAGCCCTCCGGCCGGTGCCGGGGTGGATTTTTCTTTACTTGGCCGTGGTAACGGCGAGGGCAGTTATATCAAAATGGCCGGGCGCGAGGTGTTTAAAAACGCGGTCAGGGCCATGGAAGAGGTGGTGGAAAAGGTACTGGCGGATCTGGGCTTGAGCGGTGATGATATCGCACTCCTGATTCCGCATCAGGCCAATATTCGTATCCTTGAGAATCTCGCCGGCCGCCTTGGCGGCGACCCGGGAAAAATATATATAAATGTTGACAAATATGGTAATACTTCGGCGGCCAGCATTGCCATTGCCCTGGATGAGGCCGCCCGCGGCGGCCGGATCAAGGAGGGTGATCTCGTGATGTTGTGTGCCTTTGGCGGTGGTTTTACCTGGGGTGCCCAAGTCATTCGATGGTAAGGATGCCGTTGTTTTTCAAGGAAAATATGTCCCTGCCCACCGTTTTTGGTTGTCAGGGTCTTTTTGTAAATTTTCAGGTAGAAAGGTGAGTTGTGTGGATTATTTTCTGAGCGAAGAACAGCAGATGATCGTTGACGTGGCCCGGCAGATTACCGATGAGAAGATCATCCCCCAGCGGGCTGAACTCGATGAGAGTGAAACGTTTCCGACCGAGATTCTCAACGATATCGCTCAGGCCGATCTTTTCGGCCTTTATATTCCCGAGGAGTATGGCGGTTTCGGCGGCGGTTCTTTTGATATGGTTCTGGCCCTGGAACAATTCGCCCGTGGCTGTGTTGGTATTGCCACCACCTTTGCCGCCAGTGCCCTTGGCGCCTATCCCATTATCATCTCCGGCAGTGACGAGATCAAGCAGAAGTACATCCCCGATATCGCCGCCGGCAGGAAATGGGCCGCCTTTGCTCTTACCGAGGCCAATGCCGGCTCAGATGCCTCTGGGATTCAGACTACCGCCGTACTCGATGATGGTGACGAGTGGGTCTTAAACGGCACTAAGCAGTGGATTACCAACGGCGGCGAGGCCCAGATCTACACGATTATCGCCATTACCGACCGCAAGAAGGGGCCGCGGGGGGCGAGTATGTTCGTGGTTGAAGACGGCGACCCCGGTTTCTCTTACGGCAAGAAAGAAAAAAAACTGGGTATCCGCGCCTCGGCCACCCGCGAGCTGGTCTTCCAGGACTGCCGGATCCCCAAGAACCGGATGCTCGGTCGCCAGGGTACCGGCTTTTTTACCGTTATGCGTACTCTTGACCTCTCCCGCCCGGGGATTGCAAGCCTTGGCGTCGGTCTCGGACAGGCCGCCCTTGATGAGGCGGTGGTTCATGCCAAGCACCGGGTCCAGTTCGGTAAACCGGTGATTTCGTTTCAGGCGGTGCAGCACATCCTCGCCGACATGGCGATCCAGGTTGAGGCGTCCCGGGCTATGGTCTATGCCACCGCGAGATATATCGACAGCGGGGCCAGGAATATCTCCAAGGAATCATCAATGTGCAAGGTCATGGCCACTGATATGGCGATGAAGGTTGCCGTTGACGCGGTTCAGGTTCTGGGCGGTCATGGTTACATGCGGGAGTATCCGGTGGAAAAGATGATGCGTGACGCCAAGATCCTCCAGATATACGAGGGTACCAACCAGATTCAGCGCAACGTCATTGGCCAGGCCTTAAACAAGGAATATTCGAGGAATTGATGAAGATTGTTGTCTGTGTAAAACAGGTTCCCGACGCCAAGGATGTCCGTCTTGACCCCAAGACCAATACCCTGGCCCGGGAAGGGGTTGAGTCGATCATGAATCCCTATGACCGTCATGCCCTGGAAGAGGCGGTGCGGTTAAAGGAAAAGGTCGGCGGCACCGTGGTCGCCCTGTCCATGGGACCACCCCAGGCCGGGGAGGTTTTGCGTGAGGCGGTGGCATGCGGTGCCGATGAGGCGGTGCTGGTCAGTGACCGCGCCTTTGCCGGCGCCGACACCTGGGCTACCTCATACACCCTGGCCCGGGCGGTAAGGAAGGTCGGTTTTGATCTGGTTATCTGCGGTAAACAGGCAATTGACGGCGATACCGCCCAGGTGGGACCGGGGCTTGCCTGCCGTCTCGACATTCCCTATGTCACCTGCGTCCGGGCGGTTACCGGGGTGGATGGGGACAAACTGGAACTGCAGCGGTTGATGGATGACGGCTATGATGAGCTTGAGATGCCGCTTCCGGGCCTTTTTACCGTGGTCCGGGAGATCAATGAGCCCCGGGTGCCGTCACTCAAAGGTAAGATGCGGGCCAGAAAGATTGAAATAACCACCCTTTCCGGGGGCGATATTGACGCTGATCCCGCCTGCCTCGGTCTGGCGGGATCGCCGACCCAGGTGGTCAAGGTTTTTTCGCCGCAGTTCAACCGAGACAAAACCATGATCTGCGGCGAGGTCGAGGCCCAGGTGGAAGAATTGGTGGCGGTGCTGGAAAAACTCGTCTGATCTCCCCGGATGTTTGATGGAAAATATGGAAGAGACGGAAAACAAGAATGCTCAAGATTGATACAGATGCCTGTACAGGCTGCGGAATCTGTGAAGATAACTGCGCCTTCGGGGCGATAACGGTCGAGGACGGACAGGCGGTGGCCGGCGACAACTGCGCTCTGTGCGGCAGTTGTGTTGATCTTTGCGAGGCCGGGGCCTTGAGTATTGACAAGGCGTCCACCGGCCCCGGGACCGATCTTTCTTTATGGAGTGGGATATGGGTCTACACCGAGTTCCGCCACGGACGCCTGGCGCCGGTGGCCCTTGAGCTTCTGGGAGCAGGGCGCAGGCTCGCCGATGACCGCGGCGTGCCTTTGACTGCGGTTCTTCTTGGCCATGGGCTTGAAACGGTCCCGGAAACCCTCATCAGTCATGGGGCCGACCGGGTTTTGGTGGCGGATTATCCGCAACTGGCTGAGTTCACTGATGACGCCTACGCCAATGTCTTTGAAGACCTGATTAACAGGGAACGTCCGGAAGTGGTGCTTGCCGGAGCCACCGCCATCGGCCGTTCTTTTATTCCCCGGGTGGCCAACAAACTCTCCGCCGGTCTCACCGCTGACTGCACCGGTCTTGAGATCAGGAAGGAAGACGGCGCTCTGCTCCAGACCCGGCCTGCGTTCGGTGGCAACATCATGGCGACCATCGTCTGTCCCCACAGCCGACCGCAGATGTCGACCGTTCGTCCCCTGGTGATGAAACCGCTTCCGGCCGATGCCTCCCGTAAGGGTGAGGTTATCACGGCCGGGATTGATCCGGCAAGGCTGTCGAGCCGGGTAAAGGTGATAAACAGTGTCAGTTCCGAGTCGGAGAAGTCCAATCTCCAGGAGGTTGATGTCGTGGTCTCCGGCGGGCGCGGCCTTAACGATGAAGAGGGCTTTGCCCTGATCAGCGAACTGGCCGAACTTTTAGGCGGCGGGGTCGCGGCCTCAAGGGCCGCGGTTGATTCCGGCTGGATCAAATACTCCCATCAGGTGGGACAGACCGGCAAGACCGTCAGTCCCAAGGTCTATATCGCCTGTGGAATTTCCGGCGCCATTCAACATGTCATCGGCATGCAGGCATCTGATACGGTGATTGCCATAAACCGTGACGAGAACGCGCCGATTTTTGATATCGCCACCTATGGTCTGGTCGGTGATGTCTTTGAGATCCTGCCTCGGGTTATTGCCCGGCTACGGCGGGACTGAAAGGGGAGAGAAGAATGAGTCTCAGTGAAAGAGTGGCCCTGGTTACCGGCGGCAGCCGTGGCATCGGCCGGGCAATATGTCTGCGTCTTGCGGCCATGGGGGCAAAGGTATATGTCAATTACGTTGCCGGCGCCGGGGCCGCAGATGAGACCGTGGCCATGGTAAACAGGGCCGGCGGCGCGGCGGAAAGCATCGGCTTTGACGTCGCCGATTCCGCCGCGGTCAAGGCGGCGATCAGCACTCTGGTAAAAGATACCGGTCGTCTCGATATCCTGGTCAACAACGCCGGGATTACCCGTGATATCCTGATGATGAAGATGAAGGACGAGGCCTGGGACGCGGTCATTGATACCAATCTCAAGGGGGCTTTTGTCTGTATCCGTGAGGCGATGCGGCCGATGATGAAGGGTCGCTGGGGCCGGATTGTCAATATCGGTTCGGTTATTGGTTTCAGCGGTAACGCCGGTCAGGTCAATTACGCCGCCGCCAAGGCCGGACTCGTCGGTCTGACCCGTTCGGTGGCCCGGGAGCTTGCCGGTCGCGGGATCACTGTCAACGGGGTCGCCCCGGGGTATATTGATACCGATATGACCAGTGGTCTTAACGATGAGATCAAGACAGCGATCATCGCCCGTGTTCCCATGGCGCGGATGGGGAGCGCCGAAGATGTCGCCGCGGCCGCGGCCTGGCTTGCCTCTCCCGAGGCGGCGTATGTGACCGGGCAGTTTATTCATGTGAATGGCGGGATGTTCATGGGTTGACCATCGGCGTCCTTTTTTGTATATCTGGACCTGTTAGGGGATGCTCCCTGATTCATTGTTAACGTATTGTTTTTGTGTGTAAAGTTTAATAAACTCGTGACAATCCAAGAGGAGAATCAAATGTCTGTTGAAGAAAAACTCATTGATATCATTGCCGAGCAGCTCAGCGTGGACAAGGACAAGGTGGTTCCCGGGGCTTCCTTTGTTGATGATCTCGGCGCTGACTCTCTCGATCTGGTCGAGTTGATCATGGCCATGGAAGAGGCCTTTGATATTGAGATCGCCGATGAGATAGCCGAGAAGATCGTCAAGGTTTCCGATGCCATTGAATATGTAGGCAAGGTGGCCGGTTGATTCCTGTGGTTTCAAGGGCAGGTTCTGCAGTGGGTCACGGGGCCGCCTGATGGCGGCTCCGTGACTGTTTCCGGGCTCTGTCATGGGAGGGGCTTCTCTCCATCGGGTTAAAAAGTTGCCGTGGGTGCCGGCTCAGGCTGTACCACGCCGGCAAGACAGCGGACTTTAAACTCTTAACAAGTCACGGGATGGCTAAGCAGGAATTTCGATATACCAAGGAGTAGGGGGTTTTTGTGAGCGAACAAAAATTCCTTGTGACGCAGTAGATATGAATTGTTACGACGCCATCAAACGTTATGGGGAGTTGACAGGTGAAAAGAAGAGTTGTTGTTACCGGCATTGGTCTGGTTACCCCTCTGGGGACCGGGGTTGACAAGACCTGGGAGGCGTTGGTTGCCGGCAGGAGCGGGATCGGGCCGATAACCAGGTTCGATACTGCTGATTACGGGGTCAGGATCGCCGCTGAGGTTGGGGATTTCAATGCCGGGGATTATCTTGACCCCAAGGTTGCCAAGCATATGGATATCTTTGTCCAGTACGCGGTGGCGGCGGCGCGGATGGCGGTTGACGATTCCGGCCTTGAGATTACCGACGACCTGCGTAACCGGGTCGGAGTGGTAACCGGTAATGGTATCGGCGGTCTGCCGACCATTGAGAAATATCATCAGGTTCTCCTTAACCGTGGGCCTAAAAGGGTGACCCCGTTTTTTATTCCCATGGTCATCTCCAATATGAGCGCCGGCCATGTATCCATCGCCCTTGGCGCCGCCGGCCCCAACCTTTCGCTCACCACCGCCTGCGCCGCCGGTACCCACGCGGTCGGCGAGGCCTTTCATATGATCGCATCCGGTATCTGTGATTTCGCGGTTACCGGCGGCAGTGAATCCACCGTCTGTCCCATGGCGGTCAGTGGTTTCGCGGCGATGAAGGCCCTGTCGGCCCGTAACGACGATCCGGCCGCGGCCTCGCGCCCCTTTGACCGTGACCGCGATGGCTTTATAATCGCCGAAGGCGGCGGGATGATGGTTCTCGAAGAGCTCGAACACGCAAAGACCCGTGGCGCTGAGATCTACGCCGAGGTTGCCGGTTTCGGGATGAGCGGTGACGCCTACCACATGGCGGCTCCGCCCGCGGACGGCAATGGTGCCGTCCGCGCCATGCGTGCCGCCCTTGACGACGCGGAGATGAATCCCGACGGGATCGACTATATCAACGCCCACGGGACTTCGACTCCCCTTAATGACCGGGTCGAGACCCTGGCGATCAAGGAGGTCTTCGGGGATCAGGCCGGTAAACTCGCGATCAGTTCCACCAAGTCGATGATTGGCCACATGCTTGGCGGCGCCGGCGGGGTGGAGTCGGTGTTTCTCGCCAAGATCATCAAAGAGCAACTTATGCCGCCGACCATCAACCTTGACAATCCTGATCCCGACTGCGATCTCGATTACATTCCCAACCAGGCCCGCGAGGGCGGAATCAGGGCGGCGATAAGTAATTCTTTCGGTTTCGGCGGCACCAACGCCGTTATCCTGATGAAGAAATTTGAGGCTTGATTGACGATGAAGGTTGCCATCGCTTGTGATCACGGTGGTTTTGTGCTTAAGCTTGAATTGATGCGGGTGCTTAAAGACATGGGGCACGAAGTGCTTGACTGTGGCTGTGATTCCGAGGCCTCGGTTGATTACCCTGATTTTGCCGCCGCGGTCTGCGATCGGGTTGTGGATTCGTCCTGCGCCCGCGGGGTTTTGATCTGCGGCACCGGGATCGGGATGAGCATGGCCGCCAATCGTGATAAAAAGATCCGCGCCGCCCTGTGTCACGAGATATTCACCGCCCGGATGAGCCGGGAACACAATAACGCCAATGTCCTTTGTCTCGGGGCCCGGGTTATCGGCCCGGGGTTGGCCGGAGAGATGTTGCGGGAGTGGATGAACACCGAATTTGCCGGTGGTCGTCACTTGCGGCGGATCGAGAAGTTCAGTTCCTGTTGAACGTGCATCGGGGCGTCTTGCTTGATTCTCGTCCCGCCTTAATAGACTGTTGAGAAAGCCGTATTGCCTTTTTCGACACCCGGTTGGCCAAAACAAGTCCTGGCCAACCTCTCGATTTTATTGGGTTTTTAAAACCCAGTAAAATCGGCGGTGCCTCCATGCACCGCGACCAGTCCGTTTTCCAACGGACTGATAACCGGCGATAATCGTCTGAACAAACAATCCGTTGGAATCCAGATCGGCGTGAGGTCGGCATGGCTCCAGGTTATTTATTAAGAGTCTGGTTATGGATATAGACGCATTAAAAGCTGCTGATCCCGAGATATTTCAAGCCGTCAGCGATGAATTTGACCGGCAGAATTATCAGCTTGAACTCATAGCCTCGGAGAATATCGTCAGCGAGGCGGTGCTTGAGGCCCAGGGGTCTATATTCACCAATAAATACGCCGAGGGTTACCCTGGGAAACGTTATTACGGCGGCTGTGAGTACGCCGACCGGGTTGAGTCCCTCGCCGTGTCCCGGGCCCTTGATCTTTTCGGGGCCGAGTACGCCAATGTCCAGCCCCATTCCGGCAGTCAGGCCAATATGGCGGTCTACTTTGCCACCCTGAACCCCGGCGATACCGTCCTTGGTATGGACCTGGCTCATGGCGGACATCTTACCCACGGCAGCCCGGTCAGTTTTTCCGGTCAGCTTTATAAATTCATCCCCTACGGCCTTGACCGCGAAACCGAGACCATTGACATGGCCGCGCTTGAGCGTCTGGCCATGGAACATAAGCCCAGGATGATCGTGGCCGGCGCCAGCGCCTACCCCCGGGAGATAGATTTCGTCGCTCTGCGCCGGATTGCCGACCGGGCCGGGGCCCTGCTCATGGTCGATATGGCCCATATCGCCGGCCTGATCGCGGCCGGGGTCCATCCCTCGCCGATACCATACGCCGATTTTGTCACCACCACCACCCACAAGACCCTGCGCGGCCCCCGGGGCGGCCTGATACTTGCAAAAGATCGTTTTGCCAAGGCGATTAACAGCAAGATATTCCCCGGGATTCAGGGCGGTCCTCTGGTTCATGTGATTGCCGCCAAGGCCGTCAGTTTCAGGGAGGCCCTGGGGGAGAAGTTCAGACAGGATCAGCGCCAGGTGATTGCCAATGCCCGCGTCCTGGGTGAATCTCTTGTCGGTCACGGGTTCCGACTGGTTTCCGGCGGCACTGATAATCATCTCCTCCTGGTCGATCTCACCACCAAGGGAGTCACCGGCAAGGAGGTCGAGGAAAATCTCGAACTGGCCGGACTCACGGTGAATAAAAACGCGATTCCTTTTGATACCCAGCCCCGTTTTGTCACCAGTGGTATCAGGATCGGAACCCCGGCGGTCACCACCCGGGGGCTGCGGGAGGCGGAGATGGAGAAGGTCGCCGCCTTTATCAACCGGGCGGTGGAAAATCTGGGTAACGCGGCCGAACTTGCCGCGATCCGGGGGGAAGTCAGGCAATTATGCCAGCGTTTTCCTCTTTATCCGGCCCTGGGAAAGGCCCTGGGCTGAGGTTGTTATCTTAATGAACTCTCCCCGACCCAGCTGGAATGATTATTTTATGGGCATCACCGCGCTTGTGGCGGAGCGTTCCACCTGCGCCAGAAGGCAGGTCGGGGCTATTCTGGTTCTTGATAAACGCATTGTTTCAACTGGTTATAACGGGGTTCCCTCCGGTCTGGCCCATTGTCTCGATATCGGCTGCCTGCGGGAAAAAATGGGGATTCCCTCCGGCGAACGCCATGAACTCTGCCGGGGGCTGCACGCGGAGCAGAACGCGATAATTCAGGCCGCCACCCATGGGGTGAGTGTAAGCGGCGCTGTTTTGTACTGCACCAATATGCCCTGCGTCATCTGCGCCAAGATGCTGATCAACTCCGGGGTAAGAGAGATATATTATCGGGAGGGATACGCTGATGACCTTTCCGAGGAAATGTTCAAAGATGCTGATGTTCCCTTGAAGCGAATTTGAAATCCGTTTTGCCTTTTTTCTGGGAGTAATAATCATGAAGTGTCCTTATTGTGGCCATCTGGAGAACAAGGTGGTTGATTCCCGGCTTAATAAGGATTTTACCATTACCCGGCGCCGCCGCGCCTGTGATGCCTGTGAGCGTCGCTTTACCACCTATGAGCGTCTTGAGGTGACCATGCCGATGCTGGTCAAGAAAGACGGGCGCCGTGAGGCCTTTGACCGCCACAAGGTCCTGGCCGGAATAACCAAGGCCTGCGAGAAGCGACCGGTGGCCATGGCCGAGATCGAGGATTTTGTCGACAGGCTTGAAATCGAGCTCCAGGACCTTGGCGAACGCGAGATCCTGGTGGGTGATGTCGGTGAGCGGGTCATGCGCGGCCTGCGCGACCTTGATGATGTCGCCTATGTCCGTTTTGCCTCGGTATATCGTCAGTTTAAGGATATCAATGAGTTCATGGACGAGCTCAAAGGGATGTTGGATCACCGCAAGGATTGATTTTTTAATGAGCGTTGACGCGCAATTCATGCGCCTGGCCCTGGACTTGGCGAAGAAGGGGCAATGGCGTACCGCTCCTAATCCGGCGGTGGGAGCGGTGGTGGTTCGCGACGGCGAGGTGGTCGGCCGCGGCTGGCACCGCTCCGCCGGTACTCCCCACGCCGAGGTTCACGCCCTGGCCGGGGCCGGGGCGAGGGCGGCGGGGGCAACGGTGTACGTCACCCTTGAGCCCTGCAACCATACCGGCCGCACTCCTCCCTGTACCCGGGGCCTATTGGCCGCCGGGGTGCGGCGGGTGGTCATCGGCATGGCTGATCCCAATCCCGGAGTCAGGGGTGGCGGTGCCGCCTTTCTCGCCGGAAAAGGAATGGAGACGAAAATCGGGGTTCTTGAGGCCGAGTGCCGGGCGCTTAACCGGCCGTTTATCAAGCATTCCCTTACCGGCATCCCTTGGGTGGTGATGAAGGTGGCGGTGAGTCTTGATGGCCGGATCGCGACCGCGAATGGTCACAGTAAATGGGTCACCGGCGAGCAGTCCCGTAACCACGGCCATCGTCTTCGCGACCGCCTTGACGCCATCCTCATCGGTTCCGGTACCGCCGTTGCCGATAATCCGTCGCTGACCGCGCGGCCGGGCGGCAGACGGGGGCGTGATCCCCTGCGGGTGGTTCTTGATTCCCGCCTTTCTCTTTCTCCCGAATCGCTTATGTGTCGGCAGGAGTCGGAGGCCGATACCCTGGTGTTCTGCGCCCCCGGGGCCGGCGGAGCGAAGAAAAAGGCCCTGGAGGATCGCGGCGCAGGGGTGGTCGAGGTCGGGCCGGGCCCGGGTGGACTTGATCTGTCCGCGGTGCTTGGGGAGTTGGGGCGGCGCAATATCCACAGCCTTCTGGTTGAGGGCGGGGGGCGGGTTCATGCCTCTTTTTTATCCGCCGGTCTTTACGACGAGATCAATATATTCTACGCCCCGGTACTGATCGGCGGCGACGGCCTTGCCATGTGCGCCCCCCTCGGGGTCGCGCGGATGGATGAGGCGGTAAGGATGGGCCGTGGGCGTCTGCGGCGTCTCGGTGATGATTTTCTTTTTAACGCGGTATTGACCGAGGTATAGAGATGTTTACCGGAATCGTGCTGGGCCGTGGGCGGATCGCCGCCATCCGCCGGATCGGACGCGGGGTGGAACTCGCGGTGTGTCCCGGTTTTATTCTCGATGATCCCGAAGAGGGCGAGAGCATTGCCGTTAACGGAGTCTGTCTCACCGCCCGGGAGATCGCGACCGATAAATTTGTCGCGGACGTCTCTCCCGAGACCCTGTCGCGCACTAATTTAGGTGAGTTAAATGTCGGCTCCGAGGTTAACCTTGAGCGGGCCCTGCGGCTAGGCGATCGTCTCGGCGGTCATCTGGTCAGCGGTCACGTCGACGCCACCGCCGGACTTGCCGGCCGCAGGCCTGAGGGCGATTACACCGTCTTTGAGTTCAACGTTCCCGCCGGTCTTGGACGCTACCTGATCGAAAAGGGGTCGGTTACGGTTGACGGAATCAGTCTCACGGTGAATTATTGTGACAATAAAAAGTTTTCGGTGGCGATCATCCCCCATACCCTCAAGGTCACCGTCCTCGGGGACAGAAAGGTGGGAGACCGGGTCAACATAGAGGTCGATTTGATCGGTAAATATGTCGAAAAGATGCTGGCCGCGGGTGATCAACCCGAAGGGGGAATAAATCCCGCCTTTCTGGCCCGTAACGGTTTTGTCTGAGAGAGAGACGGAGCCAAGATGACAGGAGGGGACGGTTGCGACCGGTCCCCTTAACTCAATATCCATGGAGCCCCAATGACAGTCAGCAGTATCGAAGAAGTTATAGAAGACTACCGCGCCGGGAAGATGATTATCCTGGTTGACGACGAAGACCGGGAAAACGAGGGTGATCTGTGCATGGCGGCGCAGATGGTGACCCCGGAGGCGATCAATTTCATGGCCACTCACGGCCGGGGGCTTATCTGTCTCGCCATGACCCAGGAACAGCTCGACCGCCTGAATCTGCCGATGATGGTCAAGGACAACCAGTCTTCCTTTGAGACCGCCTTTACCGTCAGCATCGAGGCCCGCTGTGGAGTCACCACCGGCATCTCCGCCGCTGACCGGGCCCAGACCATCCAGACTGCGGTAAGGCTTGACGTGAGTCCGGACGAGATAGTAAGCCCCGGTCATGTCTTCCCCCTGCGGGCAAGAAACGGCGGGGTCCTGGTTCGTACCGGCCAGACCGAGGGGTCGGTTGACCTGGCCCGTCTTGCCGGTCTGCGTCCGAGCGCGGTGATCTGTGAGATAATGAACGAGGACGGCACCATGTCGCGGATGCCTGATCTGAAGGCCTTTGCCCGTGCCCATAAACTCAAGATCGCCACCATCGCCGATCTGGTTGCCTACCGCCTTCGGACCGAATCTTTTGTCCATCGCGCCGCCGAGACCAGGATGCCGACGATATACGGGGATTTCCGGGCCATTGTTTATACCAATGATATTGATCCCTACGAACACGTCGCCTTGGTCAAGGGCGAGATCGACCCCGAGGCCGAGACTCTGGTCCGGGTTCACTCCGAGTGCCTGACCGGCGATGTTTTCGGCTCCATGCGTTGTGACTGCGGCAGCCAGCTGCACGCGGCAATGCAGATGGTTGAGCAGGAGGGCAGCGGTATTATCCTTTATATGCATCAGGAGGGCCGCGGCATTGGTCTGGTCAACAAGATCAAGGCCTATGCCCTTCAGGATCGGGGCTATGATACGGTCGAGGCCAACAAAAAACTGGGGTTCAAGGCCGACCTGCGCGATTACGGGATCGGGGCCCAGATCATGCGTGATCTCGGGGTGCGGAAGATGCGGCTTCTGACCAATAATCCCAAGAAAATTATCGGTCTCGACGGCTATGGTCTCCATGTGACCGCAAGGCTGCCGATTGAGATGGAGGCGGTGCCGGAGAATCTGAAATACCTGCAATGCAAACGCGACAAGATGGGGCATATATTTGATATGTTACCCGAGGCGAGGGAAGAACAGGATTAGCAGCCTGTTGAAGACTGGACTGTACGCGGTTGATGTTCGCGCCGCCGATTTTGCCGGGTTGAAAAACCGGATGGAATCGAGAGGTTGGCCGGAACTTGTTTTGGCCAACGGTCTGTTGACGGTCTACGAGTTTTTTCAGGCCATGTCGACCTCCCGGGGGTAATGATGCCCGGGCAAAAAACGTCAAAATAATCTGGAGAAGATAAAATGGCTGAGATAATTGAAGGCGGTTTCAAGGGTGATGGACGGAAAATCGGGATTATTGTCGCCCGTTTCAACTCCTTTATTGCCGAAAAGCTCCTCGAGGGGGCGGTTGATACCCTGACCCGGGCCGGTGTCAGCGCCGACGCGATTACCATCGCCCGGGTCCCGGGGGCGTTTGAGATTCCGCTGGTGGCGGCGAGGATGGCGGCGGGAAAGAAATACGACGCCCTTATCTGTCTCGGGGCGGTCATCCGTGGCGCCACGCCCCATTTTGACTTTGTCGCCGCCGAGGTCTCAAAGGGGGTGGCCCAAGTCAGTCTTGATGCCGGGCTCCCGGTTATTTTCGGGGTTCTTACCACCGAGACCATCGAGCAGGCGATCGAACGCGCCGGCACCAAGGCCGGTAACAAGGGCAGCGACTGCGCCATGGCCGCCATTGAGATGATCAATCTTCTGGATCGGGTTTAATTAATGCCGGTATCGGTACGGAGCAAGGCCCGGGAGGCGGTGATCCAGGCCCTGTATCTAAGAGATATCGCCGGTGAACCCCTTGCTGACGCCCTGGATCAGGTGCGGGAGAATTTTTCCCTTGACCGTCGGGCGCGGGATTTCGCCGCCGAGCTTGTCCGTGGCCTTGCCCCGGTCCTTGACGCGGTTGACGCGGTCATCACCGCTCAGTCCAGCAATTGGCGGATTGAGCGGATGGGCGTGGTTGACCGTAATATCCTCCGCCTCGCGGTATATGAATTGCGGCACCGCGCGGATATCCCGGCGACGGTGGTGATAAATGAGGCCCTTGAGATCGCCCGCCGTTTCAGCAGTGATGACGCGATTTCGTTCATCAACGGCATCCTTGATGCTTTACGGGGGGAACTCGGTCGTAATGACTGACGGGAGCCTTGGGAAGCTTGAGGGTATCCTGCCGGTAACAGACGCGGGAGTGTATGAGTATCGATCGTAATCACGATTCACCGCCGCTGGCACGGGAGATTGCCGGGATTGCCGGACTCAGTCTTGCCATTTTTATCGGTATCAGCCTGGCCGGGGTCGCCTTCGGTTCCGGCAGCGCTTCGTTGTGGTGGGGCGGCCGCGCCGGTCGTTTCCTCGGCCGCAACCTTATTTCCTTTGTCGGTTTTTCCTCATTCTGGCTGGTGTTTCTCCTGGCCTGGTTTTCCTGTAAAGTTCTCCGTCGGCACATCCTTGTTGATCGTCTGCCTCATCTCTGTCTTGGCACTACCGGGATAATTATTGCCTCAAGCGGCATTATTGATGCCGTTTTCGCCTCCGCCACCGGCGGTTATATCGGGGGCATGGTCCATAATCTGCTCGCCACCTGGTTCGGCCGTCCCGGTGGGATGGTTTTTTTAACCGCGATCCTTCTTACCTCGTTGATGCTCGCCCTTGAGTTTTCAATCGGGAATCTTCTTGCTTCAGTCTGGCAGGGACAGTGCCGTGCCGGTGCCGCGTTTCTTTCGGTTTTTCGTCTTCGGCGGGGCAATATCAGGGTCGCGCCCCGGTCTGAGATGGCCCCGCTTCCCCGGCTTTCGTCCCCGGAACCGTCGTCCCGGGGCGGAGTGGCTCAGGAATTGCCGCCGGTTAAGGAACCGGTGCGGGCCGTGGCCGTGGATGATGACGCCGATTTTAAACCCCTGCCGGTGCGGGAAGGGGAATACCAGCGACCGCCTCTGGGCCTTCTTGATCGGACCGATGACCAGAATTTCATGGCCGACCGGGAGCATTATCTTGAGGTCAGCCGTCTTCTTGCGGAAAAACTGCGTGATTTCGGGGTAGAAGGTAATGTCAGCGGTATTTCGCCGGGGCCGGTTATCACCACTTACGAGTTTGAACCGGCACCCGGAGTCAAAATCAACAAGGTCGTTGGTCTGGCTGATGACCTGGCCATGGGACTCAGGGCCGAGAGTGTTCGTATCGTCGGATCGATTCCCGGGAAATCGGCAATCGGGATCGAGATCCCTAATCCTGTCCGCAAGGTCGTCCGTCTGCGGGAGATTCTTTCCAGCCGTGATTTTCAGCAGGCCAAGGCAAAACTGACCATCGGCCTGGGGATGGATGTGGTAGGCAATCCGGTGATGGCCGATCTTGCCCGGATGCCGCATCTGTTGATTGCCGGGGCCACCGGCGCCGGCAAGAGTGTCGCGGTCAATGTCATCATCGCCAGCATCCTGTTGAAGGCGACCCCCGCCGAGGTCCGCCTTCTGATGGTTGACCCCAAGCGTATCGAGCTTGCCGGTTACGAGAACATTCCCCATCTCATGCATCCGGTGGTCACCGAACCCAAGATGGCCAGCCGGGCCCTGCAGTGGGCGGTGCTGGAGATGGAACGGCGCTATAAATTGATGGAGGAGGCTCGGGTCAAGAGTATCACCACCTACAATGAAAGCGCGGAGGAGAAATTGCCCCTGGTGGTGATTATAATTGATGAGTTGGCTGACCTGATGATGGTCGCCTCCAAGGATGTTGAGGCCTCGGTGGCCAGGTTGGCACAGATGGCCCGGGCCGCGGGGATGCATATTATCCTCGCGACCCAGAGGCCGTCGGTGGACGTCCTGACCGGACTGATAAAGGCAAATTTCCCCACCCGGATGTCGTTCAAGGTCTCGTCAAAGGTCGATTCCCGGACCATTCTTGACTGTGCCGGGGCTGAACATCTTCTCGGCGCCGGCGACATGCTCTTTCTTCCCCCGGGCAGTTCTCATCTCCAGCGGATCCACGGGGCCTATATCTCCGAGGAGGAGACCGAGAGGTTGATAGACTTTGTTCGCGACCAGGAGAGCCCGGAGTTTGATGAGGAAATGCTTAAACGGGTCCGGGAACCCGGGAACGGTGCTAATGGTGACGAAGAAGAGGACCATGACGACCGCTACGACGAGGCGGTGGCCCTGGTCTGTGAGCTGGGGCAGGCCTCGATTTCCATGGTCCAGCGTCGTCTGCGTATCGGTTATAATCGTGCCGCGCGGATGATTGAGAGGATGGAACGTGAAGGAGTGGTGGGACCGGCCGATGGCGCCAAACCCCGTGAGGTTCTGGTGCGGCGGGATTATTGATGGCGTCGTAAGAATTTCGATCTACGGCGTTGTAGCGCGTTTTTTGTTCCCTTGTCCCGTCATGGCGGGATATGGTCTTGCTCGCAAAAATACACTACTCCTTGTATATCGAAATTCTTACTTAGCCATCTCGTGACTTATTACGAGTTTATCATTATTGACCATGACCAGGAACAACGGGAAAGAGAGACTGAACGGCCGCCGGGAAGAGGTTGCTTCTCCCGGCCCCGTACTCTGGTTTACCGGCCAGCCGGCCGCGGGGAAATCCACCATGGTTGTCAGGGTCGGCGAGCGTCTACGGGAGCGAGGCTCTGCTCTGAGGATACTGGATGGGGATGATATCCGTCAGGGCCTGTGCCGTGATCTTGGTTACAGTCCCGAGGATCGTCGGGAGAACATGCGTCGGGTGGCCGAGGTCTGCCGTCTGTTTTCCGATTGCGGGGTAATGGTGCTGGCCTCGTTTATTGCCCCCACCGTTACCATGCGGCGGTCGCTCAGGGACATAATCGGTCCGGCGCTGAAATTTGTTTTCTGTGACTGTCCACCCGATATCTGCGAAGCGCGGGACCCCAAGGGTAATTACGCCCGGGCCAGGCGCGGCGAGATCCCCGAGTTTACCGGGGTATCTTCTCCCTATGAACCACCGCGATCACCGGACCTGCGGCTCTTTACCGGTCGTGATGATATCGAGGCGTGCGTTGCCGGGGTGGTTGATTTTATTGAGATGCTTTGATGAGTCTGAGAAAATTCAAACGGCGAAAAAGGAAACAGCAGGGCGGCGGGATAACGGCGGATCCGGTTGCCTGGTTTAACCAGGGCAACCGGGAGTTCAGCCGCGGTGATCCGGTTGCGGCGATTGCCGCCTACCATAAGGCCCTGGCCCTGCGTCCTGATTATATCGAGGCCATGGATAATCTTGCCGTGGTTCTGGATCAGGAGGGTGAGCCCGGGGCCGCGGTCGATCTGCTTCGCCGGTCGCTGCGCCTCGCCCCTGAAAATCAGGTGGCGGAGAATAATCTTGCCGCCTCTCTTCTGACCCTGGGGCGTTACCGGGAGGCCCGGGAACACTGCCGCGCCGCTCTTGCCCTGGCTCCTGATTATGTCGATGCCCACAATAATCTCGGCACCATCCTTATGGCCATGGGTGATAAGGCCGGCAGTGAGGCTGCTTTCCGTCGGGCGGTCGCCGTTGACCGCCGCAATGCTTCGTCCTGGCGGCATCTCGTCCTCTGCCGTCGCTATGATAACCTCGATGATCCCGACATGGCGGCGATAGCCGCCGTCCTTGACGCCGCGGCAAAGGGGACGGTAGACGAGATGATGTTACGCTTTGCCGCCGGCAAGATATGTGACGATTGCGGCGCCTGGGACCAGGCCTTTGCCTTTTTTACCCGGGCCAACGAGCTGCGGCAATCGTTCAACCGTTATGATCGCGACGAATATCGTCACATGGTCGACCGGATCGTGGAGATATTTTCTCCTGATTTTTTTTCTCCGTCCCGTGCCACCGGCGGAGACGGGTGCCCCCGGCCGGTCTTTATAATCGGCATGCCGCGTTCAGGCTCGTCCCTGGTGGAACAGGTTCTCACCACCCATCCGGCCGTGGCCGGGGTGGGGGAGAACAAGGAGATAAACCGGCTGATTTCCCGCCTTGCCAGCCACGCCGGGGAACCGTATCCGGACTGCGTGGCCGTGGCTGATTCCGCCGCGCTCGCGCGGGAGGGGGAGAAATATCTCGCCTGGCTCAAAGGTGAAGCCGGATCGGAGTCATTTTCATTGGTCAGCGATAAAACCCTGACCAATCATCTCCATGTCGGGCTGCTGCGGCTTCTTTTTCCCAGGGCCCGTTTTATCCACTGTGACCGTAATCCCCTTGATATCGCGATCTCCCTGTACTCCCTCTATATGCCGGAAGTTGTTTACGGCGGCAGCCTTGAGGATATCGCCTTTGTCCGTCAGCAGGAACGGCGTCTGATGGATCACTGGCTTTCCCTTGACCGTGTTTTTGGCGGCAAACCGGCGATTATGCGGGTTTCCTACGAGGCCATGGTCGCGGATCTGGAAAAGGAAAGCCGGCGGATGCTTGACTTTCTCGATCTGCCCTGGGACGCGGTATGCCTTGAGTTTCACGCCAACCGTCGGCCGGTAAATACCGCCAGTGCCTGGCAGGTACGGCAGCCGGTTTATACCTCTTCCGTGGGTCGGTGGAGGCGTTATCAGGCTCATCTTGTCTCCCGGGCCGGGGACAGGGGGCTTTTCAGTGAGATGATTGATAATTATTCTTGATTTAATTGTGTTGGTGCATATGGTTATCCCCATGGGGTGGAATAACTCCGCCCCACAGCCTGCCCCGGGGGTGAGGATATGCGGGATACTGACCAACGTTTTCTTGATTTTCTTGCCGCAAGAGAGATTGTTTATCATCTTCCTGACGGCTATACCTTTGTCATTCCGACGATTGCCCTCGATCCGGGCATGGATTTCGGCCCCGGCCGTATTCTCGACACCACCGATATCGACGGCCGCATCCATTATTTCCCCCAGGGTAATGCCTGATTCGCAAGTGATTGATGAACATCACCCGGCATGTGATTTATCCCCTTTGAATATATGATCACTGCTGTCCGTGGTTTTGCCCACAATAAAAATGTGTATAACCAAAAGGTTGTGGCGGCGGCTTGAATAACTCGATGAAAAGCGGATCTGATAACCACCTGAAGGCACTCCGTTAGTGCGTTAGGATGCAGGCCTCTGGCAAGCTGTTTTGAAAGAGCCGAATCTTTCAAAACGGAGGTGTCTGATGAAACTATACGCTGGACTCGGTTTATATTCAAACAACAGCTACCTCGTAATCTCAGCGACGAGGAAGGCAACCGCCTATACCAGAGACGACGGCCGAATCAGCCGGATATTATCATTGCCGAGCTGGAACCTTATCAGAGTGTTGCCACCGTGCATCTGCACCGTTCCCGAACGTCACGGATCCAGGTTATAATTTTATGCACGGCCCTCTTTCGCACGGATCAATGTCCAGGCCCGGCGGATTCGGCCGGGATCGTGACAAAGAAAGGCAGCTTCATTCTGGCTGGCAGATTTTCCTTTCGCCACTTTTCATCATCAACAAAAAACATATTACCGCTCCGGACCATTCCGGCCATGGCCAGATGGCTGCCGGAAAGTTTTTCCAGAGGCGCAACAATCAGAGGCTCTGCCGACTTACGATCGGCCAGCCGCCGGGCCTTGATAACGGCCGCAACCATCGACACCGGACAGTCATCGCTGACAAAGGCGATGGTCTTGCCGCCCCTGAAATCAGCCAGTTTTTTCCCCGCGCCACCGGCCGGGCCTGTTATCTTTATATTACCGGCAAATCCGAAGGAGTCCCTGGCATCACCGGGGCAATAGGCAAATTCTTTGAAATTGTCGATAATCATGCCGGCAAGGGTGACCATGCTTCTCCGGTAATAGAGGGAGACGCAATAATTGAGGATCTCATCCTTCGGAAGGTTGGGGGATAATACCCGCAGCCAGCTGTTTACCCCGTTCAAAACCTCTTTTTGATATCTAACCCGAATGTCGGCGGCAGGAGCATCTTTAATATGATAGTCGACATATTCATGCATCATGAAATATTGAGCCAGCAGCCGCCTGACCATATCGCTGTGTTGAAGCCGGTCGTAATGTTTGCCGACAAACTCCTGGAACTTTTTCTTCCCGGCGGATAATTGCGCCACGGTCTTGATGGCGTAACTTGATTGCAACAGGTCTTTCGCCTGTAGCATCAGGTCGGCGAAACCATCCTTGCGCCGGGCTGGTTCCGAGCCGGACAAGCGCCGGTAGAAATAATCGTTGGCCGCGCTGCCGGTGAAGGCAGGAGGCTTGCCGGGCTCAACAATCGTCAGGGTGAAAGACCCGGCGCCCAGAATCACCGGGTAGCTCTGGCCACCGGCAAACACCAAAAGGGCAAGACCGCGATAGGGCGTCTCGATCCGGCGCTTGTTGTCAGCGGCAATCTCACCCTTAAAAATCGAGAATTCGTCCAACCCGTTAAAACCCGTCAGCTCTACCTGCACCGGCTCTTTGGATTGAATAGTAAGCTTGGCCCAGGCCGAGTCACAACCGAAGAAAAGAACAGATAACAACAGAAAATATATCACTATGGATTTGCGGGCCATAACCATCTCCCCAGGGGACAAGAATGAGACTTTTGCAAGAGGCTATAATAGTCCTTCATTCGCGGCTAAAGCCGCTCCTGCAAACCCAGCCTTTGGCCACCGTCAAAGTAAGACCATGGTCTTGCACAACACCCGCCAACTACCGCTACCAGCAACCCAAAAAGAAACAACCCATGCTGTGGGAGCGGCTTCAGCCGCGAATGAAGGGCGTTGAAGAGTCAAAAACTGACTTCCCCCCTGTTTAAGTAAATGTCAAAATATCAAGCCTGGTACCTTAACTATTGTTTCCGCCGCCCCCGGATATTTCCTCTCTTTTTGAACTACTCCATGCGGCATAATCGCCTTTCTTTTTCCAGTTGATATCGGCAACCGTCAATAACTTTTCGGATTCTTCTATCACCCCGCCATTGGCGGTTAGTTGTTTTCTGATCTCTCCGACAATAGAGGCTGGAAAACCGCAGCTATACAGATACTGATCTACAGTTTTGATCACTGCTGTCTCATAGTTTTGCCCATAGCGAAAACTGCGTATTATCAACGCATTGAGGCGGTGTCGGCTTGAACAACTCGGTTAAATTGTGTCTTTCAAACAAATTCAGCTGAAGCAGACGCAACATTTGCGGCATGGAAACACCCAACTTGGCCTTGAATTTCAGGAAGGCAAGAAGGAGGTAAACACAGAGCGCAATCCAGATCTGGGTAAGCACGGCATTCCTGGACG
>JAJRZW010000039.1 GCA_024275015.1 Deltaproteobacteria bacterium | reverse complement strand
TGACATCAATGCCGGGAACGGCGTGGTGATTGTCGAGGTGGAGGACAGCCGCCGGGCCCTGGGAATTATGGCGAGAAACTTTTATGGTTGCCCGGACGCGGCGATGACCACGGTGGCGATCACCGGTACCAACGGCAAGACCACTACATCCTATCTGCTTGAGAGTATTCTTGCCGCCTCCGGCAGGTCGGTCGGGGTCATGGGTACGGTTTCCCGGCGCTGGCCGGGGGAGGAAATCAGGGCCCGGCTTACCACTCCCGGCCCTCTTGAAATTTACGCGATGCTGGCGCGGATGCGTGATGCCGGGGTCACCCATATGTTGATGGAGGTATCTTCCCACGCCCTTGACCAGGATCGTATCGCCGGTATGCGTTTTGACGCGGCCCTGTTTACCAACCTGAGCCGTGACCACCTTGATTATCACCATGACATGGAGACGTATTATCAGGCCAAGAAGAGGCTTTTTCGGGATTATCTGAAAGAGGACGGGGTGGCGGTGGTGTTTCGGGAGGGCGATGAGGCGGCGGCCGGGGCAAGGCTGCTGCGGGAACTTGCCACCGCCGGGATAAAGGTATTCGGCTGTGGTTACGATGTCGTTGATGATTTCAGGATAACCGCGGTGCGTCTCGGGGCTGACGGCAGTTCATTCGTTTTTGTCGGCCCTTCGGGGGAGACCGGGATCCGGTCGGCCCTGACCGGTGACTTCAACCTTGCCAATCAGGCCCTGGCCGCCGCCGCTGCCGTTGCCCTCGGAGCCGGTCTTGATCATATTCGTCAGGGGACAGGCGCCCTTGCCGCGGTTCCGGGGCGACTTGAACGGGTTGAAAACGGTCATGAGCATGATTTTGCCGTCTATGTCGATTATGCCCACACCCCGGACGCGATAAGGCGGGTTCTCGTCAGCCTCAGGGCGCTCGAACCCCGGCGACTGGTGGTGGTGTTCGGTTGCGGCGGTGATCGTGATCAGGGCAAGCGGACTTTGATGGGGGAAGATGCGGCCCGGTTTGCCGATGTGGTGGTGGTGACCTCTGATAATCCCAGGGGTGAGAAACCGGCGGTGATCGCGGCGGAGGTTGAAATTGGGATAAAAATGGCCGTCGGCCCCGGCCGTATGACGCGGCGGAAGATCGTTGAGATGATGCGCAACGGCACCCGGGGCTACGATATCATTCTTTCCCGGGAAGAGGCGATTGCCGTTGTGATCGCCGGGGCCGGAAGCGGTGATATTATCGTCATCTGCGGCAAGGGTCATGAGGACTATCAGGAAGAGGGCGGTCGGAGGAAATGGTTTGATGACCGGGTGGTGGCGCGGCGCTGTCTTGAAGAGAGATGGGCCGCGGGACATGGCGCCGGTGGGGCGGCTGGATGAGAATCATGGCGGACAATAACCCTGATACCGGCAGTGCCGCGGGCGGCTGCGCGGTGATGCAGAACCCGTCCTGGACCCTGGCCCAGGTGTGCCGGGCCACGGGCGGGAAGTCTTTCGGCCGTGGTTACGAGACGCTTTTCCGGGCAATATCCATCGACAGCCGCAGACTTTGTCCCGGCGATCTCTTTGTCGCCATCCGCGGCGACAGGTTTGACGGCCATGATTTTGTTTCAGCCGCGGTTGGTGCCGGGGCCGGGGGGGTAATGCTTTCGCTGCCGCCGGCGGAAGAGCTGCCGGTGCCCTGGGTCCTGGTAGCCGATACCCTCACCGCCCTTGGTGACCTGGCCGCCTTCCGTCGGCGGCAGATGCCGGGGCTTACGGTTCTGGCAATTACCGGCTCAAGCGGCAAGACCACGGTCAAGGAAATGGTCGCCGGGATTCTTGCCGTTGATCATACCATCCTCAAGACCGTGGGCAATTTCAATAACCTGGTGGGCCTGCCGTTGTCACTTCTGCCGGTGGACCTGAGCCATCGTTTCGCCGTCCTTGAGATGGGGATGAACCGCCCCGGCGAGATCGCGCGCCTGACTGCCATTGCCGCTCCTGATATCGCCTGTGTCAACAACGTCCAGGCCGCCCACCTTTCGGGGCTGGGGGATATCTCCGGGGTGGCGGCGGCCAAGGGCGAACTGTTTCGTGGTCTTTCCTCCCGGTCGACCATGGTGGTTAACAATGATGATCCCGAGGTAAGGAAACTCGCCGCCGTCTGCGGGCAGAAAAAAATCACCTTCGGTTTTAAGCCCGGGGCGATGGTCCGCGCCACTCATCTCAGGAATACAGGCGGCGAAGGCACCGCTTTCTCCCTGCTCATCGATGGTCGTCGTCATCGTTTAAGGACCCGGGTGGTGGGGCGGCATAATGTCGGCAATTGTCTGGCCGCCGCGGCTCTGGCCCTGGCCGCCGGGGTTGATGATGCCGTCATTGTTGCCGGACTCGCCGCCTTTACCCCGTTTGCGAAACGGCTTGTAATCGTGGAGACCGCCGCCGGGATCAGGCTGATCGACGACACCTATAACGCCAATCCCGCTTCAATGCTGGCCGCCCTTCTTACTCTGGGTGATCTTAAACGCGGCCGGCGGGCGGTGGTGGTGGTCGGCGATATGCTCGAACTGGGGGAACAGTCGCCGGCGGCGCATCGTTTTTTAGGCGAGAGCGTGGCGCGGATGAAATTTGATTACCTCTTTGCCCACGGTGAGTTCGCCGCCGAGGTGACGGCGGCGGCAGTGGCCGCGGGTATGGACCGCCGGCGGGCGGTGAGCTGCGAGCGTAAGGATGATATCACCGGCCGTCTTTTGCTGCTTGAATCGCAGGGCCGTCTCGGCCCCGGGGACTGGATTCTGGTCAAGGGGTCCCGCTCGATGCGGATGGAAACGATAATCAAGGCCCTGGAAGGGGGGAAAGGCTGATGTTTTATCATCTTTTATACCCGCTGCATAACCTGATCAGCGGTTTTAACGTCTTTCGTTATATCACCTTTCGCGCCATCGGCGCCATTCTCACCGGGCTTTTTCTGGTCCTGTTGCTGGGAGAATGGTTTATCGCCGCCATGCGTTCACGACAGATCGGCCAGGTGATCCGTGAGGACGGACCTGAGAACCATTTAAGCAAACAGGGGATACCGACCATGGGTGGGATTCTGATCCTGCTTGCGGTTACGGTCTCGACCCTGCTCTGGGCTGATCTCAGCAATCGTTTCATCTGGGTCCTTCTCGGGATTACCCTCTGGCACGGGGGGATCGGGGCCTGGGATGATTATCGCAAGATCAGCAAAAACAACAGCCAAGGGCTGGCGGCCCGGGGCAAGATCCTCCTCCAGGTGGCAGGGGTCCTTGTCGCCACCGGTTATCTCCTGAGCAGTGGTAGCTTTGATACCCATCTGAGTGTGCCGTTTTTCAAGGATCTGCGGCCTTATCTTGACGGCTGGTACCTGGTTTTCGCCCTCCTGGTGGTGGTCGGGGCCTCCAACGCGGTCAATCTTACCGACGGCCTGGACGGTCTTGCCGCCGGGCCCAGCGTGGTCACCGCTGCTGTCTATCTGGTTTTTTCCTATCTTGCCGGGCATTCGCTGCTGGCCTCGTATCTGCAGATTCCCTTTGTCGCCGGGGGTGGGGAGGTCGCGGTGTTCTGCGGCTCGCTTGTGGGGGCGAGTCTTGGTTTCCTCTGGTTTAACGCTTACCCGGCCCAGATGTTCATGGGTGATGTCGGCTCCCTTTCCATCGGCGCGGCCCTGGGGATGGTGGCGATCATCATCAAGCAGGAGATCCTTCTTTGTATTGTTGGCGGGATTTTTGTCATGGAGGCGGTCAGTGTGATTCTTCAGGTCGGTTTTTTTAAGCTCTCAGGCGGCAGGAGGATTTTTCTCATGGCCCCGTTTCATCATCACTTTGAAAAGAAGGGTTGGCATGAGGCCAAGGTGGTGGTGCGTTTCTGGATTATTTCCATTGTCCTCGGCCTTGTGGCCATGGCAACCCTGAAGATCAGGTGATTTACGGATAAGAGATGGGAAATGACACCCTTGACATAATCCTTGAAAGAGGCGGGGAAGCGGCGGTGGTTGGCCTCGGGGCCTCGGGGATGGCGGCGCTGCGTCTTCTCCGGCGTCAGGGGATGGGGCTTCGCGCCTGCGATAACCGTCCCCGGGAGAGGTTTCCCCGGCGTGAGATGCAGTGGTTGCGGGAGCGTGGAATACGGGTGCAATTCGGTGCCCACGGTGATGATTTTCTCAATGGTTGCGACCTGGTGGTCCTGAGCCCCGGGGTGGATCAGCGTCAGGATGTGTTTCGTGACCTGGGCCGGGCGGGAAGTCTGGTGATCGGTGAGCTTGAATTGGCAGGCAGCCTGGTGAGGACTCCGACGGTGGCGGTCACCGGCACCAACGGCAAGAGCACGGTGGGAAAGCTTGTCAGCGAAATATTCAGCAATGCCGGGAAAAGAATTTTCTCGGCGGCAATTATGGTACTCCGCTTTCCACCTACCTGTGTGATCCGGGCGATTGTGACTGGCTGGTGCTGGAGGTCTCGAGCTTTCAACTGGATACCGCCACCGGTTTCCGGCCCGATATCGGGGTGATCCTGAATATTTCCCCGGACCACCTTGACCGCTATGATGATTTTTCCGCCTATGTTGCGGCCAAGATTTCCATTCTTGCCCGGCAGAATCGGGATGATGTCGCGGTTCTGAATGCCGATGATCCCGGGCTCACCGCCTGTCTCAATGATCTTCCCGGGGCGGGGAAACGGGTGTTTTTCGGGCAGGATCGGGATGACGGCCGTCCCGGGGCCTGGGTCCGGGATGAAGTGATTATCGTCCGTGGCCTTAAGCCGGAGTCGTCGGGGCGTTTTGTTATTGCCAGTCCTGATCTTAATCGCGGGGTGAACCGTTATAATTGTGCCGCCGCGGTGGCAGTGGCAATGGCGGCCGGATGCCGGGCGGAGGCAATCCGCCGCGGCCTGGCCACGTTCACGTCCCTGGCCCATCGTCTTGAGTCGGTGGCTGTCGTTGAGGGGGTCCGTTATATCGATGACTCCAAGGCCACCAACATCGGCGCGGTCAGGGCCGCCCTTGACGAGCTTGACACCCCGGTGGTTCTCATTGCCGGAGGGCGGGAAAAGGGGGGTGATTACGATCTCCTGGCCGGGGCGGTAAAGGCGCGGGTCCGGGCGATGTTGGTCATCGGTGAGGCAAGCGCGGCAATGGTGGAGAGGTTTGCTGGCCTTACCAGGGTTGAACCCTGTGCGGATATGGCCGCCGCGGTGCGGCGGGCAAGAGAATTGGCCCGTCCGGGAGACACGGTGTTGTTGTCCCCGGCCTGTGCCAGTTTTGATATGTTTGCCGGTTACTCTGAGCGCGGTGAGGTATTCCGTGGGGAGGTGCTGGCATTGGACACCGGAAAGGAGGTCTTGGAATGAAAAAGGAAATGGTGCGAATGTGTTGCGGTTGCGGCCGGATCAGGATCGAGGGAAAGTGGCGCAAGGCTCTGGTCACCGTGTCGGTTGAGCGGATAAGTCATGGTTTATGTGACCATTGTTTTGTCAGGACTATGGCGGTGGTGGTTAATCACCGACCCCATGGTCGTGCCTGTAATATCGCGGCCTGAGCTTGTCCGCCGCTGAACGGAAAAAATCCCCGCGGATGGTGGTGAGCGGCGGCGGTACCGGTGGGCATCTCTTTCCCGGGATCGCGGTGGCCGAGGCCTTTACCGCCGCCGGTGGCGAGGTGATGTTCATAGGTACGGAGAGGATGATCGAGGCCCGGGTATTGCGGAACCGGCCCTTTGTTTTTGCCGCCATAAGTGCCGCCGGGATCAAGGGCCGGGGGGCCTGGACCCGGATCGGGGCGATATTTTGTCTTATCCGTGGCTTTTTTCAGTCTCTGCGGATATTGCGGCGTTTCCGGCCCGGAGTGGTCATGGGTACCGGTGGTTATGTCACCGTGCCGGTGCTGCTGGCGGCGAAGATCCTGGGGTTCGCGACCCTGCTCCATGAGCAGAATTCGGTTCCCGGTCTGGCCAATCGTTTTTGCGGTTGTTTTGTCAGCCGGGTGATGGTTTCCCTGCCCGGGAGCGAGGTATGGTTCGGCCGGGGGAAAACGGTCATAAGCGGTAATCCTGTGCGGCAGACGATTATTGCCGCGGCTGCGGAGGCGGAGGGCGCGGACACGCGGCTGCTGGTGTTGGGCGGCAGTCAGGGCGCCCATGGTGTCAATGCCGCGGTCAGCCATGGGCTTGCCGCGGTCAGGGAGGATCTCCCCCCCGGTTTTATCGTGGTTCATCAGAGCGGGGGAGAGGATCGGGACGAGGTGGAAAAGGTCTATCAGGCCGCGGGAATAACGGCCGAGGTAAGCGCCTTTATTGATGATATGGCCGCGGCATACGGCATGGCCGGCCTCATCGTCTCCCGGGCCGGGGCCACCACCCTGGCCGAAATATGCGTTGTCGGCCGGGCCGCGGTTCTGGTGCCTTATCCCTTTGCCACCGACGACCATCAGAATAAAAACGCCGATGTCCTGGTCGCGGCCGGGGCGGCGATAAAGGTCAAGGAGAGTGATATCGTTCCGGAAGAACTGGGGCGGACGCTGATTGCTCTTATGAATGATTCCGGGCGGAGAAAGGAAATGGCCGTGGCGGCAAGGGGGCTTGCCCGGCCTGGGGCGGCGGCGGATATCGCGGCCGCGTGTATGGCCCTGGTTGTTCCTTAAACTGTTAGATTATGTATAAAAAACGCAGCAAACATATTCATTTCGTAGGTATCGGCGGCATCGGCATGAGCGGTATCGCCGAGGTTCTCCTGAACCTTGGCTACAAGGTCTCCGGTTCTGATCTCAAGGGATCGGCGATCACCGCGAGACTGGCTGGCCTGGGGGCGGTGGTCAACGTCGGTCATCGGGCCGAGTGGCTGGGGGATGCCGAGGTCGCGGTGTGTTCGTCGGCCATTGGCGATGATAATCCCGAGGTCATCGCCGCCCGTGAGGCGGGAATCCCGGTGATCCCGCGGGCGGAGATGCTGGCCGAGCTCATGCGGCTTAAAAAATTCGGTATCGCGGTTGCCGGCAGTCACGGCAAGACCACCACCACCTCCATGGCCGGTTGGGTTCTGGGTGAGGCCGGTCTTGACCCGACGGTGATCATCGGCGGCCGGGTGGATTGCTTCGGCTCCAACGCCCGTCCCGGCAAGGGGGAATTTCTGCTGGCCGAGGCCGACGAGAGCGACGGCTCGTTCATAAAGCTCTCGCCGGTGCTGGAGATCGTCACCAATATCGATTTTGAACATGTGGACTATTATCCTGATCTTGCCGCGGTCAAGACCGAGTTCAATCGTTTTATCCGCAAGATTCCCTTCTACGGGGCGGTGATAGTCTGTATCGACGACCATAATATTGCCGATATCCTTCCCGGTATCCGGCGGCGCACCATTACTTACGGCACCAGTTCCCAGGCCATGGTCTGCGGCCGGGATATCAGGACCAACGGTCTTGAATCCGATTTCGAGGTCCGGGTTAACGGTGAGATCCTGGGTCGGGTCCGGATTGGCCTGCCGGGGGAGCACAGTGTTCGGAATACCCTCGCGGTTATCGCCCTGGGCCTGGAGCTTGAGATCCCGTTTGCGGGGATAAAAAAAGCCTTGGGACGTTTCAGCGGCATTCAACGGCGGATGCAGATCAGGGGCGAGGCTGCCGGAATAACGGTGATCGACGATTACGGTCATCACCCCACCGAGATTCGGGCGACCCTCAAGGCTCTGCGCCAGGCCTGGCCGAGGCGGCGACTGGTGGTGTTGTTTCAGCCGCACCGTTACAGTCGTACCGCCGGACTTTTTAATGATTTCTGCACCGCCTTTCATCGGGTCGACCGTCTCTACCTTACCGATATTTATCCGGCCGGGGAGAAGCCGGTTAAGGGGGTCGATAGCGCCGGGCTGGCGGCGGCGATCAAGGAACACGGGCATCGGCGGGTAGAGAACATTGTTGGCACGGACAGACCGGCGGAGCTGATCGCGGCTGAACTTGAAGCGGGGGATATATTCCTCACCCTTGGTGCCGGTGATATCCACCGGGTCGGCGAGGATGTCTGCCGGATTCTGGCGGGGCCTTGATGACCGCGGATCTGCGGCAGAGGATCATGGCCCTGGGTCTGGCAGGGCTCAAATGGGATATTGATCTCTCCCGTCTCTGCACCATGCGGGTCGGGGGGCCGGCCCTGGCGGTGATCCGGCCCGGGAGCGTAGAGGAGGCGCGGACGATATTGGCGCTTTTGTCCGGGGCGGAGATTCCCTGGCGGGTAATGGGGCGCGGCAGTAATATTCTGGCCCCGGACTCCGGCTATCACGGGGTTCTGGTGGTTATGGGCTTGGAAATGGCGGCGGTGGAGGTTTCAGTGGACAAGGCCATGATCCGGGTTGAGGCCGGTTGTTCCCTGGCCCGTCTCCTGCATCTGGCCGTGGATAACGGCCTTGGCGGGCTTGAGTTCGCCGCCGGTATCCCCGGCAGTGTCGGCGGGGCGGTGGTGATGAACGCCGGCAGCGGCGGCGGTTGTACTGCCGATGTCCTTGACCGGGTGGAATGGCTTGATTCGGCCGGGAAGATGCATAAGGACCAGGCCGGGGACATGGATTTCTCCTATCGTGCCTGGGGCGGGGAGCCGGGAGCGGTGGTTATGGCCGCGAGCTTTGCCCTTAAACCGGGCGATCCGGCGGCGATCCGGGCCGATATCAGTGTCCGTCTGCGCTGTCGTGGCAAGACTCAGCCGGTGGCGCAGCCGAGTTTCGGCTCGGTGTTCAAGAATCCGCCCGGTGATTATGCCGCGCGTTTGATTGAGGCCGCGGGACTCAAGGGACTGAATCGGGGAGAGGCAATGATCTCCGCCAGGCACGCCAATTTTATCGTCAATTGCGGCCGGGCGCGGGCCGCGGATGTTTTATGGCTTATTGACACCGCCCGGGCGCGGGTGGCGGAAAGATTCGCGGTGGAACTTGAAACCGAGGTACATCTCCTTTAGCGGTTCGTCATCGGAGAAAAAATGACATGGGCAGATATCATCGGAGCTGGAAACATAACCGTCAGCGACGGCTTAAAACCCGCGATTCCCGTCGTCCGGGAACCGGGGCAGTCATGGTCTGCCTTCTTCTGGTCGCGGGTCTTGCCGGGATTGTGACCCTGGCATGGGGATATGCGACCCGGTCGGATTTTTTCCGGATAAGTGACCGGGTTGAGGTCGAGGGGGTGAGGCGGCTGTCCCGGGCCGAGGTCATCGGCCTGAGCGGGATTGATGTCAACAGTAATATCATCACCCTTGACGGCGATCGGGTCAGGGCGGCGATTGAGGCCCACCCCTGGGTGGCCCGGGCCCGGGTTGATCGTTTTTATCCAAACCGGGTAAGGATCAGGGTTGAGGAGAGAAAGCCCTTTGCCATTCTCAATCGTCGTGACGGAATTTATTACGTTGACCGGGCCGGGGTGGTGTTTGCCCCGGCGGGTAAGGGGGATGACCTTGATTACCCGGTGATTACCGGGCTTGAACAGGGTGGGGAGAAGGGTCTGCTCAACCGGGCCCTGGCGACCATCAACGCCGTGCGGCGGCGTGATCCCATCTTTCCGCGTCAGAGTCTTTCAGAGGTTAATGTCGCCGCCGGCGGGGAGCAGACCCTGTTTCTGGTTAATAATCCCTTTCCGGTACGCCTTGGCCATGCGCAGCCGCGACAGCGGGAATTTTCCGCGATTCTGCGGCGGTTGTATAAACGGAAGGTATTTGATCTTACCCGGCTGGTTGATCTGGGTTACGGTCGGGACAAGGTCTTGGTGCGGCTGGCGATACCGGTCATCTGAGGGCGGATTGAGAACTGTTTAACCTAATGGACCCGTAGATCGGAATTTTTACGACGCCATCAACCGTAATGGAGCAGAAATTTGTCTTTACGAGCAGGGGAAATACTGGTTGGTCTCGATATCGGCACCACCAAGATTTGCGCGGTGGTGGGAGAGGTCACCGAAGAGGGCGGTATCGACATTATCGCCGTGGGGCAGAGCCCTTCCGACGGTCTTCGCGGCGGGGTGGTGATCAATATTGAAAAGACGGTGGCATCCATCCGGCACGCCGTTGACGAGGCCGAGAAGATGGCGACCATGGAGATTCTGGATGTCGTGGCCGGGGTGGCCGGCAGCCATATCTCAAGTTTTAATAATCGTGGCCAGGTGCCGGTGCGCAACCGTAACGAGATCAGTCAGATCGATGTCGACCGGGTCCTTGATTATGCCGCGACGGTGAAATTGCCCGAGGATCAGGAGATCATCCATGTCCTGCCGCAGCAGTTTACGGTTGACGACCAGGAGGGGATCCAGAATCCTCTGGGGATGAACGGGGTCAGGCTTGAGGCCGATGTCCATATCGTCACCGGTCAGACCATGGCCATTCGTAATCTGGTCAAGTGCTGTCAGGGCGCCGGGCTTAACGTGGTTGATCTGGTTCTCGAACCTTTGGCAAGCGCCAAGGCAGTGCTTAATGCCGACGAGCGCGAGATCGGCGTCGGCCTTCTTGATATCGGTGGCGGCACCAGTGACTTCGCGGTTTTTTATGATCATTGTATTCAGCATACCTGGGTTCTGCCGTTGGGCGGTAATCACATGAGCGCCGACCTTGCCAGCGGCCTGCGGACCTCGATTTCTGATGCCGGCCTGATCAAGGAAAAATACGGCAGCGCCCTCGCCGCCATGGAAGACGGCGAGGATGTGGTCGAGGTTCCGTCGGTGGGCGGTGGGGAGCCGCGTAAGGCGACCCGGGAGTATATAGCCAGTATTCTTGAGCCCCGGGCTCATGAGATGATGGATTTGGTGCGGATGGAGATCGACCGGATGAAGTTATTGGATTATCTGAGCGGCGGCATTGTTCTCACTGGCGGGGCTTCGCAGCTGGGCCATCTGGCATCCCTGGCCGAGGATGTGTTTGATCTCGCGGTTCGGGTCGGCCGTCCCCGCGGGGTCGGCGGCCTGGCCGAGGCGGTTTCAGATCCGCGATATGCCACCGGGGTAGGGTTGATCCTTTTTGCCGCCGGGGATAACGCCCACGGCCGCCGTAACGGGGGCGAGGGACTGATTGAAAAGATGTTTAAAGGTTTGCGGGCGTTGTTCGGCCGGGGTTAACCGCCTGTTGAGAAACAGGCTGGTCGCGGCAGACAGCTGTGAGAGATAAAGAAGTTTCCTGCGCAGGGCCTACGGGTTAATCTTAACGGTAAACAGCAGGGGGAAATGATGCCTCATTTTAAACAGATAAAAAGAACGGGCGACGGGGCCGCGGTGATCAGGGTTGTCGGGGTTGGCGGGGCCGGCAATAACATAGTCAACAAGCTCGAAGAGAGCGGGGTCGCCGGGGTTGAAATTATCGCCGCCAATACTGATATGCAGGCTCTGAAACAGTCGCGGGCCCACCGGACGGTGCAGTTGGGGCCGAAATTAACCGAAGGCCTTGGCGCCGGAAGTAATCCGGAAGTGGGGCGGCAGGCGGCGGAGGAAAGCGCGGAGGTGCTTCAGGACTGTCTGGCCGGCAGTGATATGGTCTTTGTCGTTGCCGGCCTCGGCGGCGGCACCGGCACCGGCGCCGCCCCGGAAGTGGCGCGGATATGCCGGGAAAAACTCAAGGCCCTCACCGTCGGGGTGGTATGCATGCCTTTCTTTTTCGAGGGCCGGAAACGCAGCCATCTCGCCCGCAAGGGCTGGGACAACCTGAAGAAATATACCGATACCATCATTACCATTGAAAATGACCGGATCTTCGGCCTCACCGATCATAACGCCGATGTGGAAGACGGTTTTTTCAAGGTCAACGAGGTTCTGGTCCGGGCGGTGCGGGGGATCTCCGATATCATCAACACCCCCGGGCATATCAATCCTGACTTCGCTGATATCAAGACGATCATGGCCGAACAGGGCGAGGCCTTCATGGGGGTCGGTGAGGGAGAGGGCGAAAACCGGATGAATAATGCCCTGCAGCAGGCCAATGACAGCCCCATGTTGTTGGATGGCGGGATCTACGGCAGGGCCAGGGGGCTGTTGATCAACGTTACCTGCCGCAAGGGTGAAATGACCATGCAGGAACTCGGGAAAATGGGGCGTTTCTGCGATGACCTCTCTTCCCGTGATACCCTGGCCATCTTCGGTCTTACCTATGACGACAGCCTCGGGGGGCGTATCCGGGTGACCATGATCGCCACCGGTATAGAAAAGGAAAAGCCCAGGGTCGACTATGGCCTGAACGAATGCCGTAAGGTCAAGGTCCGGCGGCGGTCCGGTTCTGCTAAGGCGTCCCGGGATCAGACGACCCTGCCCTTTGGCCGTGAGGGTAAAGAGCCGATGGGCAAGGCGGTGGGCTTGGTTAACGGCCACCCGGTCGAGGACCTTGACGAACGTGATTTCGATATCCCCACCTGGCAGAGGCAGGACGAGAACTAAGCCACCGTTTACTGGTGTACTGATGGGGTAACAGCCCGTTGAAAAACCCGGTGTAATCGAGAGGTTGGCCGGAACTCGTTTTGGCCAACCGGGAGTTGAAAAAGCCAGGACGGCTTTTTCAACAGTCTGGTAAGTGCTCCAGGAATACCACCCTGTACGTGCTTTAACCCTTTGATTATGTCTGATGGTCTCGCAACAAGTCCCCGCCAACCGCCGATTTTATTGGATTTTTCAAACCCAATAAAATCGGCGGTGCGTCCATGTGCCGCGACCAGCCCGTTTTTCAACGGACTGCTAAGTATAAAAGGGGTTAAGGGCGTATTCATGAACCCCTTACAGAGTGCGGTTTTTTGCATTCAGGTGTGGTTATTGATCGCTTGCCTGATGGGAGATATTCATGCCGTTGAAAACGGGAAAAAGGGGGCAGCGGCAGGGAAAGTCTATCCTGGAAAAGGGGGCCTGGCACAAGAACTGGCGTGACAATATTCCGGTGGCCCTGATTTTTCCCAGTTTATACCGGGTCGGGATGAGTAATCTCGGTTTCCAGCTGGTCTATGATCTTATAAACCGTAGTAACGGTTTTCTCTGCGAACGTTTTTTTCTTGACGGCCGTCCCGGGCCGCCGCGTTCGGTTGAGAGCGGTCGATTATTATCTGAATTTCCCCTGGTGTTTTTTTCCGTCAGCTTTGAGCAGGATTTTCCCGGGATCGTAAAAATTCTTACTGCCGCGGCCATTCCCTTATGGAGTCGGGAACGGCATGATTGTCCCGTGCGCCCGGGGGCGCCCCTGGTGGTCGGCGGCGGGGTGGCTCTGACCCTTAATCCGGAGCCGGTGGCGGATTTTTTTGATCTGGTGGTGGTCGGTGAGGCCGAGGATATGCTTGCGGTTCTTCTTGCCGCTGCGGCCGCCGTCCTTGAGCGCGGCGCGGTAAGGGCGAAGATCCTTGCCGGGCTGGCCCGGTCGCCGGTAGGGTTTTACGTCCCCTCGCTTTACCGCCCTTTTTATGATGATGTTCATCACCGCCAGCGGGGGATAGAGCCGTTATCCCCCGCCATCCCCCGTCGGGTTCGCCGTGCCGCTGTCAAGACGCGGGAAATCGCCGGCCATTCGGTGATTGTTACCCCCGAGGCCGAGTTCAGCGATATGTTTCTGGTGGAGCTGGGCCGCGGCTGCAGCCGCGGCTGCCGTTTCTGTGCCGCCGGTTTTCTTTACCGGCCGCCGCGGTTGTGGAACAGCGGCGCGGTGCGGCGGGCCCTGGCCGAACGGTCCCCCGATTGCCGCCGGGTCGGACTTCTGGGTATGGAGATGGCCCGGCCCGAGGTTCTTGCCACCATTGCCGCAGAACTTAAGGACAGCGGCTGTGCCCTTTCTTTTTCTTCCCTGCGGGCCGATGCCATCGGCGATGAGGTCCTGTCTCTGTTGCGCCACAGTGGCCTGAAGGCGGCCACCATTGCCCCGGACGGTCCCTCGGAAAGGTTGCGGCGGGTAATCAACAAGAATATCAGCCGTGAAGATGTCCTTGGCGCGGCTGAACGTATGGCCATGGCCGGGATCTTCAACCTCAAGCTTTACTTCATGGTCGGCCTGCCCTCCGAGAGCGAGGAAGATCTGGTCGAAATGGTCGCCCTGATCGACGAGGTTCGGCAACTCCGTCTCGCGATCGGTCGCCGCCGCGGCCGGTTGGGACAGTTGATCGTAAATGTCTCGACTTTTGTCCCCAAGGCGATGACCCCGTTTCAGTTCCATCCCATGGCCGCGGCCGGGGTGGTGGAAAAAAGACTTGCCTGGCTGCGGGGACAATGCCGGGGGATGGCCAATGTCGGCTTTCGCTGCGACGGGGTGAGGCAGGCGGTGTTTCAGGCCGTCCTTTCGCGGGGGGACCGTCGTCTTGCCCCGGTTCTGCGGGATTACGCCGAAGGCGGTAACTTTAAACAGCTTTGTCGCCGTTATCAGGTGGATATCGCCGATATTATTTACCGCGAGCGGCAGCGGGGGGAATTTTCTCCCTGGGATATCATTGACCATCGGGTCGGTCACGATTATCTCTGGGCTGAGTACCGGCGGGGACTGGCGGAAAAGGATACCGAATCATGCCGGCCCGAGGCATGTCGTCGCTGTGGGGTCTGTAAACCTGGAAAAGTTGATGGCGGATGAGATGACCACGGATGATCCGAACAATGATATGACCACGGTCGAGCCCTTTCGGCTGGTGAAGTTTTTTTCCGTTACCGGTCTTCTGGTCTTTATTCTTTTTGTCCCGGTTTTTACCGGCCTGATCGCCAATAATACCAACAGGGTGATGCTTGAACGTAGCGAGGCCTACGCCCAGGTCTTTGCCCGTAATATAAACCGCCAGGTCTTTCAGCAATTTGTCGTCCCCACCATTCTCACCTACGGCAGGATATCGTTGCGTAAACCGGCGCAATACCGGCGTCTGGACCGGATCATCAGAAATGTGATTCATGGTCTGCGGGTGAAGTCGGTCAGTATCCTTGAGGCGGGGAAAAATCGGGTAAGCTATTCCACTGATCACCAGCGGGTCGGCAGCCGCGTAGGCGGCGGCGGTTATGCCGCGGCGCAAGGCGGCAAAAGTTCGTCGATGCTTATTTACCGGGGCAGTATCTTTAATCTTCTCCCGGGGTCGGGATCCATATCCTGCGTATTAAAGACATATATCCCTCTGCGGGCTGAGCGTCTTTTTGGTCATAAGAGTGATGTGGTTATCGGGGTCATCGAGGTGGTTCAGGACCTGTCGGAGGATTATCGCGCCACCTTGAAGCTTCAGGCCATGGTTTCGATGATCTCGATTTTTCTCCTTGCTTTTCTTTTCTTTGTCCTTCGCTTCATTGTCGGCAAGGCCGACCGGATTATAAGCGCCCGGGCTGCGGAACGGCATCGTCTTGAGGAACGGCTGCACCACAGTGAAAGGTTGGCGGCATTGGGCAAGATGGTGGCCTCGGTGGCCCATGAGATAAAAAATCCCCTGGGGATCGTGAAGTCGAGTGCCGCGATTCTGCAGAAGAAGATGGCGAGTTTGTTGCCGGAGCAGGAACACCTGGCCGTGATTATTGTTGACGAGACCGCGAGGCTTGATCGGGTAGTGCGGGAGTTCCTCGACTTTGCCCGCCCGCAACCCTTTAATTTCAGTCAGATTGATATAAACGCGGTGGTTGAGAAGGTCCTGGGATTCATGGCCCCGGATCTGATGGAAAAGGGCGTGGCCGCAGACGTCGATCTGGACCGGGGGATACCGCCGGTCCGTGGCGATTTTGACCGTCTTTACCGCGCTTTCATGAACGTGATCATTAACGCGGTTCAGGCTATGGAAAACGGGGGGGTATTGACGGTCAGGAGCCGGGTGCTCGCCGACGGCAGGGTCGAGGTGGAAATCGGTGACAACGGCCAGGGGATGACGGATGAGACCGTGGCCCAGATCTTTGCCCCTTTTTTTACCGGCAGGAGCCGTGGGACCGGTCTCGGCCTTGCGATCGTGAAAAATATCATTGACGGTCATGAGGGTGAGATTGAGATAAGCTCTTACCCCGGTGAGGGCAGCAGATTCAGATTCAGGTTGAAATCCGGGACTGAAGCCTGATCTTTATTTTCCGGACGCCTGCGCGGGGACTTGCTACGAGACCATCAAATGTGATGACAAAAAATCGTCACGGATTCAGGTTTTTGCTTTGTCCTTCCGGGCCTTTTTCAGCTCGTCGAAATCCCGCCGCAGTTCACGGTGGGTTTTTTCGGCATTTTTTTCCATCTCTTCCTGTTTGTTTTTCATCTCCACCAGTTTTGTTTTGACCTTGTCGGCCCTGACATTGATTCCGTCGGCGCCGAAGAGGGTCGCGGCCAGGTAACGGTAGGAGAATTTCAACATGGAGATGTCGTCGGCGCAGGCCGCGTCGATGGTCGAATCATCAATGTCATAGGTATCTTTAAATCCCGGACTCCGGACAAAATCTCTGAACTTGTCAAGGTCGGTGCTGGCCATGAAGAATATCTTTTTTGCCGGTTCACTGATCTGGGCCTGGAAACCGTAGGATTTACGCCGCATGACAAGTTCCATCCATTCCCGGTTCATGTCGTCGGATTTATCGATTCCCTGGTCAATCCGCCATTCCCTTACCGTCCATTCCCGGTCTTCCTCATGGCCTCTGCAATGGGGTTCATTTACCTTGAAGAAAAACTGTTCGGCCACGGTTTCATCCTCGCCGCCTTCGTGAAAATTGGCCATGCCGATGGGATAGTAGCGGCAGGTGGTGGGGCGATATTCATAAACGGTACAGCCCTTGTCGGAGACAAAGGGGCAGCGGCCGTTTTCGTCCAGGTTGAGTTTTACCCCGGGGAGGTCGGTTTTTTCGAGGTACAGCGGGGTGGCGAAACGGAGGAGAAATTCATCGGCGCTGATGTTTAAAAAACGTCGGATCCGGAGGATGTCATAGGGGGTGAGGATGATGTTGATATTGCCGCAGCAGGCGGTGAAACAGGATATCACGGGATGACACTTGAACTTGAAGCGGCTCTCAAGGGTAAGTTTCTTTGGCTCGACGTTAGTGGGATTGGTATCGAGTTCATTGGTAAAATCCTTGTTGTTTTTTGCAGAGGTCATTTTTGCCACCGTTAATAGAAAATAGAAGATATGGATATTCCGGAGGTATCCTTGTAACAGACTGTTGAAAAAGCCGTCCTGGCTTTTTCAACCGCTGGTTGGTCAAAACAGGTTCCGGCCAACCTCTCGATTTTATTGGATTTTTCAAACCCAATAAAATCGGCGGCGCGTCCGTGCGCCGCGATCAGCCCGTTTTTCAACGGACTGTTAAATTCGGGTTGAAATGCTGCCTTCAGGCAGACCTGTCCATAAGGGTACGCAGAAGCGTGACAATGTAACCATCGTCACCCCGACTGTCAAACCAAGTTGTGTCCCTTGGAATCTCTCTTCTGCTAACTATCCGGGATAAAAGGATAATTATTGTCAGGGTCAGGTGGCGTTCCCCTGTCTGCGCAAGGAATTTTTTCTTGACATTTAAATGGGTAAAAATTATACAGACGCTTTATGAAAATGAGTGCCCCTTCATTTTTTTCTTGCCATGAGCCCGGGTTGCTCGTTAAGAGAATAGTTCTGGTACGGCGGCAAAAAAATAGTTCTGTTTGTTTTTCATCTCTCCGGCCCCGGCTGTTTTAAGGCTTGATCGTGGAGATGGCTTGAGGTCTGTTTTGTTTATAGTGGGGTTCGGGTGTCCGGATCCCGGTTGGAAAATCAAGTTTGAGGAGGAAATTTTAATGCCAAGCTACGTCGATCCTTCAAAGTGTGACGGCTGCAAGGGCGGTGACAAGACTGCATGTATGTACATCTGCCCGAACGACCTGATGGTCCTCAACACCGAGGATATGCGGGCCTACAATCAGGAGCCTGATGCCTGCTGGGAGTGCTACTCCTGTGTAAAGATCTGTCCTCAGGGCGCCATCGCCGTCCGTGGTTACAGTGACTTCGTGCCGCTCGGGGGTCTGGTTCATCCCATGCGGAGTTCCGACTCCATCATGTGGACGGTTAAGTTCCGTAACGGCAACATGAAACGCTTCAAGTTCCCCATCCGAACCACCGCCGAGGGCGCCGCCAATGCCTACGAGGGTGAAAGGGGCGCGGACATCAATGACAATAAGCTACTTGGTGAAAGTGATCTGCCCGTACCCACCATGCTGGCTAAATAAGATCGTTGTTTAAGCCTTTTCCAGGAATAAAAGTCAAATTCTATTTATAAAAGGAGAATAATTATGGCATTACCTAATAAGCCACAGGGTGAGTTGCCTGCCGTCACCAATCCGGAAATTGTTGAGCATGATGTTGATGTTCTGATCATCGGCGGTGGTATGGCCGCCTGCGGGACCGCCTTTGAAATCAAGAAATGGTGTGCCGACGACACCAAGATCCTCCTGGTCGACAAGGCCGCCATGGAGCGTTCCGGCGCCGTTGCCCAGGGTCTTTCCGCCATCAACACTTATATCGGCGAGAATGTCATCGAGAACTACGTCAAGATGGTTCGCAACGACCTTATGGGTATCGTCCGCGAGGATCTGATCTATGACCTCGGTCGTCACGTTGATCGTTCCGTTGAGCTTTTTGAGGAGTGGGGTCTGCCGGTGTGGAAAAAGGATGCCGACGGTAATAACCTCGACGGCTCCAAGCCCGCTGCCAGCCTCAAGGACGGTGGTCAGCCGGTTCGTACAGGTAAATGGCAGATCATGATCAACGGTGAATCCTACAAGTGTATCGTTGCCGAGGCTGCCAAAAAGGCCCTGGGTGACGAGAACATCATGGAGCGGGTCTTCATCGTCAAGCTCCTCCTCGACAAAAACGTTGAGAATCATATTGCCGGCGCGGTTGGTTTTTCCACCCGTGAGAACAAGGTCCATGTCTTCCGTTGCAAGGTTTGTCTCTGCGCCTGCGGCGGTGCGGTCAATATCTTCCGTCCCCGGTCCACCGGTGAAGGTAAGGGCCGTGCCTGGTATCCGGTATGTAACGCCGGTTCCACCTATACCATGTGCGCCCAGGTCGGTGCTACCCTGACTATGATGGAAAATCGTTTCACCCCGGCCCGATTCAAGGACGGTTACGGCCCGGTCGGTGCCTGGTTCCTGCTGTTTAAGGCCAAGGTGCAGAACGGTCTCGGTGAGTTTTATGCCAATAGCGATTCGGTCAAGGATGAGCTCGCCAAGTTCATGCCTTACGGCCAGTCTCCGGTTACCCCCACCTGCCTGCGTAATCATCTGATGCTCAACGAGCTCAAGGAAGGCCGGGGTCCGATCTATATGGCCACCGACGTTGCTCTCAACGCCTTCCTCGACGAGAGAAAGGCCGCCGGTATGGACGAGAAGGGTCTGAAAAAGTTCTGGAAGCACCTTGAGAGCGAGGCATGGGAAGACTTCCTCGATATGTCCGTTGGTCAGGCCGGTCTCTGGGCTGGTATGGACATCGAGCCTGAGAATATCGGTTCTGAGATCATGCCCACCGAACCCTATATGCTCGGATCCCATTCCGGTTGTTGTGGCATCTGGACCTCCGGTCCGGAAGAGGACTGGGTCCCGACCGTCGACGGCCCCCGTTCGCATCAGTACAAATGGGGCTACAACCGGATGACCACCGTTGATGGCCTGTTTACCGCCGGTGACGGCGTTGGTGCCTCCGGTCACAAATTCTCCTCTGGCTCCCACGCCGAGGGTCGGATTGTGGCCAAGGAGATGGTCAAGTTTCTTAACGCCAACCCCGGTTTTTCTCCTGAGCTCGCCCAGAGCGCCCAGGAACTGGCCGATGAGGTTTACGCTCCGGTGAAACTCTATAACGAGAACGTCGGTGCCACCACTGCCGAGGATGTTAACCCCAACTACGTTAAACCTGCCGGTCTGATGATGCGGTTGATGAAGGCCACTGATGAGTACGGCGGCGGTGTTGCCACCTACTACATGACCAGCGGCAAGCTTCTCAATATCTGTCTTGACCTCCTGCGGATGCTTCGCGAGGATGCCGCCAAGATGGCTGCCGGTTCCCTCCATGAGCTCCTTCGGGCCTGGGAGAACTACCATCGTATCTGGTGTGTTGAGACCCATATCCGTCACATTGAGTTCCGTAAGGAATCCCGTTTCCCGGGCTTCTACTATCGCAGTGACTTCCCCACTGTTGATGACGAGAACTGGAAGGTCTTTGTAAACTCCACTTTTGATCCCAAGAACCAGGAGTGGAAGTGTGAGAAGGTTGACTGTATCAACATCGTTGAGACCGATCCCTGGGTCTGATTTGATCCGTAAAGGAAACCGTCTGACTGTAATCTCCAGGCGCCGCAAGGTGCCTGGAGATTTTTCTATAAAAATGGGATGTTTTCTTGATTGAGGCGGTTACGGGTACAACCGTTTGAACCAAGCAAATTTCAGCAGCATTTATTAACCGGTTTATTTGGAGGCTATAGAATGACTGACGAACGCAGCGCCCCTGGCGCAGGTGGTGTTCTGGTTGTTGGCGGTGGTATCAGCGGCCTGACCGCGGCACTGGAGGCGGCCGAGGTGGGACAGGACGTCTTTATCGTAGAGCGCAATCCGTACCTTGGCGGCCGGGTCGCCCAGCTCAACAAGTATTTTCCCAAGCTGTGTCCGCCGTCCTGTGGGCTTGAGATCAATTTTAAGCGGATCAAAAACAACCGCCGGATCCGGGTTTATCCCATGACCGAGGTCAAGCAGGTTTCCGGCTCCGCCGGCAGCTATCAGGTGACCATCGAGACCGCGCCCCGATTTGTCAATAATAATTGCACCGGCTGTAATGCCTGTGTCGAGGCCTGTCCGGAGGATCGTTCCAACACCTTCAACTTCGGTCTTGATACCACCAAGGCGATCTATAAGCCCCATGACCATGCCTTTCCGATGAAGTATGTCATTGACGCCGATGCCTGCAATAAATGCGGCAAATGTGTTGAGGTCTGCAAGTACGACGCCATCGAGATGGACATGGCCCCGAAGAGCATGACCCTGGAGGTCAGCTCCATTGTCTGGGCCACCGGCTGGAATCCCTACGATTTCAACAAGCTTGAGAACCTGAAGCCGGAGAGCAGCAAGGCGATCATCAGTAATATGATGATGGAGCGTCTCGCCGCCCCCGGTGGTCCCACCGGCGGTAAGATCCTCCGGCCCGGCGACAATAAGGAGCCTGAAAGTTTTGCTTTTATCCAGTGTGCCGGTTCCCGGGACGAGAATCATCTCGAATACTGTTCCTACATCTGTTGCATGGCGAGCCTTAAGCAGATTACCTATGTCCGGGAGCAGTACCCCGAGGCAAAGGTTACGGTTTTCTATATCGATCTCCGGACTCCGGGTAAATATGAAAACTTTCGTGACAGGTTCAAGGATGACGGGAATGTTCACTTCGTCAAGGGCAAGGTGGCCGACATCGTCGCCAATGATGACGGCGGGGTCACGGTTATTGCCGAGAACGCGGTCACCGGCGACAAGGTCAGAGAGACCGTTGATCTTGCCGTTCTTGCCACCGGCATGGAGCCTGCGGCCAAGTCTGCGGGTGCCGTCCATGGTCTTACCATGGACGATAACGGTTTTATTATTTCCGATGCCGGCCGCGGCATGATTGCCGCCGGTTGTGCCAAGAAGGCTGCTGACGTTGTCACCAGCGCCCAGAATTCCACGGCTGCCGCGCTTCAGGCCATTCAAGCTTCCAGGAGGTAAGGATCAATGGATAAGAATATTCGCGCATATATCTGTACCGGTTGCGGTATCGGTGAGGCGCTGGACATAGAGGCCCTTTCCGAAGTTGTAAGCGGTGAGATGAGTACCGAGTGCAAGACCCACGAGGCCCTGTGCAGTGCCGCCGGTCGTGCCATGATTGATGGCGACATCAATGAAGGTGTCAACACCGTGGTTATTGGAGCCTGCTCGCCCCGGGTGATGCAGGACGAATTTAATTTCGGTGACGACAAAATCAGTGTCCGTGCCAACCTCCGTGAGAATGTGGTCTGGTGTGCCGGCGAAGACGCCGACGCTGAATATGTCCAGGAACAGGCCGCGGACTACATGCGGATGGCCTGTACCCAGGCGGATAAGACCGAGCTTCCCGAAGCATTCCAGCTGGAGAGCATCAATAAGCGGATACTGGTCATGGGGGGTGGGATTGCCGGTCTGACCGCGGCCCTTGAGGCCGCTGATGCCGGCTATGAAGTTGAGATTGTTGAGAAGAGTGACGCCCTCGGCGGTAAGGCAGTCAACTGGCGTAAACAGCTGCCGACCAGGGCCCCGTGGAACGACCTCGAGGAGCCCTCCATCGGTGATCTGATCAAACAGGTCGAGAGCCACAGCAATATCGTGGTCAAGACCGGAACCGAGGTTGCCCGTATTTCCGGGGAGCCGGGTGAGTATCTTGCCACTTTTAAGGCCAGTGGCACCAAGAGCGAATGGGACGCCCCGGCCAAGGTCGGAGTTGACGAGCAGGATCTCATCGACAAGGGGGAGATGGAAGACCCCAACGCCGGTCTTCAACATTATATGGCAGCAAACGAGGCCGGAGAAAAATTCGGTTCGGTGGTACTGGCCACTGGCTGGATTCCCGCTGATGTCTCGGGCTATGAGCATCTCGGTCACGGAAAGATCGCCAACGTGGTCACCAACGCCCAGTTTGAGGCCATGGCTTCAAAGGGCAAGATCACTCGTCCATCCGACGGCAAACCGGTTGAGAGCGTTGCCTTTATCCAGAGTCCCGGCGGCGAGGAAGACGACAAGGATTTTCCCTACTGCAACTCGGTCACCAGTCTTGTGGCCCTGAAGCAGGCGATGTTTGTCCGTGAGGACAATCCCGAGGCCAAGGCCTATGTCCTTTATCAGCATATGCGGACTCCAGGGCAGATGGAACTTTTCTACAAAACGGCTCAGAATGACGACGGCATCTTCCTTACCAAGGCCACGGTTACCGGGGTTGAGGACAAGGGCGACGGCAGCCTGATGGTTGCCGCCAGGAACACCCTGCTCAACGAAGATCTGCTTCTGGATGTCGACATGGTTGTTCTTGCCGCCGGCATGGTTCCGACCACCCACGATGAAGCGACCATTAACCTCGCCTATCGTCAGGGCCCGGCCTTTCTTGACCTTGAACTGTTCGACGGCTACGCTGACTCCAACTTTATCTGTTTCCCCTACGAAACCCGCCGTACCGGGGTTTACGCCTGTGGCGGCGTCCGTAAGGCGACTACCATGGAGGAAACGGTTGACGATGCCACTGGTGCCGCTCTCAAGGCCATTCAGTGTATAGAGTCCGTCGACCGCGGGGTCGCGGTTCATCCCCGTTCCGGTGACAAAACCTATCCCGAGTTTTTCTTCCAGCGCTGTACCCAATGTAAACGCTGTACCGAGGAATGTCCCTTCGGCGCTCTTGATGATGACGAGAAGGGGACCCCGAAACCCAATTATACCCGCTGCCGTCGTTGCGGTACCTGCATGGGCGCCTGCCCTGAGCGGATCATCGGCTTCAAGGATTATAATGTCGACATGATCGGTTCTATGATCAAGGCGATCGAGGTTCCGGATGACGATGATGACAAGCTCCGGATCCTCGCCCTGGTTTGCGAAAACGATGCCTATCCGGCACTCGATATGGCGGCCATGCGGCGCCATAAGCTCAATAATCTGGTGCGTTTCATTTCGGTGCGATGCCTAGGTTCGGTCAATATGGTCTGGATCAAGGACGCCCTTTCTTCCGGTATGGACGGGGTCGTTCTCCTTGGTTGCAAGTTTGGCGATGATTACCAGTGTCACTTTGTCAAGGGCAGTGAGCTTGCCGACCGCCGGATGGAAAACATCGGCGAGACTCTCGGCAGCCTCGGCCTTGAGCCGGAGCGGGTTGCGGTCAGGCAGGTGGCGATCACCGACTATGATACCATTCCCGAGGTCATCAATGAGTTCGTTGAGGAGATCATTGAACTCGGTCCCAATCCGTTCAAGGGCTTTTGATTTTTTTTAACAATAAGCGGCCGGCCTTCTATGGCCGGCCGCATTTGTAATCCTGGCATCAGGGAGGAGATGAAATGGCTGAAGGCGTTAGGGTAGAACCTGATCTTAATTTCATAAAATTTTTGAAAAAGGCCGGCGGCGATTCGATGAAGAAGTGTTTTCAGTGCGCCACCTGCTCGGTCGTCTGTCCGCTGTCGTCCGACAATAAACCCTTTCCCCGCAAGGAGATGATCTGGGCTCAGTGGGGTCTCAAGGATAAGCTGGTCGCCGATCCGGACATCATGCTCTGTCATCAGTGCGGCGACTGTACCGCCTACTGCCCCCGCGGGGCCAAGCCCGGGGACGTGCTCGGGGCCATCCGCGCCTATGCCTACACCCATTACGGCTTTCCCTCCGGGTTGGCAAAACTTGCCAGTAACGGCAGGAACCTGCCGATTCTGATTCTTCTGCCGGTAATCATCATAGGTCTGCTTTGGCTCATTTCCGGCGGAGCCCATATTCCGGACGCCGAGACCATGCGGACTGTGGGCTTTGGCCATTTTTTCGGTCATTGGGAGTTTCCCTGGCTGGCCAAGAACGTCGCCTTTATCGATGCTATTTTCCTGCCAGCCGTGGCCTTTTCGGTTTTTGCCGCCTATAAAGGGGTAAAATCGATGTGGGACGCGATGGTGGAGCAGGTTGCGCCGGAGAGTGATTTCCGCCCCTCGGCCAGACAGTTTCTGGTTGACTATCTCTATCCGTCGGTGGTCGAGATTCTCACCCATAAACGTTTTAACGAGTGCGGTGCCAACAAGGACCGGGTCAAGGGGCATCTGCCCCTGCTCCTTTCTTTTATCGCCCTGTTCGCGGTTACCAATTATGGTTTTATCCGTAAGGATATCATCGGTATTTTCAACCCTGCCATGCACGGTCCCATTCCCCTCTATGATCCGTTCAAGATCCTGGCCAATGTCGCGGCCGTCGCCCTGCTCGTGGGTATGGCTATCATCTGGGCCAACCGTTCCCGGCTTGAGGAGGAGCAGGGCGCAGGTCGTACCTTTTACGACTGGTTTCTTATCGGCGAGATAGTCACCGTCGGGGTTACCGGTTTCGGGGCTGAAATTGTCCGTCTCCTCGGTATTCCATCACTGGCTTATTTTCTCTATTTTATCCACCTGGTCAGCGTGTTCATGCTTTTTTTCTATATGCCTTACACCAAATTCGCCCATATGGTCTACCGTACCTTTGCCATGGCCTTTGAGCGTTTTCGTGACAGCAACTTTGTTAATCCGGCGGTCACTGATGACGAGTAACATTTGTAAGCGCATGATTACCACCATGCACGTGATTTAACCATTTGATATCCCTGAAGTATAATTAACAAGGGGTTAAGTCGCGCACAGCCCCTTTTTTCAACGGGTTGTCGCAGAGTGCGATTGTCTTTGCATTAGGTGGGGTTAATTGATCGCTTACTAGCATTTCTGTATAAGGTGTTTTTTATCCCGGCGGTCCCGGTGGGCCGCCGGGGCATTTTTTTTATATTTGCGGGAATAAAAAGTCGTTAAAAATGGTTGATGTTTATTCGGGAACTTATTAGTATGTCGCGTCTTAATATGCCGCGTCATGCTGGCGTAGCTCAATTGGTAGAGCAGCTGATTTGTAATCAGCAGGTTGCGGGTTCGAGTCCCATCGCCAGCTCCAGGCCAAGAGAAACAGTATTTGTGAAACAGACGGAAGCGATGGGCTAAGGAGGCGCAGGCAATCTGGTCTGGCTTCTGTTTTTTGTGTTCTGTCTTCTGATAAAGGAGGGGTTCCCGAGTGGTCAAAGGGAACAGACTGTAAATCTGTCGGCGACGCCTTCGGAGGTTCGAATCCTCCCCCCTCCACCAGGTTTTAACCGTCCGTTGAAAAAAATGGCTGTGGGCGGCTGATTTCCGCGCCGTCGATTTCACTGGATTGAAAAAACAGGTGAAATCAAGATGTTGGCCGAAAATTGTTTTGTTCAGCCGGGGTTTTAAAAGTCATGGGCGGTTTTTTTTAACGGTCGGTTAAGGTTCGCGGGAATAGCTCAATTGGTAGAGCATCAGCCTTCCAAGCTGAGGGTTGCGGGTTCGAGACCCGTTTCCCGCTCCAGCTTTGTTGTTCCGGCATTGTGGAAGCGCCCACGTAGCTCAGCAGGTAGAGCACTTCCTTGGTAAGGAAGAGGTCACCGGTTCAAGTCCGGTCGTGGGCTCCAGTATGAAATTATTTTTTTCTCAACCCGGGGTGGAGGACAAGGACCATGGCAAAGGAAAAATTTGAGAGGACTAAACCTCATGTTAACGTAGGAACGATCGGCCATATCGATCATGGCAAGACGACCCTGACCTCGGCGATCACCCGGGTGCTTTCGACCAAGGGCTATGCCTCTGCCACGGCCTTTGACGAAATCGACAAGGCCCCCGAGGAAAAAGAGCGT
>JAJRZW010000038.1 GCA_024275015.1 Deltaproteobacteria bacterium | reverse complement strand
GGTGAGCGGGAACGACTGCTGACCGAACACGCCGCCACCATCAGAAACCACATCAATATTTTAGGGAGCAAGGCCTATTGGGAACAATTCCAGCCGTCACCGGAATTCGTCATTCTTTTCCTTCCCGGGGAAAACTTCTTTGCCGCCGCCCTGTCAATGGACCATGGCCTGATCGAATTCGGGGTCAACCAGAAGGTGTTGCTGGCCACCCCAACTACCCTTATCGCCATGCTCCGGGCCATATCCTACTGCTGGCGTCAGGAAAACATGGCTGAGCACGCCCAGGTCATCGGCGAGATGGGGCGGGAACTATACGAACGTCTGGCGGTGATGGGCGGGCATTTCAACGACCTCGGCCGCGGCCTTAACCGCAGCATCGACACCTATAATAAAACCGTGGGATCTTTTGAGTCGCGGGTAATGGTCACCGCGAGAAAATTTCGTGAACTCGACCCCATGGTCAGCCGCGAGATCAAGACACTGACCCCGGTGGAACGTCTGCCCCGGGCCTTAAACCTGCCGGAGGATAGAGAGGCGGATTAATGAATCCCAGCCCTTTCAATCTGATTGATACCGCGGCCCTGAAAAATTTTGTCCTCGCCCGGGGAAAGAAAGAGGGAGGTTTCAGTGCCACCCCCAGTCTCCCACCCACCCTGCAGGATACCTTTTACGCCATCGACATCCTCGCGGCCATTACCCCTGCGACACTTCCGGTCCTGGCCCGGCCGGAAGCCGTTGACGCCTTCCTCCGCGCATGGCTGCGACGGGATAACAGGCTCCCGTGGCGGTTGATATGGTTTATCCACCAGACCTGCCTCAGCCTCGATCTCCCCCGGCCCGGACTCATCCCCATTGCCGAGCCGACCACGGCCGAAGAATTTTATTACCGCCACCGGCTGTCTCCCCCGAAGCAATGGCCTCTAAACGATAAATACCCGCGCCGCACCTGCCGCGACATCTACTTTGACCTCCTCCTGCGCCGCAGGGAGATGTCCCGGGACGAAAACAACAGACTCGCGTCCTGGTTTATCCGCTGCCGCAACCATGACGGTGGCTTCGGCTTCTTTCCCGGGACCACCTCGTATATCGAAAACTGTCATTTCTGCCTTGCCGGCCTCGCCCTTTTGCGCAAGCACCCGGGAGAGATAAAAAAAACGAAAAACTTCATCATCTTCTCCCAGACCGCCTGCGGCGGATTTTCCCGCAACATCAGGGCCGCTCCCTTTCTCGACGCATCCTGGCACGCAATCAAGGCCTTGGACGCCACAACGCCGTAGATCGGAATTATTACGATGCCATCAAGGTTTTACTTGCCTCGCGGATTGGGCTTTCTTATATTTATCGACTCAACTTGATGGCATACAATAATGACAGTCTCGTAACAAACCACAGGATGGCATCGCAATAAACCAGGCAATGCGCAGACCGAATCTGTGTAACCCGGTAAGCGCAGGAGAAAAAATGAAGTTAGGAATCAACGGCCTCGGCCGCATCGGCAAACTCACGCTCTGGCACCACGTCGGGCGGAAACACTTCGATAAAATCGTGGTCAATCTCGGCCGCCGGGTAGGGCAGGGTCTTGAAGACATAGCCGCCGCCATCGAACACGACAGTTCCTATGGTCGTCTCGGTAATTACCTCCACGGCTGCCGCTGCGGCCGGGTAATCGAGGAAATCAACGATGCCGAGGGGACCATGCGCGTCAACGGAATCCCGATAAAAATCCTGCGTGACGCACGTAACCCGGCCGATATCGCCTGGAAGGACAATGGCATCCGCCTGGTGGTTGACACCACCGGGGTATTCACCGACCCGACCGCCGACGCCGACATCGAACGCGGCGCCCTCCGCGGCCACCTTGCCGCCGGGGCGGAAAAGGTCATCCTGTCAGCCCCGTTCAAGATCAAAAGCAAGGGCATGGAGATGCCCGTCGACGCGGTGACCACGGTAATGGGGATCAACGAGGACGACTATGACCCGGGCCGACACCTGCTGATCTCTGCCGCCAGCTGCACCACCACCTGCCTGTCGTACATGATCAAACCCCTGCTCGATCAACTGGGGGCCGACAACATTCTCTCGGCGTCGATGGTCACCGTTCACGCCGCCACCGGCAGCCAGCAGGTCCTTGACCGCCTGCCCAATGCCGGGGCCACCGACCTGCGCAAGACCCGCTCGATCCTCAACAACATTATCCTCACCACCACCGGCGCCGCCAAGGCCCTGGTTCTGGTAATCCCGGAGATGAAAAAAATAGGCTTTATCGCCGAATCGGTAAGGATTCCCACCTCCACCGGTTCACTCATCGTCCTGGTCCTGAACATCCAGGACGAAATCGACAACCCGATCAAACGAGACCGGATCAACTCCCTCTACCGCGAATTCGCCAAAACCTCGCCCTACATTGAATACTCCGAGGCCCAGAACGTCTCCTCCGATATCATCGGCCGGACAGCGGCGACGATAATCGAGGGTACCGAGACCCATACCCGCACCGCAAATATCCGCGTCAATCTTGGCCGCGCCCAGGGTATCACCTGCGCCGCCGATGACGGCGGCCCGGCGATAATCGACGTCCCGGTGACCCAAGCGGTGATCTATGGCTGGTATGACAACGAGCTGGGCAGCTATACCAATATGCTGGCCGAGCGAACGGTTTCGGTTGCCGAAAAAATGGTCTGAGCCCGGATCTCAAACCGTGCCGCCATAACAGTTCGTTAAAAAACGGGCTGGTCGCGGTGCATGGACGCGCCGCCGATTTTATTGGGTTTTTAAAATCCAATAAAATCGAGAGGTTGGCCGGAACTTGTTTTGGCCAACCGGAAGTTGAAAAAGCCAGGACGGTTTTTTCAACAGCCTGATAAGTCTTTACGAACGGCCGCATCTTTCTTCCCTCCGCCGCAACTATGTATAATAAAACCGGAAGAAAACGCGATCTGCATGAACGCGAGACTAAAAAACCAGCAAACGACCGTTAAACAATGAAAAACATCAAAGACATCAATATCAGGAATAAAAAAATCCTCATCCGGGTTGACTTCAATGTCCCCATGGACAATCTCGGCAACATCACCGAAGACACCCGCATCCGTGGGGTTCTGCCAACCATCAACCACGCCCTTGACGAGGGGGCGAAGATCATCATCTGTTCCCACATGGGCCGTCCCAAGGGAAAAAGGGTGGACAAATTCAGCCTCGCGCCGGTGGCGAAACGGCTCTCGCGCCTTATCGACAAGGAAGTCAAACTCGCCCCCGACTGTATCGGCAACGAGGTCGAAACGATGGCGGCCGATCTTGACAGCGGCGAGATTCTCCTCCTTGAAAACCTCCGCTTTCATCCCGAGGAACAGGCCAACGACCCGGTGTTCGCCGAAAGGCTTGCCGCCCTTGCCGAAATATACATTAACGACGCCTTTGCCGTCGCCCACCGGACCCACGCCTCGGTGGTCGGAGTGGTGGAATTTTTCGACTCCTGCGCCGCCGGGTTCCTGCTGCAGAAGGAGATGGACTATTTCCACCGCTCGGTAAGCGATCCACGCCGCCCCCTGGTGGCCATTGTCGGCGGGGCCAAGGTCTCAAGCAAACTCGGGGCCCTGCGTAACCTGATGGATCGGGTCGACAAGATGATCATCGGCGGGGCCATGGCCAACACCTTTTTAGCCGCCATGGGTTACAGCGTCGGTAAATCAAAAATCGAGGAAGATCTGATCAACACCGCCATCGAACTCATGGAAAAGGCCCGGGCCAAAGGAGTAAATTTCTACCTGCCGGTGGACTGTGTCGTTGCCGACCGCTTCGACCCCAAGGCCGAGGCCATGCGAACCACGGCCCAGGAAGTTCCGGAGGACTGGATGATTCTCGACATCGGCCCCGCCACCGCCACCCTGTTCTCCGAGGCCCTGGAAACGGCAAAGACCATCATCTGGAACGGTCCCATGGGGGCCTTTGAGATGGACGCCTTTTCCCGCGGCACCATGGCCCTGGTCCAGCGACTGGCCTCGTCCCACGCCCTGACCATTGTCGGCGGCGGCGATACTGATGTCGCGGTTCACCGGGCCGGGGAATCAAATAATATCTCCTATATCTCCACCGGCGGCGGCGCCTTTCTGATGCTGATGGAAGGCAAGCCCCTGCCTGGAGTGGAGGCACTTAAAAACTGCTGACAACAGATTTCAGCAGAACAAAAACAAACCAGCTCCCCAAAATTATGAGAGAGGCATCAAGATGGCCCGCACCCCCCTGATCGCCGGAAACTGGAAGATGCACAAGACCGTGAGCGAAGCGGTGGCCCTGGCCCGCGCCGTCGCGGCTGCGGCCGATAAACGCAGCGACCGCGAGGTGATGATCGCCCCCCCCGCCACCGCCCTTTCCGCGGTTTCCGGGGCGGTAAGGGGATCACGATTGATCCTCGCGGGACAAAACGTCGCCTGGGAGAAAAAAGGCGCCTTCACCGGCGAGATCGCCCCGGCCATGCTCAGTGACTGCGGCTGCGCCATGGCAATCATCGGCCATTCCGAACGCCGCCACATCTTCGGTGAGGATAACGCCATGATCAACCGGAGAATTAAAGGAGCCATGGCCCACGGCCTGATCCCGATCCTCTGTGTCGGCGAGACCCTGGACGAACGCGAGGCTGACCAAACCATGACCGTGCTTGAAAAACAGGTCCGACGAGGCCTTGCCGGAATAAATATTGTCGCCGGCGATAAATTGCTGCTGGCCTACGAGCCGGTATGGGCCATCGGCACCGGCCGCACCGCCTCAAGTGCACAGGCCCAGGAAGTCCATGGCCATATCCGCGATCTACTGGCACAATTGTTCGAGAAAGGTATTGCCGCTGAAATCAGAATATTGTATGGTGGCAGCGTTAAACCGGACAACGCCGCCGAGCTCATGGCCCGGCCTGACGTTGACGGCGCCCTGGTGGGCGGTGCCGCCCTTGAAGCGGAGTCATTTGCCGGGATTATAAATTTTTGACATTTTACCGTAATATACCTGTCGGAATTACGTTATCGTGGTTCCGGCAGATTTTTTGTCGGTCCCGGCCGCCGCGACGTTAAAAAGTCGGCGGAAGATTCAAGGTAAAAAAACATGGAAAACATCCTGATTGTCATCCACGTTACTGTTTCCATATCCCTGATCATTATCGTGCTCCTCCAGCACGGTAAGGGCGCGGATATCGGCGCGACCTTCGGCGGCGGCGGGGGCAACACCCTGTTCGGCACCGAAGGCCCGGTACCACTGATGAACAAGGTTACCACCACCGTGGCGGCGATCTTCATGGTCACCTCGATCAGCCTCGCCTACATCTCGGCCCACGTCCATTCCGGCTCGGTGATGAAAGACAGGGCCATCAGCAAAAAGGTGATCCCGCCGGCCCCGGCCGTGGATACCAAAGCCGGGGAATTGGCCGTACCCCGGCCCACCGCCGACACGGTGGACAAAAAGGCCCCGGCCACCTTCCCCGGTGCTGATGCCAAAAAATAGAAAAAATGCCGAAGTGGTGGAACTGGTAGACACGCTGTCTTGAGGGGGCAGTGGGGAGACCCGTGCCGGTTCGAGTCCGGCCTTCGGCACCATTATAAAGTCCATCACAATCCACAGATGGCCAAAAAACCCGCCTTCAGCAATGGATGGCGGGTTTTTTGTTGCCCGGTACGCAAGACAGAATCCCGACCTACTGCGTCGTCGCGCATTTTTGCGAGTGATGCCATGCATGACAGTCTCGTAACAACTCCCCGCGTAGGCGCCTTTGGCGATTTCCGGAAAAGTCGGCGGGCGGCGGTATAGGTTAAAAAATTCCGCATGTTTGAGGACTTATCCCGAGTTCGGGATTTCAGCGTCCCGCCGCCCGGCGGCCCGGAAATCATCGTTTCAAGCCGGAGCGGGGACTTGTTACGACTTCATCACACATAATCCCAATGTTATGATTTTATTTTGGGAGAGGGGCTGTCAATACGGTCTCCGACCGACGACATTACCGGCCGGGGCATAATTGCATACCCATATCTGGGAGCTGTCGGGGCAGATGTCCATGGCGCAGCCGACCTCGATGCTGTCCCGCCAGACCATCTGGGTATAATGACCGCAGCTTTTCCCGGCCGGGGCGCGGCAACCGTTATCATCGTACGAGTACCACTGCCGCTCGTTCCCCCATCCCGCCACCGCCTCATCCTCGCTGATATCCTGCACCCGGTTCTCCACCCTGAGCACCCGGCCGCCTCTCCGGGTGGTGACCTTGAGCGGGCTGGCCCAGAAGAGGTTCTCCCCCGGACCGCTGTGTTTCATCCGGCAACCATTCTCCGCCTTAAGGGTCCCGGCCCAGGCCCGGGCCTTTTTCTCAAGAGGCGCGGACCACTTCAGGGCCGCTATCCCAAGCATGGCCCGCCAGCGGTTATGGGCCGCAAGCATCCGACGACGGTCAATCATCTTTGCCGCCGTCCCGACCTGCCGAAGCATGCGTCCGTCTGAATGCCTCTGCCTCTTTTTCGTAAATACCGGCCAGCGGCTGCCGGCCGGGCTGCTGGTGGAAACGAGACAAAACAGGGGGAGAAGCAAGAGAACGACAAGAAATTTCACCATTTTTATCCTCCATCCCGATATAACAGTCCGTTGAAAAACGGACTGGTCGCGGTGCATGGACGCACCGCCGATTTAATTTGGCCTGAAAAAGCCAATAAAATCGAGAGGTTGCCCGAAACTTGTTTTAGCCAACCGGGAGTTGAAAAAGGCAGAACGGCTTTTTTCAACAGTCTGATAAGCTTGAATCCATAACTTTTTCCCGCCGCCCGGAAACCGCTCCGGACATCGAGTGAAAATAATAACGACAACCGCCGCGTTTGCAATTCATGATAGAGTGTTAAACTGTAGTCTGAATCCGTCACGGATTCAGGAAGATACCCAAAAGGCCCGGACAAAGGCAGGCCTGAAAACAGATAAACGGGGAAACAGCATGGCAACCATTGGACTGTATGAAAAAGAAATCGAAAACGCAAGCAAGCTCAGACTTACCGCCCTGATGGCCCTGGCCCGCAACAACCAACGTATCGACGCCCCCCAGGCCCTTTACGACCTGACGCTTGAGATGGAAAACGTCTACCCCCTGAAGCGGAGACTGCCGAACCCGGGGAAATACGGGTTCAGGGAAGAGGTCAGGCAACTGCTCTGGAACCATCAAAGCCCGGTGGGACGCAGCGCCGGGGCGCGGCGGTTCTGGCACGAGGCCGACGCCGAAGAACGGAAGAATCTCGGCAATATCGCCCGCGACGCAGTCCTGAAACTCCAGGAGAACGGAACAATCACCACCGCGGCCTACGCCGGGCTTGACCAGGAATTCTGCCTCGGCCTGCGATTTATCGGCAACCGCCGTTATCCCATTGCCGCCCTTTCCTTTGTGCTTAACTTTCAGGGTTTTATCTCCCCCGGGGACCATGAGTTTTATCAAAACAGCCGCCGGATCAACGAACCGGACATGCTCCTGGTCTATGATCCCGACTGGCGCCACCCGGAACATTCAGGCGGCCTGGTGATCATCGACCGGCAATCAAAAACCGTCATCGTCCTCGGGCTCGCCTATTTCGGTGAGATCAAAAAGGGCTTTCTCACCCTGATATGGCATTCAGGCATCCACGAACGAATCGAAGGCACCGAACTCCGTCGTTTTCTCCCCATCCACGGCTCAATCTGCGTGATTAACGGCAAAAAAATGGCGACCATCGCCCTTTCCGGCAGCGGCAAGTCATCGCTGTCCAGCCGGGCGGAAAGCATTGCCCATGACGACGCCTTTGTCGTCAGCATGGTCACCGGCAGGGTCATTATCCTCGAACCGACCTTTTTTAACAAAACCGACGGGGACACCCTCGGCGACGACACCACCCGGCGGGGGCTGATCTTCTTCAATATGGGGGTGGTGGAAACAGACGACGGACTCGACGTTATCCCCGGCGACCGCCTGGTGGCCAATGGCCGGGTCATCCAGGAACGCCCGGCCAACGCGGTAAACGGCTACGACCGGATCGACATCGTCAGCCTGGTAATGAAGGACGACACCCTGCCGCCGGTATCCCTGATCAACAATCCAGCCCTGTTCGTGGCCTTTGGCGCCTCGCTGATGACCAAGCGGAGCCTGGCCGAGGCCTTGAAGTCGGTGGAAGAGCAGTTCACCCTGGTGATCGAACCCTTTGCCCAGCCCTTCCGCTCCTGGCGGCTTAATACCGAATGCCGGATGTTCCAGCTCTTTCTCGAATTGTTCCGGCCGCTGACGGTAATCTTAAACACCGGCGACTTCATGGGCAACGATATCACCCTCGAATTGACCCGCGACCGCATCATCCCGGCCCTTACCGGCGGCGAACTCGAATTCGTCCCTTGGCGGAGCGTCCCCGGCCAGGGGATCTCGCTGACCCGAAAAGGGACCCTGGGCAACGAATACAACCGCCTGTTCATGCCACGGCTTAAAGACCAGGCCTATGTCGCCGCTTTTGTCCAGCGTCTGCAGGCCCGGATTGATTTCCTCACCGAAATCAGGGAACGGAACAAGATCCACGCCGATTTTGTCGACCCTCTGGTACAGATGCGCATCGCCCTTGACGAATTCCTCCAGCGCGATCCCGTTGCCGGCGATTTTTCCTGGACCGACACCGATCTCCTCCGCCTGAACCTGCCGATCAACAAAGACGGCACCTGAAAAACGGAAATTTCGTCCTAACAGACTGTTGAAAAAGCCGTCCTGGCTTTTTCAACACCCGGCTGGCCAAAACAAGTTCCGGCCAACCTCTCGATTTTATTGGATTTTTAAAACCCAATAAAATCGGCGGTGCGTCCATGCATCGCGACCAGTCCGTTTTTCAACGGACTGCTAAGCCGTCACGGATTCAGGGCCCTGTTTGCACCTCACCGCCGCTGCCGATCCAGTCGGTATGAAAAAATTCGCCCCGGGGCCGGTCGACCCGCTCATAGGTATGGGCACCGAAATAATCACGCTGGGCCTGGAGGAGATTGGCCGGGAGGCGGTCGCTGCGGTAACCGTCATAATAGGCCAGGGCAGCGGAAAAGGCCGGGGCCGGAATCCCGGACGCCGCCGCCCTGGCCACCACCCGGCGCAGTCCTGCCTGGGTCCGGTGGACTTCGACACGAAAAAAATCGTTCATCAACAGATTAACCAGCCCCGGGTCCGTAGCAAAGGCGTCGCGGATCCGGCCTAAAAAACGGCTGCGGATGATACAGCCGCCGCGCCACATGAGGGCGATGCCGCCGTAATTCAATTTCCAGCCGTACTCGGCCGCGGCCCGGCGCATGAGCATATATCCCTGAGCGTAGGAGATAATCTTGGCGGCATAGAGGGCGTCGCGGCAATCGGCCGCAAGCCCCCCGGTGTCGCCGGAGAAACCGGCCTCTGGCCCCATAAGCGTTGTCGCCGCCAGGCCGCGTTCCGCCTTCATTGCCGAAAGACAACGGGCAAAGACTGCCTCGCCGATCAGGGTCAGAGGCACCCCAAGCTCAAGGGCGTTGATCCCGGTCCATTTCCCTGTCCCCTTCTGCCCCGCGGCGTCAAGGATCTTTTCCACCAAGGGTTCACCATCACGGTCCTCGTGACCGAGAATAGCGGCGGAAATCTCCATCAGATAAGAATCAAGCTCCCCCCGGTTCCACTCCGCGAACACCTCCCCCACCGCCCCGGTGGCCATCCCCAGACCCCGGCGGAGAAAATCGTAGGACTCGCAGATAAGCTGCATATCGCCGTATTCAATGCCGTTATGAACCATCTTGACAAAATGGCCCGCCCCCTCGTCGCCGACCCATTCACAGCATGGTTCGCCGTCAACCCGGGCGGCAATGGCCTGCAGGATATCCTTTACTTCCGGCCAGGCGGCGGGATTACCCCCGGGCATGATCGATGGCCCCCGGCGGGCGCCTTCCTCGCCGCCGGAAATACCGGTACCGACGAAGAGGATCCCCCGGACGGCAAGATCACGGCTGCGGCGGATGCTATCGATAAAGAGAGAATTGCCGCCGTCGATGATGATATCGCCCGGCTCAAGCAGGGGAACCAGCTGGTCGATAAAGGCGTCTACCACTGTCCCGGCCTTGACCATCATCATCACCCGCCGCGGCCGTTTAAGGTTGGCGACCAAGTCGGCAATGGCATGGGTGGCAATGATCTTTGTCCCCCGGGCCGGACCGGTCATGAAGGCATCGACTTTCGCGGTCGTCCGGTTAAAGACCGCGACGGTGAAACCGTGGTCGTTCAGGTTAAGCGCCAGATTCTGGCCCATGACCGCGAGCCCTATGAGACCGATATCCGCCTGTGACATTTTTCCCTCCCTGGGATCTGTTATTTCGTCACTTCAGTGTATAGCCACCGACGGATTTATTGCAAAACAATCCGCCCCCGGAATTCACCATCAGACAAAATGAGCAAAAATCACCCTCCGCATGGGAAAGACCTCAAGGGTATCTTGAGTCATACCCGGCGGGTTGAAGGAATTTGTCTGTCCCCTTAAAACAAAAAAGCCACCCAACCGTTATCACGGCGGGCGGCCCTTAAAACGGATTTATTTCAGCTCAGACGGTCAGATCTTCCCGGACCACCTTTCTCGGGCCGCCATGACCGGCGGCGCGCCAGTCGCGGATGGGGGCAATGGCGTCCAATTCCTCATTACGACCGAGGTTTTCGAGTTTATCATGGATCTCCTGCCAGATACAGGAGACGTCTTTATTGATCTCGCAATGGCCGTCCTGGGAACCGCCGCAGGGACCGTTCATCAGACTCTTGGCACAGCGGACCACCGGACAGAGGCCGCCGGTAAAGTGAAGGATGCAATTACCACAGCCGGCGCATTGCTCACTCCAGACCCCCTGCTCGGCCGAGGCCCCGTAAAAGGTAGTGTTGACCGCGGGGTAAACCCTGACATTTGGGCGGAGGTTGGCGATGAAGTTTACCCCGACCCCGCAGGCCATGCTGACCACGGCGTCGTATTCGCCATCCCACTGGTCCATCTCTTCGATGTACTCGCGGTCGCATTGACGAACCAGGGTGGCCTCTATGGTCTTGAGTTTTTTCCCACCCTCCTTCATCCGTCCAAGCCGGAGGAGAGATGCTAAAATATCAACCTCGCGTCGACCGCCGGCGGAACACACCGACACGCAGCCACGACAGCCGAGAACCAGGATCCGTTCGGCGTCCCTGATCATGCTTACAATCTCATTAACCGGTTTACGCTCGGCAATTATCATTTCTTACCCCCATTCTTGAAGGGACTGGGGCCGAAACCCATGATCTTTTCATTCATCTCCACCGCGGCCCTGACGAATTCAGGATGAAAACCGCGCTCGACCTGAAACATCCCGACCCGGTCGGCCTCAACGTCCATCTCGGCCAACGATTTCCGTACCGCCGCCACCCGTTTCGCCGCCCGTTTGCTGCCCAGGACGTTATGACAGGTATCGGGATCGCAAGCGACCACACAGACCCCGTCGGCTCCGGACTCAAGGGCGGACAGGATCGCGGTCTCGCGGATCTTGCCGCCGCAGGCGACGCGGTTGATGGTAACGTTTTCCGGTAGGCCGTCGCCGCGGAGGTCTTCCTTGCTTTCGGCCAGGATCTGCTGCGAGGTGTAATGGCAGCAGAGCACCTGGATATCAGGAACAAAGTTCATCTCTTAACTCCGATTATTTGGCTGATCCGGCTGCGGCAAGCAGCCTTTCGTCTTCGGACTGATTTAATTCAATCGCCCCGGCCGGGCATTCCGACGGGCAGATACCACATGCACGGCAGGTGCGGGGATCAATGTCGGCCACCCCCAGTTCGTCAATCTTCGGAATCTGCCACGGGCAGACCCTGACACAGGTAAGACAGGCGACACAGAGATCACGATTGACCCGGGCCGCCTTACCGGTCCGAACCAGATCGTCGTCGCTGACAAAATCCTCGTCAATGGCCTGGGTACGCAGGGCGGTCATTATGTCGGCAAAACGGACATCCTGGGGGCAGACAAAAACACAGCTGCGACATTTGGAACAGAACCAGATAAGCTCCGAGGACAGGAGACGATCTTTCAGGCCCATACGGATCATGTGAATGATCTTTCTCGGGTCGAAATCGGGAATCGCCTGGCTCACCGGACAGATGCCGCTGCAGGCGCCGCATGAATAGCAGCGGTTAAGATGCTCGCCGCCGGGACGGCTGACCACCTCGTCGCTGAAGCCGCTGTTGATTTCCTTGCTGGTGACAGTCATTTTGCAACCTGAAAAATTCTTTTTTTATCGATAAGGGCATGAAAAACCGGACTTTCTCAAATCCTATAGTGAAACCGGCAATCTACAAAACCGCCGCCGATTTGTCAACAGACTGTTGCCGAACCGCCTCTGTATTAACCGTCGGCTGAAAAACGGACTGGTTACGACGCCGATTTTACCGGGTTAAAAAATCCGGTAAAATCGAAAGGTTGGCCAGAACCTGTTTTGACCAACCCGGGAAAAAACCATGGACGACTTTTCCAGCGGCCTGCTAAAGGAGGAAACGAAACTCCCCCTTGCCAAGCAGATCCTGCAGGTGCAGGACCCCGACCAGATCCCCGGCGGCACCTTCCACCGGAAGGATGGTAATCTCGTGGCGCTGCATCAGGGACAGGGCGTCGGCGGCAAGGAGATCATGCCTGATCACCTTGGGACCGATGGTCATCGCCGCGGCCGCGGAAAGGGTGTCGAAATCAACCGTGGCCCGCACCAGACGGCGGACATCACCGTCGGTTATAATCCCCCTGAGGCGGCCGCTATCCACCACCATGACCGCACCGATATTATGAAGATCAAGGATATCAAGGGCCATACGCATGGAATCTCCAGGGCTGACCCGGGGAATTTCGTCGTCGCGAATCATCACCTCGTCAACCCGGACCTTGAGCCTGGCCCCGAGACTACCGCCGGGATGGTTACGGAGGAAATCACTTTCCTTGAACTTCTTGCTTTCAAGCAAAACCACGGCCAGGGCGTCTCCCATTACCAGGGCCGCGGTGGTGCTGGCGGTGGGAGCAAGCCCCAGGGGGCAGGCCTCACGCTCGACCTTTACCTCCAGGACCGCGTCGGCAAATGACGCCAGGGTCGAACCAGGATCAGCGGTCATGGCAATAATCCTGACCCCGCGTTTTTTCAGGGTCGGCAGGAGAAGATTAAGCTCCGAGGTCTCGCCGCTGTTGCTGATCCCGAGAACCACGTCCCGGGACTCAACCAGACCGAGATCACCATGCATTGCCTCCACCGGGTGCATGAACAGGGACGAAGTCCCGGTGGAATTAAGGGTGGCGGGAATCTTCTGGCCGATGAGGCCGGACTTGCCGATCCCGGTAATAACCAGGCGGCCGGGAGAGGCCATAATCAACTCAATGGCAGCGGTAAAACCACCGTTAATCTGTCCCCGCACCGCCGCAAGCCCTTCGATCTCGATATCGAAGACCTCCCGGGCCCGGGCGATATGATCCACAGTCTTCGTCATGGCCTACTGCCCCAGAGCAAGCTTGAAAAAATTCAAGTCCGGCTCCACCGGATAATTGCCGTCAAAACAGGCCTTGCAGAAACAGTCTTCCTTAACCCCGGTGGCCTCCATCAGCCCTTCAAGACTCAGGTAACGCAAGGAATCAAGGCCGAGATGGTCGCGAATCTCTTCAACACTCTTGGCGTTGGCGATCAGCTCACCGCCGGAGGGGAAATCAATGCCGTAAAAACACGGACTCTTGGTCGGCGGACAGCTTATAAGCATGTGTACCTCCCTGACCCCGGCGGCCCGGAGCGACCTGACCCGGCTCTTACCGGTGGTGCCGCGGATAATCGAGTCCTCGATTATCACCACCTTCTTACCCTTGAGAAAGGAACGGATGGGATTAAGCTTGACCCGCACCGAAAAGTCCCGCATCGACTGGGTCGGCTGGATAAAGGTACGGCCAACGTAATGGTTGCGGATAACCCCCATCTCAAGTGGAATTCCCGAGGCGCGGGAATAACCGATGGCGGCGTAATTACCGGAATCGGGGAAGGGCATGACAAAATCCGCCTCCACCTTGCACTCCCGGGCAAGAATCTCGCCCATGCGTTTACGGCTCTCGTAGACGTTGATCCCAAAAATATCGCTGTCAGGGCGGGCAAAATAAACATGTTCAAAAATACAGTAACTCGGGGTGACCTTGAGACCGCAATGGTACGAATGAAGGCCGTCATCGTCGATGATCATGATCTCGCCGGGTTCAATGTCACGGATATACTCGGCCTCGACCAGATCAAGGGCGCAGGTCTCGCTGGCGACGATGTAACCGCCGTTCCCGAGTTTACCGACACACAGGGGGCGGAAACCGTTGGGGTCACGCATGGCCACCATCCGGTCCCTGGTCATGAGAACAATGGAATAGGCCCCGCAAAGCCGGGCCATGACGTTGACACAGGCATCAGACAGAGATTCCCCAGATTCCCGGGCGAGAAGATGGACCACCGCCTCACTGTCCATGGTTGATTGAAAGATGGAACCCTTTTTTTCAAGCTCATCACGCAAGGTCCTGATATTGACGAGGTTACCGTTATGGGCCACGGCATACACCTGCCCCTGATGGGTGGCAAGAAAAGGCTGGGCGTTGATGATTGATGATTCACCGGTGGTGGAATAACGCACATGGCCGACGGCGATATCGCCGGTCAGACTGCTGAGATCTTCCTCGCTGAACACCTCCGAAACCAGCCCCATGCCCTTACGGTGCCGGATCCGCCGACGATCGCTTGAAACAATACCGGCTGATTCCTGGCCCCGGTGCTGTAGGGCGTAAAGGCCGAAATAGGCCAGCCGCGAAGCATCTTCATGGCCGTAAATCCCGCAGACACCGCATTCTTCCCGGGGGCATGATCTCTTAAGCCCACTGTTCATCTCTCTTCTCCCGGCAAAGGATCGAAAAAAAACGCCTATATTACCCCTTTTTCCCGAAGGCTGAAAAGTTTTTTTACCCGACCCGCGGTCGCGAATAAAAAACCAGACGTTACTTCAACATATTATGATGATCGCGTCCCTTGAAAAAATTGACCCAGGACGATGTCCGATCCAGGGCCCAGTCCCGCGGGATCAGAAAACATCTGATTCGATTGACGAACGCCGTCATCCCCAGCCGTTCATAAACCCGAACATAAACGCAGCGTTTAACCCCGGGAAAGACCTCGCACCAGCCATCACGGCTGCCGCCGCAGGGACCATTTAAAAGTTTCTTGGCGCAGCCGGACTGGGGGCAGAGAAAAGCTGTTTCTTCCAAGGTACAGTCACCGCAGTGACGGCAACCGTAAAAAAGCAGTTTAATCACATACTCAAAGCGGTTCAGGGCCGGGGCGAACCGACCGCGGTCAAGGGCGAGACAGAGACGGGAAAACATCCGACCGCTCATGCCGCGACGATCAAAAAACACCCGGTGAATCAATTTCGATAAAGGCTGCGAACGCCGGAACTCCACCTGCGTCCGGGAACGGGACTCTTTTCTGAGGTTCAGGCCGCTTTCCGGGTCACGGGCAAAATAATAAAAGGCGGAAACGGGCCATGACGCAAGATCATCCATAACCTCGGTCCAGACATCCGCCAACGCCTCCGCTCGATCAAGGATGGTCGAAAGATCAGCAAATCCGAGCCCGGGGCCACCGATATGAGCCCCGGCGTAACCAAGCCCCTTAAGCACCGCGAGCAGCCGGGCCGCCCGCTCAAGCCGGGCCGCCCGGCCCCGGTCCGGGGCGGCCCGGCTCTCGTCCCGCATACGACGAAAAAGTGGCTGCGGGATCACGCAGCCGGGAATCTTTCTTTCATGCATCAAGGTCGCCACCTTCATGGTCGGGACAAAGACGTTGCCCAGTACCGGCAGATCCAGGCCGGTCTTTTCCATGAAAAACAGAAGCTCCTGAAATTTACGGGGGTCATACCCCACCTGGGTGATGACATAATCAGCCCCGGCGGCAGCCTTGGCGTGCAGTTTCCAGTACTGCCCCATGAGCTCGGCCTCGGTCGTCTTAAAAGGCGACACCGCCACCCCCTTGACAAACGAGGTCGGGGCCAGATCACGCACCATGGGGTTACGACGGTCGTCCCCCTGCTGACAGTTAAGGCGACTGATCAGATCCAGGGCCTGAACACTGTCGAGATCAAACACCGGTTTTGGGTGGCCGCGGTATCCACGCTGAGGATAATCTCCGGCAATGACCAGGAGATTACGCAGACCGATACGGTCCCAGGAAAACAGCTGGCTCTCCATCTGGTTGCGGTTGCGGTCTTTACAGGAGAGATGGACGATGACCTCAAGGCCGCGTTCCCTGATTTCGGTTCCCATAACCTCCGGGGACGCGGCCGGATGACCACCGGCGTTCTCGGTGATACTCACCGCCCGCAGACGGCCGTCAGCCACGGCGCTGTCGGCAAATTCCAAGGCGCGGCGATAGACGCCGCCACGACTCGAACGGGCCGGAACAAGCTCAAAGGTCAGGGTAAAATCATTTTTATCGGCAAGGGATTTTTTGAAGATACTGGTGGCAGGCAATATATCTCTCCCGTATCCTTTTCATTAGCGTTTAATTCAAAAATGAACCGTGCGGCTTTTCACGCCTTGGTTCACCCCGCCGCCCGGCGGGGTGTCCGGTAACGGATTCAGGATAAATCAGGGGAACGAAGATTATATTGCATAAACGATGAAAACACGAGAGACAAAGAAAAACAGAGCCGCGGCCGCGTTTGCCGCCCACGCGTGGGAGTATGACGCCTGGTTTGAAGACAGCCCGGTGTTCCGCCTTGAGCTTGCCGCCCTCACGCTCCTGGCCCCGACCCCGGCCCACCCGGCAGTTGAAATTGGTTGCGGTACCGGGCGTTTCAGCCGCGCCGCCGGGGTGGACATCGGCATTGACCCGGCAAAGGAATGCCTGCGGATCACACGGCAACGGGGGATAAAGACCATCCGCGCCGCAGCGGAGGCCCTCCCCCTTGCCACCGCCTCCGCCGGTGCGGTATTTTTTTTCTTTTCCCTGTGTTTCTGCGCCGACCAGCGTCTGGCCCTGACAGAAGGGGCAAGGGTATTACGCCCCCACGGAAGCATGACCGTGGCGATCATCAACCGCGACAGTCCCTGGGGTGAAGATGTAATGCGAAAAAAGGCCGCCGGCCATCCCCTGTACCGTTACGCCGACCTGTTGAACCCGGATATACTGCTGAGGATGTTTGAGGATCTGGGAGTTGAAGTAACCGCAACGGTATCATGCCTGCGGTCGAAAGAAAAAGACCTGTCAGCGACGGAAAGACCGGTCAGGGGAATCTACCCGGCCGCGGGATGCGTAATCATCAGCGCCGGGAAGCCGTAACAGGGCGTCGGGAAACTGAATGTTACGGCTCCCCGGATTTTTCAGCCCGGTAAACTCGGCGGCATGGAGCACTTACCCATTCAGATGAAACTACCATGAATAGGGAAGCTTGCCGTTGATGCTGATCTGCTTGTGTTCACTGGTGATATAACCGCCGCTGGTCAACTCCTTCATTACCCGGCTGATCATCTCCCGGGAGGAACCGACCATATTGGCGATCTCCTGGTGGGTCAATTTTTCCCGGATAACCATCAGATCACCTTCGGGCTGCGCCAGCTCGATAAACAACCGCGCCACCCGGCCGTAAACGTCCATCAGGGCCAGGCTTTCAATCTTACGGTTGGCCTTGCGCAAACGATTCATTGATACATGAAGCAAAGAAAAAACAATATCCGGATTCAGACTGACAATGCGGCGAAAGTCATCCCGGGACAAAAGCAGGAGTTCACATGGTTCACGAGTAACCACGCTGGCCGAACGCGACTCCCCGTCAACCAGGGCGGTCATCTCGCCAAAATAATCTCCAACCTCAAGAATCGACAGGATTATTTCCTTGCCGTGCTCATCGATTATGGTGACCTTGACCTTGCCGGCACAGATTATGTACAGGGAATCGGTCTCATCCCCCTCACTCATCACCACGGTATTCTTGGGAAAAACCTTACGCCGGGCGACTTCGACCAGCATCCGCCGACCATCTTCACTAAGGCTTTCAAAAAGGGGAGCCCGGTCAATCATCTGGACGATATTCATTTTCACCTTCCGCTATTTAAACCACAGACAGTTAAAAACACTTGCAAGTACATCCCTTTTTTATTTACTCTTTCTAGACCTGTCAACCCTGTTGAGGTTTCGTGTTTTCAATCTCAGGCATCCTCGCCGCGAAATCCATCCGAACAGGCTTGCGGCGACACCTCGGGACGAGGTAAATACTTAGAGGTAAATACTTAAAGGTGAATTGTTCACATAAAAATAATGTATAAGATCACTGCCAATGCCGACAGAATCATACTATGATTTTAATATGATTTTAACAGGGTATCTTGTTAAAGATGCCCTGAAGCCAGGAACCGGAGCCATGACAACAACCCCCTTGATAAGGATGCAGATCTTTGGCCTGCGATCTAATTAAATTAAGGAAACGGAGATGAAAATCATGATGAAAAACAGGTCAGGTTCGGGGATAGTAAAAACCCTGCGAATCGCGATAAGCGGTGCCCTGCTGCTGAGTCTTGCGGCATGCGCATCCATGGACCCACGCAATGTCGATGTCGAACTTGAAAAATCCGCCCCCGAAGTAAAAATCACCTCTTACACCGAGGCCCTCTCCGACATCGGCAATATGAGCCTGGTCTACGATACCGGGCCGGTGAAACTGCAATGCAACGACATCACCGACAAAACCGGAACCTCGATGACCACCGGCGGCGAAATTCAGCGCAATATCACTGAGATAATGAAGAGCACCTTGAATTCCATCGGCGGGAACATCGTCTTTATCGAATACGATCCGTCATTCATCCAGAATCAGATGGTTACCGGATACTCCCAGTTCAAGAACAAAACAATTCCCGACGTGGTCATCACCGGCGGAATCACCGAGTTTGACCGTGGCCTTGAAACCCGGGGAGAAGGAACCGACGCATCAATCACCGCCAAGGTAAAAGGCGCGCCGTCATGGTTTCCCTCCGACGAAATCGGCGGTTCATCCGGAAATACCAGCAAGGCCGGCACGGCCCGGATCACCCTCGACTTCAACATGAAAGACTTCCAGACCCTGGCCGGGATCCCCAAGATGACCACCACTAATTCCATGGAGGTTCATAAAGCGGTTCATGAAAAAGAGATCGGCCTTACCATCTTCGGCCCCTCCTTCGGACTCAAGGGCTCGATCAAAAAGGTTCAGGGCCGCCATGAAGCGGTACGGCTTCTGGTTCAGGTAAGCATGATCCAGATGGTCGGCAAATATCTGGCCATACCGTATTGGCGGCTTTTAGGTGATGACGCCAAGCCGGATCCGGTGGTCATCGAGGCCCTCTCCATGACCTATAATAATATGAGTCCGGAAGACCGGATAAAATCCCTGCAACAATGGCTTTATATCTACGGCAATGATCTTGAAATAACCGGAACCATCGACCAGAAGACCAAGGACGCGATCAAAAAATTTGACCCGAGCGTCCCGGTCGACTCCCTATCCGGCGTCCCGGAAAAGCTGTTCAAGGCCGTATATATAGGTATACCGTATAACATGGCCGCAGTAGCTCGGCGAAACAAGCTCAACAAAATTCTTTACGCTGCTGCGGAACAAGCCGCACCGCCGGCCGTCGAGGCGGCCCCGGCCCCGGCTCCGCAGGCCGCGCCGCAGGCTCAGGCGGCTCAGGCGGCTCAGGCTCCGCAGGCCGCGCCGGCCCCGGCAGCACAAGCCGCAGCGCCGGCCCCCGCCAAGGCCGCCCCGGCGCCCAAGAAAAAGCCGACCAGGCGCGCCACCGGCCATGGTTTCGGTCGGATGCTGAACGAGGACGAGTGGTAAAATGCTATTTAACACCGGAACAACCAGCGAATTAAACAGTGATTGCCATAATGGAGGCAAGAAGATGTTAATTAAAAAAATTTTAGTAGTATTTCTGACCGCAGGGTTTCTTGCTTCTCCCATAAGCGCCCTCGCCGGCAACAAAAAAATCATGACCATCCGCGCCGCCAAGGTCCTGGCCGAACGGGGGATTGTTGAATCAATCTACGGTCTCAAGATCAGATCAACCGAATCGGTTCAGGACATGATCGCCGCCGGCTTCCAGGGCAAGACCGAGTCCAAAACCAAGGCGGAGATCAGGGGGATTAAAATCTCGGACGTGGTTTACGACCGCGAACGGGACATCGCCAAGGCCACCGCCACCATCACCCTGAACAAGTTCACCGGCATTGACGGCAACGAGCTTGACTTTCACGGCAAGACCTTTACCAGGGTCGGATTCGCCACCTCGACCCCGGCCATGGCCGGACCGTTGCAGGCCCTGCGGGCCGCCGAGCTTGACGCTTACAAACAATTAGCCAAACGGATTGTCGGATTCACCCTTGAGAGCCAGACCACGGTGGAAAACTACATCATGAAATCCGACATGGTTAAATCAAAGGTTCTTGCCACCATATATCTTGCCCGGGTAACCGATTACGGCTGGGATGATGCCGGCGACGCCTATGTAAAAATGGGAATCGACACCGACGAGGTCTCCGAAATCCTGGGACAGAAGATCATTGATGTCGACAAGGTGATCGAGGTCGAGGGCCAGGGTGCCCAGTCGGATGATTACAGCAAGGCCAAAGGCGGACAGTAGCCTGTCCCCGACGGATTCAGTAATATAAAGGCTATGGACTCGTAAGGAGTCCGATGAAAAACGGGTTGGTCGCGACTGATGTCCGCACCGCCGGATTTACCGGATTGAAAATCCGGTAAATCCGATGAGGTTAGACGAAACTTATTTTGTTCAACCGCCTGACATGAAGTCCATCACACCCTGTATTCTACAAAGATGGCTAAGTAAAACTTTCGACATACAATGCGTGGGTGGTTCGACAGAACTTCGGCCGTACGACATGGGATACCGAGGGCCTGTTGAAACACCGCAACACAGGATGTCGGATTTTTACGATGCAATCAAAAGAGGCCCGAAGATGAAACAGGAAAAAACGTTAAAAATAAAATATTTTCTCATGGGTATCGGCAGTGCCATTATCTTTCTGATGCTTACCGGGGCTGAATTCGCCTCCGAACCGACTCTGAATTTCGGTCGCTACCAGATTTCATCATGGGCCACCTCTTTCGGCAAGGAAAGCGGCGCCCTTGGCGCCTTTGTCATCGACACGGTATCCGGTGAAACCAAAACCGTTTACAGTCGTATTTATGGCAATCCGCCAAGTACAAGGGTAATTAAAAACGACCTGAAAAAACCGTTTGTTGCCATAAAATAATGTCGGCGTAACAAATTCACGCGCCCTGCATGAACAAATTTTTCCAGCCATGGATGATGAACTTCTTGTCAAGCAATGGCGGATTCATTTTGATGATTATAATCGGGACAAGAACGTCCCGCAGAATTTACAACTCCGGCCCGGGAATGGGAGCGGCTTTAACCGTGACGAAGCTCTCCCGGTTCCGGATTGAAGCCTAACGGTTCATTCAGATTAAAAATGGCGAAAAATGCGAAAAGGCAACAGAAAAAAACACTCTGCGACCATAAAGGGCGATAATCTGTGTCTTTATATTGTCCTTTTTCTGTTTTTGTCTCCATCCTTCAGTATTGCCGGCCCGACAAAGAGGTATGTCCGCCCCGCCCCGCCGGCGGCGGAGACAAAATCAGAGGTACAAATCCTGACCCCGGTGCCGCCGGTACCGAACGACAGTATGGGCGGAGTGACTCTGGATGCCTTTGATGCCGAATTCCTCCAGAATAAAAGCCTTGTCCATGTTAAGGGCAGGGTCACCAATATTTCCAACAGCTTCATACGCGGTCACCTGACCCTGCATATTCTTTCCGGAAGCGGTACCAGCATTTTTGCAAGCGACCTGCCCCTGAACAACCACCAGCCCTTCAGCAACGGCGAATCAGTAACTTTTGACACCACCCTTAACGTTGCAACTATAAAGAACGCGAGCAAGGTCAGCCTAGACTTCACCAGGGACTAATTTTATTAAGGGTTACGGCCCCCTGACGAATATTTATATGCCTGGAGTCTTGAAAAATTTAAATTTTCGTTCCAAGGTAAGAAAGATGAAGTTGTAACAAGTCCCCGATCCGACTGCAACCAGCGATTTCCGGACGGCGGGCGCCGGAATGCTGAAATCCCGAACTCGGGATATACCCCTCAAACATGCAGGATTTCTTAACCCACCCCGCCCCCCGGTGCTTTTTCCGGAAATCGACGACAACGTCTGCGCGGGGCGTTGTTACGAGTCCATCAAGAAACACTGAAAGCAAGAAGCGCAGCATGTTCAGGGAGACGCGAACAGTTTCAATTTCGGTATCGACACCGCTTTATCTCCCGGAACATTTTTTTTCAGTTTTTGCTTTTGTAACTAACTTCACAAAAAAAAGGTGTGAAACCTCACTGACATGAAGGCGTATAAGAGGCTATTATTTTAGTCATGGTCAAAACGGGGCAGGACTTCCTCGGCAGTAATTCCTGTTTTTTGATCCTGGCACCATTCTGGTCGATTATTTTTTTGTTTAACCACCGTTAATTGAGATACAATATTAACTTAAAGTAAAAGATGGATTTAAAGGAATGAACGACCAGCACAAATTACGTAAAACCGGGGTAAAATCATGAAACACACATCCGTCACCGTACTGCTGTCCATCTCAGTCTTTCTCGTTGCCACCCCTTTTTCCTGGGGCAAGTCAAACGTCAGGGGCGCGGTCATCAACACCCCCGGCAAGATCAATAAGAACGTCAACGTGGCCATCGGCAACCGGGCCAAGGCGCGGCAGAGTTCAGTATCAATAAAGAGTCTTGACATGATCGGGGCCGCAGTCAACGCCGCCCGCGGCAAAACAAACATCAACGTCGCCGTCGGCAATAAGGTTGAGGCCAACCAGGCCTCAATGAAGTTAGGTGGCAAGCTGCGCGGTGCCGCGATCAACACCAATATGGTCAAGAAAAACATCAACGTCGCGGTCGGCAACTGAACACGGGCCAACCAGGCCTCAATCGACATCCGCCGCAGTAATGTCACCGGCGTGGTGGTCAATACCGCTATCGGTAAAAACGCGGTTAATGTCGGGGTTGGCAACCGGGTCAGCGCCGATCAGGCATCAATAAGGATGAAAAACTCCAAAATGACCGGGATGGTGGCCAATACCTCGGTAACCCAGAATTCGATTAACATCGGGGTCGGCAACCGGGTCAAAGCTGGCCAGTCCTCGGTAATCATGAAAAACAGCAAAATGACCGGTGTTGCGATCAACACCGCAGTAGGCAAAAATCTGGTTAATGTCGGGGTCGGCAACCGGGTCCAGGCAGACCAGGCAACCATCCGGATGAATAACAGCAAGATGACCGGGGCGATCGTCAATACCGCGGTCGGACAGAACTTAATCAACGTCGGCGTCGGTAACCGGGTCACCGCCCAGCAGGCCGCGACAAACCTCAAAAATTCCAGGCTTACCGGCGCGGCAATCAACACCGCCGCAGGTCAGAATATGGTCAACGTCGGCGTAGGCAACCGGGTCACCGCCCAGCAGGCCGCGACAAACCTCAAAAACTCCAGGCTTACCGGCGCGGCAATCAACACCGCCGCAGGCTGGAATATGGTCAACGTCGCAGTCGGTAACCGGGCAAAAGCATCACAGGCGGCTTTAAACGCTGAAAACAGCCGGATGCAGGGGGCCGCAATCAACACTGCCATCGGCGAAACAATAAATGTCGCTGTCGGCAATCGGGTCAAGGCCAATCAGGCCGCAGTCAACATGAAAAACTCAAACTTCAAGGGCGCGGCAATCAACACCGTTGCCGGTGGCGGACTCAACGTCGCCCTTGGTAACCGCGCCACCGCCAATCAGGCCGCGATCAACATGAAAAACTCAAACTTCAAGGGTACTGCGGTCAACACCGTTGCCGGTGGCGGACTCAACGTCGCCCTTGGTAACCGCGCCACCGCCAACCAGGCCGCGATCAACATGAAAAACTCAAACTTCAAGGGTACT
>JAJRZW010000037.1 GCA_024275015.1 Deltaproteobacteria bacterium | reverse complement strand
GCCTGGTGCTGGGCGTAATAGCCGATTATGGCGTTATGGCCCAGGCGGATGGTACCTCTCCGGGGCTTTATTTTGCCGGCGATGATCCTGGCCAGGGTAGATTTCCCGGCGCCGTTGACCCCGACTACCGCGATTTTGTCTCCCCTCTGGAGGTCAAAGGAGAGGTCGCGGAAGACGTGGTTTTCGTCATAGTTCATTGCCAGATTTTCAACGCTTACCGCCATCCTGCCGCCGGGAGCCGCGGGAGGAAAGCGGAAACTCGCTTTTTTTTCGTTTTCCTCAAGTTCCAGCATTTCCATTTTTTCAAGCTGTTTCAAACGGCTCTGCACCTGCCTGGCCTTGGTGGATTTGGCCCGGAAACGTTCGACAAAGCGCATGGTCTGCTGGATTTTGGCCTGCTGGTTTTCGTAGGCGGCATGGGCGATTTTCGCCCTTTCTTCTTTGTCGACAAGATATTTTGAGTAATTGCCGCGGTAACAGGTAAGCCGTCCCAGGGATAATTCCCAGGTGGAGGTGGTGACGTTGTCAAGAAAGGCGAGGTCATGGCTTACCAGCATCATCGCCCCCTGATGTTCTTTTAAAAAGGTTTCAAGCCAGGTGAGGGATTCAATGTCCAGGTGGTTGGTTGGTTCATCAAGGAGGAGAAAGGTGGGGGCCTGTAGGAGGATTTTGGCCAGCATTATCCTCATGATCCAGCCGCCGCTGAAATCACTTACCCGGCGGCTGAAGTCACTTTCCCTGAAGCCGAGGCCGGCAAGGACGATGGCGATCCGGCTTTCGAGGTTGAAGAAACCGGCGGCATCAAGGCGGTGCTGCAGTTCTCCCTGACGATCAAGGAGATCGTTAAGCTCGTCGGAATCGGGGGATATGTCTCCGAGTCTCAGGTGCAGGCCTTCAAGTTCGGCCGCTATTGCGAGCAGGGGGGCAAAGGCGCTGCGGGCCTCGTCGGCGAGGCTGCGTTCCGAGTCAACCCCGGTGATTTCCTGGGGCAGGTAGCCGATGCTGTCATTCTTGCCGATGCTGATGACCCCGGGATCGGTTTCGTTGATTCCGGCAATCATTTTAAGCAGGGTGGATTTGCCGGCTCCGTTGACCCCGGCGAGACCGATGCGGTCCTGATCATTGATACGACCGCTTATTTTCTTGAAGATATGTTTTTTCCCGTATTGCAGGGAGAGGGAGTTGATATTTATCATAACCCGGAATGTTTACCACTTTTATCGTCTGAGGCAAGTGGAAGGAGGAAAATATCCGTCATGAGGGTCTATTGAAATGGGGTGACAGCCCGTTGAAAAACCCGGTGAATCGAGAGGTTGGATGGAACTTGTTTTATCCAGGCAGCGGTTGAAAAAGCCAGGACAGCTTTTTTAACACTCTGACAAGGGATTCATTGCCCCCCCTTGCCGGGCGCGATTTCTTCGCGTCAGGTATGGTTTTGACCGCTTGTGAAAAGGGGATGTCGGGGGGGCTGCCGGTAAGACTCGTTTTGTTTGAAAATATTAAACAATTCGAGAGGTTGAGAGGTCGATTGAGCCCTGTCCCGACCCAGCGGAGTTTATACCGTGTCGGTGGTTTTCAACCGTCTGACGGACTTTATTCGTCACGAGTAGCTTAAATATTGTTGATGAAGTCGTAACAAGTCCCTGCTCCGGCTGGTAAATTTTTCCCCATTCTCCTGGTAAAAGATTTCCCTTTCCGTTTGTTTCTCCCCCTGCGCGCCGTTATCGTCCTTTGGTTTTATTTATTTAAAACTCTGCACCGGTAAGGGTTCAGTTCGATATATCCCGTTCTTTTATTCTCGCTGGCACGCCCTTTGCTCAAAAGTCAGGGGTGAAGGCCTGATAACCTTTGTCCCCGGGGGGCGGGACATCGAAAGGCCCTTCTTTGGTATTTAATTATAAAAGAGGTATTTCGCACGGCGCGGAGATCGAACGAAAAGACTGTTTATCAGTCCGTAACAGTCACGGATTGATGGTCTGTCAGAGTGTTGAAAAAGCCGTCCTGTCTTTTTCAACCGCCGGTTGGATAAAACAAGTTTTATCCAACCTCTTGATTCACCGGGTTTTTCAAGCCGGTGAAATCGGCGGCGCGTCCATGCGCCGCTACCAGCCCGTTTTTTAACGGGCTGCTATAACATGAACATGGAGGTTTGGCCATGGCAGGACTGATAATGCCGGTTGCGGTTGTTCCCGATGCTGTCGCGGCGGCAGAAAAGAAAGGGAGGTCGGGTTCATCGGCTGATTTTGTCACCCACGTCCGTCGGGTGCTGGCCGCAGGAGACCATAGTAACAAATTCGGAGTGGCGGCAAAGGCTGAACGGACCAATCCCGCTGAAGAGCTTGAAAAAATAGCAGAGATAAGTGATCCCGCCGAGGCCATGGCCGCCTTTCTCGCCCTTTTAAAGGAGATGGCCGTGGCTGATACCTCGGCCCCGGGCGGCGGCTGGCAGGCTTCGGCTTCAACGGAGCTTTTAGACAAGTTGGCCGCGAGCGCCGGGCTTGACGCGGACGCCAAAATCTCTCTCCTTGCCCTTTTTGACGGCCATGGCGAGGCCTCGATGTCCCGGGTGCTTGATATCTTCGCCCGTCATTTTACCGATATTGCCGGGGGGCATCAGATCAGCCTGCCCGAGACCGATCTTCCCCTGCTGAACACCATGCTGGATCGTCTCGGTCTCGGCCCTGATGATATATCAGCCCTTGAAAAGGCCGGTCTCGGCAGTAACGGTCGGATTAATCTTGAGGCCTTTGTCGCCGCGTTAAAAGAGGTTGCCGCGGCCCAGGGCAATAAGACGGGAAAGGCGGAATTTTCTTTTTGGGAAATTCGTGATCTGCGTGATCTTATGGCCCGGGCCGGGTGGAAAACAGCCGACCAGGACCAGGTCGGGATCCCGCTTACCGGTGAAGATGCCGTTTCTGTCAAATTGTCGGATCTGGTTGATTTATTGCAGAAAACCTTGAATATGGCGGTGGCCGGGGATAAGGGCCCTGATCTTCCCGCCTTTGTCGATTCGCTTAAAACCCTTCTCAGCGATTCCGGGTTTTCCGTTCCCGCCGACACCTTCAGCGCGGTGGCGGTCAAGAGTCGGGATGAGGCCCTGACGCAATTATTACAGACGGTCGACCTGAGCACGGTCAAAATTAAGAAGATGGCGTCGCCGCGGGTGGTTGCCCCCGGGAATGAGGCCGTGGCTGTTGCCGAAGAGGCCATGGCGGCGGAAAATGCTGCGTCCACGGCAGGGTCGGGCGGGATTGGTGCGAGAGTGGTTGCCGCCCCGGTGATAATAAACGTTCCGCACCGAAGCGGACTGGATGATTTCGGCCGTGGCCATGAGTCGCAGGGGGGATTGAATATTCAGCCGCAGGTGGTGCCCGGGAACATTACCGCGGTTGATGCGGCAACTCCGCCCCGGCCACCGCTGCCGATTGACCCGCAGCTGGTTCTCAATCAGTTGACCAGCGGGGTTGCCAAGGGGATCGCCGCCGGCCGACACCATATCAGGCTCCTGCTGCAGCCCCCGGAACTGGGAGAGATCAAAATTGATCTGGTGGTTCGGCATGATCAGGTGGCGGTATCGTTTGCCCTTGAAAACTCCCGGATCAAGGACATCCTTGACGCCAATATGCAGCAGTTCCGTGATCAATTATCCGGCCGTGGTTTCAACCTCGCCGGTCTTGATGTCTCGGTGGGTAATGGTGAAGATAACCCGGCCGAGAAATGGCGCGAGGTCCTTGGCTCTTCCGGTTCCCATTCCGGCCGTGCTCTTGCGGTGGCCGGTCTGTCCGAAGTAATGGCCCCCTATCTTCCTGCGCGGATGGCGCCAGGAGATGTGGGGATAAATATCATGGTTTAAGGGGAGAATATTATGACTGTTTCCACCTCGGGCGGCATCCCGACTGTTGCTGATCCGGCCCTGTACAAGAGCGTGGGCAAGAAGGATCTCGACCGCAATGATTTTATGAAGCTTTTTGTTACCCAGTTGCAGTATCAGGACCCGACCAAGCCCATGGATACCTATGAGATGTCTTCTCAGTTGGCCCAGTTCAGTTCCATGGACGCGACCCTGAAGATGAAAGAGTCCATGGATCAGCTTCTCGATTTTCAGACCTCGCAGAATAATCTTTCCCTCATGGGACTTCTCGGGCGTACGGTTGAGGCCCGGGGTAACCAGGTCAGTGTTGATGCCGGCACGGTCAACCCCACCAGTTTTGAGTTGGCCGGCGCCTGCGATACCTGCGTGGTTGAGATAATGGACTCCGGCGGTCATGTGGTGCGCAAACTTGATCTCGGCAACCTTGATCCCGGACGTCGGCAGCTTGCCTGGGACGGTAATAATGATGGTGGCGCTCCGGTTGCCGACGGCTCTTATTCCTATACGGTCCGGGCCACTGATTCCCGAGGCCAGGCGGTTTCATACAACGCCTATACCAGCGGTAAGGTAACCGGAATCGCCTTTGCCGGCGGCAGTACCGTTCTCACCGTGGATCATTCGGCATCGGTGGGGGCGGACAAGGTGGTAACGGTTCAATAGATCAGGAAAACTTACTCCCAATAAAAGCAAGGAGGCGGTTATGGGTATTTCAAGTTCACTTTATTCAAGTATTTCAGGTCTTTCCACTCTGGGTAATTCCATGAGCGTTATCGGCGATAACGTTTCTAACGTCAACACCATCGCCTTTAAGTCCAGTCGGGCTACCTTTCAGGACGTGCTTTCGCAGCAGGTGTCAACCGCGGCCGGCTCCTCCCAGATCGGCCGTGGGGTTACCCTGAGCGCGGTTGACGGCATATTCGCCCAGGGTTCGTTTGAAAGTTCGTCCACCCCCACCGATATGGCCATCGGCGGTGATGGATTTTTTATGCTGAGGGAGGCCTCCAGTAGTGAGGCTGATAATTATTCCCGCGCCGGCGAGTTTCGTTTTGACAAGGAAGGCTATCTGGTTAATCCTGCCGGTTATTTTGTCCAGGGATGGGGGCTTGATGCCACCACCGGTGAACGCCAGGGAACCATCGGCGATATCAGTCTAGGCAAATCGACCCCGCCGGTGGCCACCACCCATGTCGACGCCATCGTCAATGTCGATTCCCGGGAAAAGAACGAGACCACCGAGGTCCGGCTTTTTGATGGATGGGACGGCAGGAACGCGGCCGCGGTCAATCCTACTCCGCCCATTTCCGCCACCAATTATGAGTATTCCAGCGCCCTCAAGGTGTATGATTCGGTTGGCGCAAGCCACGACATCACCATCTATTTTGACCGTACCACCAAAGATAACCAGTGGGAGTTTCTTGTTACCGCCGATCCCACCGAGGATATGCGGGCCTTGAGCGCCGCCGATCAGCTGATCTATTCGCCCGACACCCGATATAATTATTTGAATCACAAGGGCGCCGGAGCCCTGATGTATGGGGTTATCGATTTCAGCACCTCCGGTGATATCAATAATATCTCCTGCTATAACGTCCCCCCGGACGGCGAGGTTGACCCGGCCTTGAACGATAACCGTATCGTTCTTAACCCGGCTGATAATTTCTATTCTTTTCCGGTAAATTTCACCGGCGACCCTGTCAATTCTATGGTGGAACTCAGTTTCGGGGCCCGTTATTCCGGACAGTCGCTTCCCCAGACCCAGATCCTGGTCAGCGACAAGGGCGCTTACGCTGATGCCACCGCCGCCACCCTTATTACCGCTGATACCACCTGGGACAGTGTCTACGATGCCAACGGCAACGTTATCGCCAATGGTGATCAGTTTGTCTTCAACGGTTACACCCATGACGGCACCGTCGCTGCTACCCTTACTTATACCGTGGCCACGGCCGTCACCACCAAGGTTCAGGATATGTTGACCCAGATCGAGACAACCTTTGGCTGTTCCGCCTCCATTGATGCCAGCGGCAAATTGCGTCTCACTGATAACCAGGGCGGTGACTCCGGGTTGTATGTCAGCAGTTTTACCACCACCGCCGCCAGTGGCGCTGATCCCTTCGGCAGTCAGATAAATATCACCACCTCAAAACAGAAGATCATCTCAACCGGCCGGGCTCTGGCAACAAATACCACGGTGCCGCCGGTGATCACCGCCAATTCCGACTGGGGCAATGTCTACAGTTCGGCCGGGGCCGGGCCGGTGGCCGCGGGCGATACTTTTCAGTTTATCGGGCTCAAACCCGACGGCACCGCGGTCAGCTCCACCTTTACCGTCAATGCGACCATGAGCCCCAATAATAATGTTCAGGATCTTATTGACTGGCTTGATACCACCTTTGACGCAACTGCCAGTATTGACAACGCCGGCAGTCTGGTCCTTACCGACCGTACTGCCGACAGTGCCGGTTTCTCAAGCGCCCTGGCGGTGTCGTCCATTGTTTACGGCGGCGCTCCGGCGATTTTCGGCCCCACTGCCACCGCCTTTTCCACTATTCCCGCCGACACCGGTGAGGACGGCAGCCGCGCCGGCGACATCGTCACCACCGCCTTTGATCCCGAGGCCCTGGCCTCGACCCAGTACGCCAATTCCTCCACCACCATTTTTCAGGACCAGGACGGTTACGCTGCCGGTTTTCTTCAGTCGGTGTCGGTGGATACCGAGGGGGTGATCACCGGCCATTACTCAAACGGCCAGGTGCTGAAAAAGGCCCAGGTGGCGCTGGCGACCTTCAATAACCTTGCCGGTCTGTTCAAGGAAGGGGGGAATATATTTCGCGAGACCAGCGAGTCCGGGGCTCCGATCACCGGCGCTCCGGGTACCAACGGCCTTGGTTCCATCGCTCCCAACTCCCTTGAGCAGTCAAACGTCGACATCGGCAACGAATTTGTAAAATTGATCACCACCCAGCGCGGTTTTCAGGCCAACTCGAAGATTATTTCCACCACCGACGAGATGCTGGCCGACCTGATCAACATCAAGCGTTAGTGTGCCAAGGGAAGCTTTGTGCTTCTTGTCAGGCTGTTGAAACATCCAGGACGATTTTTTCAACAGATCTGTTATAGAGCGAGTCAGGCGCAAAGTAATGGGATGGCGAAGATAAGATGGTCTCGTAACAAGTACCCGCTCCGGCTGAAAACGGCATTTCCGGGCCTCCGGGCGGCGGGATGAGGTTTTGATCGGAATAAAAAAACAGAAGAAAAACGCACAAACTAAAACAAATACACGCGTTGTCGACATGAGGCAGTCACGGATTCAGGATTCGTTCTTCCGCAGCAGGATCATTACCTCAAGACCGGTGGTGCCTGGGAACATATCGAGAGGAACGGTTTTTTTCGGGCGGTAGCCGTTCTGTTGCCATTCCCTCAGCGTCATCGGGATCGCGTCGACATTGCAGAATATGTGGAGGATCTTTTCCGGGCCGCGTTTGGCGATGGCCTCTACTACCCCTGTTGCGACACCCTGGCGTGGTGGGTCGAGGATCACGGTTTCGCTTCCCTTGAGCGGCCGCAGCTCCTCGATTGTCCGGGCGGTGATCCTTTTGGCGATGAACTTCAGTCGGGCTCCGGTCGGGGCGTGACGGCAATTGTCCCGGGCCGCGGCGATTGATGGTCCCTCGGCGTCAATGCCGGTGACCCGGCAATATTCCCGGCTCAGAAGATGGCTGAATAGACCATAGCCGCAGTAGAGATCGAGGAGGTTTTCCTTTCGGTTGGGTGAGAGGAGTTCCCTGGCCTTTTTTACCATGACTCCGGCCATGGCCTCGTTCACCTGGGAAAACGAGGTGGGATGGAAGTCGAGGCGGCGGCCCTGGTGAAATACCCTGAGGCCGGAGGGGCCGAAGAGTTTTTTGAAAGTCATGCCCTCCCCGGGTTGGCGGCTTTCCAGGTAATAGTCGGAACCCTCCGGGGCCAGATAGACAAAGGCGCTTGTAGTACCTTTGATCTCTTTTTGCATCTGGCCGGCGATGGTTTTCATTTTGCGGATGACCAGTCCGTTCATGGCCCGGACATTGAAAATAACTGCCTGTTCCTGGTAATTGCCGCGGACAATCAGGTAATTCAGCTGTTCGGCCACCGGTGTGAATGCAGGGGTACTAAGTCTTTTGCGGAGAAAACGGTAAATGGCGGTATGTTCGTCCGGTTCAAGGGTCGAGGGGGTGAACGGTGATCCGGATCGGGGATGGTCATCGCCCATTAGGAGATGAAGGATGCCTCTCCGGTGGAGGCAGCGGCGTTTTGAGGTGGTGCGATATTTGCGCGGCCGGGGTGAGGCGATAACCCGATCCGGGTTTCCAGGGAGGTGGTGATGCTCCCAGAAACGTGCCAGGGCGTGGTTTTTAGCTGCAAGCTCGGTACCGTAATCCATTGCCGCCATGGGGGCGGCGGGGTGGTTCTCCTCTCTATTCACCGGGGGGGTGTTCTGATCCGGGGTGGGGAAAAAAGCGGAAAATCCTGTCGCCGGCGATTGGTTCCGGGGGGCTTTTCCTCTTCCGGTCAATACCGGTTTCCGGTGCGGTTTATCCTTCATGGTTAACTCGTAATAATTTCTTGCGGCGGCGAAAAGCGTTATCACTGTGAGTCTGACAGGCGATTTAAAAGCCGTACATGGCTTTTAATCCCGGTTGGCCAAAACAGGAATAGGCAGCCTGACGATTTTATCGGCCTTTTCAGACTGGTAAAATCGTCAGGCCGTTGCCATGGGGAAATCAGGCTGACCTGGTTTTCCCGCCATTGCGAAAGTGGTCGCGGTTGGTGAACGAGCCGACACCAAGCGGGGCTGAACGCCGTCGTTGTCGCGGCTTATTTTTTCCGGGGCCCGGGGTCCCGGCACTCCGGGGCGCAGCTGTTTTTTTCCGCTCACCGCCTGGGGCGGCGTTTTTTTTGCGGCGAAAAATTCTTTTTCCCGGGCGGTCATTGCCTTCGGCCGTGATTTCTTCGCCTGCAAGCGGGGTCGCGGCCGCGTGCTTTTTGTGCTCCATCCGTCCGGAAAGAGTTTTTTCAATCTGGCGGACCATGTCCATGTCCTCGCGACTGGCAAAGGTCATCGCCGCGCCACGGCATTCGGCCCGGCCGGTACGACCGATACGGTGGGTATAGGCATCGACCGTGGCCGGGACGTCAAAATTTATCACATGGCTTATCCCGGAAACATCAATGCCCCGGGCGGCGATGTCGGTGGCTACGAGGATATTGAAGCGGCCGCTGCGAAAGCCGTCAAGGGCCTGCCGGCGTTTGTTCTGGGAGAGGTTGCCCTGGATCGAGGTGGCGTTGTGTCCCTCCTTTGCCAGGCGGGCGGCCAGTTTCTTGGCCCCGTACTTGGTGCGGGTGAATATCAGGGCCGAGGTTATTTTTTCCTCGTTGATAAGGGTCTTAAGCAGCCGGGCTTTCTGCTTTTTTTCCACCGGATACAGAACGTGCGATACGGTATCGGCGGGGCGGGAGTGATCGATCTGGATCACCTCGGGTTGATTGAGAATTTCTTCGGCCAGACCGCGGATTTCTCTGGGCATGGTGGCGGAAAAGAGCAGGTTCTGGCGTTTTTTCGGCAAGCGTTTAATGATTCGCCGGATAGCCGGAAGAAAGCCCATGTCAAACATCATGTCCGCTTCGTCAAGGACCAGAACCTCGACCGCGGAGAGGTCGACCGCACCCGCGTCGAGGTGGTCAAGGAGGCGGCCGGGGCAGGCGACGATGATCTCGATCCCGGACCGAAAGGCCTTGATTTGCCCGGCCTTGCTGACGCCGCCGTAAACCGAAATTGAACGCAGGCCGGTCAGGCGGCCGAGGTCTTTGATGTTGGCGTTGATCTGCTCGGCCAGTTCCCGGGTCGGGGCGATGACCAGGGCCCGGGGTCTGTGCCGGGGACCATCAATTAAACGCTGGAGCATCGGCAGGGAAAATGCTGCGGTCTTGCCTGTGCCGGTCTGGGCCAGACCCATGATGTCGCGGCCGGAAAGAACCGGGCCGATGGCCTGTCGCTGGATCGGGGTCGGGGCTTTATAACCGCAGGAGTTGATTCCGGCGGTTATCTTCTGATGGAAATTAAACTTGGTAAAACTCATGAAAATTTCTTCCTCTTTTAAGGTGTAATCCGGGTCAGATTTTTGGGTATCTTGAAAAAATGGTCTTTTCGCCCGATCCCGGCGTCATGAGCAAAATGCGAAACGCTCGCATATCCCCGATATGCTGCGCTTTTTAATTTTGTTCATTCCTTGGTCTCGAACGAAAATCCTCATTTTTGAAGATATCCTTTTGTTTTTATGCGCAGAGCCGGAAAATAAAATACGCCACCTGCCCGACGGCGGACGAGAAGGTCTTTCTTCATAGGAAAGACGGGTTCCCCTGGCGCCTGTCAGCGGTAAACTTTTGGGGTTAAGGTGAAGTGTCGCGACCGGAAAACGGCAGCGACAGCCTCGTTGTTTATGGTGCCTTCCTGAAGTAATCAGCGAAAAAACGGCATCTAACGAAGAGTGGGAACTCGGTCGTGGAAGGAAAAATGACGCAGGATGAATTTCTGATACTCAAACCAAATGTGACCCCATGATACAACGGATTGTCGGCAAAGGCAAGCGATTATCTGTCGCCGGTACTGCCGTTTCCGTAGTCGGCGGCAGACAGGGGTTAATCGGCAAGCACCCGGTCAAAGATGGTAAAGGCGGTCCTGACCGCCGGAGTGTCTTCGGAAAGATCAAGATAGCTCTCGCCCGAGAGTTCCTGATTGACCAGGTCCGCGCTTGCCGGGATCAGGCCGCCAAGTTCAAGGCCGCTTTCGGCCACCGCCTGGTCGATCTTGTGCCGCAGTTCCGCCGGGGCCGGAGCCGGGACCCGGTTGACGATCAGGCATTGTTTTTTGATCGTTACCCCGAGGGGGCCGGTGAGGTCGCTGATCCTCTTCGCGGTCATTATCCCCCGGGCCGAGGGGTCGGAGGTGACCAGGAGAAGGTCGATGTCGCGCAGGTTCATCCGGCTCAGGTGTTCCATGCCCGCCTCGTTGTCGACCAGGATGACGGGGTAATTTTCGCCGAGGTGGTCCATGGTCATTGCCAGGTGCTGGTTGGCGGCGCAATAGCATCCAGGGCCGTCGGGCTGACCCATGACCAGGAGATCAAAGCCTGATTCCTCCACCAGGGCCTGGTGGATCTTCATTTCCATGAACTGATCCCGGGTCATCCCCGCGGGGATATCGCCCTTGAGTTCTTTTCTTACCTGGCCGATGGTGAGTCCCACTTTGAGGTTCAGGAGTTCGTTTAGGTTGGCGTTGGAATCGGCGTCAACCGCCAGAACCGGGGTTATTCCCCTGTTCTTGAGGTATTTTATCAACAGGGCGGAAATGGTGGTCTTGCCGGTGCCGCCCTTGCCGGCCATGGCGATTACCTTGGGCATTTATTTCTCCGTTTTGAGCCAGATTTTTATTGTTCTTTCTTTTTTTCAATATTGATGAAGTCGTAACAAATCACGGGGTGGTTAAGTAATTCCGATGGTTGAACGGTAATGAAACCGTGGCCTGGATTTGATAACGGATCCAGCTGTGACTATAGATTCCCCCTCCTTTTCTGTCAATCTTATCCCGGCCGGAGGCTTTTCTTTTGTCCTTGAAAATAAGGGGTTAACTGGTATGTTAGCTTCTTTTCAGTGTCTGGCGTTTCCCGGCCTTGCCGGTTTTTTTTTCAGGGTACCCTTTACGGAGTCAGGAATCATGGATTATCGCGACACTCTGAATTTACCCCGAACCGGGTTCAAGATGAAGGCCGGTCTGGCGCAGCGGGAACCTGAGGCCCTTGCCGCCTGGGAGGATGGTAACCTCTATCAGCGGGTCATGGCACATACCGCGTCCCGTCCCCTTTATATCCTTCACGACGGCCCTCCGTATGCCAACGGCCACATCCACATGGGCCATGCCCTGAACAAGATATTGAAAGACGTTATCCTGCGGGCTAAGAGGATGAGCGGTTTTTCCTGTCCCTATGTCCCCGGATGGGACTGTCATGGTCTCCCCATTGAACATAAGGTCGACAGGGAGCTGGGCGGGAAGAAAAGGGAGATTTCAACCCTTGAGTTCCGCGAGGCCTGCCGGACATACGCCCGCAAGTGGATCGATATTCAGCGCGATGGGTTTAAGCGTCTGGGGATTCTCGGCGACTGGGATAACCCCTACCTGACCATAAACTATGAATACGAGGCCGCCATTGCCGCCGAGTTTAATCGTTTTCTCGAGTCCGGGGCCGTGGTCCGCAGCCTTAAACCCGTGTACTGGTGTACCTCCTGCCGCACCGCCCTGGCCGAGGCCGAGGTCGAGTATCATGACCACGCCTCCCCTTCGATCTATGTCAAGTTTGTCTATGACGGCGATCCCGTTGACATCGCCCCTGAGCTCGCGGGGCGGGAAAAGGTCGCCTTTGTTATCTGGACCACCACCCCATGGACCCTGCCGGCCAATCTCGCGGTGGCCCTGCATCCGGGTTTTGAATACGCCGCAGTGGCGGTGGGCGGCGAGGTCTGGATCATCGCCGATGGCCTGGTTGACGCGGCCATGGCTGAATTCGGCATTGATGCCTGCGAGGTCATCGCCCGTTTCCCTTCGACTGCACTTGAGGGGAAAAAATGCCGTCACCCCTTCATGGAAAGGCAATCGCTCATCGTTCTGGCCGATTACGTTACCCTGGAATCCGGCACCGGCTGCGTTCATACCGCCCCCGGCCACGGACGCGACGACTATCTCACCGGCCTGCGCTACGACCTGCCGCCGCTGTCGCCGGTGGACGATCGCGGTTTTTTCACCGACGAGGCCGGGCCCTATGCCGGTGAGAAGATCAACGACGCCAACCGTCACATCAACGACGACCTGGCCGCGGCCGGTCTCTTGGTGGCGGAGAAAAAAATCGAGCACTCCTATCCCCATTGCTGGCGCTGCAAGAATCCGGTGGTCTTCCGGGCCACTGATCAGTGGTTTATCGGCATGGACAGGAACGATTTAAGGGCAAAGGCCCTGACCGGGATCGGCAAGGTTGAATGGCTCCCGGCCTGGGGTGAGGAGCGGATTCGCGGGATGGTCGAGACCCGTCCGGACTGGTGCCTTTCACGGCAGCGGGCCTGGGGGGTGCCGATTACCGCCCTGATCTGTCGTGACTGCGGTCGGATCTGTAATACCCCGGAGATCAACCGGCGGATCGAGGCGTCCTTTCGTGAGGAGGGTGCTGACGCCTGGTTTGCCCACGAGCCCGCCTTCTTTATCGGCAACGATGAAAAATGTCCTGGTTGCGGCTCGATCAATATCGGCCGCGAGGAGGACATCCTCGATGTCTGGTTTGATTCCGGAGTCAGTCACGCCGCGGTGCTTGAACAGCGCGACGACCTTGCTGCTCCGGCCGACCTTTACCTTGAAGGCAGTGATCAGCATCGTGGCTGGTTTCAGAGTTCGCTTCTGGCCTCGGTGGGTACCCGCGGCCGGGCCCCGTACAAGGGGGTCCTGACCCATGGTTTCGTCGTTGACGCCAAGGGCAAGAAGATGAGCAAGTCGTTGGGCAATGTTATCGCCCCGGACAAGGTCATCAAAAAATACGGTGCCGAAATCCTGCGCCTGTGGGTGGCGAGTGAGGATTACCGCGACGAGATCCGTCTCTCCGATGATATCCTCAAACAGCTTTCCGACGCCTACCGCAAGATCAGGAACACCATCCGTTTTCTCCTCGGCAACCTTGGTGACTTTACCCCGGCGGCCGACCGGGTGGCGGTGGCGGATATGGCCGAGCTTGATCGCTGGGCCCTCAGACGTTATGAGCTGTTGAAACGTAAGGTCCTCGCCGCCTACGAGGCCTTTGAGTTTCACAGCGTCTACCATGCCATCTATAACTTCTGCACCGTTGACCTGAGCGCCCTCTACCTTGATATTGTCAAGGATCGTCTCTATGTCGGCCGTAGCGATGACCCGGCCCGTCGTGCCACTCAGACCGTGCTTTACACCATCATTGACGGGATCCTGCGGCTCATGGCCCCGGTGTTGGTGTTCACTGCCGCCGAGGCCTGGGCCTTTCTCCCCGAAGACCCGGATCGGGCGGAGGAGGTGTTTTTTGCCGATTTTCCCGCGGTCGACGATGCCCTGCTGGGGGAAGACCTGGCCGGGAGATGGGACCATCTCCTGGGCCTGCGCTCCGAGTTTACCCGCGCTCTTGAGACGGCCCGGGCGGAAAAACGTATCGGTCACCCCCTTGAGGCCCGGGTGGTGGTTGACTGTGACGGCGGGGAAGGGGAATTCATCCGCGCCAATCTTGAGACGTTCCGGGAATTGTTGATTGTCTCCGAATTTGAATCTGGCCCGCTCGGGGTGGACGGGGTCTGGAACAGTGAAGAGATCAAGGGGCTGAAGATCAGGGTCGAAGAGGCTGGCGGTGGTAAATGTGAACGATGCTGGACCCGGAGTAGTAGCGTTGGCGATGATTCCGCTCACCCCGGCATCTGCCGCCGCTGTCTTGAGGTGGTTAACAGCCTATGAATCGTAATCGTTCCCTGGGGATTACCGTTGCCATCCTTGTCCTGGTGATTGCCGTTGATCAGCTGACCAAGGCCCGGGTCGGTGACATTTTCAGTTTGTATCAGGTGCGACCGGTAATCAGGGGTTTTTTAAATCTTACCTATATCACCAATACCGGCGCCGCTTTTGGAATTTTTGCCGGAAGCGGCGGGGTAGTGCGGGCCTGGGGATTATGCGGGGTCGCGGTGGCGGCCCTGGTGGCCCTGGTTTTTGTCTGGCGGCAGCTGTGGCGTCGTCATGGTCTCTACCCTGTCGCCATCGGTATGATCGCCGGCGGCGCGGCCGGCAACCTCGTCGACCGGGTTCGCTTCGGGGCGGTGGTGGATTTTCTTGACTTTTATGCCGGCCGTTACCACTGGCCTGCTTTTAATGTCGCTGACTCGGCGATTACCGTCGGGGTCTTTTTGTTTATCCTTGCCGGGTTCAGGGAAAAATAAACCGGCAAAGCGATTGAAATAACAGTCCGTTAAAAAAGTCATGGACGGTTTTCAGCGGGCTGATAACGGAGAGTTCTGGATATGAGTGACAAGATTGCAGTGATATTCCCCGGCCAGGGTTCACAATACCTGGGCATGGGAGCTGAGTTTATGGAACAGGATGACACCGCGGCCGCCTTCATGGCCCGGGCCGAGGCTGTCACCGGTCTGCCCCTCGGTCGTCTCTGTCTTGACGGGCCGATGGTCGATCTTACCCGGACCCTGCACCTGCAGCCGGCAATGACGGTGGTTAACCTTATATGCTGGCATGCCTTTAAAAAGACCGGGATCAGGGTCGATTATCTTGCCGGCCACAGCCTTGGCGAGTATGCCGCTCTTGCCGCCGCCGGGGTTCTTTCCGAGGACGCGGTTCTGCGGCTGGTGACCGAGCGCGGCCGCCTGATGGAGCGCGAGGCCGAGGCTAATCCCGGTGGGATGATCGCCGCCCTTGGCCTTGATATCAATCAGGTCCGGGAGATTGTCTCCGGGGTCGGGATGGCGGGGGAGATAACCGCGGCCAATCATAATTGCGCCACCCAGATCGTGATCAGCGGCACTGCCGCGGCCCTTAAATCTGCCGCCGCGACGATCAAAGAACGCGGGGGCAGGGCTGTTCCCCTGAAGGTCAGCGGGCCCTGGCATAGTGATCTCATCGCCGGTGCCATTGCCGATTTTGTCATTGCGATGGCCAAAGAGGATTTTCATTCCCCGGAGATCCCGCTGTTTTTCAACGTCACCGCCGCCTGCGAGACCGAACCGGAGAAGATAGCCGAGGTCATGGCCCGGCAGATCGCTTCAACCGTCCGCTGGTATGAGATTATCAATAATATGCTTGATCTCGGGGTTCGGACTTTTATAGAGATCGGTCCCAGAACCGTGCTTTCCGGCCTGGTGAAGAAGATCGTCCCCCCGGACATGGGGTGTCGGATTATCCAGGTCGATACTCCGCAGGCAATGGCGGAACTGGAAACATAACTCTTGACACTGAATCCTTAACCCTTTATTTTTTTCGATTTCTTCCGGCTCGTCCAGTGGCGATCTGCCCTGTTTTTAACATTTGTGGCAATTACATGTTTGATAACTTAACCGACCGACTAAGTCTTACCCTGAAGAAACTCAGGGGTCACGCCCGTCTTACCGGGGACAATATCGCCGAGGCCATGGCCGAGGTGCGTACCGCCCTCCTTGAGGCCGATGTCAACATCAAGGTTGCCCGCGCCTTTGTCGATCGGGTACGGGAAAGGGCTGTCGGCCTTGATGTGGTCGGGAGTCTGACCCCGGGGCAGCAGGTGATCAAGGTGGTGCATGAGGAGATGATCGCCCTTCTCGGCACCAGTGCCAGCGGACTTAATTTTACCGGGCCGCGGCCGCTGGTGATCATGATGGTCGGTCTCCAGGGTTCGGGCAAGACCACCACCACCGGGAAACTTGCCAAAATGCTGGGTCGTCAGGGGCATCGTCCCTATCTGGTCCCGGCTGATGTCTACCGCCCGGCGGCCATTGAGCAGCTCAAGGTCCTTGGTAATACTCTGGCGGTGCCGGTTCATGATTCCAGAACCGACCAGGATCCGGTTGCCATCTGCCGGGCGGCGAAGATCGCCGCCACTGAAAAGAATTGTGATGTGATGCTGGTCGATACCGCCGGCCGGCTCCATATTGATGAGGAGTTAATGGCCGAGCTGGCAAGGATCAAGACCGAGGTCAATCCGGCCGAGATCCTCTTCGTCGCCGACGCCATGACCGGCCAGGACGCGGTTACCGTTGCCTCCCGGTTTAACGAAGATCTTGATATCAGCGGTGTGGTCCTCTCCAAAATGGACGGCGACGCCCGCGGCGGCGCGGCCCTGTCGATTAAAGAGGTCATCGGTCGGCCGCTTAAATTCGTCGGTGTCGGTGAATCCCTCGACGCCATCGAGATCTTTCATCCCGACCGGGTCGCTTCAAGGATACTCGGCATGGGTGACGTTCTCACCCTGATCGAAAAGGCCGAAGCGGTTGTTGACCGGAAAAAGGCGGAGAAGCTGGCGAAAAAGATCAGCCGCAACGCCTTCACCCTTGAGGACTTTCGTGACCAGATCCAGCAGATCCGCAAAATGGGTTCGCTGGATCAGCTGATGGGGATGATCCCGGGGATGAACCGCATGAAGCAGATGGGCAATCTCCCCAAGCCTGATGAGGGTGAATTAGGCAAGGTGGAGGCGATCATCAACTCGATGACTGCCGAGGAGCGGCGGCGTTACGAGATCCTTAATTCGAGCCGTCGCCAGCGGATTGCCCGCGGCAGCGGCACTACGGTTCAGGACGTCAACCGGGTGGTAAAGAATTACGCCGACATGCTCAAGATGATGAAGAAGATGAAAGGCCGCGGCGGTTTTCCCGGCATGGGCGGAGGCGGCGGCGGTGGTGCGCGCCGCAGGAAGAAGAGGCCCAAGGGACTGCGGCGCTGAACCACTTTCCCGCAGTCGGTATTTTTTTATATTTTTTATTTGTTTTATCTGTTAAATAACAGCCCGTTGAAAAATGAGTTGACGCGGCGCGTGGACGCGCCGCCTGTTTTGCTGGATGCTAAGGAATTCAGCAACCTCGAGTTGAAAAGGCCGGGACGGTTCTTTTAACAGTTTGTGATAATATTCCTTTTCAAGGATTGTAGGGTATCCTTAAAAATGGTCTTTTCGTCCGATTCCGGCGTCATGAGTGAAATCAAGAATGCGTATCCCGCCATGGCGTGGCTGCCTTTTTAATTTTCCTCATTTCTTGGTCTTGGGCGGAAATCCTTATTTTTCAAGACACCCTGTATTGATTACTTACCCGGGAATTTTCCCATTGCAGGAGGAAAATGACAGATGGCTGTCAAGATTAGACTGGCCCGTTTCGGCCAGAAGAAGAAACCCTTTTACCGTATTGTGGTTGCCAACTCCGAATCCAGCCGTGATGGACGTTTTCTCGAGATTGTCGGCACCTATGATCCCCTTCAGGATCCGGTCGTGGTGACGTTGAAAGATGATAAGATCAAGTTCTGGCTCGACCAGGGTGCCAAACCCACCGACACGGTGAAATCTCTCATCGCCAAACACAGCGCTCCCCGGGAAGCCTGATGAAGGAACTGGTGCGCCTGATTGCCGTCTCTCTGGTTGATACTCCTGACCAGGTCGAGGTGTGCGAAGTGGAAAAAGACGATGCTCTGGTTATTGAACTGCGGGTTGCCGACGATGATCTCGGTAAGGTCATCGGCCGTCAGGGGATGACCGCAAAAGCGGTGCGGACCCTGTTGTCGGCGGTGGGTAGCCGGCGCGACCAGCGGATCAGACTCGATATCGTCGATTGATCTGTTTCCTGCCGCTCTTGCCTGCCATGGACAGAGACTATCTTGAAATCGGCATGGTGACCAAGGTCCACGGGATCCGGGGGGATATCAAAATCGTCCTGTTCGCCGGGGTCCCGGTTGATCTGGGCGGGGTTGGAACTTTGTGTTTCCATACCTCTGCCGGGGTTAAGATTCTGGATATAGAGAAGATAAGGGTCAAGGGCCGGACCGCCGTTATTGCTCTTGCCGGGGTAAATGATCGTGATACCGCCGCGGCCATGGTTGGAGCCCGGATAGAGGTCGCCCGCGACCTGCTTCCCGCCCCCGGGGACGATGAGTTCTTCTGGCATGAAATTGTCGGCCTTGATGTTTTTGTCGTCCCTGACCGCGAGTTGGGCCGGGTGGCCGATATATTTACCACCGGCGCCGGTGACATTATCGTCGTCCGCGGCCGTGGGCATGAATATCTGATCCCGGCCCGGGCGGAATTCGTGGTCGAAATTGATATCCCGGCAAATCGGATTTTTGTCTCCCCTCCCGAAGGCCTGCTTGAACTCTATGAATGATGGCGTCGTAGCCATTTTTGTTCCCTCGACATACCTGATGTATGGTCTCGCTCGCAAAAACACCCTGATCCCTGTATATCGAAATTATTACTTAGCCATCGGCATGTTTTTTCTTTCCGGCACGGCCGGGGGGCTTTGTCTCTTCCTGATTTATTTCTTCCGAATATGCGTTTTGACATCCTGACCATCTTTCCGGACTTTTTTTATTCCCCCCTGCGCGAGGGCATTATCCGCCGGGCCATGGCGGCGGGGCAGGTGGAAATCGTGGTCAGGAATATTCGTGATTTCACCACTGACCGGCATAACATGACCGACGACCGCCCCTTTGGCGGTGGCGAGGGAATGGTGATGAAGCCGGAGCCCCTGTCCCTGGCCATCATTGCCGCCCGGAATGATAACCCCGGCGCCCGGGTGGTGCTCCTGAGCCCCCAGGGTTGTGTTTTTACCCAGAAACGCGCCGCCGGATTTGTCGCCGCCGGGGGGCTTATTCTTGTCTGTGGTCGTTATGAAGGTATTGATCAGCGTCTGATTGACCGTTTTGTCGATCAGGAGATTTCCATTGGCGACTACATCCTTACCGGTGGAGAGCTTGCGTCTCTGGTGCTGGTGGACGCGGTTACCCGTCTTGTTCCCGGGGTCCTCGGCTGTGGTGATTCCGCTGCCTGTGATACCTTCAGCCGTGGTCTGCTTAAACATCCGCAGTACACCCGCCCGCGTGAGTTTGAAGGAGAGGCGGTGCCGGATGTCCTGCTTTCCGGCGATCACGACGCCATCCGTGACTGGCGTCTGGTGGCCTCGGTACGGCGTACCCTGTCGCGGCGGCCGGGGCTTCTGGTCGGGGCCGGGTTTGACGAACGGGAGATAAAGATTCTGCAAAGGGAAGGTCTATGGCCGGAGGTGGAAAAGGCGGTCAACGGTGGAGCGGATGAGTGAGGAAAACCGGCCCGGCGCGGGCATTGTCGACCTCGCCCTGGTACACTATCCGGTGGTCAACCGCAGGGGCGAGGAGATCGGTTCCGCGGTCACCAACCTTGATATCCATGATATCGCCCGCGCAGCCCGGACCTTCGGTGTCCGCCGTTTTTATATCATCACCCCATACGATAGCCAGCTTGAACTGGTGCGGGAGATTGTCGCTCACTGGGTTACCGGGGTCGGCGGCGATCATAACCCTGACCGGCGCGAGGCCTTGTCTCTGGTGCGTCCGGTTCGGAGCCTTGACGACGCTGTCGTTGCCGGTGATGAATGTCTCCTGGTCGGCACCAGTGCCGTCGCAACCGAAGACGGTCTGTCCTGGTCCGGGGCCGGGCAATTACTTGAAGACATCCGCCGGATTCTCCTGGTTTTTGGTACCGCCAGCGGCCTGGCCCCGGAAGTGATGGCCCGGATGGACCACTTTCTGCCGCCGATTGCCGGCCGCGGTGATTACAATCATCTCCCGGTACGCTCGGCCGTAGCGATTATCCTTGATCGTCTCCTCGGTTCCCGGGAGTATCCTGTTTCAGGCAGAAAAAAAATTCCAGTTTAACTTAGCACTGGCGTGGGGCGTTTTTTTCTGCTATAAAACCTTTTTTCCGTAAAAAATTTCATGGAGACAGATCATGAATGCTATTGAAGCCATAGAACGTGAGAACATGCGTTATGACATCCCGGACTTCCGGCCCGGCGATACCGTCAGCGTCCATGTCCGGATCATTGAGGGCGCCAAGGAGAGAATCCAGATCTTCAAGGGCGTGGTCATTGCCCGGAAGCGCGGAACCATGGGGGCGGCAGTCACGGTGCGCAAGGTCTCCCACGGTGTCGGCGTGGAGAAGACTTTTCCCCTCCATTCTCCCCGGGTGGAAAAGATCGAGGTCGTTACCCGTGGCCGGGTTCGGCGCTCCAAGCTTTATTATCTCCGTAACCTGCGGGGCAAGGCGGCCCGGATCCGCGAAAAGGGATTTAATTGATTTTTTGCGGGCGTCTTTACGGCGTCCGCTTTTCCTCCCATGCTTGCCGGTTTTGTCGATTCTGATACCTTTGCCATTGAACGCCGGCTCATGAGCCGGGGGATGACCCCGGTCGCCGGTACCGACGAGGCCGGTCGTGGTCCTCTGGCTGGTCCGGTGGTTGCCGCCTGTGTCATCCTTCCTCCTTGTTGCGATTATCTTTCCTATAAAGATTCAAAAAAATTAACCGCCCGGTCCCGGGCCCGGCTTTTCGCCGAGCTTGATGCCTCTGATGCCGTCATCGGCGTTGGTATCTGTTCCGCAGATGAAATCGACCGGATAAATATCCTTCAGGCCTCGCTTCTGGCGATGAAAAAGGCGGTTATTGCCATTGGCGCGCCGCCGGCCCATCTACTGGTCGACGGCAAGTTCCCGGTTCCCGTGGATATTCCCCAGACGCCGTTGATAAAAGGTGAGTCCCGCAGTGCCTCTATTGCCGCGGCCTCGATCATTGCCAAGGAGACCCGTGACCGGATAATGGCCGATATTCATCGCCGCTACCCCCAATACGGCTTTTCCGGTCATAAGGGCTATCCCACCGCCGCCCATCGCAGGGTTCTGGCCGCGATAGGGCCGTGTCCGGAACATCGTCGCAGTTTCAAGGGGGTTAATGCCGACGCAGTGCCGGGAAAAGTAACGGCGTCGGGGATTTTTGGCCCATGAGCCGGGAACGCCGGATTATCGGCCGCTGCGGTGAGGAACGGGCGGCTGAATTTATCGCCGCACAGGGATACCGGGTCATTGCCACTAATTTCCGCCGGAAATTCGGCGAGCTTGACCTGGTGGCCGAGGAGGGTGGCGAGATTGTCTTTATTGAGGTAAAAACCAGAAGCGGTAAGGCCTATGGTCACCCTCTGGAGAGTATTACCGCGGCCAAGCGTAAACGGATCATCCGGGCCGCGGCCGCCTTTCTTCAAGAGCGCGGCCTTGAAGACCGTCCCTGCCGTTTCGACGCGGTGGCGGTGTCTATTGACCAGGCCGGGAAATGGCAGGTGGAAGTGACCCGGGCCGCCTTTGTCGTGGAGTAATGACGGTTATCGCCCCGCCGCCCGGTGCTTTTCCCGAAAATCGCCGAAGACGCCTCTGCGGGGACTTGTTACGAGATCATCATAACCTAAGTTATGATCAAAAGGGGTTGAAGCGCGCATATGGCACTGTTCCTTAAACTCCTTGCCAGAGTGTTGAAAAAGCTGTCATGGCTTTTTCAACCCGGCAAAATCGACGGCGCGGACATCAGCCGCGACCAGCCCGTTTTTTAACGGGCTGTTACACAGAGTGCGATCTTTTTTGCATCAGGGGGGATTGATCGCTCGCGTAATTTTAACGTGAAATCTTGAAACCAATAATCGCCATCAGCATGGGCTGTCCGGCCGGTATCGGCCCTGAGATCAGCCTTAAACTTTTTGCCGCCGGGATCGCCGGGATCCGGGCGGTGGTGGTCGGGGATATGTCGGTCCTGACCCGGGCCGCGGCCGAGTTTGCCCTGCCGGTCGATCTTATCCCCTGGCAGCCCGGGGATGAGATCGTTGCCGGGACGGTACCGGTGTTCTCTGTTTCCGAACTTGCCGCCGGGTTGGTATGGGGCCGTCCCGATGTTACCTGCGGTCGTGCCGCCGGGCAGTATATCGAAACCGCCGCCCTTTTCGCCTTGAACGGTACGGCCGCGGCCTTGGTTACCTGCCCGGTAGCCAAGGAGTTTTTGAACCGGGGCGGCTATCATTTCCCCGGCCATACCGAAATGCTGGCCCATCTATGCGCTGAGGCGGATTTTGGGATGATGATGGCCGGCGACCGCCTTCGGGTTACCCTGGCCACCATTCACATGAGTTTAAAAGATGTGGTCGTCTCCCTGACAACGGCGGAGATCCTTCGGGTGATTTCTCTTACCGACGCGAGTCTGCGTTGTGATTTCGCGATCAGGAGGCCGCGTCTGGCCCTGGCCGGACTTAACCCCCATGCCGGTGAGGCGGGAATGTTCGGTGACGAGGAGGAGCGGGTAATCCGTCCGGCCGCGGCCGCGGCCCGGGCGCAGGGCATCAGCGTCAGCGATCCTCTGCCGCCGGACACTGTCTTTTCCCGGGCCGCGGCCGGGGATTATGATGCGGTGGTAGCCATGTATCATGATCAGGGCCTGATTCCCTTCAAACTCCTGCATTTTGCCGACGGGGTTAATTACACCATGGGGCTGCCCCTGGTCCGGACCTCGGTGGATCACGGCACTGCCTATGATATCGCCGGTCAGGGCCGGGCCTCGGTTGACAGCCTGGCGGCGGCGGTGAAGACGGCGGCGGATATTGCCACCAATCGCGGCCGGGGAGGTGGCTGAGGAATGTTCATTGTCTTTGAGGGTATTGACGGTACCGGCAAGACCACCCAGATGAAACTCCTGGCAGAGAAGCTGCGGCAGCAGGGACGTCAGGTGGTCGAGACCTTTGAGCCCACCGCCGGCGTATACGGCAAGAAACTGCGGCAGCTTTTCCGTCGGCGGGATGAATTGAGTCTGCAGGATGAACTTGATCTCTTTATCGCCGACCGCCGGGAGCATGTCGCGACCCTGATCTCCCCCGGGATTGCCGCTGGTCATGATGTTCTCTGTGACCGCTATTATCTTTCAACCGCCGCCTACCAGGGGGCCCGTGGCGGTGATGTCGCGGCCATAATTGACCTTAACCGGGCCTTTGCCCCCGAACCTGACCTCTTTGTCATCCTTGAGACCCCAGTCACGGTGGGGCGGACACGGATTTCCGCTATCCGCGGCGAGGAGCCCAACGACTTTGAACAGGCCGATTATCTTGAACGGGTGGGAGAGATATTCCGACAATTGCGCCGCGACAATATCATCCGGATCAATGCCGCCGCTGACATCAATACCGTTCACCGCCGGATCATGGCCGTGGTGGATAATTTTTTGATGGACTCGTAACATCTCCCCGCCCCGCCGCCCGCCGTTTTTTTCGGAAATCGCCGAAGACGCCTGCGCGGAGAGCTGTTACGATTCCATCATTATTTTTTAACTGTGGGAAAAAAATGAAAAATCTGCCATAATCCTCTATTTGTGGATACTGATCGCGTATGCGTCCCGGTTTACCCATCCTTAAGAAAGATAAGCGTAACTTCCATGCATCTGGTCTGGAAAAAAATATCATCTCCCTGGTTGCGATTATTTGTGTTTTCGCCTCCCTCGGCGGCTGTGGCGGGGTTACGGCCCCGCCCCGGGCCCGGCTTGCCGGCGGCCTTGATGGCCCTGTCGACGAGGTCGATACTGAGTGTTCCTATTTTTATTTTCTCTGGGGTCGCACCGCCGAGCTTGAAGGGAATTACGAAGAGGGACGGGAGGCCTATGAGAAGGCCCTGGTATGCGACCCCGGCGCCCTTGAGGTCATGCGGCGTCTTGCCACTCTGCTGATCAACATGGACAAGAAGAAGCAGGCGGTGGTTTGGCTCCACAAAATCATCAAGTCGCACCCAGGAGATACATCTTCCCGTCTGATCCTGGCCAACCTCTATGCCGCCATGGGTAAACTTGACGAGGCGGAAAAGGCGTATCAGGCGGTGATCGCCGTTGATCCCGATAACGGCAACGTCCCCCTGATGCTGGGATCGATGTACGCCCGCAACCGTAAGTTCACCGAGGCCAGGCGGGTGATCGAGGCCATGGTCAAACGGTACCCGGAGTCCTTTATCGGTTATCATTATCTCGCCCGTCTCTATCAGGAGATGGGGCTGGTCGACAAGGCCGCCGCAGCCTATGAGCAATCGCTCAAGATAAAATTTTCCCCCCGCATCGCCTTTATGCTTGCCCGCTTATATCAGCGGAGCAAACGCTATGGTAAGGCTGAGGCGGTATACAAACGGATCCTGGCGGAAAATCCGGTGGAAGAGAAGGCCCGTTACCTTCTTGCCGATCTCTATCGTTTCCTGGGGCGCACGGATCAGGCCATGTCTGAGCTGGAGGAGCTGCGTTCCTATACCAGCGATATCCGGCGCAGTGATCTGGCCATGTCCCGGATCATGATCGACGCCGGACAATACGACCGCGCCCTTGCTCTCTTGCAACGGTCGCTCAAGGAAGACCCGTCTTTTTCCGAGGCCCATTCTTTAATCGGCGCCATCTACCATGAGCAGAAAAAGGATGATGCCGCTCTGGCTGAGTTGAAAAAGGTCGAGCCCGGTTCCGCGGTTTATGAAGAGTCGGTCCTGCTGGCGGCGCGGATTTTAGAGCAGGGGGGGCGGACCGCGGCGGCACTTGATTTTCTTGATCGCCATACCCGGGACAAGAAGACGGCCCGCAAGAGTTTTTTTATCTACCAGTCGCGTCTGTGCCGGGCCAGTAAACGGTTTGATCGGGCCGGCGTGGTCATGGCCCGGGCCTTGCGTCTTTTTGCCGATGATCCCGATATGTACTTTGAAAACGGTCTCCTCCTTGACAAAAAAGGCGATGTCTCTGCGGCGATGAAGTCCATGGCCCGGGTGGTCGAGCTTGATCCCATGCAGGCGTACGCCCTTAACTATCTCGCCTATACCTGGATCGAGCGCGGCGAAAATATCAACAAGGCCGAGACTTATCTCAAGAAGGCGATGCGCCTCAAGCCGGACGACGGTGCTATTCGTGACAGTTATGGCTGGCTTCTCTACAAGCAGGCTAAGTTTAAACAGGCGGTGGCGCAATTACGCAAGGCCCTGGCCCTGGCCGTTGATGATAATCTCATTCGTGAACACCTGGGTGACGCTCTGCGCCGGGTCGGCAGAAAGGACGAGGCGGTCAGGGTTTATCGCCAGGCCATGGACGGGACCGCAGACAAGGCCCGCAAGATCATGCTCAGGAAGAAGATAGAGGCCCTGCGCCCGGGTTCATGAGCCATTTTATGGGTATCTTGAAAAATGCTTTTTTCTCCCGCTCCAGGCGTCATGGGCAAAATGTAAATTGCTCATCCTGTCTGGCTGTACCGTTTTTTTTTTTTTGTTTTTTCCATTCCCCTGTCTTGGATGAGAAACTTTCTATATTCCCTTGCCTTGCCATTGTCGGTTTTGCTGTTTGCCGCCTGCGCCGTGTTTACCCCGGCCCGGCCTGAATTTTCCGGGGGGGATCGGACCCGGGTTATGGCCGCCTTTTCCGCCTTTGCCCTGGCCCAGAAGGAATGTCCGTCTACCATTGATGCCGGGTTTGTGGCCGAGTTTGATTCCTTCTGGCGCGACCGCCGGGCCGAGGGCGAAGTCGTGGTCGCGGCCCCGGGGATGATGAAACTCACCGCGGTTGATCCTCTCGGGCGGCCATTGTTGATCCTTGCCGTTGTTGATGGCCGTTTTACCGTGGTCAATATTCCCCTGGCCACGGTCTATACCGGTCCGCTTTCCGCGGCCGGGGTAAAGGCGGTCTTTTCGCGGCCCCCGGATGATTCTTTTTATCTTCTGACCGCCCACCTGCCGCCGGGGGATATTCATATCCTCAGGGTGGAACCGGGGCCGCGGCCGGGCCTGGCGATCATCCGTTTTGCCACCGCGGACGCCGGGGATATCCGTGAAGTGGTGTTTGATCCCGACCGGCGGGAGTTGATTTCCCAGGCCGTGCTTGACCGTCGGGGACGGCTCCTCTTCAGCCTTGATTATTCCCGTTATCAAGACCCCGGCTGCCGGATTCCGACCGTGATTGGCGTCGAAACTCCCAAAGGTCGTCTCACTCTAAAACTTCAGGGGCCGGTGGCGGTGGGGCCAGCGCCGGATTTTTCCCTCTCCTGGCCGCCGTTGTTTAAACTGGTAGAGATGAAATAAATGACAGATGAAAAAATCGACCTCGCCGACGGCCCGATTGCTGCTGACGAACTGGAAAATATCCTTATGATGGTCCGCCGCCCGGGGCGCTACAGCGGCGGTGAGTTTAACCTGGTCAGGAAAGATTGGCACAACACCGCCCTGCGTTTTGCCCTTGTCTTTCCCGACCTCTACGAGATCGGCATGTCGCATCAGGGCCTGCAGATTCTCTATCACCTCATAAACGGTCGTGACGATCTTCTTGCCGAACGTTCGTACTGTCCCGCTCCCGATCTTGAGGAGATCCTGCGCCGCCGTGGGCTGCCGCTCTTTTCCCTCGAGTCACGCCGGGGACTGGGGCAGTTTGATATCCTCGCCATCACCCTTCCCTATGAACTCTGTTACAGTAATATCCTTACTATCCTCGACCTTGCCGGTCTGCCGTTTTACGCCCGCGACCGGGGTGAAGACGCCCCCCTGGTTATCGGCGGCGGTCCCTGCGCCTTTCATCCTGAGCCGGTGGCGGATTTTTTTGACGCCATCCTCCTCGGCGATGGCGAGGAGGCGGTGCTTGAGATTGCTGATACCGTTATCGCCGCCCGGAATCAGGGGCTTTCGCGGCTTCGGACTCTGGAACGGCTGGCCGGGATTACCGGGGTTTATGTCCCGGCCTTTTTTGCCCCCTGTTATGATGAGTCGGGCCAATTCGCCGGTATGGACGTGCTTTACCCCGGTTATAACAAGGTTCGTCGTCGTATCCTTGCTGACATCGACCGCGTTGACCACCTGAAAAAGCCCCTGGTTCCCACCAGCCGCATTGTCCATGACCGTCTCGGAATTGAGGTCGCCCGCGGTTGCACCCGCGGTTGCCGTTTCTGTCAGGCCGGGATCATCTACCGTCCGGCCCGGGAACGGACTCCGGCCGATATCCTGCAATTGGCCCGGGATGGCATTGATGCCTCGGGTTTTGACGAGTTGGCTCTGCTGTCACTTTCCACTGGTGATTATTCATGCTTGCCGCAGATACTGGCAGCCCTGGTTGATGAGTTTCTTTCCCGCCGGGTGTCGCTGTCCATGCCGTCGATGCGGGTCGGGACTCTGACCCCGGAGGTGATGAGCGAGATAAAGAAGGTACGCAAGACTGGTTTCACCCTTGCCCCTGAGGCCGGTTCCGAGCGTCTGCGACAGGTGATAAACAAGGGGATCAGCGAGGACGATCTCATGGCCGCCGCCAAGGCTGCCTTCAGGCTTGGGTGGAAACACCTGAAATTTTATTTCATGTTCGGCCTTCCCACCGAGACCGACGCCGACATCAGCGCCATTGTCGATCTGGTAAAAAAAGCGGCCGGGCAGGGTGGCGGCGGGCGGATAAACGTCAGTGTCGCCACCTTTGTGCCCAAACCTCATACCCCCTTTCAGCGCCAGCCGCAGATGTCGATCGCGGCCGGACGGGAGCGGATTGGATTTTTGAAGAAGATGCTGCCCGGTAAGCGTTTCAGTCTTAAATGGCACGACCCGGAGATGAGCTGGCTTGAGGGGCTTCTCTGCCGTGGTGATCGTCGTCTTGCCCAGGTCATTGAGGCCGCCTGGCGCGACGGCGCCCGTCTTGACGCCTGGTCCGAGTGGTTTTGCCTTGATACCTGGACCAGGGCGATAGATGCACGCGGCGTCAACGCCGAGAGTTATCATCAGGGTCTGCCTTCAGAGGCGCCACTGCCATGGGACCATCTCGACTGTGGGGTTGAGCCGGAATTTTTAGCCGCGGAGTGCGATAAGGCCGACCGGGGGGAATACACCCCTGACTGCCGCTATCACGGCTGCCGTAAATGCGGTCTCTGTGACTTTAAAACCGTTATGCCGCGGGTGGCGGCGGCCCGGGAGGATGATCCTCCCGCCGCGACGATAAAAGCGGCTGCTCCGTTAACTCCGGGGGAAGATGAACGGAAATTTTCCTATGTCATGACCTATAGCCGTACCGGTCCGGCCCGTTTTTTGGGTCACCTAGATATT
>JAJRZW010000036.1 GCA_024275015.1 Deltaproteobacteria bacterium | reverse complement strand
GAGATGGTAATGCCCGGGGACAACGTCACCGTCGAGGGTGAGCTTATCACCCCGATCGCGATGGAAGAGGGGCTGCGGTTTGCCATCCGTGAGGGCGGTCGTACCGTCGGCGCCGGTGTGGTCAATAAGATTATCGAGTAATTTACGGCCGTAGTCGGTCTTAATCATAAGGGGGGCTTGTCCCCCCCTGATGCGGGAGTATCGTGATGAGGGACATAATTACCTTGGGGTGTACCGAGTGCAAGCAGAGGAACTACTCAACCACCAAGAATAAACGCAAGACCCCGCAGAAGCTTGAGCTGAAGAAGTACTGCCGCTTCTGCAAGACCCATACAAATCACAAAGAAACAAAATAAAGGGTATCCTGAAAATTAATCATTTTTCAGGATACCCTTTATGACGAATTCGTAACAAGTATCTCAAACGGAAGCGGCCCCACGTAATTTCAATAAGTTATAAGTGCAATTGCCGTTGATACGCAATTTATGGCGAGGCCAACAAATATAGTAGGCCAGTAGCTCTAATTGGTAGAGCGCCGGACTCCAAATCCGGATGCTGGGGGTTCGAGTCCCTCCTGGCCTGCCAGGAAAACAAGACGGGACACCGTGCTGGAATGAACAGTCATGTGACTGGGAGTTTTTGTTTGCGGACAGAGGAAACCCGAGGGAGTTCAGGTATGGCGCAGTCCAGAAAGAAAAAAGCCGATCGTGATGGTAAGAACGTCGCCGTGACGGACTCCGTAGCTAAAAGGGTCAGCGTCAGGACCTTCCTTTCCGAGGTCAAGACCGAATTCGGCAAGATTTCATGGCCGACTCGAAAGCAAACCATCAGTTCCACCGTGGTGGTAATCGTCATGAGTACTCTGGTCGCTTTTTATCTTGGCGCCGTTGACCTGCTCCTTGGCAAACTGGTTGGATTTATACTGGATTAGATCCAGGAGGGAAGAGTTAACCATGGCGCGATCCTGGTACATACTGCATACATATTCCGGCTTTGAGGAGCAGGTTAAGGCTGGTCTTGAAGAGCGGATAAAAAACGCCGGGCAGGAGGAACTTTTCGGCGAGGTCCTGGTCCCCACCGAGCAGGTGGTGGAGATGGTAAAGGGTTCCCGGAAGACCTCGTCGCGTAAGTTTTTTCCCGGATATATCCTCCTGAATGTTGACCTTAATGACGAGACCTGGCATACGGTGCGGGGTACTCCAAAGGTAACCGGTTTTGTCGGTGACGACCTTAATCCTCAGCCTCTGCCCGATGAAGATGCGATGAAGATCATCGGCCGGATCAAGGATGGTGCGCTCAAGCCCAAGCCCAAGGTCATGTACGAGGTCGGCGACGTGATAAGGGTTACCGACGGCCCCTTTTCCAATTTCCAGGGACAGGTGGTCGAGGTTTATCCGGAAAAAGGACGGGTCAAGGTCATGATCAGTGTCTTTGGCCGGGAGACCCCGGTTGAATTGGAATTTATTCAGGTGACCAAGGGATGACCCTTGGTCATTAATATGATGGCGTCGCAATAATTCCGATCTACGGCTTTGCGGTGTCCTTTTTTTGTGCGTTCGGTCCCGCCATGGCGGGATATGGTTTTGTTCACTAAAGGACACCACCTCCTGTATATCGAATTATTATTGTTTAGCCATTCCATGAAGTGTTACGAGTTTATCATTAGACAGGATTTCGAGGTAAGAAAATGGCAAAGAAGATACAGGGTTATATAAAATTGCAGATCCAGGCCGGCAAGGCGAATCCCTCGCCTCCGGTTGGTCCGGCCCTGGGTCAGCAGGGTGTGAATATCATGGAGTTCTGCAAGGCGTTTAACGCCAAGACCCAGGAACTTGGTGATTCGATCGTGCCGGTGGTGATCACCGTTTACGTTGATCGTTCGTTTTCCTTTATCACCAAGACCCCTCCGGCCTCAAGCCTGTTGCTCAAGGCCTGCAAGCTCAACAAGGGGTCTTCCAATCCCAAGCGGGAACGGGTCGCCATGGTTTCCCGGGAGCAGCTTAAGGAAATCGCCACCATCAAGATGCCCGACCTGAACGCCTATGATATTGACGCGGCGGTCAGGATTGTCGCGGGTACTGCCAGGAGCTGCGGCATAACTGTTGTTGACTGATTTCATCGGTTTCGTTGCCCTTTATTCTGGTTCGGCAGCGGCACCGGGAGTGTTTTTTTAAAAAAGAAAATCCGGGTAAGGGATCATGGCTAAAAGAGGTAAGAAATATCAGGCAGCGGTCAGCGATATTGATCGCGAGACGCTTTACACCCTTGATGATGCCGTCAAGGCTGCGGTGGCAAAGAATTTTGCCAAGTTTGACGAGTCGCTGGATATCGCTGTCCGTCTCGGGGTCGATCCCCGTCACGCCGACCAGATGGTACGTTCTAGCGTTGTCCTTCCCCATGGCACCGGCAAGACCGAGAGGGTTCTGGTTTTCGCTCAGGGTGAGAAGGTCCAGGAGGCTTTGGATGCCGGGGCCGACTACGCCGGCGGCGATGAGTATGTCGACAAGATCAAGGGCGGCTGGCTTGAGTTTGAAAAGACCATAGCCACCCCGGATATGATGGCGACGGTGGGTAAGATCGGCCGAGTCCTGGGGCCGCGTAACCTGATGCCTAACGCCAAGTTAGGTACTGTCACTTTTGATGTTGCCCGGGTTGTCGGCGAGGTCAAGGGCGGCAAGGTTGATTTCAAGGTCGACAAGGCCGGAATCGTCCATGTCATGGTCGGCAAGGTCTCATTCGGGGCCGAGAAACTGCTGGAGAACGTAGTGGCGATGATTGACCGTCTGCAACAGATTAAACCGTCATCGGCCAAGGGCGTTTATTTTCGCAGTATTGCCGTATCCACTACTATGGGGCCGGGGTTCAAGGTTGACCCCCTCGATGCCCGCAACGCGATCAAACAGGTGGGTTGACAGGGCGACCTGTAACCGCGCTTTTTTTTAATACCCGGTTTGCAACCGGGGAATCAGGTGATACCGGGACTCCGGTATCAAAAGAGCAGTTAAGCAGTCCGGCGTCAGAGACCGTGGGTGCGCCTTCCCGGGCGTTTAAACGGTGATCTTTACCGGCCTACCGAGACCAAGAGACTGGCAAGAATTAAAATATCGGTAATGCCCGGTGGTTAACCCGGTGCCGCCGTTTTTTTTGCTGAGAGTCTGTTTGTTCTGAACGACCTAAGGCTTGCTTAACCTTAAAAAAGGATCCAAATCCAAAGAGGAGGGTAGCAGTTTGAACCGTGACGAAAAGGAGACACTGGTTCAGCAGCTGAACGACAGTTTCAGCAAGGCCAAGATCGCCATCCTTACGGACTACAAGGGTCTGAAAGTAAGCGTCTTCGAAGAGCTCCGCAGTGAGCTCAGGAAGAACAACGCCGAGATCCGGGTTGCCAAGAACACCCTGCTGCGCAGGGCGGTAACCGGAACCACCTTTGAATCAATGCAGGATGAATTCACAGGTGCCACTGCGGTGGCGGTTTCTTACGACGACCCCGTAGCCCCGGCAAAGGTTCTGGTAGACTTTGCCAAGGACAACCCGCAACTTGAGATCAGGAATGCCTGTATGGGGGGCAAAGCCCTCTCCGGGGCCGATCTTGCCGCCCTGGCCAAGCTCCCGAGCCGTGAGGTTCTCCTGGCCCGGATGATGTCGGTTATGAATGCGGTTCCGACTGGTCTGGTACGGGTGTTGAGCGGAGTGCCGCGTAAGGCGCTGTATCTGTTGCAGGCAATTGCGGACCAGAAAGATCAGAACGAAAATTAAGCAAATTATCTTTTAAAAGTTTGGAGGTTTTACCATGGCTGTCAGTAAAGACGATGTGATTGAATTCATTTCCAATATGAGTGTCCTTGAGCTCTCCGAGATGATCAAGGAGATGGAAGAAAAATTCGGCGTTTCCGCCGCGGCTCCGGTGGCCGTGGCCGCCGCCGGAGTCGCGGGTGGTGATGCCGGCGGTTCTGTGGAAGAGAAGACCGAGTTTGACGTCATTCTCACCGGCGTCGGCGACAAGAAGATTCAGGTCATCAAGGAAGTCCGCGCCATCACCGCCCTTGGTCTGAAAGAGGCCAAGGGTCTGGTTGAGAGCGCTCCCGCAGCCCTCAAGGAAGGTGTGGCCAAGGACGAGGCTGAGGATATCAAAGCTAAGATCGAGGCCGCAGGCGGTTCCGCCGAGATTAAATAAAGTTTTCTTTTTCCGCGATACGACAACAACCGTGGAGAGTGGCGGTTTTAGTTCATCCGGGAAAATCATGAATGTCCAGACGCTACGGGGCTTATTTTGCCCCTGTAGCGTTTGTTTCGTTCTTGAATCCACCTGATTCATGAGTGGCTGGACGTAGTCTGTTGGGGGTGACCTAATCCCTTGACATAGTGCTGTTTTTGTCAGTCCGTGCATCTCGTCGTTCACTGGTCAGGACACAAGACGCGGAGGCGGCCTTTTCGGGTATCGCCGTCATTTTTCGGGGCCGGATCCCGGTCGAAATTAATGGTTAACTGCAGGGGAAGAGCCGAATGAAAAGGTTCAACAGAGTACGAAAGAGTTTTGCCAAAACCAGCAAGGTCGTTGAAATACCGCATCTCATCGCCATGCAGCGGCAGTCCTATGAAAAGTTTCTGCAGTATCACACCAAGCCTGAGGAACGCGGTGACTTTGGTCTTCAGGCGATCTTCAAGAGCGTCTTTCCGATAAACGATTATAACGGCACCTGCTCGCTTGAGTTTGTCGGCTATGAGTTCGGTGAGCCCAAGTACACCGTGGCCGAGTGTGCCGAGCGCGGCATGACCTACGACGTGCCGGTGAAGATCACCGTAAGGCTCGTGACCTATAGTGTCGATCCCGACACCGAAGTCAAGAATATCCGCGACATCAAGGAGCAGTCGGTTTATTTAGGCAGCGTTCCGTTGATGACCAAGGATGGTGTCTATGTAATCAACGGCACCGAAAGGGTGATTGTCAGCCAGCTGCAGCGTTCACCGGGTCTGTTTTACAGCCACGACGGCGGCAAAAGTCATTCCGGCGGTAAGCTCCTCTATTCGGCCCGGATTATCCCGGTCCGGGGCTCATGGATCGACCTTGAATTTGACGCCAAGGATATCCTTCATGTCCGTATCGACCGCCGGCGTAAATTTCCGGTTACCACCCTGCTCAAGTCCCTCGGCTACTCGGCCGGGGAATTGCTGGATTATTTTTATAAAAAAGAGATTCTGACCGTAAAACGGGGCAAGCTTCATAAGGCCTTTGATCCCGAGATAATGGTCGGTCAGCGTGCCCCCCATGACATTATTGACCCGGAATCGGGTGAGGTCATCGCCAGGGAGAATCGCAAGATCGGTAAGGCCCTGGCGAAAAAGATCGTCAAGGCAGGGGTTAAGGAGATCAAGGTTCCGGTTGAGACCCTGGTGGGCAAGTTTACCGCCATCGATCTTATCGATCCCGCCACCGGCGAGGTTTTGATCCCGATCAACACCGAGTTGACCGAGTCAATGATCGACGAGGTGATAAAGGCCGGGATCAAAAGGATTGAGGTCCTGTTCATCGACGGAATCAATGTCAGTGATTCCTTTCGCAAAACCCTCGCGCTTGATAAAGCTGTTGACCCCGATGAAGCCAAGATCGAGATTTATCGTCGTCTGCGACCCAGCAGTCCCCCGACCCAGGAGGTGGCGAGTGCCTTTGTCGATAAACTCTTTTTCGATCCCGACACCTATGATCTCTCCGAGGTCGGCCGATTCAAACTCAATGCCAAATTAGGCATTGATACCGATATCAATCAGCGGATTCTTACCCGTGATGACATCATCATGAGTGTCAGGGGTCTGGTGCGGTTGAAAGACAGCCAAGGTGTGGTTGATGATATCGATCATTTAGGTAACCGTCGGGTCCGGACCGTGGGGGAACTGATCGAGAATCAGTACCGCATGGGTCTGGTGCGGATGGAGCGGGCGATCAAGGAACGTATGGGGATCCAGGAGATCGAGACCCTGATGCCCCACGACCTGATCAACCCCAAGCCGATCACCGCCGCGATCAAGGAATTTTTCGGTACCAGCCAGTTGTCGCAGTTCATGGATCAGACCAACCCTCTTTCCGAGGTTACCCATAAACGTCGTCTTTCCGCTTTGGGGCCGGGTGGTCTGTCGCGGGAACGGGCCGGGTTTGAGGTTCGTGATGTCCATCCCACCCATTACGGCCGTATCTGTCCGGTTGAGACCCCGGAGGGGCCGAATATCGGACTTATTGTCTCGCTGGCTACCTACGCCCGGATCAACGATTACGGTTTTATCGAGACCCCTTTCCGTAAAGTGAACAATCGCAAGGTCACTGACAAGGTTGAATTTCTCAGTGCCCTGAATGAAGAGGGTAAGGTGGTTGCCCCGGCCAGGGTGCCGCAGGAAAAAGGCAAGATCGCCAGCGATATCCTCATCGCCCGTCAGAACGGCGAGGTGGTTACCGTCGGCGCTGATGATGTCACCTATATGGATATCGCCCCCAATCAGCTGGTCAGTGTGGCCGCGGCCCTGATTCCCTTTCTTGAAAACGATGACGCCAACCGCGCCCTGATGGGTTCGAACATGCAGCGTCAGGGGGTACCTCTTCTCAGGACAAGTGCGCCGCTGGTTGGGACCGGGCTTGAGAAAAACCTTGCCCATGATTCCGGGGTCTGTCTTCTTGCCGGTGGTGAAGGGGTGGTGGAAGACGTTGACGCCAACCGGGTTGTGGTTCGTTATAAGCAGCCCGGCACCGACGGTTTTGAGACCGGGGTCGGGGTCTACCATCTGGACAAGAACAAGAAATCGAATCAGAACACCTGTTTCAACCAGCGGCCGGTGGTCCGTCCCGGCGACCGGGTGAAAAAGGGTGACCTCCTTGCCGACGGTCCTGCCTGCGACCAGGGTGAATTGGCCATGGGGCAGAATGTCACCATCGCTTTCATGCCCTGGCGCGGCTATAACTACGAGGATTCGATCCTGGTGAGCGAAAAGCTGATCAAGGATGACGTCTATACCTCGATTCATATCGAGGTTTTGAGACCGTGGCCCGGGATACCAAATTAGGGGCTGAAGAGATTACCCGTGACATCCCCAATGTCAGCGAGGATAGTTTGCGCAACCTCGATGAATCCGGGGTGGTGATGGTCGGGGCAGAGATCCGTCCCGGCGATACCCTGGTGGGCAAGGTTACTCCCAAGGGCGAGACTCAGCTGTCGCCGGAGGAAAAACTCCTGCGGGCGATCTTCGGGGAAAAGGCCGGTGATGTAAAGGATACCTCCCTGCGGGTTCCGCCGGGAGCCCAGGGCGTGGTCATCGACGCCAAGGTTTTTTCCCGCAAGGGAATGGAAAAGGATGAGCGGGCCAAGGCCATCGACGAAGCCGAGGTCGCGATCCTCCGCCGAGATATGGAAGACGAAATCGTCGCTCTGGCCACCAGTGTCCGCAATGCCTTCGCCGACTTGATCGTCGGCAGGAAGGCAAAGACCGATGTCAGGGATGCCGAGGGCAGTACCCTGGTCAAGAATGGGGCGCAGCTGAACCGCAAGGCCCTGGAAAAATTGTCGTCAAAGGAATTGTCCCGGCTTGATTTCAGCGACCGCGACAAACTCGAAGGTGAAATCGCCCTTCTGTTCGAACGTTATGACAACCAGGTAAGCCTGGTGAAGAAACGTTACGAGGCCAGGATTACCCGTCTGCGCAAAGGCGATGATCTCCCCCCCGGGGTGATCAAGATGGTCAAGGTCTATGTCGCCACCAAGAGAAGGTTGTCGGTGGGTGACAAGATGGCCGGCCGCCACGGGAATAAGGGTGTTGTTTCGCGTATTCTTCCGGTCGAGGATATGCCTTTCTTTGCCGATGGCACCCCGGTGGATATTGTCCTCAATCCCCTCGGTGTTCCCTCGCGAATGAACGTCGGTCAGATCCTTGAGACCCATCTCGGCCTTGCCGCAAAGAGGCTTGGCGAGCAGATGCAGGCAATGGCCCTGGCTGGTGATCTGAAGACGATAAAGGAAAAACTCAAGAGCGTATATTCAAAGGATGAATATGATCAGCTGGTAAGCGGTTTGTCTGATGACGACCTCATTGATCTTGCCGTCCGTCTTGGCGAGACCGGGGTACATATGGCCACCCCGGTGTTTGACGGGGCCGAGGAGGGGGAGATCAGGCAGCTTCTGGTTGCCGCCGGAGTTGATGAGGTCGGGCAATCGGTTCTTTATGACGGTCTGAGCGGTGAGCGTTTTGACAACCTGGTTACCGTCGGGGTCATGTACATCATGAAACTCCATCACCTCGTCGATACCAAGATCCATGCCCGTTCCACCGGCCCGTATTCCCTGGTTACCCAGCAGCCTCTCGGCGGCAAGGCCCAGTTTGGCGGCCAGAGACTGGGAGAGATGGAGGTCTGGTCCATGGAGGCCTACGGCGCCGCTTATACCCTGCAGGAATTCCTCACCGTTAAATCCGATGACGTCAACGGCCGGACCAAGATGTATGAACGGATCGTCAAGGGTGATAATTTCATTGAGGCGGGGTTGCCGGAGTCATTCCATGTCCTGGTCAAGGAACTGCACGGCCTTTGTCTTGACGTCGAGATGATTCAGGAATAACAACAGCCTGCGCCTTACGGACAAGGTTAATCATAAATAAGCCATACAACCCGGGGGTGACACCGTGGATGAACTTTTTACATTTTTTGAGAAGGCCAAGAAGCCGGTAAATTTTAAATCGGTCAGGATCTCCATTGCCTCGCCGGACAAGATCCGGGAGTGGTCCCATGGTGAGGTCAAGAAGCCGGAGACCATTAATTACCGGACCTTCAAGCCTGAGCGCGACGGCCTTTTCTGTGCCAAGATCTTCGGCCCGGTCAAGGACTACGAGTGTAATTGCGGTAAATACAAACGGATGAAGCACCGTGGCGTGGTATGCGAGAAATGCGGGGTCGAGGTCATTCAGTCCAAGGTCCGGCGTGAGCGTATGGCCCATATTGAGCTTGCCGCCCCGGTGGCCCATATCTGGTTTTTAAAGAGTCTGCCGAGTAAGATCGGCAACCTTCTTGATATGACCCTGAAGGAGCTTGAACGCGTCCTTTACTTTGATTCCTATGTAATCGTGACCTCCGAGAACCCGTCGATTCCGGTGGGGGGGCTTCTGACCGAGCAGCAATACCAGCAGCTACGCCAGGAACATCCGGGGCAGTTTACCGTCGGTATCGGTGCCGCCGCCATCCGTAATATGCTCAAGGCTCTTGATCTTACGGCCCTGTCGGTAAGTCTGCGCGAGGAGATGCGCCAGACCGGCAGTGAGGCCAAACGGAAGAAGCTGGCCAAGCGTCTCAACGTGGTTGAGGCATTCAAAGATTCCGGTAACCGCCCCGAGTGGACGGTGCTTGAGGTGATTCCGGTTCTGCCTCCTGATCTTCGTCCACTGGTGCCGCTTGAGGGCGGTCGCTTCGCCACTTCTGATCTTAATGACCTTTACCGGCGGGTGATTAATCGTAATAACCGTCTGAAGCGGTTGATCGAGCTTGACGCCCCAGAGATCATCATTCGTAATGAAAAGCGGATGCTACAGGAGGCGGTTGATGTCCTCTTTGATAACGGCCGTCGCGGCAAGACAGTCACCGGTCCCAACAAACGTCCGCTTAAAAGCCTTTCCGACATGCTCAAGGGCAAGCAGGGACGTTTCCGTCAGAACCTTCTCGGTAAACGGGTCGACTACTCCGGCAGGACGGTCATCGTTGTCGGTCCCCATCTGCGTCTGCATCAATGCGGTCTGCCGAAAAAGATGGCCCTTGAGCTGTTCAAACCCTTTATCTACAATAGGTTGGAGGAACGTGGCCTGGTCACCACCATCAAGAGTGCCCGCAAGCTTGTGGAGAAAGGCGCCAAAGAGGTATGGGACGTCCTTGACGAGGTGGTCAAGGAATTCCCGGTCATTTTGAACCGGGCTCCGACCCTGCACCGCCTCGGGATGCAGGCCTTTGAGCCCCTGCTAATCGAGGGCAAGGCCCTGCAGCTGCATCCTCTGGTCTGCAGCGCCTTTAATGCCGATTTTGACGGCGACCAGATGGCGGTGCATGTACCGCTGACGGTGGAGGCGCAGATGGAGGCCCGGGTGCTGATGATGTCGACCAATAACATCCTTTCTCCGGCCAACGGTTCTCCGATCATCCTCCCGTCGCAGGACATCGTCCTCGGCCTTTATTACATGACCCGGGAACGTCTCTTTGTGAAGGGCGAGGGTAAGGTGTTTTCATCGCCGGACGAGGTCCGGATTGCCTATGATCATGAGGCTTTGAACCTACAGGCGAAGATCAGGGTGCGGATTAACGGTGAGATGGTTGATACCACCTGCGGTCGGGTCCTGGTGGGTGAACTTCTGCCGGAAACGATTCCCTTCAGCGAGGTCAATAAACCTCTGACCAAGAAGGCCCTTGGCACTCTTATCGACTACACCTATCGTCACAGCGGCAGCAAGGCCACGGTTATCCTGGCCGACCGCCTCAAGGACATGGGCTATGAGTTTTCGACCATTGCCGGGGTTTCCATCTCCATCAACGACATGATTATTCCGGTGGGCAAGGACGATATCCTCAGGAAGAGCGAGGATGAGGTCATGCGGGTCGAAGAACAGTATAACAGCGGTCTCATCACCCACGGCGAGAAGTACAACAAGGTCGTTGACATTTGGTCCCGGGCCACCGAGGAGGTGACCCGGGAGATGATGGACGAGATGAGTGTAGAGTATGTCCGCGCTCCTGATAACTCCATTCATGAAACTCCCAGTTTCAACTCGATTTTTATCATGGCTGATTCCGGGGCCCGTGGTTCCAAAGATCAGATCCGGCAGTTGGCCGGGATGCGTGGCTTGATGGCCAAGCCGTCGGGGGCGATCATCGAGAATCCGATCAAGGCCAATTTCCGTGAGGGACTGAGTGTCCTTGAATATTTTATTTCCACCCACGGTGCCCGCAAGGGGCTGGCCGATACCGCGCTTAAGACCGCCAACTCCGGTTATCTCACCCGGCGCCTGGTTGACGTGGCCCAGGATTCGACCATTGTCGAGCCCGATTGCGGTACCATTGACGGCATTTTAGCCGAGCCCCTGATTGAGGGTGGCGAGATCATCCAGCACGTCGGCGAGAGAATTCTTGGCCGGGTTGCGCTGGAAGACGTGATTGATCCGATTTCTGGTGAGATCCTGGTGGCCGCCGACGAGGAATTCACCGAGGAAAAAGTCGAGGCGGTCGAGCAGGTCGGCATTGACCGGATTATGATGCGCTCGGTCCTTACCTGTCGTTCCAAACGCGGGGTCTGCTCCAGATGCTATGGCCGGGATCTTGGCCGTGGGCATATGGTCAATATTGGCGAGGCGGTGGGGATTATCGCGGCCCAGTCCATCGGCGAACCCGGGACCCAGCTGACCATGCGGACCTTTCATATCGGCGGCACCGCCAGCCGAAACGCGGAACAGGCCGAATCCCGGACCAAACACGGCGGCAAGGTAAAGTTTAATGACATCAATACCGTTGTCAGTGAATCCGGAGAGATCGTGGCCATGAACCGTAACGGCGAGATCAGCATCCTCGGCGATAACGACCGTGAGATGGAACGTTATCCGGTCAATTACGGCGCCAGGCTTCTGGTGGCTGACGGTGCCAAGGTCGAGGCCAACGCCATCCTGGTAGAATGGGATCCCTTCTCTACCCCGATTATCAGTGAGGTCGGCGGGCGGATTAAATTCGGTGACATTCTTGAAGGGGTGTCGATGCAGGAGAAGACCGATCAGGTTACCGGTAAGGTCAGCCGTATGATTGTCCAGCCCAAACAGGGGCAGCTCAATCCCAGGATTTCGCTCAAGGATGGCAAGGGCAGGACCATGAAATTGCCCAATTCCACCGCCATGGCCCGTTACTCCCTCCCGGTCGGTACCGTTATCATCGTTAGCGATGGCGACGAGGTTAAGCCGGGTATGGTTATCGGCAAGATCCCGCGCGAGACCACCAAGACCAAGGATATTACCGGTGGTCTGCCTCGTGTCGCGGAGCTTTTTGAGGTAAGAAAGCCCAAGGAGCTGGCGGTCATTACCGAGATCGACGGCCGGGTCAGCTTTGGCAAGGAGCTCAAGGGCAAGAAAAGGGTGGTTATTACCCCCGATATTGGTGAGCCTAAGGAGTATCTCATCCCCAAGGGCAAGCATGTCGCGGTCCATGAGGGTGACTACGTCAAGGCCGGCGAGGTGCTTATGGCCGGTTCTCCTGATCCCAACGATATCCTCCGGGTTCTCGGGGTCAAGGAACTGGCCAAGTTCCTGGTCAATGAGATCCAGGAGGTCTATCGTCTCCAGGGGGTCAAGATCAACGACAAGCATATCGAGGTTATCGTTCGTCAGATGTTGCGGCGGGTAACGATTACCGGGGTCGGCGACTCGACCTTCATGCTTGGTGAGCAGGTGGAGTGGTGGCGTTTTACCGAAGAGAATGAAAAGCTGGTTCGTTCCGGGCATAAACCGGCGGTGGCCGAGCCCCTGCTCCTCGGGGTCACCAAGGCCTCCCTGTCCACCGACAGCTTTATCTCTGCCGCGAGTTTTCAGGAGACCACCAAGGTCCTGACCAATGCCGCCATGGCCGGCAAGGTCGACCATCTTGTCGGCCTGAAAGAGAACGTGATCATGGGGCGTCTTGTACCTGCCGGTACCGGTCATCTTCGTTATCACCTTGATACGGCAGAGTGAATATCCTTGACAAGAAGGAAACGATGGTTTAATTAACGCCATTTCAATGAACACCGCCTTTTGCGGTGAGAAGAAAATACGGAATTAAATCTCCAGACCACAAAAAAATATAATTCGGAGACGGCAGATGCCAACCATAAATCAGCTGGTCAGAAAGGGCCGTAAAAAGAGTGTGAATAAATCCAACACCCCCGCCCTCCAGGGCTCCCCGCAGAAAAGGGGCGTGTGTGTAAGGGTTTACACCACCACCCCCAAGAAACCGAACTCAGCCCTGCGTAAGGTCGCCAGGGTCAGGCTCACCAACGGGATAGAGGTGACCTCGTATATTCCCGGTGTCGGCCATAATCTCCAAGAGCATTCGGTTGTCCTGATTCGCGGCGGCCGGGTAAAGGATCTCCCCGGTGTCCGTTATCATGTCGTCCGCGGTACCCTCGATACCCTCGGGGTCGACGGGCGGAAGCAGGGCCGTTCCAAGTATGGCGCCAAGAGGCCTAAATAATTTCTCTCCCCTATATTTCCCAGCAGGTAAGAAGATGCCCAGAAGAAGAGTTCCCGAGAAGAAGAGGATAGTGCCTGATCATCGTTTCAAGAGTGTTCTGGTATCGAAGTTCATCAATAATCTCATGCTTGACGGTAAGAAGAGTGTGGCCAGTGCGATTTTTTATGATGCCATGGATATCGTCAGTGAAAAGGTTAAAGAGGTTGAACCGGTTGAGGTCTTCGAGAAGGCCATGGATCAGGTCCGGCCTCGGCTTGAGGTGAAGTCCCGTCGGGTCGGCGGTGCCACCTATCAGGTACCCATAGAGGTACGTCCCGAACGCCGTAACGCCTTGGCTATTCGCTGGCTGGTGGGTTTCTCCAAGAAGCGTTCCGGACGTTCCATGGCCGACAAGCTGGCCGCCGAGTTCATTGACGCCTTCAATAATCGCGGGGCCTCGGTGAAGAAAAAGGACGATACCCATCGGATGGCCGAGGCTAATAAGGCCTTTGCCCATTATCGTTGGTAGCCTTTTGCCTGGTTATTTGTTGATGAAGTCGTAACAAGTATCTCAAAGGGAAGCGGGTCTACGTAATTTCAACAAGATAGAAGTGCGATTGCCGTTGGTTCGCAATTTATTGCGAGTCCAATAAATAAGCGATTGACAAAAGACAGTACCTGGGCTAAAAACCATTTTCCCTTTTTCCCGCTGTGCGGATCAAGGGGTTGAAAGATGATAAAAATCATGCCGGTAAAGTGGCATAAGAAATCGGGACGCGGCGGATATGTCTCTTGCGAAGCTCCGCAACATAGGCATAATGGCCCATATAGACGCGGGCAAAACCACCACCACCGAACGGATTTTATACTACACCGGCAGGTCGCATAAGATTGGTGAGGTTCATGACGGCAACGCGGTCATGGACTGGATGGAGCAGGAGCAGGAGCGCGGGATTACCATTACCTCTGCCGCCACCACCTGTCGATGGCGCGACCATGACATAAATATTATCGACACCCCCGGGCATGTTGATTTCACCGTTGAGGTGGAACGCTGTCTGCGGGTCCTTGACGGTGCGGTAGCGGTTTTCTGTGCCGTCGGTGGGGTTGAGCCCCAGTCGGAAACCGTCTGGAGACAGGCGGATAAATACGCGATTCCCCGGATCGCATTTATTAACAAAATGGATCGCGTCGGCGCCGATTTTAATCGCTGCGTCGAAATGATCACCGACCGGCTCGGTGCCACGCCGTTGCCGCTGCAGATTCCGGTCGGCTGTGAGGATACGTTTCGGGGGATTATTGATCTCGTCGAGGAGAAGATGTTGCTTTTCGACGATGACACTTTGGGTGATCGGGTCTCGGTAGAGCCGATCCCGGAAGAATTCTTAGAAGATTCTTCGGCCGCACGGATGAATCTCCTCGAGAAGTTGGCCGACTTCGATGAGGGGATCATGGAGAAGTTTCTCGAAGAAAAGACTATAGACCCGGAGGAGATCCGCCAGGCGGTACGGCGGGCAACTCTCGGGGATGACGTGGTGCCGGTGTTATGCGGCAGTGCCTTTAAGAATAAAGGGGTGCAGCCACTGCTTGATGCCGTTGTCAGCTATCTCCCGTCGCCTCTTGATGTGCCGGCGGTAACCGGAGAGTATGGCAAGGGCGTTGAGACCAGTCGCAAGGCGAGCCCAAAGGAGAGATTCTGTGCTCTGGCCTTCAAGCTTGCCAGTGACCCGTATGTGGATAATCTCACCTACATCCGGGTCTATTCCGGCAAAATTGTCTCCGGGGGGCGGGTGTTTAATCCGGTCAAGCGCAAGAAGGAAAAGATCGGTCGGCTTCTGAAGATGCACGCCAATAAGCGTGAAGAGGTCAAGGAGGTCGTTGCCGGTGATATCGCCGCAGTGGTCGGTCTGCACTTTACCACCACCGGTGACACCCTGTGCGAGGTCGGTGATAATATCCTTCTGGAGACCATGGATTTTCCGGAACCGGTGATCGCCATCGCGGTTGAGTCCAGGAGCAAGGCCGACGAGGAGAGGTTGAGTCAGAGCCTTGACAAGGTCGCCCGCGAGGATCCGTCTTTCAAGATGAAGACCGATCCCGACACCGGACAGACCATTATTTCCGGGATGGGTGAGCTGAACCTGGAGATAATTGTTGATCGTCTCCTGCGGGAGTTCAAGGTCGCGGCCAACGTCGGCAAGCCTCAGGTCGCCTACAAGGAGACCATCGGCAGGACCGCGGTCGGGGTCGGGGTTTTTGATCACTTGGTCGGCGGCAAAAGACAGTATGCCCGGGTCACTCTTGAGATTGCGCCCCTTGCCCGGGGCGAAGGTTCACGGGTTGAGCGTGACTGCTCCCCGGAAGAGATCCCGAACGGGATCTGGGCCGCGGTGGAAAAAGGAATCATTGGCAGTCTCGACTCCGGTACTCTTCTCGGCTTTCCGGTTATTGATGTCCAGGTCCGGGTAAGCGGTGGCGAGGGTCTTGAAGACGAGGCCAACGAACAGGCCTTCGGGGTCGCGGCGGCCATGGCTACCCGCGATGCCCTTGACAGGGGGGCTTCGGTTCTGCTGGAACCGATCATGGCCCTCGAGATCATTGTCCCCGAGGCCAATCTTGGTGACGTGATCAGTGACTTAAACGCCAAACGGGCCAGGATTCTGGGAATGGAACCCGGGTTGCAGGGGCTGCAAGTGGTTAAGGCCATGGCGCCGATGGCCGGGCTTTTCGGTTATTCCACCGATCTGCGCAGCGCCACCCAGGGGCGGGGCAGTTTTACCATGCAGTACTCTTCCTATGATGAGGTCGGGGGAAGAGAGGCTGAAAAGATAATTCACAGGATAAAGGGTTTTTGAACGCCCCGCGGGGGCAGGAACTCAAGGAAAAAGGACAAGGACCATGGCAAAGGAAAAATTTGAGAGGACTAAACCTCACGTTAACGTAGGAACGATCGGCCATATCGATCATGGCAAGACGACCCTGACCTCGGCGATCACCCGGGTGCTTTCGACCAAGGGCTATGCCTCTGCCACGGCCTTTGACGAAATCGACAAGGCCCCCGAGGAAAAAGAGCGT
>JAJRZW010000035.1 GCA_024275015.1 Deltaproteobacteria bacterium | reverse complement strand
GGAAAGTAGAATGAACAAGAAACTTTTGCTTGCCGGAATGCTGGTCGCGGGTGCCTTTGTCCTGCCGAGCCTCGCCGGCGCCGCCATGACCGGTGTCTGTTCCAACTGTCATACCATGCATAACAGCCAGGACGGTGCCGCAGAAGCCGCCGGTGGCCCGTATGCCCATCTGCTCAAGGGTTCCGGCTGCGCCGGCTGCCATGCCATTGAGGATAACGGCACTAACGGCCGCGGCGCGACCTTTAACGCCCCCCAGGTCAGTAATGCCGGCGCGGTTCCGGCCAATCCCCTGGCCGGCGGTTATTTTGCCGGTACTGTTGACAACACCCATCACAATGTCGCCGATATCGCCACTCTTGGCGCTGATGCCACCTTGGTCAACACCCCTCCGGGTAATGGCGGTACCGCTCTCCCCGCCCAGCTCAGCTGTACCGACTGCCATACCGGCGGCGGTCATCACAGCAACAGCGGCAACGACTCCACCACCTGGCTGGACGGTACAGGGACCGGCACCAGCTTCCGCTTTCTGAGCGGGGTCCAGGGGGTTGAGAACACTGACTTCGGCGTCTCCGGCAGCACCAACGCGGCCAACATCTATTTTGGCGAGCAGCGGGCCCAGGGTGCTGACACCACCGGTACTGGTACCATCAGTGAGCTGTGCGCCAATTGTCACGGCACCTTCCACACCGGCGCCGGCACTGCCAACAGCACCCCGGACTGGATCAGGCATCCCACTGATATCGCCATGCCGGCCGCTTACCAGACCAATTACGGTGGTATCTATAATCCCGCCATTCCGCTGGCGACCAATACTACCGACAACACTTTCACCACCACCCTCGTGGCTGCTGAAGAGACGGTTATCTGTCTCTCCTGTCACGTGGCCCATGGTAACGCCAACGCCGACATGCTCCGTTTCACCTATGCCAACAATGTCGCCGGTGACACTACCGCCGCGACTGGCTGTGAGACCTGTCACGGCGCCAAGTAAGGCATAGTCCTTACCCGCCATAAAACGGCAGTCCGCGGCGCCGGTCGGAATCTCCGACCGGCGCTGTTTTTTTTCAGGGGTTCAGGCTGAACCTCTTTCCCCTGATCACCTTCCGCCTGAACCCCGTCTGCGTAATTGCAAAAAGTGTTTCTTCATGTAGACGTTCAACCTTGACAATCCCCACCTTCCATTGTAGTTTTCCAGACTGTCTGCTTTATATGGGAAATCCGTGACCTGCGGATTGACCGGGGGAAATGAAAAAGGGAGGGGTGGAAGTATCTGATTGCCCGGGGTGGCAGTACCCCTTTGGGCCTTCAGCCTTCAGCCTGAAAAACGGAGCGATGATGATGGGGAATTCTTGTTACGGCAGCCGTGTTTTTTTTGTTGGTCTTTTGTTTTTTGTTTTCGCGTTTTGCGTTCCGGCCCGGGCGGCGGTGAAGATCGTCTCGCCCCCTGACGGGGTCTGGGTGAGTACTGGTGATATCTATCTGGCCGCCAGCGCCAACGTCAAACCCGGGGCCAGGGTTGCCGTCAGCGGGGTCAGTGCCAAGGGCAAGGTCGCCCTGGCCGCGGGCGGGGTCATCGGGGTCAGGATCAAGCTCTCTAAGGGGATGAACACCATCCGGCTCCAGGTCGGCCCCGACCGCGCCGATGTCCGGGTTTTTTATGTCCCCAGGGGTAAAAAACTCAAGATCCCCAAGGGCTTCAGGGAATTCTATCTCCATCCGGCCATCAATACCAATAATTGCCGCGCCTGCCATCGTTTCCGCCGCGGGGTATATAACTTCAAAAAGGTCATCCCGGCCACGGCCGGTTGTAATACCGGAAAGTGTCATAACGACAAGGGCAAGGCAAAACATGTCCACGGCCCGGTAGGCGCCGGGATCTGTATATCATGCCATAACCCCCACGGCTCTTCCCTTGAAAACGAGGTGGAGCGCGAGGGACAGGACCTGTGTACCGTCTGTCACCAGGCGAGAAAGGAAGAGTTCAGCCAGAAGGTTGTCCATCCGGCCCTTGAAGACGGTTGCACCGGCTGCCACGATCCGCATCAGTCGGAACAGCGTTTTCAGCTGCGTTATAAGGGCGATACCATCAAGGCCCTCTGTATTACCTGCCACGAGGGGGAGATGTTCGAAGGCGCCCACGTCCATTCGCCGGTGGAAGAGGGCGACTGTATCGCCTGTCATCGTCCCCATTCGTCTCCGAACGAGAAACTTCTGATCGCGCCGCTTCAGGGCGGCAAGATCTGTCTCGCCTGTCACGATGACAAGGCCGATGACCTGAAGATGGAAGACGTCCATCCGCCGGGGGAGGAAGACTGTACCCTGTGTCATGATCCCCATGCCAGCGCCAACGAGTATCAGCTGAAGAGAAGTCTTGAAAAGGGCGCCCTGTGCGCCATGTGTCATGAGGACGCCACCCCGGAGATATACAAGGCGATCAACACCGCCAAAACAAAACATCCGCCGGTGGCCCAGGGTAAATGCACCGCCTGTCATCGTCCCCATGGTTCCAACAACCAGAGCCTGCTTAAAAACCGATGGCCAAGCTCTGCTTCTCCTGTCATCAGGACCTCGGCGACGATATCGAACCGAGCAAGAGCAAGCACGGCCCGGTGAAAACCGGCGACTGCACCGCCTGCCACAACGTCCACGGTTCCGAGTTCGCCCGGCTGCTGGTGCGTAAATTCCCGCTTAACTTCTACAGTGATTACTCTCCTGGCGAATACGATCTCTGTTTCGGCTGTCATAACAAAGACATCGCCAAAACCAGAACCACCGAGACCCTGACCAATTTCCGTGACGGCAATTACAACCTCCATTACTTCCACGTCAACCGGGCCAAGGGCCGGACCTGTATCGCCTGTCACGATCCCCACGCCTCGGATCAGTACAAGCATATCCGTTACGAGGTCCCGTTCGGTGCGTGGTCGTATCCGATCAGCATCACCAAAACCAGAAACGGCGCCACCTGCGTGGTCGGATGCCACGCCCCCAAGACCTATGACCGGGTCAAGCCGCAGATTAAACCCAGCCGGTAACGGATTCCCGGGCCTGGTTAAAAGGCCCGGAATCATCAAGCCGAGGGGGGCTTTCTGATGGTTCAGCGGGGAAATTTTATTGCAAGGACGGGTGGGCCGGGCGCTTACGTTTCAGCCTTGGTGTTTCTGTGTCTTTTTCCCGCGCTGTTATTGATCACCGCCCCCGCGGCCATGGCCGATGGCCTGAGTTATACCGGAATTTACGGCTATAGCGAGGACATGAACGGCCGATTTCTGCAGCAGACAAATCATTCCGCCAATCTGGCCATGGAACAGGATCTTACCTGGGCCATGAATCTTTCCGAGGATCTGCGTTACAGCCAGAGCTATCAGGAGAGGGGATTGTACCGCGAGGACATTAACCCCGCCGCGCGGCTGGGGGTTAACAATGACCTCTTTGCCGTCAGTCTCGCGGCCTCACAGTCTGAAAACCGGGTCGAAGGCAAGGACCCGGTTTTTTCCCGGTCAACACAGGCGGATATCAACAGCACCTGGAAAGGACGGTGGCTGCCGTCATTGCATGTCGGGGTCGGCAGCGACCGGGACTATACGGATTCCGATCCGCGGACAAGCGATCGCCAGATCGACCATATCAACACCAACGCCGACTGGGGTATGGGCGGCATTGGTCTCTACTATGACTTTCTTGCCAAAAAGGACAAGGACAGGGTTGCCGGCAGCGAGTACGACTTTGTTTCCCACCTGGCCCGTTTTACCGCCAACAGGACATTCTGGCGCGATCGTCTTTCTTTCGGCTTCAGTCATTCCTATAATTTTTCAAGCAGCGACAACGCCAACACCGCCACCAGCGCCGGTCTGGTGTTTCAGAAACTGGTGCTGTCCCAGGCCCTGAGCGGGGTCGATACCACGCCGCTTACCGGGGCTTTAGGCAATAACCCCGGCCTTAACGACGGCAACCGTAACAACGCCGCCCTGAGTGTCACGGTACCGGGGCAGGGTTATAATATCGTCGCCAGGGTTGACCTGCAGACGGTGGATTACCTCTATCTCTATACCACCAGCGACCTGAGTTCTCTGCTGTCATCGTTCAGCTGGCGCCTGTATACCAGCCCCAACGGAAGCAACTGGACCCAGGTTACCCTTAACAGTTCCTCGGTGACCTTTAATCCCCAGAACCTGCGCTTTGAGGTCCCCGCCGGGGGCCTGAGCGCGGTATATGTAAAGGTGGTGCTTGACTATGCCCTCGCCTCGCCCCTTCCCGCCTTTACCGAGATTGAGGCCTATGACGTTACCGTTGCCGCGGCCGGGAGCCAGCTGAAAAACACCACCGACATAACCACTAACCAGACCAGTCTTTCCCTGGGGTTGAGGGCGTCTGAGAACGTAAAACTTTCCTACAGTCTGTCGCTGTATAAAAAAGAATATGACCCCGGCCGGGACAGTGAGAACCGGAGCCAGACCGGCAGCGCCAACTGGCACCCGAACCGTTATTTTGATTCCACCGTCACCGTCGGCGACTCCTGGCGCCGGGAGAGCGGACAGCTTGACAACAGCAGCCGGATCTACGGTCTGCAACTGGGCTCGTCGATCCTTGACACCCTTGATCTTAACAGCAGTGGCAGCTATACCGACAACTGGCGCGGCGAGGTCAAGGTCAGCAGGAACCAGCACTATACCTTTGACCTCACCGCCCAGCTTTATCCCGATCTCCGCGGCCTTTACTCCCTGACCCATGACATCACCGAGACCGTGGCCACCGGGGCTGAAGACAAGAGTCTGGCCCAAACCCTGGAGTTTTCTTCCGATCTGACCCCGCGTCTTGCCTCCACCGTTTCCGGCCGCTACCTCGAGGTTGATAACCCGGCGGGCAAAACTACCACCTATGTGAGCGGCCTGAGCTTTGCCTGGCATCCCGGCGATCTCCTCTCCTTTACCCTGCAGGGTACCCGGACCTGGCATCCGGGATATATTGAATCGCAGGTGCTCAGTGTCGGGGCTAACAGTAAAACCAGTGTCAATACCCAGCTTGATCTGACCTATATCCTGACCAAAAAAAATACCACCAGTCAGAGCGGTACCGTCAGCTTCCGCTGGAATCTGACCAGATGGCTGTACTGGCAGAATAGCGGGGTTTACCAGACCACCGCGGTGAACAGGTTTATGTTTAACAGCAGGTTGACCGCGAATTTTTCCACTTATTGACCGTTTTTACCGGGAATAACGGGATAGGCAAACATTCATGAAATCAGCAGGTTAAGTGATTAAGTGCTGGAAACGAGCCAATCTTTAAGGTATAATGATAAAAGGAGCCAGATCATGCGACGTTTAACCTTTGTTCTTGTTTTAACCCTTGCCACCGTGGTTTCCGGCTGTGGCCTGAGGCATTCACGGGTATCATACAACCGCGAAGACGTTGATCTGGGGTTGGTGACCCGGGTCGCGGTTCTGCCATTTGCCAACACCTCCAAAGACCAGTTCGCCGCCGAGAGGGTCCGCGACGTGGTCATCACCCAGATCTTGGCCATGGGGATAGCCGATGTGGTTGACAAGGGCGTTGTCGACAGTGTCATGCGCGAGGAGGCGATTGAACCCAATCGGCCCATTGACCTGATCAACCTCAAGCGTCTCGGGCAGCGGCTGAACGTGCAGGCGTTTATGGTCGGGACCATCGACGAGGCCAGCGAGGTCAGGAGGGGATCGCTTTCCTTTCCGGAACTGGCCATGACCATCAGGCTGATTGATTCCAGGGCGTCGCTGGTGCTCTGGCAGGCCAGTGGCCGGCGAACCAGCGAGACCTGGGCCGGTCGTCTTTTCGGTCTGGCCCCGGGTGACAGTTTTCATAATACCCTGTATCTGACCAAAGACCTGCTCAAGACCGTGGCATCCGCGAAATAAGAGGTTAAGCGGATTTCAGCGGGGGGGCTGGAAGGGAGGAAAGGCAAATGAGGTATCGCAGTATCGTAATCACCGCTTTGTTCCTCTGCGTCTTCTGGGCTGCAAACGCCGCGGCGATGACCATCGCGGTCCTGCCCATTGAAGACTTGAGTCGGGGGCAGAACGGAATCAACACTGAAATCACCGATTATCTTGCCTGGGAGCTTAACCAGCGTGGTTTTGATGTAATCGACCAGGACACGGTAATCGACTTTCTCGCCCGGAACCGGGTCCGCTGGCTCGGCTTTCTCGACACCAGGCACATCATCCAGGCCCGGGAGGAACTGGGGGTTGACCTGATCCTCTTCGGCACCGTCTCCCTGCGTCAGGAGGATATCGCCCCTGCCCTGGGCTTGAGTCTCTACCTTGTCCGTACCGATGATACCCGTACCCTGTGGACCGGCACCGGCGGCATCAGCCAGGCCGATCTGCTCCGTATTCTCGACCTTGGCGAAAAAAAGGATGTCTCCGGACTCATGGCCATGCTGGGGCAGAAGGTGATGGCGAAATGGCCCAAGGATTATGTCTTTGTCGCCAAGCAGCAGCAGGCCCTTGAGATCGAAAAGGTCTCCCTGGCTCCGGAGAATATAAGGCGGGGGGAAAAGGTCAGCTGTGAGGTCCGGCTCCGTACCCGCTGGTCGGACGAGGACATGCCGCGGATATTTTTCAAGGCCGGGGGCCGGGTCCGGCTCGCCCGCCAGTCAAAGGACGGTTATACCTACTCGTCCCAGTGGCGGGTGGAGGATCGTGACGGCCGTTATCCGGTGACCATGGTCATCAACTGGCCCTCGGGGCGCAAGAAGATCTCCTTTCTCGGCGCCTATAATGTCGATTCCTCGCCGCCGAAGCTGGTTCTTGAGCTTAAGGGAATAAAGCTCGAAGGCACGGTGGCCTTTCGCGACAAGGTCATCATCATCCCGAGAATGCTCCGGCGTGAGCCGGTGGCCCGCTGGCGGATCAAGGTAAAGGATGAGAACGGCGAGGAGCAGATGAGTTATAACGGTTACGGCAACCTGCCCATGCGTTTTGTCTGGAATGGACGCGGAAAGGACGGCTGGCCCGCGGCCGAGGGAATTTACCATGTTGAACTTTACGCCTGGGACCGGGCCGGCAACAAGGCGGTGGCAACCGAAAACGTGGCGGTGGCCCGGACCCCGCCGGCAATGGTGCTTGAGGCCAAGAACCGTGGTCGTGACATGATTGTTGATTTAAACCACGAGGGCCGGGTGCCGATTGCCTTCTGGCGCATGGAGATGCGCACCGGGGCCGGTGAACTGATCAAGGTCGCCGAGGGCGACCAGTTGCCGGCGCGGATGGATGTGCCGTTGTCGAATAACGTGATCAAGGTGGCAAAAGGCGGTAAGTTACCGAAAAATGTGATCAGGGTGGCTAAAGGTTTTGGCCGCCCCCTGCAGATGGACGTTGCCATTCCCAGGGAGAACAAGGAAAAGACCAAGCTCGCCTGTACCGTGATTATCCGCGATGTCCTTGGCAACGAGACCAGAAAGAAGATAGACGACCTTGAACGTTTCGCCCGTGGAGAGAAGCAGGCGGAAGAGCCAAAAGGCGCGCCTCCGGCCTGGATTGAGGAGTTCTGAAAAAGTCCATGGACTCAAAAGCCGGATTTAAGCGTATAGGCAGGTGGTTACTGCCGGCGGCAGTGATTGTTCTCCTCGCGTCCTGTTCTTTTCGGGCCCGGCCGGGGATCATGAAGATGGCCTCACTTCCCGATGGCGGCAAGATCTGTCGTGTCGCCGTTCTTCCTTTCAGTAACCAGACCCGGTATCCCCTTGCTGATACGATTTTTTATCGGGTGTTTGTCGCCGAGCTCCTGGAGAGCGGCAGTTACCTGGTCTCCCAGGAGGGCGATGTCCGCAAGATATACCGGCAGATGAGGGTCCTGGTCGGTCAGACTCCCGACGTGGAGCAGGTCAGGTCTCTGGCCGGTCGTCTCGGGGCGCAGCTGGTTATCACCGGCACGGTGGTCGAGATGCGGGACAAGACCAAGTATGGCCGCAAGCTTGATCCGACCATGGGGGTGATTGTCCGGATTCTCGATGGTGAGACCGGCCGCACCCTGTGGACCACCTTTGTCCGTCGGGAAGGTAAGGATTATCGAAAAATCATGCACTTTGGCGTTATAAACACGGTATCAGCCCTGGCCAAGAGGGTATCGCAGGAGATTCTCGCGGTCTGGTTCAAGGAGGGATTACAGAAATGCAGCGAATAAGTAGGTGGGCCTTTGTCCTGCTGTTGATGATATTTCAGGCCGCCCCGGTTTCGGCCGGATGGTTGTGGGGATCAAGCCCCGTGGTCACCATTGACGGCCAACAATTCGGCAAGGACGCGGTCCGGCAGTGGTGGAACCTGTGGAAGGAGTCGGGGTGGATCTTTCCCGATACCGCCGAGCCCTTTGTCCGCTGGAAGATTCTCGCCGCCGAAGGCCGTAATATGGGTCTTGATCAGACCCCGCAATTTGCCCGTAAGGCCCAGGTGTTCCTCAAGGTAAGGGCAATGATGACCCTGAAGCGTGAGGAAGTTGACCGGAAGATGGTGATCACCGACAAGGAGATTCGTCAGGTGTACGATCGGGACTACCGCCCCCTGTATCACCTGCAACTGCTTTATTACGATACCAGGGCAAAGGCTGAAGCGGCAATGAAATCTCTGGCCCCGTTTCGGGGCAGGCCGGCGGGCAAGCTGGTCTTTGCCGACCTCCAGGGGGTGGCAAAGGACAAGGGCGGGCCCCTGAGATACCAGGAGACCACGGTTGCTCCGGCCCGGATCGTCTCCCAGGACAAGATATGGAAGCAGGAGGTCGACAAACTCACTCCGGCCGGGATCTCCGGTGTTATTGTCAACAGCAAGGTGTTTGTCCTCCTCCGCCTTGATTCAATCTCCGAACCCGATCCGGCCGATTTTGCCAAAAGGAAAAAGTCTATTCGCTATAAGTTGTGGAAACTGGAGCAGGCCCGGCTGACCAATGCCCTGGTGGCAAGGCTCAGCAAAAAATACGGCCTTGAGATTGATAAAGAGGTGATGGCGGCGATAACCCTTGGGCGCAAGGATTATGACAAGGAATTCCGCGATCGCACCGTCGCCCGGATAAAGGATTTCGAGATAAAGGCGGGAAAGCTTATCGATTCGGTTAACCGGGAGCGGAAATTCCGCAGCAGTAAAAAATATAATCCAAAGGAATTTGAGGCCCTCAAGCGGCTGGCCCTTAACTCCATGTACACCCAGACCCTGATTATCTGGGAGGCGATGAATCGCCATTATGAACAGCGGGAGCCGCTTAAATCCCAGTTTGCCTTTTACCGGGAAAGTATCCTCAACAAGGCGGTAAAGGCCAGACTTGCCAGGACGGTGAAGTTGACCGACGCGGAGGTTGAGGAATATTACCGCCGGCACCGGGAAGAGTACGCTGAACCGGATATGGTGGTGTATTCCGAGGTAACCGCGGACAAGGAATTAATGGACCGGGCCTGGGCCGAGCTTCAGAGAGGCCGGGATTTTTTTGAGGTGGTGCGGCGGAATTTCCATCATGACGCCAGCACCAGCAAAGCGAAAAGGAGTGATATTTACGGGGAAAAGCGTGACCACATTCAAAAACTTGCCGAAGGTGAAGTGAGCCGTCCCTTCCTGTATAATGGCAAATACATAATGGTTAAGTTGATCAGCCGGCGGGAGAAAAGGTATATCCCCTTCAAGGCGGTGGAAAGGAAAATCCGCAAAAAGCTGCAAAAGGAGAGATTTGCCGTTGTTTTTGAGGATTTTCTCAAAAGGCTCAGGGCCGGCAGGAAAATCAGGGTAAACGATAAGGCCTGGAAGCAATTACAGGCCGGGATGGGAGATTAGGAGATAATTATGCGGAAATGGTTTTTTCCATTGGCGATCATGGCGCTGTTCGCGGCCGCGTCCTGCGTGAGCAGCGGCCCGGCGCAGCGGCCCCGCAAGGGCTGTCTCGACTGTCATCCGGAAATGGCGGCCCGCTATAAACAGGGTCTGGTTCATAAGCCGGTGGCGGACAATAAATGCGGTTCCTGCCATCTGCCCCATGGGATGATCGCGGGAATAAACCTCCGGGTCGACGAACCCCAGCTCTGTTACGCCTGTCATAAAGGCCTGGCCCAACAGCGCAGCCAGCGTAAAAACATCCATGAACCCCTTGAAAAAGGGAAATGCACCGTATGCCATAATCCCCACAACAGCGTTTTTCCGAAATTATTGTCGCAGCCGGAGGCAAAGGGATGTCTCTCCTGTCATGATAAGGCGGAATTCAGCCGGGCCGTGGTTCATGCTCCGGTTGTCCGGGGCTGTGATAGCTGTCATGATCCTCATTTCAGTGATAACCCCGCCCTTTTGATCAAAAAATCAGCCAACCTCTGTCTTTCCTGCCATCAGGCGGCGGCCCCGGAGATGGTAAAGGCCCATTCCGGTTATCAATTGAGCCGTGGTTGTCTTGAATGCCACACTCCCCATAGTTCAGACCGGAAGGGTCTGCTTAAGCGGATGGTTCACCTGCCGGTGGCCCGGGGTAAATGTGACGGCTGTCATGGGGTAAAGGACGGACATCTGCTGTCGGCGGATAACAGCGCGGAGAAATGTCTCACCTGCCATGAAGACAATGGCAGCGATGGACATAAGCCGGTCAGGGACAAAAACTGCACCGTCTGTCACGCCTGGCATGGATCTGATTATCCCGGAATGATGAAGGCGCCGGCATCGGTTGTCTGCCGTTCGTGTCATGACCAGGGGATGAGAAAGAGGGACAGGAACAGTAGAAGCCGGCATAAGCCGGTGGTCAAGGGGCAATGCCTCAGCTGCCATAATGGTCATTCCGGCAGGGAAAAGCATCTGCTCAATAAAAAGAGCAATGAACTGTGCTTTACCTGTCACAAACGCGAGGAGTTCGGCGGCGGCAAGGTCAGCCATGCCCCGGCCGCGTCCGGAGACTGTCTGAGATGTCATCGTCCCCACCAGTCTAAACAGGTAAAATTGCTCCGTGACCGCCAGGATGTACTCTGCTTTTCCTGTCACCGCAGGGTGTCGTTGGAAAAAGGGCGTTACAGCCTCCATAAGCCTTTTGTCAAGGGGAACTGCGCCGGTTGTCATCAACCGCATCAGGGGGAGAGAAAAAATCTTCTCCGGGCCGGGGTCGATAATGGCGCCCTCTGTTTGAAGTGTCATCCCGCCACTGATAAGGGGGCGAACCATTCGCCCTATGCCGGGGGGGAATGCACCGTCTGTCACACCGCGCACGCCTCTGATTACAGTCTTAATCTGAAGAATAAAGTCGGGGTTCTGTGCTTTGGCTGTCACGAGGACAAAAAGGCTGAATTCAAGGCCTACAAGGTGAAGCATAAACCGGTTGCCGGGCTTAACTGTTCCGGTTGCCACCGGGCCCATGGTTCGGCCATCGGTGCAAATCTGATCAACAAACAACCGGCCCTGTGCCTTTCCTGTCATCAGGATGTGGCAAAATACTGGAAGGGCGGGGTAGCGCATCAGCCGGCGCTTGAAGACTGTAGCATCTGTCATGGTCAGCATGGTTCAAATAATCCCGGTATGCTGGTCAAACCGTTGGACCAGCTCTGTGTCGGCTGTCATCAGGTGAGTGATGTTTTCATTAAAAAGCATAAGGGGATAAGGCCCGGGCCGGGATCATGTCTGAAATGTCATGATCCCCATGGCGGCCTTGAGGAAAATCTGCTTTATCCGGTAAGTCACGCCCCCTTTTCCAAGGGGAAATGTACCCCCTGCCATAAGGGAGGGCGCGGAAAATGAGACATATTATGGTTACGATTATCCTGACCTTCGCGGCCCTTGTTTTTTCAATGACCTCCGCCTCCGCGGCCCGGACGGTCTGTTTCTCCTGCCACGCCAGGAAGAATTTCAGCGGCGGCGTGGTGCATAAACCGGTGGCCCGGGGGAAATGCACCCTGTGCCACAGTCCGCATGTGGCTAAAAACAAGGGGCTGCTCCAGAAAAGCGTATCCGGACTCTGCCTTGGCTGCCATGACATTGAAAAAGAGGAAAAAGGCGCCCTGCTGATTCATAAACCGGTGAAAAACGGTAATTGTCTCGCCTGTCATAACCCTCATAAATCAAAGGGCAGGGGATTGCTGCGGGAAGATCGGCCGGGGCAGGTGTGTTATCGTTGTCATGAGGCCGAACTTGCCGCCAAGTTCAAGTACAGTCACTCCCCGTTTAAGGCGGGTAATTGTGACGCCTGCCACAGCCCTCATTATGCCGATCATTTTCTTCTGCTGAAATCCGAGCCGCCCGAACTTTGCCGTCAATGTCATCCGGACGCGGCAATTGCCCGGGGCCATAAGGGCTTTCCGCGTAAACCCGGCAAGGGCTGCCTTACCTGTCATAATCCTCACGGTTCAAACAATAAAAATCTGATCCGTAATGTCCTTCATCAGCCGTATAAAGAGGGCTGCGACAACTGTCACGACGGCAAGGTTCCGGTTACCACTGATATGTGCCTTGAGTGTCACGAGGATGATATCCAGAAGGATCTTTTTACCTCCCATAATCACCTTGTGGATCCGGTAAACGCCTGCGTTAAATGCCATTCTCCCCACGCCTCAGATCGTAAAGACCTCCTGCGCGGACGCCAGGAGCGGGTGTGCCGCCCCTGCCATATCGACACCTTCAAACGTAAGGAGGATGCCCTGCACCCGCATCCGAAGGACAAGGCGACCTGCAAGGACTGTCACGCCGTCCACGGTTCCAACCAGATCGCGATGCTCAAGGGAGACGGGATTAAGGTCTGCGCCAATTGTCACGAGACCCAGGGCAAGTTTACCCATCCGGTCGGCGACAAGGTTCATGATCCCCGTACCGGGCAGCCGCTCACCTGCGTCAGCTGTCATTATCCCCATGGGACGAATTTTGAGTTTAATCTTAAACTTAACGGGGCCAGGGATCTCTGTATCCAGTGTCACCGCAGTTATTGATGGGAGTGACTATGAAGGGTTCATTATTGATCAGGACAACCAGGGTTATCCTCTGGGCTTTGCTCATCTCTCTCGCCCTGACGGTTGACGCGGGCGCGACAGCCTGGCAGTGGCAGTTCAGCCTCAAGGCCCCGATCATCAACAAAGACTCAAAACCGATGCTGATGCCGGCCGGCCTGTTCATTGATCCGGTTCGTAAGCTCTATTATGTCGCCGACACCGAGAACAACCGTCTGGTTTCCTTTACCGATAAGGGTGAATTCAAGAATATGTTTGACGCCGGCAAGCGTCTGAATTCCCCCTATGATCTGATAAGAGAAAAGGGGGGGGTTTTGTGGGTGGTTGAGGCTGGGCGCAATTCCCTTACCCGGATTGATCTCAAGTCGAGAAAAATGGAATCAAAGAGCCTTGAATGGAACGGTGACATTGTTTTTCCCCACCGTCTTGCCGAATATGATAACGCCTTTTATATCCTTGATAAAAAGAGCGGTGATGTCCTCTGTTACAGCAATAAATTAAAGCAGAAGACAAGGTACATGGTTAAAGGTTCCCGGGGCTTTGCCGACTTCAAGGTCAGGAAGGACGGGATCTGGGGGATTGAGCGGCTAAACGGTACTGTTTATCACCTGGGTCATAACGGTAAACTGATCAACAAGATAATCCCGAAGGGGGAGATGTCATTTCCCTATGCCCTTGAGATAGGCCCGGCGGGGTTGATTTATATTGTCGACCGTCATGCCGGGACAATTAATGTCTTTGATCAGGCGGGGCGGTTTAAATACCGTTTTCTTGGCGCGGGCCAGGTGCGCGGGCGGCTTTATTATCCCGAGGAGCTCATGTTTGATCCCTGGGGCAGATTATGCGTTGTTGATTCAGGCAATGGCCGGGTGGAGGTCTTCAGCCGGTAGCCTGATCGGTCGGCAGGCAGGTCTCAGTCTGATTTTTGTGGCGCGCTGTTGCCAGGGAAAGCGCAGTGGTGCCGAGGGGGGTAGTCATGCGGCAAAAAATTTGCGGAACATTGCTGGGGTTGGCGGTATCGATGATTCTGGTGGTGAGTGTTAACGCCCGCACCGCGGCGATGCAGTCGAGTTGCGCCAACTGCCATACCATGCACAACAGCCAGGGGGATGCCCCTGTCGGTGGTAATGCCACCCTCCTTGCGGCCAAGCCGGCCCTGCTGAATAATTCCTGTTACGGCTGTCATACCGGTAATAATAGTACCGGGTCGATGCCATACGTCCTCTCTCTTTCCGCCGCGCCCAATTATGACGGGGTCGCCGGTGTCGGCCTTGGAACCGGCACCGAGAGCGGTCATGATACCCTGGCCGGGGGGAATTTTTACTGGGTCAGTCAGGGCCAGGACTATCACGGCCATAACGTCGCCGGTTTTTCCGCCCAGACTACCCGCACTCCACCCGGCGGTACCACTTCATTTACCACCCTTACCTGCGCCGGCACCACCGGCTGTCATGGCGATTCCGTTATTGCCAGTGAAGCTATGGCGATTGAGGGGGGGCATCATAACAATAATACAACCAGCCTTGACGGCCTTACCCCGGCCTCAAGCTATCGCTTTCTCCTTGGAATCGTCGGGATTGAAGACCCTGACTGGGAGCTTACGGTCTCTTCCACTGATCACAATCAGTACAAGGGAACGGTTCGGACCTCTGATACCGATACCACCGACTCCATCAGTCATTTATGCGCCCGTTGTCACGGCACCTTTCATAACGGAACCGGCACCGCCGGGGTTGCCGATGTCACCTTTGCGTCCCCCTGGATCCGCCACCCGGTTGATATTGACATGAACGGTCTCAGCGAGGTCGCCGGTTACGGCGGCACCCTGCACGATTACGACGTCAAGGCCCCGGTGGGCAGTGATAATATGGCCCTCGGGGTCCAGGCCACGGTGTATGACAACACCAATGACGCCATTATTACCTGTCTCTCCTGTCACCGGGCCCATGGCAGCCCCTATGACGCCGACCTCCGCTGGGACTATGCCGCATGGCCGGGCGGTGGCTATTATGGTTGCGGAGAGTGTCATACCCTGAAGAATTGATCGACCCGGACGGGCTGGCCAGGGGCGTTCTCAGGTAAAATGAACGCGATGTCGGAGCGGCTTCAGCCGGAGCGGGGATTTGTTACGACTTCATCATTTTATTGCGAGGCCAGCAATTTTTAAGGAGGGAAAGTGAAAAATACCGTCCGAGTCCGTCCCCTGCTGCTTCATCTTCTGTTGCTATCGGCGTTTATGTTCATTTCCGGTTGTCTGCTAACCGCGGATTCCGCCCGGACCAGCGGCCGTACCTGTGTGTTGGCACCTGATTTTGCCGAAGGCGGCAGATTGTCAATATTTCTTCGCCTGCAGCGTCCGGATGTGCCGCGGCTCTGGTTGAAAATAGCCGCGGTTGAGGTTTTGGACGGCGAGACCTGGATACCCCTTTCCGGTGGCGCGATTGAGATAGACACCGGCAAGCTTGGCCGGGGACAGATGCTGTTGGGGCGGCGCAAGATCCCGGTCGGGACCTGCAAGGCCATTCGCTTCGATCTGGCCAAGGCGGCGCTGGTGAAAAAAGACGGTAGTCGGGTAAGGTTGATGCTCGAAGACTCCATGCCCCGGATTGACCTCCCCACCCCGATGGCGCTTGGCCTTGATGCAAGTGAGTCGCTTTTTCTTTCTCTCGATGTCGATGCAACTCTCAGGGGAACCGTGTTCGCTCGTCCGGTCATATCGGTGGCGACCTCACAGAGTATGCCCTTAATCTCCGATCTCGCCTATGTTTCATGCCCGGAGATTGATACGGTTTATCTGTTCCGTACCGACCGCAACTGGGTTCACGGTTCAATCGGGATCAAGGGCAGGCCGCAGCAGCTCTTGCTTGACCCGGCCTCCTCCCGGCTGTATGTCCTCGCTTCAGCGGCGTCAAAAGTTCTGGTGATCGACCTCAAGACCAACCGGGTTCTCGACCGTATAAGTCTGGCCATGGTGCAGGAACCATCCTTCATGGCCGCTGACGCCGATGTCGCCAACGCCTTTCTTATCGATTCAAGGGGGAATTATCTTGCCCGATATGACCTGGCAAGTGGTAACCTTGCCGTCCGGGCCAGGATCGGCCAGCGGATGGATTTCGTTACCTATCTCCCCGCCCAGGAGAGGCTCGCGGTCTCAAGCGCCCTTGACCAGTCGGTATATCTGGTGAATCCCGATGATCTTGCCGTCCAGCAACAGATAGGATTGAGCGGGGTCCCCGCCGGAATGGCCGTTGACGGTAATATCCTTTATATTGCCGAGGAGAGTGCCGATACGGTTGCCGCCTATGATCTTGAGACCCGGCAGATGCTGCGACGGGTAAGGGTAGGCTCACGGCCTTACCGGGTTATGGTCCATAATGGTGAGGTCTTTGTGAGTAATCGCGGCGGTGGCGGGGTGTCGATTTTTCGTTCCGGCCAGGTTTACGCCTCCCGCAGCCTCAGGGGGACGGTAACCCCGACCGAGCTTGACGTCTCCGGCAGAAATCACTGGCTCTATGTCGCCGATGATAATTGCGGCGGGATAAGGGTTTTTGACGCCACCTCAAAGCTCCCCGCCGGCCTGGTTGATTTACAGACGGAACCGGCGGACATCGCGGTTTTGAATTAGCCCCTGGTCTGCGTATACTCTGAACATAGTGCGTTTTTTTGTTAGTGTGCTAAAGCTGAAAACGGCGATTTTCGGGCGCCGGGCCGCTGAAATTCCGAACTCGGGCTATGTCCTCAATCATGCGGGATTTCTTAACGCATCCGTCTCCGGCGATTTTTCCGGAAATCGCCGGAGACGGGTGCGCGGGGAGTTGTTACGAGTCGGTCAATTGATCGCTTGCAAAAATGCCGGGAGAAATCCCGGCATTTTTTATGCCCTTTTCGGGCACCACGGCATTGTTGTAATCTTTCCTTCCGGGGAAGGGGGGCGTTCTTGTCCTCGGGGCCAGGAACGTTTTGAGTGCTTACCAGGTCTTTGAGGTGGTCGCAAGGTGGCAGGCATCGGTGCCGCTCATCCCGGCCCAGCAGGTTCGGGTTGTGGTGTTGACTCCGAGGAGGTAGCCGCCGAGGAGGAATTTGTCCGCCGGGCTGGTGGAGCTGTCGGGATTGGTCCACCTGAAATTTTCTCCGTGGATTGTCGCCACCCTGCCGCCGCCGTTGCTGCTGACCCCGGTCACTTTGGCGTACAGGGCATTATCCGGACCGCCGTGGCAGGCCATGCAGCCTAATTTGTTCTGCCCGGCCGCCTCTCCCTGGTACTGGTGCGCGGCTGTGGTGCTGTTATGGGGAAAGCCGGAACCGGTGACCCCGCCGCCGTTATAAGCGTTTACATGGCAGGTAAGACAGAAGTTATCATAGCTTGAACCCGGGCCAGCGGTGCCTTTGAGCATGTAGGGGTTGCTTGAACCGTGGGGGCCGGCCGGATCGCTGCCGGTTTCGCTGCCGTGGCAGTCGGAACAGTACATGGCGGCGTCAAGGTTGGCATTCCATGGAGCTTTCAACAGAGTGGTGTAATTGGCGCGAATGGCGGCGTTGCGCCATTGGCCGGTACCGTCGAGGGCAATCGGATGATGGGCGTAATTGTCCGGATTGAACTGGCCGGTGAGGTTGGTCAGGCCGACAATCTGGCCGCCGTGGCATTTGAAACACAGTTCATATTCGGCGGTTATCGGGGTTTTCGCCGTAAGCGCGGCGGTGCTCAGGGTTTCCGTGCCGCCGCCCGGGAGAGACGGCGCGGTCCAGGTGGCGCTGACCCCGTCAACCTTTAGCAACGGCCCTGATAGCGGCGTCGTAGTGGTGCCGACCTGATTGCCGTCAACCGCGGCGGAATGGCTGCCTGGCTTGGCAACGTGGGGGTTATGGCAGTCGTTGCATAAAACGGTGGAGATGGCCGAGGCCGGGTCATGGGAATAGGTCTTGGCGATCTGGCCGGCGATATCAGGAGCACCGTTTTTTACGCTGGTGTCATGGCAGTAATTACACAGGGCGTTGCCGCTGAGGGTATCAAAAAGTCCGTAGGCTGAGGGAATGCCGCTGGTCGGGGCCGGTTCGACTCCGCCTATGCTTGCGTGCTGCTCGTGGCAGTGGGCGCAATTGCCGGTGGCGTAACCGGTAAGACGGCTGACTCCCTTGCCGGCGGTATTGTAGCCGCCATGGCCGGAATTGAGATAGTTGCCGGCAAGGACAGCGGTGCTGGTCAACAAAAAAATTGCGGTGAGGCCGCAACGGTAGAATATCTGTTGTCGAGTCTTTGACATCTGCTTTCCCTCGGTGTAAATGAACCCCCTAAACCCCCAATTTATCTAATTTTTTATATAATGAAACCCCTGCCTTTGTCAAGATATTACCCCGACTGGCTGGTCTCGAAAATGCTGGCCTAAAAGTTAAAGCTATGATAACAATTGAAATTTGCAGGAGATTGTTACTTTAATAATAATTTGTTTTTAAGGAGGTTTACGGTGAAAAATATTTTATCCATTCTTGTCGCAGCCCTGCTGGTTGCGTCTCTTGGTGCCTGTAAAAAGGAAGACAAGACCGTCGCCACCACCCCGGCTGTCCCGGTAGCGCAGAAGGCCACCCAGGACAAGCCCCCGGCAATGAAGGGCAAGGTTCTTGAGACCATGAACGCCGGCGGTTACACCTATGTCAAGGTTGCCACTGACAACGGTGAACACTGGGCCGCGGGTCCGGCGACCCCGGTAAAGATCGGCGACGAGGTCAGCTTTCCCACCGCCTGGGTGATCAAGGGATTTGAAAGCAAGACCTTGAACCGCACCTTTGACGAGATCTATTTTGTCAGTGCCATTGTCGGCCCCGGCGGCGCCGCCCATGTCAAGGCCCCGGTCACCGCCGACAACAAGCCCGTTGTCGTCGGCAAGGTTGAAAAGGCCAAAGGCGGTCTGACGGTTGCCGGGATCCACGCCAAACGTAAAGACCTCAACGGTAAGGAAACCGTGGTCCGCGGCAAGGTGGTCAAGGTCACGTCCGGGGTAATGGGCAAGAACTGGCTCCATATTCAGGACGGCTCCGCCACCGGCCCTGCCGGCGACCTGACCGTGACCACTGCGGCTGATGTGGCCAAGGGCGATACCGTGCTCGTAAAAGGCAAGGTGGTGAGCGACAAGGATTTCGGTTCCGGATATAAGTATGAGGTCATGATCGAAGACGCCGAGGTCACGGTGGAATAGCCGTCCATTATAAAAATCGATTCAGGGTGGGAAAAAAGCCATGGACGGATTTCCCCACCCTCGGTCTGACAGTACCCGGGTCTGTTTCACGCAACCGATTCGTGTAGCAATCCCCTCCCCGCATGGTTTTTGGGTGGGGTGTTTTTTTTGTTTTCTTACCGCAGTGTTTTCATGATATAATCACCTTGGTTTGCTGTTGGCCGTCGTGATACCGTGATGCGATTAATTAATACCTGGCCGTCCCGTCAGTTTACTGTGGTTCACAGGCAAACCCGGTCTATCGCAGCTGCGGTCGTAAAAGTTTGTCGGCTAATTTACTTCGGGCGGGAATACATGCAAGGACAGTGTCTGTCCAGGAAATGGTCTTTTCGTTCGATCTCTGCGTCGTGCGAAAAAATAATGCTCGGGATATCAAATTATATGTCTGCGCTTATTTTTTTCGGGATCTTTGGTTTTGGACGAAAACTCTCATTGATAGACAGAAACTAAGGTAGGGGGGATATGGGAAGGAAAGCAAAGATCATTATTTTTCTCTCGCTTTGCCTGGCGTTAGCCGGTCTGGCAGGGCAGGTGAATTTATCCCGGGCCGGTGTTGACCAATGTCTTGAATGCCACCGTGATACCTGGGAAGAGGCAGAGTCGGCACGCTATATTCATCTGCCTTTTCAACAGAAGAAGTGTCTGCAATGCCATGAATCCCGCAAGGCCCGTAATCAGCGACGCCAGGAGGAAAAACGCAGGACAGGTCGTCAGGTCAGCTGGCTCAAGCGCAATCCGGCCCCGGCAACGGTGCAGTGGTTGAACTTCAAGGCCGATCCTTACGGCGGTACCCTTCTGGTCGAGGCCAAGGGTGCCGGGGTCGGGATCAATCGCCGCAAGATCAAACTTCCGCCCCTTGATGACCTTAAACCCTTTGCCGGTTGTGATCGGCCGCCGCTGATCAATAATGTCAAGGTGGTTGAGGTGGAGCGGGGTATATTTCTTTCCGCCCGGATCATCTGGGACACCGATCAGCCGGCCACCTCTCTTGTCCGCTACGGGATCAACAAACTTAATCAGAATTCAGGGCTTGATAGCAACTATACCGGCCACCATGAAGTGGTCATCACCGGCATCCGTTCCAACCGGAATTATCGTTTCAAGGTTGAGTCCGAGTCAATGAGCGGGGACAAGGTGGTGTCAGAGGAAAAGAAATTTTCCACCGCCCGGGCCTTTAAACTCAAAGAGGCGGTGTTAACCGGGGAAAATACCGGTGATGAGGAACTCAGGCTCAAATGTCAGCCCTTTCGCGGCGGCAAAGATCAATACATCCTGCGGGTGACCGCCTCTCATCCGGTAGCAGTGTCGGTTGGCATGGTTCCGGATGAAAAAGACAAGGCCTATGGCAGTTCTGATTCAGGTTCCGAGGTGGTCAGGCATATCATCACCAGCGATGATCTCTTTGTAAATGTTACCGTCTGCTACACCTGTCACCGGGAATACAAGAAGATTCTCTCGCACCCGATAAATGTTTACCCGAAAGCGGGAATGATTATCCCGGCTGAATATCCAACGCTTGCTGATGGCCGTATCTCGTGCAATTCATGCCACGCAAAACATGCCTCGAGCCTGAAGTACCGGATGATAAAGTCGGACAAAAGAGAGCTTTGCGTCGGTTGTCACAAGGATATGGCATGACAGGATTGATATTTTTGTATAAAGCGAAGTTTGATGGTCTCGTAACAAGTATCTCAAATGGAAGCGGGTTCATGTAATTTCAACAAGTTAGAAGCGCAATTGCCGTTGGCCCGCAATTTATGGCGAGGCCAATAAGTTTGAAAAAGATTAAAGGGGATGGGAATGGCGGCAACAAAAAAGTTTAAACGAAAAAAACTTAATCTTAAGGTCAAGAGGAGCTTTCAGATGTGGCTCCTGTATCGGATCATGGGTACGGTGCTGCTCAGTAGTGTAGTGGCGGCGATTATCCTCTACTTTTATTCCCATCGCGAGGTCGGGCAGAGTTTCTATGAGGCCCACATCACCATCAGAAGGGTCAGTGATCTCCTGGTTCCGGTGATTCTTGCCGGTTCTTTTGTCAGCCTGATAAGCGGCGCTCTTCTGGCCGTCTTTCTGCCCCAGAAGATCGCCGGGCCGGTGTACAGGATGGAAGAAGACCTGAAGGCGGTGCAGGGCGGTAACCTTGAGAAACAGATCAAATTACGTGAGGGCGACCCGATGCAGGGGCTGGCCGAAACCATAAACCAGACCCTGATCAGCCTCAAGAATCGTCTCGGCGGCAAAAAAGAGTAGTATCGACGTAATATACTTGCGGTTAAATATCCCGGTCGCTATTCACGCGGCCGGGATATTTTTTATTCAAGCCAACCTGACATCCCGTTGAAAAGGCTGTCCATGGTTTTTCAACGGGATGTCAGGTTAAGACCGACTACAAAAGCTACATACCCAGGCCTGGTGTTCATCGCCCCGGTTTGATTCGATCCAGCCTTTGCGCAGGAACTCGATGGTAAAGAATTTTTCAACACAGGCAACGGTCTCGGCGGCAGTGAGCCGCGGCGGTCCCGGGGTGGCGGGGGCCGGGTCGTCGCAACTGCCAACCAGCGAGATCCACCTTCCCTGCGGTCTGAGGATGGCGGCTACCGCCCGGGCAAACTCCACCCGGGCGGCACTGTCCTTCTGGGAGTGAAAACAGCCGCGGTCATAGGCGAGATCAAATGGGGCGTTGGGGATGTCTTCCCCCGGGAAACGGCGGTTAATGAACTCACATTCAAGCCCCATGGCCACTGTCCTTTCCGTCGCCATCTCCAGAGGGGCGGGGACCAGATCAATGCCGGTGACCGTGAATCCACGCCTGGCAAGCCATATGGCGTCGGTACCGGTGCCGCAGCCGATGTCAATAATCTCCCCCGGGGCAATGCTTCCGTCATCGACGAGGCGCAGGAGATTATGGTCAGGCCGGCCGGTATCCCAGGGGGTGCGTTTTTCCCGGTAGAGAAGGTGAAAGTCTTCAAGGTCAGTCATTGTTTTCAGGCTCCATTAAATTTGCCGCAACCGCCGGGAGAGGACGCGCATGCCCCCATGGCGTTTTACCTGGCAACGGTTTTTATTCCCATCCCGGTTGGTTCCCGATCCTTTTGCACGGTAAAGTCGTTTAGGCGATTTCATTGTCAGAATAGCCGGAAGCGGCTGACGGCGCATGGGTTTTTGCTTAATCCTTGTATCCGTGACGGCTCCGTGCGGTTTGCAATCGTAACATGATGTTATTATGTAAAAAGCCAGGCATGAAAACGCGGTCGCAAACTTCACCCCGTCGCCCTGCGGGGCGTCCGGGAAGGACACATCTGCACCCTTCCCGAACGCTAACGGATCCAGGTTAATAAAAAAAGGATGGTGGACTTGTTACGACTTCATCAAAAAAAGGTGACTCGAACTTGAGTCACCTTTTACTTTTTTGGTGGAGCTGAGCGGGATCGAACCGCCGACCTACGCGTTGCGAACGCGTCGCTCTCCCAGCTGAGCTACAGCCCCGTTGTCATCTCAGAAATCGAGCCTGAATTTAAACGAAAAGGGAAAAATCCGCCACCATATCTTAAAAAGGGAAATTGGTCGGGGCGAGAGGATTCGAACCTCCGACCTCCTGCTCCCAAGGCAGGCGCGCTAACCAGGCTGCGCTACGCCCCGAAAAAACACCAACAATCAAAGAAAAAGCCAATATACCTGCAACGTCGGCACCGTCAAGGGAAAACAGGGTAAAGAATTTATCTCTGTGGATAAATTCTTATGTTGACGACCCCGGGGCAAATTGATATAAAGTATCAACTTTCCCGGGTAGCTCAGTTGGTAGAGCAGGTGGCTGTTAACCACCCTGTCGGGGGTTCGAGTCCCTCCCCGGGAGCCAGATTTTCAAGTCGCTGCCATGCTTCATGCCGGGTGCATATAATTCAGGGTGAGAGTACGGGGCGTTTTTGTTGCGGGTCATCCGCGGACGTGTCTCATCGTATGCGCCACCAAATGATCATGGATATCCTTTGACGCGTACAACGTGTTCAGGGGGTCGTGGCGATTCCTTCCCTGAACCGGATTTTCAAACCAGGCGGTTCCCGCCTGGTTTTTTTATGCTTCGCCTTTCCCTGATAAATTTCACTTAACAGACCGTTGGAAAAGCCGTCCATGGCTTTTTCTCTCTCCGGTTGGCCAAAATAAGTTCCGGACAACTTCTCGATTACATTGGGGTTTTTAGCCCGGCAAAATCGGCGGCATGGACATCAGCCGCGACCAGCCCGTTTTTCAACGGGCTGCTAAACTGTCGGAATGGTCGCTCCGGGGATCAATACCGGTCGTCTTCATTGGTGACGTAGCGGTCGTAGTTTAAGAGATATATCTCGGTCATGGTCAGGAAGGCGGAGACGATCAGCGGCCCGTAGATGATCCCGAGGAACCCGAAGAGACTCAAACCACCCATGATCGCTAAAAATACCAGCAGGGTGTGCATCTTTACCTTGCGGCTGACCAGTTTTGGTTTGAGCAGGTATTCCACCGAAAAAGACAGAAACCCGTAAAAAATCAGTATCCCCAGGGCCGATCCCGGGTGACCCTGGATGAACAGGACCAGCACCGCCGGGATCAGCACCAGGCCGATGCCGAATACCGGCAGGAAGGCGAGAATGGTCATTACTCCGCCCCATAAAATGGGTTTGTCAAAGCCGACAAGCACCATTGCCGCTCCGCCGATTATTCCCTGAATCAGGCCGCAGACGCCGTTGCCGATAAGAACCGCGCCGGTGATCTCCTTGAATTTGTCGATCAGCTGTTTCTCCTGGTTGTCGGGCAGGGGTGAAAGTCTGAGGAAAAATCTGATCAATTTGTCCTGGTCGATCAGGAGAAAATAGATGGTCAGGATCATGAGGAAGAAATCAAAGAGAAAGACCATGACATTGGCGGCCCAGCTGCTTGCCTGGTTAAAGAGAAAAAGCCCGATTCGGGAGGCAAAGCCGGAGAGTATTTTGCTTACCGCCACCGGATCAAGACTGACCCCGAGACCATTGAGCAGCTCCTGGATGCGGATAAGGTAAGGGTTTTCATGGAGCATGGTTTTTAAGCCCGCGCCCAGGTTGGCGGTGCGCCCCACCTGGTAAAGGTTTAACGCCTCCTTTGACAAGGCCCCGACAAAGATCATAAGCGGCACAAAGACCACGATGACAATCAGGACACAGGTGGCAAGCGAGGAAAATCCCGGAGAGAATTTCCGCCGCAGGAGGTTGTATGCCGGTTGGAAGATGCCGGCCAGGAGGAAGGAAAGCACCAGGATCGAGAGAAAAGGCCACAATAGCCGTCCCATCAGGAGGATGGAGATGACAAAGAGGATGAGAAAGTATTTCAACACCATCTGCGAAGGTTTGTGGTCCATGATTTTATCCCCGTATGGACTGTATGGTAGTGTCTTGAAATCTTTGCCCTCGGACGAAAATCCGCATTTTTCAAGATACCCTTTGGTTTTGACGCGACCGTGACTGCAAAAATATATCAGGCCGGACTCGAAAATACCATAAACTCCCGCGCGGTTCTTAAATACTTTTTGCGGCGCAACCGACTCTTGGATATATTGTGACTTTTTATCCTCTTTTTTTATATTTTCCTCCATTCAGGCGGAGGATTACGGGAGATGCGGCAATGAAGATCACGATCGAAGCGGCGGATGCGGCTGACCTTAAAGCCAGGCCTGATGACAATAATCTCGGCTTTGGTAAGTATTTTACCGACCATATGTTTGTCATGACCTATGATCAGGGCCAGGGCTGGCACAATGCCCGTATTGTCCCCTATGCTGATTTCACCCTTGATCCCGCCGCCATGGTTCTCCACTACGGTCAGGCGATCTTTGAGGGGTTGAAGGCGTATCGTGACTCCGATGACCGCGTCCGCCTGTTTCGCCCTCTGGACAACCTTAAACGGATGAACCGTTCGGCGGTGAGGATGTGCATGCCGGAGATCGATCCCGGGGCGGTGCTTGAGACCCTCAAGGAGCTTGTCCGCCTGGATGCCGCCTGGGTTCCCCGCGCCGGGGGCGCCAGCCTTTATATCCGTCCGACCATGGTTGCCACCGAGGCCGGACTGGGGGTTCGCCCCGCGGCCCGTTATCTTTTCTTCATTATCCTCAGCCCGGTCGGGGCCTATTACCCCGAGGGTTTCAGTCCGGTGAAGATATTCGTTTCCGACAAATACGTCCGCGCCGTTCGCGGCGGGGTCGGCGAGGTCAAGACCGCCGGTAATTACGCCGCCAGTATCATGGCCGCGATGGAGGCCAGGGAGCATGGCTATACCCAGGTCCTCTGGCTTGACGCGGTTGAAAGAAAGTATATCGAGGAGATCGGTACCTCAAACATCTTTTTTCGTTTTGCCGACGAGCTGGTGACACCGCCGCTGTCCGGATCCATTCTCCCCGGAATTACCCGGGATTCGGTGATAAAGATGGCCGATGACTGGGGTATCCGGGTCAGTCAGCGGCCGATATCAATTGATGAGGTCATCGCTGCCAATGACAGTGGCTCTCTTAAAGAGATCTTTGCCACCGGCACTGCGGCGGTGATTTCTCCGGTGGGGGCACTCTCCTACCGGGGGAATGAGTATGTCATCAACGGTGGTTCCACCGGCGATCTTGCCGTTCGGCTCTTTGACGAACTCCAGGGTATCCAGTACGGCATCCGTCCCGACCCCCATGGATGGGGTATGGTTATTTAATGATGACGGTCTTGTAACAATTCCCCGCTCCGGGGAGAAAACGACGCTTTCCGGGCGCCGTGCGGCGGGCTGCTGAAATCCTGAACTCGGGCTATGCCCTCAAACATGCGGAATTTCTTGACCCATCCCGCCGCCCGGCGCTTTTTCCGGAAATCGCCGAAGACGCCTCCGCGGGGACTTGTGACGAGACCGTCATTAAAAGTAGCTCACAGGGCCCCGGATCCGCCGCGTTATCGCCCTGATTGCGTACAGGAATACGCTGCGGAGGACGATGTCTTGCGTCTCCGGCACCCTGCAAGCAGTTACAACCCCGGATCTTACGCCAAGTGAGGTGCCATGGGGATAAACAGCTATATAAAAACGGTTTTTCAACCGGTTAGCTATGGTAAAAAAAAATTTACCCGCTGTCTTGATTTCTCTTCGGGCCGACACTATTGTTTGATCCATTCGAAGCCCCCTGTACTGGTTGGTCAAAATAAGCTTCGGTCAACCTTATTGATTTTATTTGGTTTTTTAACTCAATAAAATCGGCGGCGCGTCCATGAATCGCGACCAGCCCGTTTTTCAACGGACTGTTAAAGGTGTGATAATTCGGGGTTGACAGGCAGTATATCTGTTTCGAAGCTTTTTAAGCTTGTAAGTGTTTTTTATACGTCGGCTTATCCGGCTTTCATTTGGCAATTAACAATTAAAAGAAGTTGGGAGGTAAAAAAGATGAAAATCAGGCCATTAAACGATCGGGTTCTGGTCAAGAGACTTGAGGAAGAAGAAAAGACCAGCTGCGGGATCATTATCCCGGACAGTGCCAAGGAAAAACCGGCCGAGGGTGAGGTCGTCGCAGTCGGTGAGGGCAAGGTCAAGG
>JAJRZW010000034.1 GCA_024275015.1 Deltaproteobacteria bacterium | reverse complement strand
GTGGTTTTCAACCCGGCAAAATCGGCGGCGCGGACATCAGCCGCGTACAGTCCGTTTTTCAACGGACTGCTAACTTGTTGAAATTATGTTGACCCGATTCCGTTCAGGGTATTTGTTACGAGACCATCATACCTTCGGTATATCAACATCCCGCCGACGAAATAGAAAACCCGTCGTCCCGGAGAAGACCTGCGGAGAGACGGGTTGTCTTTTTTCAAATGGTGGAGGCGGCGGGAGTTGAACCCGCGTCCGGAAGTACTCCCCTGCAGGCGTCTACATACTTAGTCCTGATCAGTGGCTTATCGTGCCGACGACCCTCCAGGACGAAGGTCGTGCCGCACTATCCTGCTTAAGTTTCGCCATCCGACCCACAGGCATGGTCGGGCGGCTATCCCGCTGAGCGACGTCCGGTCCCGGTACCGCGGGAGCAACCGGGCGGACGGCAGCCTATGCGGCTACAGCGTAGTTATAGTCGTCTGCAACTATATTTAAGCTCTATCGGTTTAACGAGGTGGATAGAAACCTCGGTATGCAGCCCAAGCTTACATACCCCCGTCGAACCCGTTTCGCCCCCATATTTTCAAAGAACAGCTGACAACGGTCACACCGCCGTCAATAATCGCGCATGGCCCGTTCGAGATCGCGCTGGGCGTCTTTTTTCTTTAAGGTCGCCCGTTTATCGTAGAGTTTTTTACCCTTGCAGACCCCGATCTCGATCTTGGCCCTGCCCTTCTCATTAAAGTAAAGCTTAAGCGGGATAAGCGCAAACCCCTTTTCACTCACCATGCCGACAAGCTTTCTGATCTCTCTTTTCTTAAGCAACAGTTTACGCAGCCGCAGAGGGTCGGGACGGTCATAGGTGGCGTGAGAATAGGGCGAGATGTGCATATTATAAATAAAGACCTCACCCTGTTTTACCCGGGCGTAGCAATCCTTGAGGTTTACCCGCCCGGCCCGGAGGCTCTTGACCTCGGAGCCCTTAAGGACCAGCCCGGCCTCATAGGTGTCTTCAACAAAATAATCATGCCGGGCCTTTTTATTGGTGGCCACAACTCTGATCGACAAAACCGCCTCCTGATAACCCAAAGCCCCCACTCACAAACGAGCAGGGGGCATATATAAACCGTTACGCGGAAAAAATCCACTATCAGGGTATTGAAAAAGCCGTCCTGTCTTTTCCAGCTGCCGCGTCCATGCGCCGCAACAGCCGGTTTTTCAACGGGCTGCTATTCACGCCCCGGCGACCCGCAACACCTCCTCCACCGTGGTCTTTCCGGCCACAACCTTGCTCCAGGCGTCTTCCCTGAGGGTGGTCATACCCTCGGATACCGCCTGTTTTCTGAGCTCGGACTCGCTTGCGCCGGAAGCAATCAACCGCTGGATCTCATCTGAAACCCGGAAAATCTCAAAGATGCCGCAACGGCCGATATAGCCGGTGTCGCGGCATTGCCGGCATCCACGACCGCGGGCGAGTTCCACCTCATCGTCTTCAACCGGGAATCCAAGACCGTGGAGATACTCCCCCTTCAGGATCACCTTTTCCCGGCAATGAGGACATATCGTCCGCACCAGACGCTGAGCCATGGCCCCGATCAGGGTCGAGCCGACCAGGAAGGCGGCGGCGCCGATATCGATGAGGCGGGTAATGGCGCTAACCGCGTCGTTGGTGTGGAGGGTGGAAAAGACCAGATGTCCGGTAAGCGCCGCCTGGATGGCGTTCTCAGCGGTATCGTGATCGCGGATCTCGCCGATCATAATAATGTCCGGGTCCTGGCGAAGGATGTTCCTGAGAATGGTGCCGAAGGTCACATCGACCGCGGGCTGAACCGAGATCTGATTGAACTCCTCGTGGACCATCTCCACCGGATCCTCAACCGTGACCACGTTCTTCTCCGGGGTGGCGATTTTTTTCAACGTCGAATAGAGGGTGGTCGACTTGCCGCTGCCGGTGGGGCCGGTGACGAGGAAAATCCCGTGCGGACTCTCGATAAAGGAATCAAACACCTCCCGGTCGCGGGGTGAAAACCCCAGGCTCTGCAAGTCCTTGAAGATCACGTCCGGGTCAAGTATCCGCATCACCACCTTCTCACCGAATGCCACCGGGATCGTCGATACCCGGATCTCGGCCTCCTTGCCGTCATGTTCCACTTTGATCCTGCCGTCCTGGGGCCGGCGTTTCTCGGCAATATCCATCCGCGACATGGTCTTGATCCGACTGACGATGGCGCTGTGGAGACCACCGGGGAGCTGGTAAATGGTATGGAGGACCCCGTCTATCCTCACCCGGACCAAGGTCTGGACGCGTTTGGGTTCAATATGGATATCACTGGCGCGCTGTTCAAAGGCGTAATTAAAAAGATGATCGACCGCGCTCTTGATGTGATGATCTGAGGCCCCGGCCTCGGACAGGGAGTCGATCTTGACAAATTGTTCAAGGTTGCCAAGGTCAATGGTCGGACGGACAATGGAGGTCTCGGCAGCGGAAATCGACTTCTGAAAACCGAAGAACTCGGCCAGGATCTTCCTGATGTCGCCGGAGGTGGCAAGATAAGGCCTGGTCTTGACCTGGTTGACCCGTTCGATCTCCTTTAAGGCCTCGCGGTTGGCGGGGTCATGCATGGCGATTTCAAGGACGCCGTCACTCATGGCAAAGGGAAGAAGGAGCCGTTTTATCGCAAAAGAACGGGGGATGGTCTTGGTGACCAGATCAAGGTCGAGGTCCAACGGATCCAGCTTTTTGAACGGCAGATCACACTCGACCGCCACCGTCCGGATTACCGCCTCTTCCGTCAGTGGCTTGCCTTCGCTCCCGGCGATCTCAAGGTTCATCGACACCAGAACCTCAATCAGATCAGGATCACGCTCGCGCCCGGCCTTGCGCAGACGGCGTTTCAAAAACTGCCGCTGGGCCCCGATCTTTGCCGCCGCCTCTTTCGCCTGTTCTTCGCTCAAAAGACGATGACGCACCAGCAGGGCAAAAAGATCCTTTTCATTGTGAAGGGAATCCATGGCCCCATGGTAAACAAAAAAGCGCGGCCGGGAAACTCTTTCCCGGCCGCGTAACGGTTTTTATCTTCTCCGGCCCGGTAATCCCGGGCCGGGGTTCCGGGTTTACATGGTCCGCCAGCTCTTGATCGCCACGTCGGTCTGGTCGACGATGCCGCCGCCGGTAGCGCCGATTTGCTTGATCTTGTTGTCGTTGCTGACTCCGAGAATACTGCCGCTGCCGTTCTCGGTCTCCACCGTGCCCCTGATCTTGCCGGTTGTATCGGATGAGAGAGCCTTCGCCGTGCCGTCATGATTGTCTGCCAGCTCCAGAAACAGACCGCCGGTTGGATCAGTATCCTGACGGGGATCGTCGCTATCCATGGTGCCCTTGGAAACGGCGACATAGACATTGCCGTTAAAAATCCGCGGGGTCGACCACACCTTGTAGCCGGCACCCAGGTTATAGTACCACTTCAAGGTACCGGCGCCGGGGTCGTAATAGGCCGGAGTGTTCAGGACCGTAGCGCTGACCATATAGACCGAGTAAACCCCATCCGGGTCAGCCCAGTCAGTCCCGCCGGTGCCGAAAACCACCACCTGCTCGCCGTCGAGATAGGTAATGGAAGGCGAAACCGAGATGGGCTTGCCGGTGCCGGCGTTATAGAGAGGTATGTCCATGGTCACGGTATTACCGGCGATTACTACGTTGTCGTCCTGGCCATGCGGATTGGTGCCGTCAACAGCATTGAGTTCCCATAGCCTGCCGGTCATATCGCCGACGTAGGCCCGATCGACAAAGCTGTCCCGATCAACATCAAACAGGGTGATCGCGCCTGGGATATCGTTGACCGAGTCAAAGTATTCCTGGTTGAACTGCCATACCTTGCCGCCGGTGACGAGATCATATGCGTAGACGTTGACCCCGCCGTGGGAGTTGACATAATTCCTGTAGCCGGTAGCAACGTAGACGTAGTACTTGATCTCATAATCGCTGACCAGCCCATCCTTGTCCTGGTTCGGATCGAAACCGGTGGGGGTGGCGTGGCTTACCAGCTCAAGGTCGCCGTCACCGTCGCCGTCCTTCCAGACGTAATAGCTGTAGCTGCCGCCGCTTTCGGAGTAAAGGATATACCCGTCGGTGGGGTCAAGGATATTCAGGCCGTTCGAATCCTTGGCGTAATAGACGATATTGCTGTTCGCATCTTTCACGTAAACCGGCTCCGCCACCTTGCCCATGGCGGTCTTGCTGCCGTAACCCATGCCGCTTCCTGTATTGTCGGTGACCTCCCACATGAACTCGGGGTATTCAGGATCGGTCACGTCCATGGCAAAGATGTAGGTGCCGCCCTTACCCTCGGCGCAGGTGATGATATTGCGCCATTCTTTAAGCCCGTCGTTGTCGTGGTCGTAATAGACCGCCTGCACCGAAACCGAGGCGTCAACCGCGGCAAAATCCTGGACCGCGTTGGGGTCGGTGCGGTCGTTATTGAGCTTGGGCAGGAGATTCGGGGGGATGAAGGCCCAGAGCTCATCGCCGCTGTCGATATCGATGGAGTGCAGCATGCCCCGGACATCGCCGACATAGGCAACCTTGGGAAGGCGCAGATAATCCCAGGTGCCGTCACCATTTACGTCCACCTGGGTGGCGTTGTAATGAGTTCTGATCTTGCGGGTCTCGAGGATGTCTTTCTTACCGTCGCTGTCAACGTCAACCCAGGCCCCCCCGATATCCGAATAGACCGCAGTGAGGTCGGCGCCGGTAAAATCGCCGATATCGTCATGGTTGAAGTCATAAAACACCCCGCGGCGGTCGTCGTAACCGTTGTGGTTGCTGTCATAAATCCGGCCGATCTGATCGGAGTTGCCGGTAATCGCCGGGGCCGAATGCATGATCCCGCCCATGCGGTTGCCGGTGTTCTCAATCCATGCGGAGTTGGTCGCGTCCCATACCTTGCCACGGAGGCGTTCGATCACCGCGAACTCGTCGATATCATCGCCATTGGCCGGGGTCACGTCAAGAGCAGTGCGCAGGTAACTGATATGGGCCTTATCAAAGTCAAGGAATTCCCATTTTGAGCCGGAATAACTGGCGGTCAGCACCTGGCGGGCCGAGGTGTCGCGCTGCGGCTGGCCGTTGGCGTCAAGAAGCAGATCACCGTTGGCATCCACCAGGTTATTGCCCTTCAAGGCATCCTTGATATGATTCTGCGCAGGATCGCCCACGTCCCAGAGCACCGCCTGTGAATCTATGTAATTGGGGTCAGCCGTGTTCAGGATACCCAGGTCGATCTTGCGGAAATGGCCGGTATAGCTGGGATAGTCAAAAGAACCCTGAAACAGGAAGGTCTTCTGGGCATCCGGGTCTGTATAGGCGATGGGCGCCGAGCGCACGTACTCGTGGTCGGTCAGCTGGTACTTGATGTTGAACAGGGTGTTGAGGATATAGCGAACCCCGGCGACATTCTTGGCCGAGCAGCCGGAATTCTGGGTGCAGGCCTGGGTCGCGGTGCCGGTCTGACTGGTGGCGGCGTCGGGGTTTGCGGCCAGATTAACATTTTTGTTGAAGGTGATGGTGCTGTCGCTGCCGACCCCGGTGGGGTTATCGTAGTTCTTGTCGCCGTCCTTGTCCTCGTGTTTTTTGAAATTTTTATCCCAGGCAGCTCCACTGTGCTTCTGCCATTTAACTTTTGCCTTATCAATGGTCAGGGTGGCACCGGTAAGGTTATCGTAATAGATCTTCTCGACCTTCTTATCGTTTTTCTTTGCCGGCCCCTTGCTGAGGTTAAGGGTAATGATGTCCTCGGTACCGTCGTTATAGGTGGTGTTGGCGGCAAAGGAACCATCAACCAATACCGGCATATACCCGGTCCATCCGGAAACAGTACCGTTGTCGTAATGGAGATCAATCCACAAATCAAGATGGGCGTCAACTTTGGCCGAGAACTCGTACTTGATCTCATGACTCGGCTCAGAGGCCCCGCCACCGCCGCCACCGCCGCCGCCACCACCGCCGCAATCGGCATAGCTGTGACCGCCCAGATAGACCACATAGCCCTCGTCGGTATTGCCGTCGATATAGCCGCCGACGTAGTAGTCCCAGTCATCGGTGTCAATGGTGTAGCGGGTGACGGTATCGTTATAAAGACTGGGGCTGGCGGCAGTAACCTTGGTCCCCACCCAGCCCGCGTCCTGCGGGGTGGGTGGATTAAAGGGCGATGTCTTGTTGTTCATGTACTCAATGGTATTGCCGCTTGCCGCCTTCACCCCGGCGGCGTTGAAATAGTACGGCTTCCAGTTATGGATATGGCCGCCCTCCGCAGCATAGGCAAAATCAGCAATCTGGGCATTGGGAGTGGCGACATCGTTGTAGATAATATGACCGCCGTTAGCAATATCGGTGTCATTCCAGCCGCCATCACTGGCAATCCCATTAGTCGTAAGAAAACGACCGTTAGGACTATGCTCGAAGACTTCGATGGAGGCGCACTCGGCCAGCAAACCGTTACCGGCCTCGATGTACTCACGCACCTTCTGGGTGATATCATCGGCGTCAATATGTCCGTTGCCGTCGGCATCGGTGTTATAAGGCGCCTTTTCATAACCGGCCCAATGCGGAGCCCAGAGAAAGTCATATTTATACTTCCCGGTAGCATTATCATACAGGGCACCGTCTCGAATCTGATTAGGGGTGACGATATCATAAACATCAGTACATATACCGGCAAGACGCAGGTATGGTTCGAGGATCTTGGCCGCGTTGCCGCTACCGCTTTCGTCGCTGTCCATCAGCGCTATTCTCGGCGGGGTGCCGCGCATCTCGCGGAATACCGGGGCCTTGAACGGTACCTGCATCTCGTGGATGTTGACTGCGTCCCAGCCGGTGTCGCTGATCACCTCTTTGGCCGCTTCCACGTCACCCGCGTCGATGACAAAAGGCCCCCCCAGATACTCGATATGGTTGAATGAATCGCCACCGGCGGTGTTAAAGGTCAGAGCGGTGCTGCCGTTTACATGGTTATAGAGCCTGGCCACTTCATTGGCATCAGCATTGGGAAGGGTAAGGTCCTCAACCACGAAATCGGTCTGGTCAATACTTGTCTTGGTGTCGTCAATAATCCAGTAAACGGTGATGTCATTATTGCCGTCACTGTCCTTGTGGCTCAGGAGAGCAAACACCAGACCGTAGGCCTCGAGCATACCGCCGTCACCATTGTCCTGGTAAGCCTGGTCCATGGGAATAACCAGGGAGCCGGCGCCGAAGTTCTGCTCCACCGCCAGGCCCGGGGCCGCGGCAAACAGCGCCAGCAGCATAAATCCGAGCACTTTTGTTGTCATGGTTTGCATGGTTTTCATGGTCAACCTCCTCACCCGCAGGGTATGGGAAAAAACTTTACTTAACCCGAAAAAAACCTTTCTCATCCGGGGTCATTTCAGGGATCATTTTATCTGTTACCCTCGTCGCCGAATTCCTGGTTGCCGCCCTTTGAAAAATCGTCGGCCCGGGTGAAATTGACCACGGTCTGGACGGTGGCGGTGGCATTGTTCCATGTGCCGGTAGAGATCAGGATCACGGTCTCATCGGTATCGTTAATGCTGCTGCCGTCATAGTCGTTGTTGTCGGTCACCTGCAGGGTATAGACGGCCGGCCCTACCTGGAGGCCGTTGGGATCGGCGGCTGTTATAGCCTGGTCCAGGGTCTGGGTCCCGGGCGGCTGGCCGATCAACTGCCGGCCGCCACCCAGGTCCACCAGGACGTTGTTGGCAAGGAGGTTGTCCCAGTTGAAGGGGTCGGCCTTCCGCAGGGTATCGAGCATGGCCCGGCCGGTTTCAATACCGGCCTCGGCGGCGTAGAAGGCCATCTTGCGCATCCGTTCATTGTTGACGATCTTGACGTCGGTGCGGGAACTCATGACCCCGTAAGCCACGATACAGGTGATCAGGATGAGCATGAGCAGGGCCACGTTCATGATCGACCCCCGCTGGTCGTGAAACAGGTTCTTGATATTCATGGCCTTCCCCCTAATTGGTTCTGATCCCGGTCATCGCGATCTGACGGGCGATGCCTTTCTCACTCCAGTTCACGATAACCCGGATGGTCTTGCAGTTATTGGCGGGTTCATCGACGGCGATGTTATAAAAGACGTTGAACTGACTGTTGGTGCCGATGCCGGCATTCTGAAAATCCGCCTGATTGAAGGTGTCATCCAGGCCGAAATTGCCGCCGTCGTCGTCCACCCCGTCGTTGTCTGCGTCCTGGTTGGTGCCGTCGTTATCGGTGTCGCTCAGGCCTGGGTCGGTGTAACTCACCGCCATCAGGCTCTCGAGCTGGTTCGCGGCCAGGGTCATGGCCTCGGTGACCTTGGCGGAGAAGTCGGTTCCCTTCACCATAGCCACCTGCATGGCGATCACCCCCAGCAGACCGATCATAAAGATGACCATTGCCAGCATGATCTCAAGCAGGGAGAACCCCTGTTCCGTCTCTGCGAAAATTTTCATTCCTGCCTCCTATAGCCCCAGGTTGCGGCACCTGACCCTGGCGGTAAGCAGACGACGGCGGTATCTCTGCTGGTTATTGGCCGTCGGGGCCTTGTAGACCTCGATCGCCTGGGAATTTTTGTAAGAGGTGCTGTCTGTGACCTCCGGGTCCATGTCCGATGAACGGACGACCATGGAAATCTCCACCGACCTGATGTTCGGACGATTGGCGACCGGGACCGGGGTGGCTATGGTATTGCCGTTTCCGTCGTAATAGACGAAGTTCAGGGCATCGACGTTTTCAATCAGGGTCTGGGCCACCCCGACGCCGGTGTTGTCGGTGCGCTGCAGGCGGAAGGAGCCGTTGGCGTCGGCGGCGGCAGAGATGGCGTAGGTAACGTCCTCGCCGTTGTTGGGGGCGGGATCGCTCATGGTCGCCCCGATCCTGCCGTCGCTGTAGGGGAAAGTCCTGGAATCAGCCTCATCGGCCTCGTCCACCTGGCCGTCCCTGTCGTTGTCAAAGCCGTCGTCACCGCCGCCGGTATAGTCGAGGGTAAACCTTACGGTATTGGCGGTGGCCATCTGAAAACCAAGGCTTGCGGCCGGAGGCCGGCGCCTGGGATCAGCGTCGCGGTAGCCGGCCATGCGCAGATCCCGGACCATGGCGTCAAGGCCGATCCTGAGGTTCTGGTTCAACTCCAGGTACTGCTCCTGGGTCTCGGTGGTCAGAGAAAAGGTCTGATAACTCTTGTAGATCATCATGGTGGCGACAAAGGTCAGGACCAGGACCACCATGAGCTCCACCAAGGTAAACGCGTTCCGTTTGCGGAATATATCCTTCATCATCGCCTCCCTCCTACCTGGTGCGCCAGGCGTTGTTCTGCCACCGCAGGAGTTTGACCCTGCCTATGGTGGTGGTATCAACGGCAAAGGGCCCGGCCTGGATATTGCCGGGATTGTTTGGATCGGTATAATAGATATACACGGTACCGGCTGCGCTGACGGTACCGTTGTTCTGATAAATCAGAAAATTATTCCCCCCGAAACCTCGAATCCCGTCATCAGCGGCACCCCAGGCGGTGACGCCATCCACCTCTACTCCCGGACCATCGGGGGCGGCGACGGCCTGATCATAATATTGCACGCCGGGGGCAAAGGTAACGCTCTTGATCGGAGTATCAGTGGCATCGCCACATTGATTTATGTTCGTCGATGCCGGATCGTCGACACAAATGCGGTAACCCTGTGGCACACCGGTAAGAAATTCAACCAGGACAGCGGTATTGCGGTTGACCGCCTCGGCCCGGGCCAGGTTGATATCGCCCCGGAGACGGAAGGCCGCCCCCCGCACCTTGCTCGCCCCCGAGCCCATGGTAAAAATCACCGCTATCGCCAGAATCCCGGCAATTGCGATCACCACCATCAGCTCGATGAGGGTGAAACCGCTGTTTTTATCTGTCCGCAAAAAATCTTTCATGGTCTTTACTGTCTTATCCTCCCACACTTAACAGACTGTTGAAAAAACAAGTTCCGGCCAACCTCTCGATTTTATTAGTTTTTTCAATCCCAATAAAATCGGCGGCGCGTCCATGCGCCACAACCAGTCCGTTTTTCAACGGACTGGTAAAAACTTGTATCCGTGACGACTTCGTGTCGTCGATGAATCTTCCTTGAATTCATGTATTTTTCGCCGGATTAAAGCTATAGCGAAAATTTCACCCCGCCGCCGAGGCGGGCGTCCGATAGCGGGCCATCTGCGGCGTCAACAACTTATTGATATACCTGAGTATTATCAACAAGTTGTTTCCTTGCATCTGAACCGCTCTCGAACGCTCACGGATTCAAGTATAGACAACAGCAATTTTCATACCCAAGACCGTAAAACCGGTTAACATATTGTAATCAAAGAAAATCATAAGACCCGGACAGACAGCCAATTGTAAATTTTTTTATCATCATCATGCCTTACATAAAAAAATTTAACAACCAGGCCACATCAACATCTGGACATACTGAAGGGACGCTGGTGGCTCGGCCCTGCCATCTGAATAACCGTTACCAGCCCGTTGAAAAAGCCGTCCTGTCTTTTTCAACTTCCGGTTGACCAAAACAAGTTCCGGACAACCTCTCGATTTTATTGGATTTTTTAGACCCAATAAAATCGGCGGTGCGTCCATGCACCGCAATCAGTCCGTTTTTCAACGGACTGTTACCCCCTGAACCGTGAACCATTTACCATGCGTCTCCGCCGGGCAAACAAAAAATCGGGTTTTTTTACGACTCCATCCAACATTGTTGGCCTCGCGATAAATTGCGGGCCAACGGCAATTGCGCTTCTAACTTATTGAAATTATGTGGATCTGCTTCCGTTTGAAATGCTTGTTACGAATTCGTCAAACATTGCTTAACTTTAAGACTATATGATATATATTTTAAATAAGTAAAAAATATGGGAGGAAGATATGAAAACATTTGCCTCAGACAGAGGATTTAGCCTGATCGAATTGATGATCGTGGTGGCGATCATCGGCATCCTGGCCGCGGTTGCGACTCCGGCATACGTAAACCATCTCTACCGGGTGCGGGAAGACACCGCAGTCCAGCAATTAATGAACATCAAGCTGGCTCAGGAAAAGTTTTATACCCTGAACGACCAGTACGCCACCTCGACCACCGCCCCGGCTTTCACCCCGATGCTGGATTTCAGCGTGGCTGGCACATCCATTTATTTATACGCCATAGCCACCACAAACCCAAGTGTACGTTATACTGCCCAGGTGCAGGCCGACCTCAACCAGGACGGATTCCGGACGAGCTGCTGGCAGGTCACCGAGAGCGCCGCCGCTCCCACCCAGATCACCAACGGGCTCGGCAACTGCGCAGCTAACGGCGAAGGGTTCAGTATCTCGCTTCTGACCAATCTCTTTTAGCAGCCCGTTGAAAAACGGGCTGGTCGCGGCTGATGTCCGCGCCGCCGATTTTGCCGGGTTGAAAAACCCGGTGGAATCGAGAGGTTGGATGAAACTTGTTTTATCCAACCGGCGGTTGAAAAAGCCAGGACGGCTTTTTCAACACTCTGTTAGCGTCCTTTCCAGCGTCCCCTTTCCGGCTGCCATTGATCAAGGCGGATGCGGCCGGCGATATTGACCACCAGGGCCACCGGCCCGGCCAGAAGGTCGCCGCCAGTCCCCACAGCGCAAAGATAAACGGTGCCGGCCTTGTTGCTGCCTCCGTCCATCTGCATGGCCATACGGTTGGCGGTGAAGGAGACGCCGTCGCCGCCCTTGTCCCATCCGGAACCGTCAGGCTTTCTGTCCGGCCCTGCCGGCGCCGGCAGATCGAGATCATAGTAGACAAGATTTCCGGGAAAAAACTGCTGCCTGAGCACGGTGTCGCTGCTGTCGCAGTTTTTGTCGCCGTCGTTATCAACACAGAGCCGATAACCGTCTGTGGCCGCGGCCACGCCATCATCATCCACCTCGCCTGCCAGGATAAAATCGCACAAAACCTCACGGTTGCGGTTGACCGCCTCGGCACGGGCCAGATTGAGGTCCCCGAGGGTTCTGTACAGCGTCCCCCGCAACCTGGCCGCGGCCGACCCCATGGCCCTGACGGCACCCAGAATAAAAATCCCGGCAATTACCATCACCACCATCAATTCCATTAAGGAAAAACCTGCTCCTGAAAACCGGGCTTGCCTCTCCCGGACCGGACAAGTAAAAAAAATCCCGTCCATGACACACGATTTCCTGTTGATAAATTCTTGCTTGATGAACGGCAGAACTGACTGACTTACTGGGGATTATGGAAACCATACTATCAGAGACAGGATCGATCCTCAAGTCAGGTGTTTTTCCCGTAATCCACAGTCAAAGGAGACGACTGCGGATGCAGGGAGCAAGCACGTTGACGGAATCGTAAAATGATTCCGCCGCGGTGCCGCCCGTGTTTCATTGTCGCGATTGTGGCGGTGGATTATGGTTTCTTTGAAACGTTTCCAATTGCCGCGCTTTTCCGTTATATTGGTGGCGCAATTGCATCAAGACCAATCCATTAACTGGAAGGAATGAAAAATAATGTTAGCCCGTATCCAGGTGGCCCTTAAGCCCGAGCTTACCGACTCATTCGGTGAGGCGACCAGAAAAAGTATTAATAATGACTTAGGTCTGACCGTCACCGCGGTCCGGACCGTCAGGGTCTTTACCGTTGAGGCCGACATAAGCGCAGAGCAGCTCAGGGCCACGGCCTCCGGACCCTGCTGCGACCCGGTTACCCAGGATTTTTCCCTCGGCAGCCTCGCCCTTGAGAAAGGCATCGACTTCGACTGGATGATCGAGGTCGGATTCAAGCCCGGGGTCACCGATAATGAAGGCCGCACCGCGGCCGCGGCCCTGGCTCTGTTGATAGAACGCAAACTCCACGACGACGAAAAGGTCTATACCTCGGTGCAGTTCCTTGTAAAAGGCGATCTCTCCCGGGACGACGCCGAACGCATCGCCTCCGGCCTCCTGGCCAATACCCTGATCCAGCGTTACACCATCATGACCCGGGATGAACTGACCGCGGCCGGGGGAGTACCGCCGCAGGCGGCAAAGGTCGAGGCCGGGGCCGGGGGCAGGACAGCGGAAATCGACCTGGACATCAGCGATGACGAGCTGATGCGGATCAGCCGTGAGGGGGTTCTGGCCCTGTCGCTTGTCGAGATGAAGTTCATCCGCGACTACTTTTCCTCTCCTGTAGTGATCGCGGAGCGGAAAAAAGTGGGTCTGGGAAAAAAAATAACCGATCTCGAGCTTGAGGCCCTGGCCCAGACCTGGAGTGAACACTGCAAGCACAAGATATTCAGCGGCAACATCACCTACGAAAACGTCGAAACCGGCGAGACCACGGTGATAAAAAGCCTGTTCGACACCTACATCCGCCGCCCCACCGCCGAATTCCGCAGGAAACTCGGCGCCGACGACTGGTGCCTGTCGGTGTTCAAGGACAACGCCGGGGTGGTAAGATTCAACGACGACTGGAACGTGGCCTTCAAGGCCGAAACCCATAACAGCCCCTCGGCCCTTGACCCGTACGGCGGGGCCCTCACCGGCATCGTCGGGGTCAACCGCGACCCCTTCGGCACCGGCATGGGAGCGAAACTTGTGGCCAACACCAACGTCTTCTGCTTTGCCTCTCCCTTCTACGACCACCCCCTGCCGCCGCCGCTTCTGCACCCGAAACGGGTAATGGAAGGGGTGCGGATGGGAGTGGAACACGGCGGCAATAAAAGCGGCATCCCCACCGTCAACGGATCCCTGGTCTTTGACGACCGTTACGCCGGCAAGCCCCTGGTGTTCTGCGGCACCGTCGGCATCATGCCGAAGATGGTAAACGGCCGGCCCGGCGAAGAAAAAAAGGCCATGCCCGGCGACCACATCATCATGACCGGGGGCCGGATCGGCAAGGACGGCATCCACGGGGCCACCTTCTCGTCTGAAGAACTGAACGAGAACTCACCCGCCACCGCGGTACAGATCGGCGATCCGATCACCCAGAAAAAGATGTTCGACTGCCTCTTGATCGCCCGCGACCGCGGCCTTTACACCTGCATCACCGACAACGGCGCCGGCGGACTTTCCTCTTCCGTCGGCGAGATGGCCCAGGATACCGGCGGTTTTGAGCTTCATCTCGACCGCGCCCCGCTGAAATACTCCGGCCTTGACCCCTGGGAGATCTTTGTTTCAGAGGCCCAGGAAAGGATGACCCTGGCGGTGCCGCCGGACAAACTGGACGAGTTCATGGCCCTGTGCGAGAATATGGACGTGGAGGCCACCGATCTCGGGACCTTTACCGATTCTGGCAGATTTCACATCCTCTATCAGGGAAAGACCATCGGCTATATGGGGATGGATTTTGTCCATCAGGGCCTGCCGCCGATGGAGATGCGGGCCCGCTGGCAGCGGCCCGGGCACCCGGAACCTCATCTCCCCGACTCGCCCGACCTTGACGCGCTGCTGCGGAAAATACTGGCCCGCCTCAACATCTGCAGCAAGGAGTATATCGTGCGGCAATACGACCATGAGGTCCAGGGCGGCAGCGTGGTCAAGCCCCTCACCGGGGCCGAAAACGACGGCCCCAGCGACGCCGCGGTATTCCGCCCGGTCCTTGACACCTTCGAGGGCCTGGTTGTCGCCCACGGCATCTGCCCCCGGTATTCCGACATCGACACCTTCCACATGGCCAGGGCCGCGGTTGACGAGGCGGTGAGGAACGCGGTGGCCACCGGCGCCGGGCTTGAGCTCATGGCCGGTCTCGACAACTTCTGCTGGTGCGACCCCATCGAAAGCGACAAGACCCCGGACGGACAGTACAAACTGGCGCAGCTGGTTCGGGCCAACCAGGGACTGGCGGAAATCGCCGCCGCCTACGGGGTCCCCTGCATCTCCGGCAAAGACTCGATGAAAAACGACTTCATGATTGGTGGAGTAAAGATATCCATTCCCCCGACCCTGTTGTTTTCAGTGGTGGCAAAGATAGACGATACCAGGCTGGCGGTAACCATGGACGCCAAAAAGGCCGGCGATCTGGTGTACCTCCTCGGCGCCACCCGCAACGAGCTTGGCGCGAGCGAATACGCCGCCATGCTGGGGGCGGTGGGCAACGCGGTGCCGAAGGTTGACTGCGCGGCGGCAAAGGCGCGGTATCTCGCCCTCAACCGGGCAATCAAGGCCGGCCTGGTCGCCTCGGCCCATGACTGCTCCGACGGCGGTCTGGGGGTGGCGGCGGCGGAATGCGCCTTTGCCGGAGGTCTGGGGATGGATCTTGATCTCGCCCGGGTGAGCAGCGAAGGCATCGACCGCGACGACGTCCTCCTGTTCTCCGAGTCCCAGAGCCGGCTGCTGGTAACGATACACCCGGGAAACAGGGAAGAATTCGAAACCGCCATGTCCGGCACTGTTTTCAGCCGGATCGGCACGGTCAACGATTCGGGCCGGTTCACCGCCGCCGGCATCAACGGCGGCCAGGTAATCGACTGCGATATCCACGAATTAAAGAAATCATGGCAGAAAACCCTTGATTTTTAGGTTTTCAGACTGAAGGGTGACTTGAATATTGATGGCGTCGTAAAAAGTCGCAAACCATCATTTTTGCCGTGACGCAGTAGTCGGACAAAACAACAATTATTCAAGATACCCGGATACATCAAAAGCCTTCCGCGTAAATCACTTCTTTGACAGATGAAAATGAAAAAAATCCGCATCGCCGATATTCGTGACCGCCAGGAAGTTGACGCGGTCCTGATGGTCAAAGAGGCCAGTATTGCCGAGACCAAGGCCGGTAAACCCTACCTGCGCCTGACCCTGATGGACGCGAGCGGCGAAATCGCGGCCCGGGCATGGGACAACGCCGAGGCCATGGCCGCCGGATGCGGCAAGGGCGCGGTGGTGCGGGTGCGGGGCCAGGCGGCATCGTTTCGCGACCAGTTACAGCTAAAGGTCAGCGGCATCGACCCGGTCGCCGGGGACAACATCGACCCCGGCGACTTCATGCCGAAAAGTCCCAATGACATTGGAGCCATGGCCCGGGAATTTCTTAAACTCGCCGATTCCATCAACGACCCCGCTCTTGCCGCCCTGGTGGCCGCCTTTTTCCGCAAACGCAAAACCTTTACCGCCTTCAAGACCGCGCCGGCGGCCAAGAGCATGCACCATGCCTATATCGGCGGCCTGCTGGAACACACTCTCGGAGTTGCGATGCTGGCCGACCGGGTCGCCGGGATCTACCCCGCCATTGACCGCGACCTCCTGATGACCGGGGCCATGCTCCACGATATCGGCAAACTCGCCGAGTTCAGTTTCGACACCTTTCCCTTTGACTACTCCGAGGCCGGGCGTCTGGTGGGGCATATGGTCCTCGGGGTGGAAATGATCCAGGCCGAGGCCCGGGACATAAAAGCCATCTCCGACCCGGTGCTGAAACGTTTGACCCATCTGGTCCTGAGTCATCACGGCCGCCACGAGTTCGGCTCGCCGGTGCTGCCGATGATCCTTGAGGCCTTTGTGTTGAACTTCATCGACGACCTCGACGCCAAGGTCAATTACGTCAGCAATCTCGGCAAAAACGCCGACGAAGACGGCTACCATCTGAGCGAATACCAGCGCAACCTTGAACGCTTTCTCTTTATCCGCCGCCCGCCTGCGGAAGAGGCAGGCACCCCGGAGACCAACTCCACTGAAATCGACCCAAGGCAAAAAATCCTCTGGCATAACACTCCATGAACGATATCCTTTTTCTGCGTGATATCCGCGGCCAGGATCACGCCCTCGGGATGATCCGCCGCGCCGGGGCATCAAAACGGATGGCCCACGCCTACCTGTTCCGCGGCCCCCGGGGGGTGGGAAAAAGAAGCACGGCCATGGCCTTTGCCCGTTTTCTCCTCTGCCGCGAAGCCGCTGACGCTGACGCCTGCGGCCAATGTGTTTCCTGCCGCAAGGCCGCAAGCGGCAACCACCCCGATATCCAGACCATTGTCCCGGAAGGGGCGGCGATCAAAATCGAACAGATCCGCGCCATGCAACGCTATCTCGCCTTCCCCCCTCTTGAGGGTGAATTACGGGTAACAATCATCATCCGGGCCCAGTCCATGGCAGCGGTGGCGGCCAACTCCCTGCTGAAGATCCTGGAAGAACCGCCGCCGGGGAACCTCATCATCCTCACCGCCGAGGACAACGCCCCGATCCTGCCGACCATCATCTCCCGCTGCCAGGTTCTGGGATTCAACAACCTCAGCCAGACCGAGGTCAGTCAAATACTGGCCGGGGAAGAGGAATTCGATACCACCGCCATCGCCCTGGCCCGCCTGTCCGCGGGTTCCCCGGGACTGGCGCTTAAATCAGCCGACAACGGGATTCCGCAACTGCAGGAAAGGGTCACGGTAATGCTCATCCACGCCCGGCAGAAGGAACCGATAATCAACGAGGCCCTGGCCCTGGCCGAGGACTGTGCCGCCCTGAAGGACGACCTGCCCATATTTCTCCAGGGTGTTTACGCCTGGCTGGTCGATCTTGCCTGGCACGCAAGCGGCGAAGGGCAGCGCGGCTTTGCCGCGGACCTGAGCGCGGAAGAGATGGAGTTGTCCCGGGCCATAAAGGTCAGGGGAATCCATCAACGCATGGAGCAGGTCAAACAGGCCCGGACACGCCTGAGGCGCAAATGCAATCCCCGGGCGGTATGTGAATTGCTTCTCCTGCGGCTGACATACCCCGACGCATAGCAGTCCGTTGAAAAACGGGCTGGTCGCGGTGCATGGACGCGCCGCCGACTCTTCGCAGAATCCCGCTCTTGCGAAAAGGTGGCAGGGGCGGGAGGAAACGGTTATTATCCTGAATTCGTGACGGCTTCGAGACTCTTGATGAAGCATCTGGTTGAATCAATGCGTTTTTATTCGACTTGCAACTCAGGCGGCAGGTTCACCCCGCCGCCCTTCGGGACGCCCGAGAGCGGGCCAGCTGCTGCGTCAGCAACTCATTGATATATCGAAGTATAATCAATGCCGTTGCTCCCTTGCATCTGACCCGCTCTAAAACGCTCACGGATTCATGATTATGTTTGCCTTTTTACATTAAAAAACGTCGGGGAACCTTAACAGATGACCGAAAACGATACAGACACCCCGGAACCGGCGGCCGGGAGCACCCCGGCCGCCAACCTCTCCGCCTACCAGATACAATTCCGCGACCGGGGCCAGATACATTCCGTAATCAGCCAGATAGCAGACCTCAAGCCCGGGGAGACGGTAATGATCAAAACCTCCCACGGTCTTGAACCGGCGGTCTTAAAGGCCCGGGTTACACTGCCCCCGGCCGGCGGCAAGACCACGGAAAACAACTGGCTGTCCCGCCGCGCCAACCGGGATGAAATTGAAAAATACCAGCACCTGCCGGAACGGGAAAAACAGGCCTATGACACCTGTCTCCGGCTGATCGCCAAGCACACCCTGGAGATGAAACTTGTCCGGGTGGAAAGGTTTTTCAACGGCAGCAAGATCATCTTCTATTTTACCGCCGATAACCGAGTCGATTTCCGCGCCCTGGTTAAGGATCTGGTCCAGGAATTCCGCACCCGGGTCGAAATCCGCCAGATCGGGGTCAGGCATGAGACCAAGATGACCGGCGGCCTTGGCCCCTGCGGCCGCGAACTCTGCTGTTCCTCGTTCATCAACGACTTCGCCCCGGTCTCGATCAAGATGGCCAAGGCCCAGAACCTGCCGCTTAACCCCGGCAAGATCTCAGGATTGTGCAACCGCCTGCTCTGCTGCCTTAATTACGAGTTCGAGACCTATAAAAAAATGCGCCGCGGCATGCCCAAGGTCGGCAAGATGATCGAGCTTGACGGCATCCAGCACAAGGTTGTTCAGACCAACATCCTCGGCCAGACGGTATCGGTAATCACACCCGGGGTCCCGGACTCCAACCGCACCCTTGACCGGGAAGAATGGCAGAAGTCAACCCCGGCCCATGTCCAGCAGCAGGGGCAGGAAAAAAAGAAACCGGTTCGAAACCCGAAAAAAGTAACCAAAAATAAATAAAATGCCGACCTACATCACCACCCCGATATTCTACGTCAACGCCCAGCCCCATCTTGGACACACCTACACCACGGTCATTGCCGATGCCGCCCACAGATACGCGCGTATGTGCGGCAAAGAGACCCGGTTTCAGACCGGCACCGATGAACACGGCGACAAAATCGCCCAGGCCGCCGAAGCCGAGGGCATCAGCCCCCGGGAATACGCCGACAGGATCAGCGCCGTATTCCACGACACCTGGCCGCTGCTGACCATCAAACCCGACCGTTTTATCCGTACCACCGATACCGATCATATAGCCACTGTTCAGATGGTCCTGCAACAGGTTTACGATAACGACGATATCTACTTCAGTGAATATGAGGGCCTTTACTGCGTCGGTTGCGAACGCTTTCTGACCGAGAAGGAGCTGGTGGACGGCAAGTGTGCCGACCACCGGAAAACACCCGAAAAAATCGCGGAACAGAACTATTTTTTCCGCATGGGGAAATATCAGGACTGGCTGGTCGAACACATAAAAGGAAATCCGGATTTCATAACCCCGCAACGCTATCGCAATGAAATTCTGGCAATGCTATCCGAACCTCTGGAAGACCTGTGTATCTCCCGCCCCACCTCAAGGTTGACCTGGGGCATCCCCCTGCCCTTTGATGAAAACTTCGTCACCTATGTCTGGTTCGACGCCCTGATCAACTATCTCACCGGCCTCGGCTATCCCGACAGCCCTGATTTTAAAAAATTCTGGCCCGGGGCCGAGCATGTGATCGGCAAGGACATCCTCAAACCCCACGCCATTTTCTGGCCCACCATGCTCAGGGCCATGGGGCTCGCCCCCTATAAAAGCCTCCACGTCCACGGCCACTGGAATGTCGACGATACCAAGATGAGCAAGAGCCTCGGCAATGTCGTCCGTCCCGGTGACATGATCGAAAAATACGGTGCCGACGCCAGCCGCTATTTTCTCCTGCGGGACATGGCCTTCGGGGTTGACTCATCCTTCAGCTACGAGGCGGCCAACGGCCGCTACAACTCCGACCTCGCCAACGATCTTGGCAATCTCTTCAGCCGTTCCCTGACCATGGCGAAGAACTTCTGCGCCGGCATGGTCCCGCCGTCCGGCGACCTTGAGACCGGCGACCTGGAACTGAAAGAGGCCGCGGTCAACATGGTCGCCGCCTACAAAAAGCAGATGCAGGCCTGGAACTTCCATCGCGGCCTGGCCGAGGTCTGGCTGGTAATCGGCATGGCCAACCGCTATATCGTCACCAACGCCCCCTGGGAGCTGGCAAAAAAACCGGAACAACGCCCCCGGCTCGACACGGTCATCAACACCCTGCTCAAAAGCCTGCGCCTCATCACCATCTGCCTGTTCCCGGTCATGCCGGCTAAGGCCCGGGATATGTGGCAGGCATTGGGACAGACGGTAACATCCCCGGAATTCACAACCCACGGGCAATGGGACGGCCTTGCCCCGGGAACCGGGCTCGCAGTGCCGACGGCAATGTTCCCCCGCCTCGACAAGCCCACACACACACCGGCAAAAAAAAACAAAAAAGAAAAGACCGCCGATGACGGCCTGCTGGACTTTAACGAATTCGCCCGCCTCGACTTGCGGATCGCGGAGATCAAGGCGGCGGAACGAATCAAGAAATCCGACCGTCTCCTCAGGCTTACCGTCCTTGCCCCGGAAGAAAGAACCGTGGTCGCCGGTATCGCCGGGCATTATTCCCCCGAGGAACTCATCGGCCGCCAGGTAATCATGGTCGTCAACCTCAAACCCGCCAGACTCATGGGAGTTGAATCCAGGGGAATGGTCCTGGCGGTCAAAGATGGCGAGGACCTGGTTTTAACCGGCCCGGCCACAGACGTTACCCCGGGCAGCCGGGTTTCCTGATTCCGACCGCCGGTCACGGAAAATCAATTAGTTACCCGGACATTTATTTTTGCCACCCATTCGTTATCCATTCATTAACCTCTTGTTTTTTATTGATTTCTGATTATCTTGGAATTTATTATTGTTAAATTTGATGGCGTCGTAAAAAGTCGCAAATCATCATTTTTGTCATTCTGGACTTGATCCGGAATTCTGTGATGAAACACATTATGGATTCCGGCCTTCGCCGGAATGACGAAAAAAAAGGTTTGTTGCGAAATCATCAAATTTGATGCCCCGTAACAAATCACGGGGTGGCTAAGCAATAATTTCGATATACAATGGTGTCCTTTTGCGAGCGAGGCCCTATCCCGCCATGGCGGGACCGAGCGCGAACAAAAGGGCGCCACGACGCCGTAGATCGCAATTTTGCGACGCCAGCAAATTTCAACAACTACGGGTGCCTTAAAAATTCCGGGCTTTCGCCCAAGGCTCCCCTTATCATGATCGCAGGTTGAACATGTTTATTTTAAGAAATCTCTTAAATGCACTGGCCACCATCATCGACCTGACGGTGACCGTTTATATCTGGATTGTCATCGGCCGGGCGGTAATCTCCTGGGTTAACCCCGACCCCTATAATCCCATCGTCCGTTTCCTCCAGCAGACCACCGAACCGGTACTGGCGCGGATCAGGAGGGTTGTCCCCCTCTTCGGCGGCGGCATAGATTTCACCCCGATGCTCCTGATCCTTGCCCTGATCTTTCTGAGAAGTTTTCTGGTCCCGACCCTGAGACAGCTGGCAATGAATTTCGGTTAAACCGCCTCTACAAGGAGCCGATAAAAATGAGTCTTACCCCCCAGGATATCCAGTCAAAACAATTCCACACCGGCTTTCGCGGCTTTGATGTCGAAGAAGTTGACGCCTTTCTTGAAAGGGTGGCCGAAGAATTCCTGATCCTGAACCTCGAGGGAAAGCAGGCGAAGGAAAAGGCCGAGGCCCTGGAAAAGGAGATTGCGCATTATAAAAAGCAGGAAAAATCTTTTCAGAAAGCGATCCTCTCTGCCCAGAAAATCTCGGATGAAATGCAGAGCAAAAGCGAGGAGGAATCCCGTGCCACCTTGACCCGGGCCCGGGAAGAAGCGGAGCAAATGGTCGCCCGGGCCCAAGAAGAGAGCGAAAAAATACGTTCCGAGGCCGTTGATGCGGCGGAAAAAATCAAATCAGAGACTACGGCCAGAATCAAAGCACTCAATGACGAAGTTGCCTCCCTGGAAAAAATGAAGGAAGAGGCGGTGGCAACCTTACGCGACACCTTGAACCGCTATCTGGCCGCCATCGACAACGACCCTCCCGGGGAGATCCCCCCCCCATCGCTAAAATCCCCGGCCCCTGCCCCGCCGACAGCGGTGGAACCGGCGGAAGAAACCGCGGCCATGAAAACATCCCCACCGCCACAGATGCCGGAGCCTGAACAAGGGTCCGTTACAGCCCCGGAAACGGCCGCGCCGATAACCACAGATCCTGACGCCGACGATGATTTGAGTGATCTGTACCAGAAAATAGACATGCTGGAACAGGATATCGAATCAAACCAGCCGGAACCCCTTGACCTTGGCAGCCTTGAGCCTCTGACGGACAGCACCGAAGATGACGACAACGATCTCTCGATCCCCGATCTTGATGACAAAATCCTCTTCAACCTCGAAGACCCCCTTGACGATCTGGAGCCTTCCATTGCCATAAACTCCGGGAAACAGACCACGGAGTAGACCCCGATTCCCATGAACTGGCTGCGCGAAACCGGGCCTGACGTAGAACTGAAAATCTTTGTCCAGCCCCGGGCCTCAAAGGCGAAAATCATCGGCGAGCACGGCGACGAACTCAAGGTGGCGATAACCGCGCCGCCGGTGGACGGCAAGGCCAATAAGGCGACCATCGCCTTCCTGTCCAAAGCAATGAAAATTGCCAGGGGACGGATAGAGATCAGCCGCGGCCATTCAAGCCGCCACAAGACGATAATAGTCGCGACAATGTCCGCGGAAACAGCGATAGAAAGCTTAGCCGCCACCGGCCTCTGTATTGATGATTAAGATAGGCGTTATCTCAGATACCCATCGAGACCGGGGGGAACCTGGTTTTTCCGCCGTGATCCGCGACATATTTGCCGGAACCGACATGGTTCTCCACGCCGGCGATCTCACCTCCATCGACATCCTTGACGCCTTTGGCAACCTCGAGGTCCTGGCGGTCCACGGCAATATGTGCGACCGCCGCACCACCGCCGCCCTGCCGGGTGAACGCTACATCAGGGCCGGCGGCTTCACCATCGCCCTCTGCCACGGTTCGGGCAGCGGCCAGGGGATCGAAGACCGCCTGCTCTCCCGCTACGGTGACGCCGACTGCATCGTCTACGGCCACACCCACATAGCATCCATAAATCGCTACGGTGATATCCTGATGGTCAACCCCGGTTCCTTCGGCTCTTCCCGTTCCGGCGGCGCGACCTGGGCGATTATCGAAATCGGCCGGAAGATAACGGCCCGGATAATGGAACTTGAAAGATGAGCCCCGAAGGGAAAAAGATCACCCCGATGTTCAGGCAGTACCTGGCGATCAAGGCCGAATATCCCGACGCCATCCTCTTTTACCGCATGGGCGATTTCTACGAAATGTTCTTCACCGACGCTGAAATCGCCTCAAAATTGCTGGGAATCACCCTCACCAGCCGCAGCAATAAAAACGCCGCCGAAAAAATCCCCATGTGCGGGGTTCCCTTCCACGCCGCAAGTTCCTATCTGGCCCGCCTGGTTCGGGCCGGACACAAGGTCGCCGTCTGTGAGCAGACCGGGGACCCGGCGGCAGGCAAGGGGTTGGTGAAACGCGAAGTGGTCCGGGTGGTCAGCCCCGGAGTAGTGACCGAGGACGAACTTCTTGACGAAAAGGACAATTGTTACCTGGCCGCGGTGGCAAAGGCCGGAGAAGAATGGGGCATGGCCCTGCTCGATCTATCCACCGGCGAGTTTCTCCTCAGCCGGCGGGACACCGCCGCCGCCATCGAGGACGAGCTCCTCCGCCTCGCCCCCTCCGAACTCCTCCTGCCCGACGATCTCGACCGCGGTGCCTTTGCCGGTCTTTTCGACCTCTCCGACTGCCACCTGACCCTGCGCGAACCCGCCTCTTTCACCCCCGGCCGCGGCCGCGAAACCCTGACCGCCCACTTCAACACCACCAGTCTCGCCGGTTTCGGCTGCGAAACCCTGACCGCCGCCGTCGCCGCCGGCGGCGGCCTGCTCTCCTATGTCGGGGAGACCCAGAAAACCAACCTGGGCCATATCGACCGCCTCCGGGTCATGTCCCATGATGAAAACCTCTTGGTCGATGAGAGCTCACGGCGCAACCTCGAACTGACCCGGACAATCATCGGCAACCAGCGCCAGGGATCACTCCTTGCCTGTCTTGACCGCACCAGTACCCCGATGGGGGCACGGCTGCTGAAAAAAAACATCCTCCTGCCCCTGCGGGACCCGGAGACCATAAACCATCGTCTTGATATCCTCACCCGCCTTATCGACAATCCGGAGACCGCCGCCGCCATTAACGCCCTCCTCGCTCAGGTTTACGACCTCGAACGCCTCAACACCAAGGTGGTTCTCGGCCGCGCCAACGGCCGCGACCTTATGAGCCTAAAGCTTTCCCTGACCCGCCTCCCGGAAATAGCCAGCCTCTGCGCCGCCGCCGGGATAATGACCGAGGAAATCAAGGGCCTCGATCTCCTCTCCGACATCAAAGCCCTGCTTGAAAACGCCATCCGCGCCGAGCCCCCGACAGGGATAAAGGAGGGGGGGATGATCCGGGAGGGATTCAACCCGGAACTGGACGAATTAAACCGCATCCTCACCCACGGCAAGGAGATGATCCTCGCCCTTGAGGCCCGGGAACGGCAAGCGAGCGGGATCGCCAATCTAAAGGTCGGCTTCAACCGCGTCTTCGGTTATTACCTTGAAGTCAGCAGAGGACAGCTGGACAATGTCCCGGACTACTTTATCCGCAAGCAGACCCTGGCCAACGCCGAACGATTCATCACCCCGGAACTGAAAGAGTTTGAGGAAAAAGTCGCCAACGCCCAGGAACGGGCCCTTGAGCTTGAATATCAGCTTTTTATTGAGGTCAGAAACAAGGTCAGCCGCCGGAGTTCCGCGATCCTCAAGGCCGCGGAACTGATCGCCTGGGTCGATTTTTTCACCAGTCTCGCCGAGGTCGCCGACGCCAACCGCTATTGCCGTCCAAAGGTAAACGACGGCGAGGTCATCAACATCATCGAGGGGCGTCACCCGGTGATCGAACAGTCCATGGATCCGGGACGTTTTGTCCCCAACGATGTCCACCTCGACCAGAATGAAAACGAGGTTCTGATCATCACCGGCCCCAATATGGCGGGCAAATCCACGGTCCTGCGGCAGACGGCCCTGATCGTCCTCATGGCCCAGATGGGTTCCTACGTTCCGGCCGACAGTGCCGAAATCGGAGTGGTTGACCGGATATTCACCCGGGTCGGGGCCATGGACGACCTGCGCCGGGCCCAGTCAACCTTCATGGTCGAGATGAACGAGACCGCCAATATCCTCAACAACGCCACCGACAAGAGTCTGGTTATCCTTGACGAAATCGGCCGCGGCACCTCGACCTACGACGGACTGGCCATTGCCTGGGCGGTAACCGAGGACCTGGTGGAAAAAAACAGCCGCGGGGTCAAGACCATATTCGCCACCCATTATCACGAGCTTACCGACATGGCCCTTACCTGCGGACGGATCAAAAACTTCAATATCGCGGTGCGGGAATGGAATGACTCCATCGTCTTTCTCCACAAGCTCATGCCCGGAGGAACTAATCGCAGTTATGGAATCCAGGTCGCGGGACTGGCCGGGGTGCCGCCCCGGGTAATCAAACGAGCGCAGGAAATCCTCGCCAACATTGAAAAGGGCGAGATGAACCGTTATGGTGAGCCCAGAATCGCGGCCGGGAAAAAAAACGACCACCATACGGCCCAGCTTTCCCTCTTCGCCGCCCCCGAGGACCCGGCCGTTCGCAGACTCAGGGAAATAAATCCCGACAACCTTACCCCGCTCGCCGCCCTCAGTCTGCTCTATGAACTGAAAAACATTCAGCCTGGAGACCAGGCCGACCCGTAATGAAATACCTGTCAACCAGATTTATACTCTTACTGCTGCTAACAGCGTTTATTACCCACCCTGCCGTGGGCCACAGCGCCTCGGTTGCGGCGGACTACAACCGCAGCAAAGGCATCTACCGCCAACTGAAAAGCGGTAAAACAGGCCGGAATGAATGGCTACGCCTCGCCGGGCGCTTCAAGAAGATCTACCGCCGCAGTCGCGACCGCGACCAGGGGCCGGACTCCCTGTTCATGTTGGCCCGGGTGTACCACGACATGTACCGCCGTTTCAAAAATCCCCTCGACCTTGGCGAGTCCATCGCCTATTACGAGGACATCATCACCTTTTACTCCAACAACCGTCTCGCCGACGACGCCCTGTTTTCCATCGGCCGCATCTACCTCGACGACAAAAAAGATCCCGACTCGGCCCGGAGGCGCTTCACCCAGGTGCTTTCTCTCTACTCCGACGGCGACATGGCCCCGGCTGCGGCCGGACAGCTGGAGAAACTCCGCCGAAACCAGGACACGCCCCGAGGAATACAGACCGCTCCGACCATCGAGCCCGGCAACATGAAGATTAAAAAGGGCGAAGCAACCTTGGCGGTGCTGCATCCCCTGCGTTACTGGTCAACCAAAAATTATACCCGGGTGGTGATCGAAACCGACCGCAAGGTCGAATACCGCGACCGAATGCTGCCCCGGACCAAAACCAAGCCGGGGCGCCTGTTTGTCGATCTCATCGGCTGCCGCATGCCGCCGGAATTTACCGACGTGGTCCCCATTGACGACGGCCTTCTCCGCCGGGCGAGAAGCGGCCAGTTTAACCGTGACACGGTGCGGGTGGTACTCGACGCGGTCTCAATATCCGACTATAAGATCTTCAGCCTCGACAACCCCTTCCGGGTGGTAATCGACGTCAAGGGAGAGAAAAAAGACACCGGCAACAGCAACCTCGCCCGTACCGCCGCCACCAACGGCTCCCCCGACAGTCTCTCTCTTCTGCGCCAGCTGGGTCTGGGGGTTAAAAAGATTGTCATTGATCCCGGCCACGGCGGCCGTGATCCCGGAGCCCGGGGCCGGGGGGGATTGAAGGAAAAGGATATCACCCTGAAGGTCGCCAAAAAATTGGCGATCAAACTCAGACAGGAACTGGGATGCAAGGTAATCCTCACCCGTAATCGCGACGTCTTCATCCCCCTTGAGGAACGGACCGCCATCGCCAATACCACCGGCGGCGATCTCTTTATCTCCATCCACGTCAACGCCGCCCCCACCAAAAGGGCGCGGGGGATCGAGACCTATGTCCTCGATCTCGCCCGGAGCAAGGAATCAATGCAGGTGGCGGCGCGTGAGAACGCCAGCACCACCAAGCAACTTTCCGACCTCCAGACCATCCTCATGGACCTGATGCAGCACACCAAGGTCAACGAATCGGTGAAGTTGGCCGAATATGTGCAGGAATCAATGGTAAAGGGGTTGGGGCGGAAGTATAAAAAGGTGGTCAATCTCGGGGTAAAGAGGGCGCCGTTCATCGTCCTCATCGGCGCCGAGATGCCGGCGATCCTGGCCGAAATTTCCTTTATCTCCAACCCCACCGAGGCCAGACGATTAAGGAGCAAGGCCTACATCAACAGCGTCTGCGATCAGCTCACCACCGGCATCAGCCGCTACGTCAATGACCTCAATTTAGCCGGGTTGCGGCAATAACAAAGCGACAGGGACAAATTCCTGCCGCTTTGTTCAAACGACAACAGGCCGCCGTCAATCAATCACGATCTCGTCCTCTTCCCGGCCTTCCCTCAGGTCTCTGCCTTCAAGAAAACGACCAATGGACTCTGCCGCCATCCGGGCCTGATGTACGGCCTTGGCCACCGTCTGCGGCCCTAGGACCGCGTCACCGGCGGCAAATATCCACTCAACCGAGGTCTGCTGGGTAAGCTCGTCAACCTCAAAGGTACCCCAGCGGCTCATGGCAATATCAAGGCCCTGGGAAACCGTGACATTGATTCGCTGACTGATCGCCGGGATAATGGCATCGGCCTCGATCATAAAATTTGAGCCCGCTATCTCCAACGGACGACGACGCCCGGATGAATCAGCCTCACCAAGCTCCATGCGAACGCACTCGATCTTGTCCAGGCGTCCGTTTTCTCCATGAATTTTCACCGGAGCCGCGAGCATCTCGACCTTAACCCCCTCTTCCTCAAGATGATGAACCTCGGCTTGGGAGGCCGGCATCTCGGCCTTGGTGCGCCGATAAAGGATAAAGACCTGATCCGAGCCGGTGCGCAGGGCGGTGCGGGCGCAGTCGATGGCAACATTACCGCCGCCGACCACCACCACCCGGGGCCCGAGATCAAGGTCTTCGCCGGTGTTGACCCGCCGCAGGTAATCAACTCCGTGAAGGACGCCGTCAAGATCTTCGCCATCTATTCCCAATTTACGGCTGTCATGGGCGCCGACGCCGATAAATACCGCATCATATCCCTCCGCCTTAAGGTCGTTCAGGCTCTTGTCGCGGCCGATGGTGATGTTGGTGACAACATCAACCCCACAATTCTTCAGGGCCTCAAACTCGGCGCCGATGATCGTCCGCGGCAGACGGTAAGCGGGGATCCCAACCCTGAGCATTCCGCCGGTAACCGGCAGGCTCTCGAAAATGGTGCAGCGATAGCCGGCATGGGCCAGATAAAAGGCGACACTGATCCCGGCCGGGCCGCTGCCGACAATCGCCACCTTTTTTTCCTTGGGAATGGCGCAGGTCTTTAGCAGATTCTTGCCGTTGGCGACCATCCAGTCTACGATATAACGCTCAAGCATACCGATGGCCACCGGTTTGCCCTTTTTTCCGCGGATACAATAGCCCTCGCACTGAAACTCGTGCGGGCAGACCCGGGAGCACACCGCCGGCAGGGAATTGGTCTCACGATCAGCCCAATAGGCCTCCTCGATCTTTCCCTCTCGCAACAGGCGGATGAAGCGAGGGATATCGTTGTGAATGGGACAACCTTCGCGGCATTTGGGTTTCTTGCACTGCAGGCAACGCTCCGCCTCCATCCTCGCGGTCTCGGCATCATAGCCGGCCGTCACTTCATCAAAACTTTTTATCCGCTCAGCCACTGCGAGTTCTTTTACCGGGTGGCGGTCAAGGGCCATTCTTTCCTTAGGGTTCATGTCTCCTCCACTGGCGTTTTCATTTACTCACGACTACGAAACAGCCCCAAAAACCTACCCCTTTTTACGGCAAAATTCATCTGAATTTCCGCCTCCGGACTGGAATTAGAACCAGGGGGAGCAGGACAGGGGAAAAAAACAGCGCCAACGGTTGACATGAAGCCGGAATTAACCATACGATGAGAATGTCATCCGGATCGAATCCACCCTCAAACCAACAGGGATCCCAATGAAAGCTGAATTCATCAACCCCTTCCTGGCCTCAGCCAAGAATGTTCTTGAAACCATGTGCCAGACACCGGTGAGCGCCAAAAAGCCGGAGCTGAAAAGGGACAAGGTCACCTACGGCGCGGTCACCGGAATCATCGGCATGACCTCAAGTGAGGTCACCGGTTCAATGATCGTCAGTTTCAATGAAGACTGTATCCTCAACGTGGTTGCCAATATGCTGATGGAACCGGTTAAAGAAAAAATCGACGACGAGGTCACCGACGCGGTGGGAGAGTTGACCAATATGATCTGCGGCGGAGCCAAGGCCCAATTAGCCAAACTTAACCACAAATTCGATCTCGCAACCCCGACCATGGTCGTCGGCAAGGGAATTGAAATAAGCTATTACTCCGACGCCCCCACTCTGGTCATCCCCTTCAGCACTGATCACGGCGAATTCGTCATTGAGGCCAGCCTGAACGAAAAAAGATGATTCAGTCTTGTTGGCCTCGCAATAAAGGATGGTCTCGTAACAAGTCACGGCGGAGGCGTCTCCGGCGATTTTCAAAAAAACGCCGGGCGGCGGGGTGGGTTAAAAAATCCCGCATGTTTGAGGGCATAGCCCGAGTTCGGGATTTCAGCAGCCCGCCGCCCGGGGCCCGGAAATCATCGTTTTCTCCCCGGAGCGGGACTTGTTACGACTTCATCAATAAATTGCATACCAACGGCAATTGTGCTTCTAACTTGTTGAACTTACGTGGGCCCGCTTCCGTTTGAGATACTTGTTGCGAGCATCTTGTTTAAAGACCACAAAAAGGGCCGCAACGTAAAACGCTGCGGCCCTTTGTAAAATCATTAATATTTTTTAAAACTATTCAGATCTCCCGGCGACCCTGAGTCGGGCCAGAGCCCTATGCAGAGCTGCTTCAGCCCGGGTCTGGTTTATCTTTTCCTTCTGGGTTGCCGCTGCGGCAAGTCTTTTTTCAGCCCTTTCCTTGGCCCTCATGGCCCGATCAACATCAATTTTCTCACCGACTTCAGCGGATTCAACCAGAAAGGTAATCTGATTATTTGACACCTCACAGAAACCACCACTGACCATAATCCGCCGTTCCTGTTCCGCCTTCCGGTAAGTCATGACTCCAATCTTGATGGTACTGAGCATGGCGGCATGATTTGCCAGAACACCGAACTCACCGCCGTAACCGGGAGCAGTAACGATATCGACATCATCACTGATCACCGCCCCTTTGGGGGTTACCACTTCAAGATGAATTGTTTCAGCCATCAGATATGCCTCTGAATAATTACGTATTCTCTACCGTTATCAGGCCGCGGCCTTCTCTTTTGCCGCCTTTTCCACCGCCTCTTCAATGGAACCAACCATGTAGAAGGCTGTTTCCGGCAGATCATCATGCTTGCCTTCAAGAATCTCCTTAAAACCGCGAACGGTCTCCTCAACCTTGACATACTTGCCGTCCATACCAGTGAAGACCTCGGCGACATGGAAAGGCTGAGAGAGGAAACGCTGGATCTTACGGGCCCGGGATACGGTGACCTGGTCCTCTTCCGAAAGCTCATCCATACCGAGAATGGCGATGATGTCCTGAAGATTCTTGTACTTCTGCAGGGTGGTCTGAACCCCACGGGCGACCAGATAATGCTCCTCGCCGACCACGTTGGGATCAAGGATACGGGAGGTTGAATCAAGGGGATCAACCGCGGGATAGATACCAAGCTCGGCGATCTGACGGGAAAGGACAACGGTACCGTCAAGATGGGCAAAGGTGGTGGCCGGGGCCGGATCAGTAAGGTCATCGGCAGGGACGTAAACGCACTGAACCGCGGTAATCGACCCCTTCTTGGTCGAGGTGATCCGCTCCTGCAGGGCACCAAGGTCGGTGGCCAGAGTCGGCTGGTAACCAACCGCGGAGGGAATCCGGCCAAGGAGGGCGGAGACCTCGGAACCGGCCTGGGTGAAACGAAAGATATTGTCAACAAAGAAGAGCACGTCCTGGCCCTCTTCGTCACGGAAATACTCGGCCGCGGAAAGACCGGTCAGGGCCACCCGGGAACGGGCCCCCGGAGGCTCGGTCATCTGCCCGTAAACCAAGGCCGCCTTAGGCAGAACCCCGGATTCCTTCATCTCGTTATAAAGATCGTTACCCTCGCGGGTACGCTCGCCGACGCCGCAAAAGACCGAGATACCGCCGTGGTGCATGGCGATATTATTGACCATCTCCATCATGATAACGGTCTTGCCGCAACCGGCACCGCCGAAGAGACCCATCTTGCCGCCGCGGGGAAAGGGAACCAGAAGATCAATGACCTTGATCCCGGTCTCAAGGACGTTGACCTCGGTGTCCTGGTCGACAAAGGCCGGGGCGGGTTTATGTATCGGTCGCTGCTGATCACTGGTTATCGGCCCGAGACCGTCAACCGGACGGCCGACCACGTTCATGATCCGCCCCAGAGCAGGTTTGCCGCAGGGAATCTCAATCGCCTTGCCGGTGGCCCTGACCTCCTGACCACGGGTAAGACCATCGGTCTGGTCCATGGAGACGCAGCGGACGACGTTATCGCCGAGATGCTGGGCCACCTCAATGACCAGATTGTCTTCCTCATCGCTGATCCCGTGATTTGAAACCAGGAGAGCGTGCATGATCTCCGGCAGCTGACCTTCTTCAAATTCAACGTCAACAACCGGTCCGACGACCTGTGTAATCTTGCCCTTGTTCATCTGGCTCTTGGCCTCCTAAAACCTGATTAATATTTTCTTTAGCTTGAAAATCGAAGAAAACGATGTCAGCCCTTGAGGGCCTCGGCACCGCCGACAATATCCATAAGTTCCGCGGTAATACCGGACTGCCTGGCCTTATTGTACACAAGGGTCAGGTTATGAACGATATCACCGCAGGCATTGGTAGCGTTATCCATTGCCGTCATCCGTGCGGCATGCTCACTGGCGCTGACCTCAAGCATGGAACGATAAACCGTGACATTCATATATAACGGCAACAGGACATCCATGATCTCCTCGGCACTTGGTTCATAGATATAATCCTGGCTTACCGCCGCCTCAGCCGTTTCCCCCACGTGTGCCTCGGGACTGATGGGAAGCAGGGTGGCAACCGTCGGCTTCTGCATCGCAACGCTGACAAAACGGCTGTAAATCATCTCCACCTGATCGGATTCACCGGCAAGAAAATTCGCCGCCACATCCTGGGCAATCTCCCGGGCGTTGAACATCTGAAAACTGCCCATGAGGTCGGCATATTTTATTCTGACCTTGCCGGATTTCCTGAAATATGCCGCCGCCTTCTTGCCGACACAGACAATACTTACCTCTTTGCCCTCGGACTCAAACCGGGCAATTTCCTTGTCCGCCAACTTGAATATATGGGCATTGAAACTGCCGCAGAGACCACGATCAGAGGAGACTATAACAAGCTCAACCTTCTTAGCCTCCCGTACGGCCATCAGGGGATACTGAGCCGGATCAACACTACCGGCCATATTGCCCATGGCGAACTGAAATTTCTCGGCATAGGGCCGGAAATCCTCAATTCGTTGCTGGGCCCCCCGCAGTTTGGCCGAGGCCACCATGTTCATGGCCTTGGTTATCTGCGAGGTCTTCTTGACCCCGGTTATCTTGGTTTTAACGTCCTTGAGACTCGGCATCGCTTACCGACCTCCCTTAACTCAGGCCCTTAGCGGCCTTGAAGCTGTCGACAAAAGCGCCGATAACCGATTTCATCCGCTCTTCAAGAGAGGAATCAATCTCCTGCTTGCTGACAAGATCGGCGAAAATAGCCGCTTCATTCTGCTCGATATGGGCGTAGAGTTCCTTTTCGAATTCGGCCAGAGCTTCAACCGGCAGGGTATCGAGGAAACCACGGGTACCGGCGAAGAGAATAACCACCTGTTTTTCCATCGGCAGCGGCTGATACTGCGGCTGCTTCAGAATCTCGACCAGACGCTCACCCCGGGTAAGCTGGGCCTGGGTGGCGGCGTCAAGGTCGGAGCCGAAACCGGCAAAAGCGGCAAGCTCACGGTACTGGGCAAGATCAAGCCGTAGGGTACCGGCGACCTGTTTCATCGCCTTTACCTGGGCGGCGCCACCGACCCGGGATACTGAAAGACCTACGTTGATCGCCGGACGGACACCGGCAAAAAACAGATCAGGTTCAAGGTAAACCTGGCCGTCAGTGATCGAAATAACGTTGGTGGGGATATAGGCGGAAACGTCACCGGCCTGGGTCTCAATAATCGGCAGGGCGGTAAGGGAACCGGCACCAAGCTCGTCATTGACCTTGGCGGCGCGTTCAAGGAGACGGGAATGGTTGAAGAAGATGTCGCCGGGAAAGGCCTCACGTCCCGGAGGCCGCCGCAGGAGCAGAGACAGCTCACGATAGGCAACCGCCTGCTTGGAAAGGTCATCGTAAATAATCAGGGCGTGCTGACCATTGTCACGGAAATATTCGCCCATGGCACAACCGGCAAAGGCGGCAACATACTGCATCGGCGCCGGATCAGAGGCGCATGCGGCGACCACGGTGGTGTAATCCATGGCCCCCTTCTTGCGCAGGGCCTCAACCACCAGAGCCACGGTTGATTTCTTCTGGCCGATGGCGACATATATACAGTGGACATCGGTATTTTTCTGGGCGATAATCGCGTCAACACAGAGGGCGGTCTTACCGATCTGACGATCACCGATGATCAGCTCACGCTGCCCCTTGCCCACCGGGGTCATGGAGTCAACCGCCTTGGCTCCGGTATAGCAGGGTTCATGCACACCCTTACGGGCGATAACCCCGGGAGCGATAACCTCGATCTTACGGGTCTCCTTGGCTGTTATCTCGCCCTGCCCGTCGATGGGCATGCCGACGCCGTCGACCACCCGGCCTTCCATCTCAGGGCCGACCGGAACCTCGGCGATCTTACCGGTCCGCTTGACCGTATCGCCTTCCTTGATGTGGCGAACATCACCGAGGACGGCGCAACCGACGTTGTCTTCCTCAAGGTTAAGGGCAATACCGAGAATGCCGCCGGGAAACTCAAGAAGCTCCATGGCCATACATTTCTCAACCCCGTGGACACGGGCGATACCATCCCCCACCGAGATTACGGTGCCGGTTTCACTCAGATCAACCTTGCTCTCATACTCCTTGATCTGACCTTTGATTATCTGACTGATCTCTGAGGCATTTATCTGCATTGGTTATGCTCTCCCCTTGATGGAATCTTTTAGACCCTGCAATTGCGTTTTAATACTTCCGTCCAGCACCAGATCGCCGACCTGGGCAATCATCCCGCCGATAATCGCGGGATCAACCACCCGGGAAAGCTCTACCTGCTTGCCGGTTATCTTTTCAAGCGTCGCCTTGACCTTGTCTCCGAGATCAGCGGTAATCTCGGTGGCGGTAACCACTGTGCCACGACAACGATTCTGATCCTCGTCGACCATACCCTGGAATACCTCGGCAATATCAGCCAGGGCCGCGGTCCGCCTTTTCTCGACCAGGAGATCGAGAAAACGGAGCATCACCGTATTGGCCTTGACCGCCCCGGCCAGACTTTTCATCACCTTGACCCGGACATCGAGTGGATATACCGGATTGGTCAGGGCGTCGAGAATATCGGCATCCCTCACCAGCTCCGCCAGCCCGTGGAGACTGTCGCTGAAGGCGTCAACGGTATTGTCTTCTTTGCCAACGGCGAACAGGGCCTTGGCGTATCTCTTGGCCAGAATAGTATTTCTCACTGAATCGCCCCCACCTTGACAAGGTAATCTTCAACCAGGCGCTGCTGATCATCAGCACTCAGACTGTCACTGATCATCTTCTCGGCCGCGGCAGCAACCTCTTCGGCAATCTCGGCCCGGAGACGCTGCTGCGCCTGGGCAATCTCGTTGGCGACCGCGTTTTCGGCCTGACGTCTGATATCTTCGGCGGCGCGCTCACCATCAGCGATAATCTTTGCCTTCTCGGCCTCGCCCTGGCTTACAGCGTTGGAAATTATCTTCTCAACCTCTCCGTCAAGACGGGAGATCTTAGTCTCATATTCCTTATATTTGGCCTCGGCCTCTGCTTTACGGGCCTCAAGGTCTTCAAACTCGTCACGGATTGTCCGGCGCCGGGAGGAAAGAATACTGGCCATCGGTTTTTTGAGAAACTTTACCAGAATCACGCACAAAGCGGCAAAGTTGAGGGTACGGAAAAGAAGGTCCATAAGCTTTTCATGGGTAAAGATGGCGTGTTCTCCGCCATGGGCGCCACCATGTTCAGCGGCATAGACAACCGCGGCAAACGCGGCCATGACCGTCACCGCCGCCGCAATCCGACCGGCCTTCCTGTTTATCCTGAAACCCATAATCAAACAGCCCTCCCCAGAACCTTTGTCGCCATCTCGCGGGCAAATTCCTCGACCTGCCCCTTTAGTTCGGCGGCGGTTGCAGCCTGATCCCTTGCCACCTGAACCAGCTTGTCCGCCTTGTCGGCCTCGACTTCCCTGCGGACGCCGCTGATCTTCTCATCAACGGCATTCTGAGCCGTGGCCCGGGCGGTATCAATATTTCCCTTGGCCGTGATTCGTGCCTCGGCAATCTTGAAATCAAACTCTTCAAGCCGCATTCCGGCATTTTTATGAAAAGACTCGATATCCTTGTTCAACCCGACGACCACCTTTTTCCTTTCCGCCAGGACGGAACGAATCGGCCGGTAGAGAACAATATTCATCAGCCCGATAAGGACGAGAATATTTACAATCTGGATGAACATGGTCACGTCAATAGTGATCATCATGTACTCCTTTAACTGTCTCGAATTTTTAGTTTTTATACACTATCCGCAGGAATTCACTGAAGCACTATTCAGTTGAATAGCAGGTTTTCTAATCCATTACCGAAACAGTGTCAATAATTTTCCTGCAGGGTAACAGCCCGTTGAAAAACGAGCTGGGCCCGGGTTATGTCCGCGCCACCGATTTCACCGGGTTGAAAACCCGGTGAAATCGAGATGTTGGATAAAACTTGTTTTATCCAGCCGGCGGCTGAAAAAGCCAGGACGACTTTTTCAACACTCCGGCAAACAGGTCGATCCCCGCCGCATGAAGCACCATGCTACAGCATTTCCGCGACAATGGTCTCCACCGCGGCCATGGCTTCGGCAAGTTTCTCCGGGCGACTGCCACCGGCCTGAGCCATATCAGCCCTGCCGCCACCACCACCACCAACCAGAGCCGCGACCTTTTTAATGATCTTCCCGGCCGGACAACGATCCTTGAGGTCGTCGCTCACTAAGGCCAGAAGGGCCGCCTTACCCTTGCACTCCGCCCCCAGAACCACAACCCCGCTCTTCCCGAGTTCCCGAATCCGGTCGCCAAGTTCACGCAGGGTCTTTGGCGAATCAACTTCCAACCCGACAGCCGCGACCTTGACCCCACCCACCTCAACCGCCTCGGCAAGAATGGCCTCGGGATCAATGCTGCCGCCGGCGAGACGGGCGACCTCCCGTTCCAGATCCCTGATTCTGGCCTTGAGCTTATCCACCTTGTCAGGAATATTGGCCACCGGGGTCTTGAGGGAATCGGCCAGACGATGAAGCACGGCCTCTTCTTCCCGGACGCGGAACAGGGCCGCGGATCCGGTCACCGCCTCGATCCGCCGAACCCCGGCGGCAACTCCGGTTTCAGAAACAATCCGCATGATCCCGATGTCGCCGCAGGCGGAGACATGGGTGCCGCCGCAGAGTTCAAGGGAAAACTCCGGTACCGACACCATCCGCACCTCATCGCCGTACTTCTCGCCGAAAAGGGCGGTGGCCCCGGCGGCAGCGGCCTCATCCCGACTGACCACCGATATTGCCAGGTTCCGGTTATGCCGGATCTCACGATTAACAATATCCTCAACCCGATGAATCTCCTCAGTGGTCATGGGGGAAAAATGGGAAAAGTCAAAACGAAGACGAGCCGAATCGACCACTGATCCCGCCTGGCGGACATGATCACCGAGGACCTGCCGCAGGGCGGCCTGTAGGAGATGGGTGGCGGTATGATTGGCGGCAATGCGGCGCCGACGTTCACGGTCGACCTTAAACACCGCGGAAACCCCGCTGCCGATCATGCCCTCGTCCACCCGGGCCTGGTGAACAATAACCCCACCGCGGTTTACCGTGCCGAAAACCAGGGCCACCCCGTCCGGGGTCTTTATCTCGCCGATATCACAGGCCTGACCGCCACCTTCAGCATAAAACGGGGTTTCGTCGGCGACCAGCAGTACCTCTTCACCGGTCCCGGCCCGTTTCAGAATATTTTCCCCATCCGGGCTGAGAATGGCGATAATCCGGCTCTTGTGAGTGTTACGATCGTAACCGACAAAACACCCGCCCGCCCCTTTCGCGGCAAGGACGGCAATCTCCCGGCCGATCCCGGCAAGGGCAGCCCCCTTCCAGGAACGGCGCGACTGCTCCTTCTGCCCGGCCATGGCCGCGAGGAAACCATCTTCGTCAGCGTTCATCCCCTGTTCCATGGCGATGTCACGGACGATATCCACCGGAAAACCGTAAGTATCATAGAGCTTAAAGATAAAGGCGCCGCTGATCATCCTGTCGCCGGCCTTCCCGAGCCGGGAAATCTCTTCATGTAACAACTCAAGACCATGGTCAATGGTGACGAGGAAACGTTCCTCCTCGTTGTCCACTACCTTTGCCAGAAGTTTCTCTTCCCCTCTCAGATGCGGAAAAGCAGCGGCCATATTGTGAACCACCGCCGCGGTCACCCGGGAGAAAAAGGGTTCACCAAGTCCAAGTTCACGGCCATAACGGATGGCCCGGCGCATGATCCGCCGCAATACATAGCCACGGCCCTCGTTTGAGGGGAATACCCCGTCAGCCACCAGGTGAGCGGTGGCCCGGGCATGATCGGCGATGACCCGCATAGCGGTATCGCCGGCCCCGGAAGTGCCGTATCCGACCCCGGCGATCTCACCGATACAGGCAAGGATAGGGGAAAAAATGTCGGAATCATAGTTGGACAATTTCCCCTGGGTCACCGCCGCGACCCGTTCCAGCCCCATACCAGTGTCGATACTCGGCCGCGGCAACGGCATAAGCTTACCGTCTTCGCCACGGTTGAACTGCATGAAGACCAGGTTCCAGATCTCAAGATAACGATCACATTCACACTCTACTTTGCAGCCAGGAAGACCACAGCCGACCTCCGGGCCCTGGTCAAAATGAATCTCGGAACAGGGCCCGCAGGGGCCGGTATCGCCCATGGCCCAGAAATTATCCTTCTCACCCATACGGACGATACGGTCCCGGGCAACCCCGACATCTTTCTCCCATATATCAAAGGCCTCATCATCGTCATCAAACACCGATATCCACAGGCGATCACGGTCAATGCCGAGCTCGTCAACAAGAAAATCCCAGGCAAACCTTATCGCCTCTTTCTTGAAATAATCGCCAAAGGAAAAATTACCAAGCATCTCAAAAAAGGTATGATGCCTGGCGGTATAGCCGACGTTGTCGAGGTCGTTATGCTTGCCGCCGGCACGGACACAGCGCTGCGACGAGACCGCGCGGACATATTCGCGTTTTTCCTCCCCCATGAACAAACGCTTGAACTGGACCATGCCGGCATTGGTGAACAGCAGGGTCGGATCATCATGGGGAGCCAGCGACGAACTCGCCACCACCTGATGCCCATGGGCGGCAAAATACTCGAGGAATCTTCTTCTTATCTCGGTTCCGGTCATTTTCGGTTTCCACATCTCCAAAAAATCAGGCCGGCCCTGTTACAGGGCCGGCGGTTAACGATTCAAACACTCTGTTAACGATATACCGAACGAACAAAGTACGCCATGACGCAACAGATCGAATTGTTACGATGTCATCAACTTTTTTCTTCCGCTGCCGCCGGGATCTCACCCGCCGCCGGAAGACCGAATCCCATCCGCACCCGGGAATCAATCTCGGCCATGGTCTCGGGATGCTCCTTTAAAAAGACCTTGGCGTTTTCCCGCCCCTGGCCGATGCGTTCACCGTTATAGGAATACCAGGCCCCGCTCTTGTCAACAATCTCCTGGGCCACCGCAAGATCGAGCAGATCGCCGGTGCGGGATATTCCCTCGCCGTAAACGATATCGAACTCCACCGTCTTGAACGGCGGCGCCACCTTGTTTTTGACCACCTTGACCCGGGTTCGGTTGCCGACCATCTCGGTGCCGTCCTTGATCGCCGCGATCCGCCGGATATCGAGACGGAGGGAAGAGTAAAACTTCAAGGCGTTGCCGCCGGTTGTGGTCTCGGGGTTGCCGTACATCACCCCGATCTTCATTCGGATCTGGTTAATGAACAACAGAGAGGTACTGGTACGGTTGAGGATGCCGGCCATCTTGCGCATGGTCTGACTCATCATACGCGCCTGCAGTCCCACGTGGGAATCGCCGATATTGCCGTCGATCTCGGCCTTGGGCACCAGGGCCGCCACCGAGTCAACAACGATCACGTCCACCGAACCGCTGCGGATGAGGATTTCGGTGATTTCAAGTGCCTGTTCGCCAAAATCAGGCTGAGACACCAGGAGATCGTCGATATTGACCCCGAGACGCTGGGCGTAATAGATATCAAGGGCATGCTCGGCATCAATGAAGGCGGCAGTGCCGCCGGCCTTCTGGGCCTCGGCGATCACATGCAGGGCGAGGGTGGTCTTGCCGCTTGACTCCGGACCATAAATCTCGGTGACCCGGCCACGGGGAATACCGCCGACCCCGGTGGCGATATCAAGGCCGAGGGTACCGGTGGAGATCACCGGTACCGCCTCGGGACGGGCAGTGCCAAGGCGCATGATCGAGCCCTTGCCGAACTGCTTTTCTATCTGGAATATCGCCGAATCCATAGTTTTTTGCTTATCGTCTTTAGCTGCCAAGTTAACACCCCTGTAATTTTTTGGTTCACGGATTCAGCGACCGCAACCGCCTCATCACTCCGTCACTTTGTCGCTTTTCAAAAGAAACAGACGTAAACGGTTCAGGGCGTGACCGGCGGCCGCCGCCTGTACCTGTTGCCGATTTCCGGTAAATCTCATGGTTTCACTCTCCACCCCGACCGCCGTGGCAAGGCCGAAGCATACGGTACCCAGCGGTTTTTCATCACTGCCGCCGTCAGGCCCGGCGATACCGGTTACAGCGACACCGTAATCGCCGGCGGCAAGTTCTTTTACCCCAACGGCCATGGCCCGGGCGCATTCCTCACTCACCGCCCCGTGATCGCTGAGGATCTCCGGGGGAACGGCAAGTAATTTCACCTTGATCGCATTGGAATACGCCACCACCCCGCCACGAAAATAAGCCGAACTCCCGGCCACCCGGGTGATCTTTGAGGCCACAAGGCCGCCGGTACATGATTCCGCCAGGGCCAGGGTGGCACCGGCGGCGGTCAGGAGTTCACCGACCCGGCCTTCCAGAGTCTGGTCATCAATGGCGAATATATAGCGACCAAGGCTGTCCCTTATCCGCTGATCAAGTTCATTAAACCTGGCTTCGACGGTGGCGGCATCAACGCCGGTGACGGTCAGACTCACATGGACCTCGGGAAAAACAGGATAATAACCGATCCGGATCCCCTCTTCACCTTCAAATACCGCAAGAATCGCATTGATCCCGGCCTCGGCCATCCCCATGGTCCGGTAAAGCCGTTGCCGCACCTGCCGCGGTTCCTCTCCCTCCCAGACCGCAAGCCGGGTAATCACCGTCTCCGCCAGGAGTTCCTTCATCTCGTGCGGCACCCCGGGAAGAAAAAATATCGGCTTGCCCTCATGAACAAGGAAATACCCGGCACTGGTGACTTCAGACCTGAGGACATGGGCCCCGGCCGGCAGCCAGGCCAGTTTTTCAAGCGACAGGCGCAGATCATCAGGCACGTCACGGGAATTACGCTTGATGGCCCGGAGGATGTCGGGATAAAAGGTCGGGGGACGGGCCAGGGCACTGCTCACCGCCTCGGTGGTCAGGTCATCACTGGTGACCCCGAGGCCGCCGGTGACGATTAAAAAGTCAGCCCGGCCAAGGCTTTCGAGAACCGTGCGGCTGATATGATCGGGATCATCGCCGATGGTGACCATGGCGGAAATCTCGTGGCCGGCGGCAAAGAGACGGCTTGCGGCAAAATAGCTGGTGGTATTAAGTATCCGCCCCGAAGTCAGTTCGTCCCCGATGGCGATGATCTCACCTTTCATGATCAGTCGATTGTTCCATTTACGGTCATATCGGAAATCCGCTCAAGCCGGACCTGATGAATCCGGCCGACGCCGCTTTTAAGGCCGGGAAAGGCCACCGGGATGTAATTATCGCTGAAACCGCGCAACATCCCCGATTTCATCCGCTCGGCCAGAACTTCCCGTACCTCGCCAAGACATGATTCATAGAAACAGACCCGTTTTTTATGATCTAATTCCCGCATGACCGCAACCCTTTCTTCCTTAACCTTCTTCTCCACCTGATCCGCCATGCCCGCCGCCGGAGTTCCCGGTCTTTTCGAATAGGGAAAGACGTGGAGATAGGTAACCGGCAGGCTCTCGACCAGATCGCGGGTATGGACAAAAGCGGCCTCGTCCTCTCCGGGGAAACCGACCATGACATCAACGCCGATGGCGCAGTCGGGGATTTTTTCCCTTATCCTCTCCACCACATCCCGAAAGAGCGCGGTGCGATACTTCCGGTTCATTCGGGCCAAAACGCCGTCGTCGCCGCTCTGCAGGGGGATATGGAAATGGGGCCGCAGGCCGGGGCTTTGCGCCACCAGGTCGATAATTTCATCGTTTATCTCGCTTGGTTCAAGAGAACTTACGCGAAATCCAAGCCCGGGGAAATTTTCCCCGAGACAGCGCAGGAGAGTAACAAAATCACTGCCCGGGCCAAGGTCACGACCATAGGCCCCGGCGTGGATTCCGGTGACCACAAGCTCGATAAAACCGGCCGCGGCAAAGGCCTCGACCTGGCGAATGACATCCGCCACCGGGACACTGCGGCTCCGGCCCCGGGCATAAGGGACAATACAGTAGGAACAGAAATTATTGCAGCCGTCCTGAATCTTGACATAGGCCCGGGTCCGGCCGGGAAAGGAGGTGGCCAGAAGAGGCGAGACCTCGCGGGCGCTGGCAACGTCGCCCATGTACATCTCAAGATCGCAATGCCGGTCGCTCATCGCCACTTCGGCGAGCATGTGTTTGAAACCGTTGCCGACAATACACAGGGGCTGGTCCACCAGATCAAAGATATCATCAATGGCAATCTGGGCGTAACAGCCGGTGACCACGATCCGGGCCGCGGGGTTGGTCCGGACCAGCCGCCGAATCACCCGCCGCGACTCGGCCGCGGCCTTGGCGGTAACCGCGCAGGAGTTAACCACATACACGTCCGCCCTGGCACTGTCCCGGACCAGCTCGCCGCCAAGGGCGGAGATCCCGGACTCAAAGGCGGCCGCCTCGAATTGGTTTACCTTGCAGCCCAGGGTAACCACCGCCACTGTTTTTGTCGCAGAATTCAAGGGTTCAATATGTCAGAATTTTCGGGTTTCGGTATCAAAGATACTCTCAAGATATAACAGTACACTGCTTATGTCACCCGATGATCTCAGCGCCGCCAAGCAGCTCATCGCCATGGTAAAAAGCGGCGAACTGCCCCGGGGTCACCGCCCGCTGCGAGGCCGCGAAAAGCAGACGACCGCCGTCACGATCACAAAAAAGCCGGGCCGGAACCGGCTGGTGGCGATAACGGATCTTCGCGGCGATCTCAATCTCTTCTCCCGGCGCCGGCCCGGAAATCCAGTTTATCGGCCCCAGACGACAATTATCCCGCCACAGGTCACGGTCGGCACCGACAATCACCTGATTACGGCCGGGATCAACGGCGATCACATACAGAGGCCGCGCCGCCGCGACCCCCAACCCCCGGCGCTGGCCGATGGTATAGAGATGGGTGCCGCGATGGCGTCCCAACACCCGACCGTCAGCGGCGACAATATCCCCCGGCCGGGGGGCAAGGCCGGCAGCGGTGAGATAATCCGCCAGGGTCCGGCCGCTCAGGAAACAGACATCCTGGCTCTCGGCACTTCCGGGAAACTCAAGGCCGCGGGCGGCGGCCATGCGATACACCTCCTCCTTGCGAAAGCCCCCCAGAGGGAAAAGACAGCGTCTCAGGAGATCAACACTCAGGCGGCAGAGAAAATATGACTGGTCCTTGCCCGGATCCGCCCCCTTCCTGAGCCTGACCCGGTCATGATCGTGGTCGATCCGGACATAATGGCCGGTGGCGAGATACTCCGCCCCGCCGGCGCGGGCGTGATCGAGAAGACGGCCGAACTTTATTTCCCGGTTACAGACCACGCAGGGGTTGGGCGTCAGGCCCGCCTGATAGCTGCGCTTGAAATATTCCTTCACCTGTTTCCGGAAGGGCACGGCAAGGTCAACCACCTCAACGGTGATCCCGATCTTTTGCCCCAGCGCCCGCAACCGCAGGGCCTGGTCGCCGGAATCGTCTCCCCCCAGATCCATGAACAGCCCCGTGACCGCGTAACCCTGTTCTTTCAAGAGCATGGCGCAGGTGGTAGAATCCACCCCGCCGCTCATGGCCACCATGATTTTTTCCATGGTAAGGAAAATACCTTTTTTGCGAGAAAAAAAAATGAAAATCCCCGAACTCCTGGCCCCGGCCGGCAACCTCGAAAAGCTGAAGACCGCGGTCCTCTACGGCGCCGACGCCGTCTATCTCGGCGGCAACGCCTACAGCCTCCGGGCCCGGGCAAAAAATTTCACCGACGCCGAACTCGCGACCGCAACAGATCTCGCCCATAACAGGGGGAAAAAAGTCTACGCCACCGTCAACATCTTTGCCCATAACCACGACCTTGCCGGGATTGCCGGGCATCTCGAAAAACTCGCCGACACCGGGGTTGACGGAATGATCATCGCCGATCCCGGGATAATCCGTCTGGCGCGGCGGCACGCCCCGACCCTGCCGGTCCATCTCTCCACCCAGGCCAATGTCACCAACCGGGAAAACGCCCGGTTCTGGGAAGATATGGGGGTAAAACGGCTGAACCTGGCCCGGGAACTGTCGTTTGACGAAATCGACAAAATCCGTCAGGCGGTGGGCTGCGAGATCGAAATATTTGTCCACGGGGCCCTGTGCATATCATACTCCGGCCGCTGCCTCCTCTCCGCCGCCATGACCGGCCGCGAGGCCAATCTCGGCGACTGCGCCCAACCCTGCCGCTACCGCTATGCCCTTATGGAAGAAAAACGGCCGGGTGAATTTTTCCCCATTGAAGAAGACCACCACGGCGCCTATGTCATGAACTCCCGCGACCTCTGCCTCATCCGCCGTTTGCGGGAACTCGCGGCAATCGGGGTTGACAGCGTCAAGATCGAGGGGAGGATGAAGACCGCCTATTACGTCGGCGCCGCGGTCCGCTGCTACCGCGAAGGACTCGACCGGATCGCGGCCGGAAACCAGGCCGTCGACGACCTTGCCGCCGAACTGAATCTCATCGGCACCCGTGGGCATACGGAAAACTTTTTTTCCCATCCGCCCACGGCCAAAGACCTGCTCAGCGACCGGCCCCGGCAATTCCCCCTCTCCGAGCCGGTGGGGATAGTCACCGCCGGCGGGAAAAGGCCGGAAATCGAGGCCCGCAACCCGTTCATCACCGGGGAGGAGATTGAATACCTCGGTATATCCTTCAGCACCAGTAGTCACCGGATCATGACCATCCACAACCGGGACGAAGAAAAAACCGCCCGGGCCAACCCCGGCAACCGGGTGCGGTTAACCCTGAATCCCACCCCGGCCGACTGGCCGCCAGGAACCCTGCTGCGAAGAAAGATGAACCCCGGAGCCTGAAGAGGTGCCGGGAAAGAAATGATTTGTCTATGGTAGCTGTTTTTTATAGACTTTAATCAGGTTCGCTACGAATAGCAGTCCGTTGAAAAACGGACTGTATGCGGCGCATGGACGCGCCGCCGATTTCACCGGGTTGAAAAACCCGGTGAAATCGGGAGGTTGGCCGAAACTTGTTTTGGTCAACCGGAGTTTAAAAAGCCATGGACGGTTTTTTCAACGGTCTGATAAGGGGGATCCGGGCACGGTTACATATGCAATATCCTGAATCCGTGACGTTCGGGAACGGTGCAGATGCAAGGAGTCAAGCACGTTGATTATACTTCGGTATATCAACGGCTTGCCGACACAGCAAATGCGCCGTTCCCGGACGCCCGCAGGGCGGCGGGGTGAATTTTCCGACGGAGGTCCCGGGTGGCTTAACCCCATGAAATCAAGCGGTTACACTCAGGAACAGCACTAAGCCGTCACGGATTCAGGAATATGTCTGTCAAGGGGAGACGGGAATGCGAAAAGCAGTCATCACCATTCTGGTACTTGCGCTTGCCGCAGTCGCGGGCCCGGTTGCCGCAATCGAAAAAAAAATCCTCTATGTCGATTCATATAACCAGGGATACGCCTGGAGCGACGACATCAGCACCGGCATCAAAAACGTACTCTCCGGGCGACCGGATATAGAATTAAAAATCTTCCGGATGAACACCAAGCGCCACCAGGAAGAAGGCTTCAATAAAGCGGCGGCCCTGAAGGCCAAAAAGCTGATTGATACCTGGCGACCAGATGTAGTCATAGCCTCGGACGATAACGCCTCGAAATATCTGATCGTGCCCTATTTCAGAGGGGGAACAATCCCCTTTGTCTTCTGCGGCCTTAACTGGGACGCCTCGGTCTACGGCTTCCCGGCAACCAATGTCACCGGCATGATCGAGGTTGCCCTGTACCGGCCCCTGATTGATATCCTGAGAAAATTCGCCGGGGGAGACCGGATCGGTTACCTGGCCTCGGACACGGTCTCGGAACGTAAGGAGTTCAGCAATATCGTCAAACGGTTCAAGACCGATTTCGACGTTCGCCTGGTCAGTACCTTCAGCGAACTCAAACGGGCCTTTGTTGATCTGCAACAGAAAACCGACATGGTCATCATCCAGGAATGCCGTTCGGTCAAAGGGTTTGACCACAACGAGATGGTCCGCCTTGCCGACGAAAAGACCAAGGTCCCCACCGGCGCCCTGCAAAAATATCTCCGGCAATACGCCCTGGTCACCGTTGCCAAGATCGGCGAGGAACAGGGGGAGTATGCCGCCCGCACCGCCCTTGAGATACTGAACGGCAAGTCCCCGGCCGCCATACCGGTTGTCGCCAACCACAAGGCCAGGACCTGGCTGAACATGAAAATCGCCAGGTCCATGGGGATAAAATTCCCCATGGACCTGATTGAAAACTCTACCCTGATAAGCGCCGGGCAGAAAAAACTCCTTTACGTCAACTCCTACCACCGGGGATACGCCTGGAGTGACGAGATCGAAAAAGGGTTTTTAAAGGCCCTTGACATCAAGGCCCGACCCGACGGCAGATTTAACACCTCCCAAAGCACGGTCAGGCTCAAGGTCTTCCGGATGGACACCAAGATCCATCGTTCCGAACCGTTCAAGAAACACGCGGCAACGGCCGCCAAGGCGATAATCGACAAATGGCGTCCCGATATCGTGGTAACCAGCGACGATAACGCGGCCAAATACCTCATTGTTCCCTATCTGAAAGATTCCGCCATCCCCTTTGTCTACTGCGGCATCAACTGGGACGCCTCCCCCTACGGCTTACCGACAAAAAACAGCACCGGGATCACCGAGGTCATGCCGGCCCCTGACACCATCGCCATGCTCAGGAGATACGCCAAAGGTGACCGGGTCGGCTTTATCGGCGCCAACACCCTGTCGGAACATAAAAACATCGAAAACCTCACCCGCAGACTGGGGATCAACTTTACCGACGGCAGCCTGGTTGACACCTTCGACCAATGGCAACGCGTATACCTCAAACTCCAGAACACGGTTGACATGATCCTGTGGTTCAACCCCATCGGGATCAGGGGCTGGGACGCCGGGCTCGCTGAAGACTTTGTCATGGCCAACAGCAGAATTCCCTGCGGCGGCACCAGTGACAACCATGTGGGTTACACCCTGCTCGGGAGGGCGAAGATCGCCGAAGAACAGGGATGGTGGGCCGGGCGGGCCGCGCTTGAAATCCTGTCGGGAACCAGACCGGCTGACATTGCCCCGGCCGTCGGCAAGGAATCGCGACTCTACCTGAATATGAAAATCGCCAAAATGATGGGGATAAAATTCCCCATGGAACTCATTGAGCAGGCAACCTTTGTCAAAGAGCTGCAAAACCGAGGACAGGAATGATGCGGCTGAACTCAATCACTATAAAGCTCATGGGGGCCATCAGCGCCATCTTTATCATTGCCGGTATCAGTGTCCTGCTCATTGCCGACCGCCAGATGAATCACATCATCGACAAAAGCCAGACCGCCCTGTACGGTGAAAAAGTCGAGACCATCCGCGACCTGCTGAAGAGAAACAACGAGCGCCTAAACAAAACCGGCCTGGTCGATGCGTATATCGACGATTTCAAGCAGTCGAGCGTCAAAACCCTGCGGCGGATCTATTATAAAGATCCCGGCCAGACCATATATCCCTTTATCATCAGTGACAGCGGCAGGGTGATCATGCACCCGAAACTTGCCCCCGGCGACCCAGACCTTGTCCGGACCGAGGTCGGCCGGAGGTTGCTGAACGCCGCTGCCGGCGACTTTGACTATACCTGGCATGGGGAAAAGAAATGGTGTCTGTTCAAACGTTTTACCCCGTGGGGATGGATAATAGCCTATACCGTTCCCCTTAAGGTCAAATACGCCGACGCCCACAGGTTTCACACCATGTTTATCGTCACCAAGGTCGGCATATCCCTGCTGGCCCTGCTGGCCCTGACCATTATGGTAACCCGTTTCATCCGCCCCATAGTCAGGCTGACAAATATCGCCACCGCCATGGCCGCGGGCGACCTCGATCAGGACATAACCCCCGTCGGCGGCAATGACGAAATCGGGAGACTGGCCCGCAGTTTCAGCTATATGCGGGACGCCGTCCGCCGGACGATTTCAGACCTGAAGCAAGAAAACCTTGAGCGACAAAAGGCCGAGGCGAGGCTGGCGGAGCGCAATAACTATATCAACTCGCTCCTCGAATCCCTGACCCATTCCCTTTACGCCATTGACGTCAATGATTACTCGATCAAAATGGCCAATTCGGCCAGCGGGATAAAAAGCGGCGGACGGGGCAGGTGCTATGAACTCACCCACCAGCGCGCCACCCCCTGCCGCGGCAGCGCCCACCCCTGTCCCCTTGAAATCATAAAAAAAACCGGCAAACCCACCATGGTCGAGCACGTTCATTATGACGGCAGCGGGGAAGCGCGCAATATCGAGGTCTACGCCTACCCGGTCTTTGACCGCAACGGCGAGCTTGCGCAGATGATCGAGTACGGCATTGACGTGACTGAGCAGAAAAAGGCCCAGCGGGATCTTGCCGCGGAAAAAGAACGGCTGTCAGTGACCCTGCGCAGCATCGGTGACGGGGTCATCACCACCGATACCGCCGGCAGGATTATCCTCTTGAACCGGGTGGCCGAAAAACTCACCGGCTTTACCGCCGGGGAGGCAAAGGGCCGGCCGCTGTCCGAGGTGTTCAAAATCATCAACGCCCACAGCCGGGAGGCATGTGAAAATCCGGTGGCGAAAGTAATAGAAAACGGCCAGGTCGTCGGCATGGCCAACCATACGGTTCTGGTGGCAAAGGACGGCAGTGAACACAGTATCGCCGACAGCGGCGCCCCGATCCTTGACGCCCGGAGCAATATCATCGGGGTGGTTCTGGTCTTCCGGGACGTGAGTGCACAGCTGAAGACCGAGCAGGAACTGCTCAAGATCACCAAGCTTGAATCCATCGGCGTCCTCGCCGGTGGGATCGCCCATGATTTCAACAACATCCTCGCCGCCATCCTCGGCAATATAAACCTCGCCCTTTACGACCAGGGACTGGAGGAAAAAACCAGGGCCCTGCTTGCCGGGGCGGAAAAGGCCTCGCTCCGGGCCCGCGACCTTACCCAGCAGTTGTTGACCTTTGCCAAGGGCGGGGAGCCGGTCAAAGAGGTGGCCTCCCTTGAAGGGGTTATCAGGGACTCCGCCGGTTTTGTTCTCCACGGCGACGCGGTGGCCTGCCATTACCATATCCCCGATGACCTGTGGCTGGTTGACATCGACCAGGGCCAGATCAGCCAGGTGGTGCAGAACATAGTCCTCAACGCCAGCCATGCCATGCCCGGCGGCGGCACCATAGATATAAGCTGCGAAAACATCGACGCCATCAGGGATGTCCTCCCCTTTGCCATGGCGGGCAGGTATGTAAAGATCGCCATTACCGATATCGGTATCGGCATCCCCGCCAGGGTGCTGGAGAAGATATTTGATCCTTATTTCACCACCAAACAGGAGGGCAGCGGTCTCGGTCTTGCCATCTCCCAGTCGATCATCAGCAAACACGGCGGCCATATCACCGCGGAATCATCCTCCGGGAACGGCAGCACCTTCACCATATACCTGCCAGCGGCAGATGAGGCCCGCGACCACGGAGGGCAGGAGACAGCCGCCGCCACCACCGCCCCTGAAGGGGCGAAGATTATGATAATGGACGACGACGAGATGGTCCGGGAGGTGGTGACGGCCATGCTCGGCAGGATGGGACACGAGGCCGCCACGGCAGTGAACGGCGAGGAGGCGATAAAGCTCTACCGGGAAGCGATGGACGCGGACAAGAATTTTGATCTGATAATAATGGACCTTACCATCCCCGGCGGCATGGGAGGCAAGGAAGCGGCGAGGGAGGTCCTCAAGCTCGACCCCGAGGCCAGGATAATAGTCTCCAGCGGTTATTCAAACGATCCGATCATGGCCGATTATGCCGGCCACGGTTTCGCCGGGGCAATAGTCAAACCCTACCAGTCACAGGAACTGGCCCGGGCAATAGGCGAAATACTCAAGGATTGATGGTCTCGTAACAAGTATCTCAGACAGAATTGGATCCATGTAATTTCAATAAGTTAGAAGCGCAATTGCCGTTGGCCCGCAATTTATCGCGAGGCCAACAAGGATTGATGAAGTCGTAACGGCTTGTCAGCCCGTTTTTCAACGGGCTGGTCGCGCCTCCAGTTCCTCCCAGCGGGCGTAGGCGGCGCTTAATTGTTCCTCTATCTCCGCAAGCCTGGCGCTCTTTGCCCCGGCCTCGTCGCCTCGTTGCCGATAAAAGACGGGGTCGGCAAGCAGGGCGGCAAGATCCGCCTGTTCCGCCTCAAGGGTCTCAATCTTCGGCGGCAGGGCCTCAAGCTCCCGGGCCTCCCTGAAGCTCAGCCTGGTTGTTTTTTCCCCTGCCGGAGGACGTTCTTTTTTTCCTTTCCCCCCCGACGGACGGCCGTTGTCCGCCCCTGCCTTTGTTTCCGGCTCCGGCCGCTGCAAAAGCCAGTCGGCATAACCGCCGGCATACTCGCCCACCTTGCCGTCATTCCCGAATACCAGGGTAGAGGTGACGACGTTGTCGATAAAAGCGCGGTCGTGACTGACAAGAAGAACCGTGCCGGAGTAGTCGAGAAGAATCTCCTCCAGCAACTCCAGGGTTTCAAGGTCGAGGTCATTGGTGGGTTCGTCGAGGACAAGGACATTTGCCGGACGGGCAAACAGTTTCGCCAGCAGGAGGCGGTTCTTCTCACCCCCGGAAAGCACCCGCACCGGAGAGCGGGCCCGCTCCGGGGAAAAAAGAAAGTCGCCGAGATAGCCGATCACATGTCTGCCGCGGCCGTTGATCTCGACATAATCGGTGTCACTCAGGTTTTCGATCACTGTCCGGTCTTCATCAAGGACGGCGCGCTGCTGGTCGAAATAGGCCACAAGAAGATTCACCCCGGGGATGACCTCGCCGACATCCGGCTTGATCTCTCCCAGAATCAGGCGCAAAAGTGTGGTCTTGCCGCAGCCGTTTGGGCCGATGATACCGATGCGGTCACCCCGGATGATAGTGGTGGATAGGTCGCGGATCACCGGTTTGCCGGCAAAGGCCTTGCTCACCTTCCTTATCCGGGCGACGATCTTCCCCGAAAGCCCACCCTCGCCGATCTCCATTCTTACCCGGCCGATCTCCGCCCGGCGCGCGGCCCGATCCCGCCGCATTGCAACAAGAGCCCGGACCCGGCCCTCGTTTCTGGTTCGCCTGGCCTTGATTCCCTTCCTGATCCACACCTCTTCGGCGGCCAGTTTTTTATCAAAACGGCGTTCCCGCGCCGCCTCATCGGCCAGATATTCTTCGCGCTGACGGAGGTAATTTCCATAGTCGCCGGGAAAACTCCGGGCCCGGCCCCGGTCAAGACTGATGATCCTGGTCGCCAGTTTGCTCAGCAGGGATCGATCATGGGTGACAAAGCAGAGGGCCGGGGCGGCGCTTAAGAGAAAATTCTCAAGCCAGAGGATGGCCTCAATATCAAGGTGATTGGTGGGCTCGTCGAGGAGGAGAAGATCGGGTCCGCTGACCAGGGCCCGGGCAAGCATCACCCGCCGTTTCATCCCCCCGGAAAGGGCGGCGAAATCGTCCTCCGGATCAAGACCGAACAGCGACATAATGGTCCCGATCCGCTGCTCGGTCTGCCAGACACCCCTCGCCTCCATCTCAACTTCAATGGCGGCCAGTTCATCGATTCCGGCGCCGCCGTCCCGACCCATGGAAACGCTTATCCGGTGATGGCGTTTGAGAAGATCAGGAAGACCACCAAGACCGGATGCGACCTGATCGTAAACCGAACCACTTATCGCCCCCGGAACCTCCTGCACCAACCGCGCCACCTTCAAACCCTGACGACGGATAATCCGACCGCCGTCAGGCTCAATCTCGCCGGCCATAAGTTTCAGCAGGGTCGATTTGCCCTCGCCATTACGACCGATGAGCCAAACCCGTTCACCGGCGTTGATCCGCATGTTTATATGGTCAAGCACCGGCAGACCGCCTAAGGCCAGAGACACCTCCTGAATATCAATAAGACCCATTATTTATCTGCCGGCCGCTGCCGCCGCTCCTCTTCGAGTTTGCGGATCCGTGCCTCAAGCGTCTCGCTAAGGGCCACCCGGCCCTCAAGGACGCAGCCGGGAC
>JAJRZW010000033.1 GCA_024275015.1 Deltaproteobacteria bacterium | reverse complement strand
TTTATAAAATATAAGATGGAGATAATAAAATGGGGAAGATAATCGGCATTGACCTGGGTACGACAAATTCGTGTGTCGCGATCATGGAGGGCAAGGACCCCAAGGTAGTTGAGAATCAGGAGGGCAACCGGACCACCCCTTCCATCGTCGCCTTTAACGATGCCGGGGAACGGCTGGTGGGACAGGTTGCCAAGAGGCAGGCGGTCACTAATCCCGAGCGGACCATGTTCGCGATCAAGCGTCTGGTCGGGCGTAAATTTGTCGACGCCGAGGTCAAGAAGAGCATTGAATTGAGCCCGTTCAAGATCGTTGAGGGTAAAAACGGCGACGCCATGGTTGAGATTGACGGCAAGGCTTACGCCCCGGCCGAGATATCGGCCATGGTTCTGGGCAAGATGAAGAAGACTGTGGAAGATTTTCTCGGCGAGGAGGTTACCGAGGCGGTAATCACCGTACCCGCCTATTTTAACGATTCCCAGCGTCAGGCAACCAAGGACGCCGGCCGCATTGCCGGCCTTGACGTGAAACGGATTATCAACGAGCCCACCGCGGCCTCATTGGCCTACGGTCTTGACAAGAAGAACGAGGAAAAGATCGCGGTCTTCGATCTTGGCGGCGGTACCTTTGATGTCTCGATCCTTGAGATCGGTGACGGGGTGTTCGAGGTCAAGAGCACCAACGGCGATACCTTTCTCGGCGGTGAAGACTTTGACATGCGCATCGTTGACTGGCTTGCCGATGGTTTCAAGAAGGACCAGGGTATTGACCTCAAACAGGACAATATGGCCCTGCAGCGGCTCAAGGAAGAGGCGGAAAAGGCGAAGATGGAGTTGTCCACCGCGATGGAGATTGATATCAATCTGCCGTTCATCACCGCTGACGCAAGCGGCCCCAAACATCTCAATGTCAAACTGACCCGGGCCAAGCTTGAGAGTCTGGTGGAAGACCTGATTGAGCGCACTGTCGGTCCCTGCCGGACGGCGATGAAGGATGCCGGACTTTCCGCGAGCGATATCGACGAGGTCATTCTCGTCGGCGGCATGACCCGGATGCCCAAGGTCCAGGATAAGGTAAAGGAAATCTTCGGCAAGGAGCCCCACAAGGGGGTTAATCCCGACGAGGTGGTGGCGGTGGGTGCCGCTATCCAGGGCGGGGTACTCCAGGGTGATGTAAAGGATGTTCTTCTTCTTGATGTAACCCCGTTGTCTTTGGGGATCGAGACCCTGGGCGGGGTGTGCACCAAGCTGATCGAGAAGAATACCACCATCCCCACCAAGAAGAGTCAGATTTTTTCCACCGCCGCTGATAACCAGCCGGCGGTGAGTATCCACGTTCTTCAAGGGGAGCGGGAGATGGCCTCCGGTAACAAGACCATCGGGCGTTTTGAACTTACCGATATCCCGCCGGCACCCAGGGGGGTACCCCAGGTCGAGGTCACCTTTGACCTTGACGCTAACGGTATTCTTCACGTTTCGGCCAAGGATCTTGGCACCGGCAAGGAGCAGTCGATCAAAATTACCGCCTCAAGTGGTCTTTCCGAGGACGAGATCAACCGGATGCAGGCCGACGCCGAGTCTCATGCCGACGAGGACCGGAAGAAGCGGGAACAGGTCGAAGTCAGGAACCAGGCCGACGCCCTGATCTATGCCACCGAGAAGAGCCTGAAGGATCTCGGCGACAAGGTTGACGCCGATACCCGCGGCAATGTCGAGCGCGAGATCGAGGCCCTGAAGAAGATCATTGAGAGTGACGATATCGAGGCGATCAAGAAGGGAACAGAGTCCCTTACCCAGGCCTCCCACAAGCTGGCCGAGATTATGTACTCCCAGGCCACCTCCGGGCAGGATGCCCCCGGGGCCGGAGCCGGAGACGCCGGCGGCAAAGACGATGACGATGTCGTTGATGCCGACTTTGAAGAGGTGAAGTAGGATAGCATCCAGGAAACTTCGATGTGATCAGGCGGGACCGCGGGAAATTACTTGCCCGCGGTCCTGTTTTTTTTTAACATCCGCGCCGGTATTGAAAACTACCGGGAGCCTTGAAAAATTCTAATTTTCGCTTCAGGGCGGGGAACTCCGAAATTTAAAAGCGCGGCATCAGGCTCCATCCGCGAGTTTTGAGGGATGTCTTGAATAATTGGATGTTTTTGTCATGACGCAGTAGTCGGACAAAATAGCAGTTATTCAAACTACCCTGAATTTGGCGACGCCATGGTCGTCAGGGGAACAATAAATGCGTATTCTTTCAGGAATTCAGCCTTCCGGTCAGTTGCATATCGGTAATTATTTCGGGATGATGCAGGCGATGATTAACAGTCAGGACCAGGGCGAGCTGTTTGCCTTTATCGTCAATCTTCATGCCCTGACCTCGGTCCACGACCGTGAGCGTCTGAGCCGCGATACTCTTAACGCCGCCGCCGATTTTATCGCCCTTGGTCTTGATCCGGAGCGTTGCGTTCTGTGGGTTCAGGGGGATCTCCCCGAGGTTTGCGAACTCGCCTGGGCCCTCTCGACTCTGACCCCCATGGGCTTGCTTGAGCGCTGTCATTCATATAAAGACAAGATCGCCAAGGGGATCGCCCCTAATCATGGTCTTTTCGCCTATCCGGTGTTGATGGCCGCCGATATCCTTTTCTTTCAGGCCGACCGGGTTCCGGTGGGGCGCGATCAGAAGCAGCATCTCGAGGTGGCCCGGGATATCGCGATTAAATTCAATAATACCTTTGGTGAGACCTTTACCCTGCCGGAACCGATCATCAGCGACGATATGGCGGTGATTCCAGGTCTTGACGGCCAGAAGATGAGCAAGTCCTACGGCAATACCATCCCCATCTTTATTGATAAAAAGGAGATGAAGAAGAGGGTGATGGCGATCAAAACCGACTCGACCCCGGTGGAAGAGGCCAAGGATCCGGACAAGTGCAATCTTTTTCAGATCTACCGCCTTTTCGCCCCGGCCGACCGCCTTGCCGCTACCCTTGATCTCTATGAAAACGGTGGTGCCATGTACGGTAAGATCAAGCTTGAACTCCTCGATCTGATCTGGGATTATTTCGCCGCCGCCCGCGTCCGCCGTGAAGAGTTGCTGGCCGATCCCGAGGGCCTGCGGGCGATTCTTGCCCGGGGAGCGGAAAAGGCCCGCGCTGTTGCCGCGACCACCCTTGGCCGGGTGCGGGATAGCCTTGGACTGCGCTATTAGCAATCCCCTGAAAAACGGACTGAAAGTTTTTTCAATTATGGATCGATGATGGTCAATTTTTATGTCATTTTATTGACATCTTCGCTATGGTTGTTGGCGTTGGTGGGGAAATCTTTTCCCGGTTTATCCGGTGCCGGCATCATCCCGGACTTGGTGGGATCGTGGCGTCTGTCTATCGCTTTCCCTTTAGATGTCGATATGTTGTGTGCCGAATCCCGCTTTCATGGCGTTGTTGTTTCCTGTTGCAACCGGCCTCCTCGGTTTGTGGCACGGTTTATGCTCATGGTTATGGCAGAAGAGTGAGGTAATCGTCCAGCCATTACGAGGTGGGAGTCATGCGGATCGACGCCGTTGCAGAATCGGTACAGTTTTCTCCGGGAATATATGACGGTAAAATAGGGCACCTTGAGGCCGAGCTCAGCCGTTACCGGCGGATCAACGACCTGTATTGCCGTCTGGCTGCGGCCGCGGATGTGGCCTCGATGATTGAACATATTTCTTCCTGGCTTATGCCTACGGCCGAGCATGATCTTATCTGTTTTCACGACCACAAGGCAAACCGGACGGCCACCTTCTGTTCCTGCCACGGTTCCAGGAAAGAGGCGGTGGAAAAGGCTGTTGACCGGAGAGATACCGCCGGTGGCGGCGAACGGACGGTTTTCAGCTGTCCTCTGCCCCTTGGCGCCGCCAGTGCCACTCTTACCCTGCTGCGTTGTGAGCATGAAATTATTATTAATGATCAGGAGTTGATCCGGGAGGCGATGCGGGCGGTGAGCCGGCCGCTGAAGAGGGCCTTGGCTCACGAGGACCTCTTTGATCTTGCCCGTCGGGACGCCTTGACCGGCCTCGCCAATCGCCGGGTTTTTGCCGAGCACATGCCGCCTCTTATGGCCCGGAGTCTGCGGCAGTCGACCGACCTTAGTCTCATGTGCCTTGACCTTGATCATTTCAAGGATATCAACGATAGTCTCGGTCATCCCGAAGGTGACCGGGTCCTGCTCATGGTTGCCGGGGCGTTTGCCGATCAGATCCGTGAGAGTGACATCCTCGCCCGTATGGGCGGTGATGAATTTTCTATCCTCCTTCCCGATACCTCGGCTGCGGATTCTGTCATATTGGGCGAGCGTCTATGTCAGGTGGTCAGCGATCTTGCCCTTAGTGACGGCCGCGGCCATCGTCTCGGGGTCAGTATCGGTATCGCCCAATTGCAGCCGGGGATGAGTGCTGCCGACTGGCAGCGCCTTGCCGATGAGACCCTCTATCGGGCCAAGAATTCCGGACGGGCTCGGGTGTGTGTCGCCGCCGGGAGCGTGCATTACCAGTCCGTTGAAAAACGGACCGGTATGCGGCGCATGGACGTGCCGCCGATTTCACCGGGTTGAAAAACCCGGTGAAATCGAGAGGTTGGCCGAAACTTGTTTTGGTCAACCGGAGTTGAAAAAGCCATGGACGGCTTTTTCAACGGTCTGTTAGTCCAGAATCCACCGCCTGAATGGCGAAGAAACTAAAAAAACCCGGCTTTCCAATACCGCATATCGCTCAGCGAACCTTTTGTCGTGCCAGCCGAGACCATTTCGGCCCTTCTGGTCAAGCGAGACGGTGAATCAGGGTTAATCTCCTGACCCTCCTCTGGAGTTTGGATCGTTTTTCTGCTATCCTCTCTACTCATGGGGGTGATGCGAATGGGTTCGTTCCGGAAAGGCAGGATTTTTTTCTCTTTTTTTATCGTTTTCTGCGGTGGCCTGTTTCTGGCGTCAACCCCCTGCCGGGGTGAAGACTTTTCCCGTTGGCTCGAAGGGTTCAGGGGGCAGGCCGCGGCCCGGGGGATTGATCCACGGGTCCTGTCCGCCGCCCTTAAAGACGTAAAACCCCGGGCAAAGGTAATCAAGCGTGATCGGCACCAGCCTGAGTTCACCTTTACCTTGAACGCCTATCTTCACCGCCTGGTCTCCCGGGAGCGGATCAGAAAAGGACGGATAATGTATGGCCGTTATCGTCGGACCCTGTACCGGGTCGCGGATCGTTATCGGGTGGCCCCTGAGATCCTTGTCGCTCTGTGGGGGATTGAAAGCGATTACGGCAGGCTTACCGGAAGATTTCCGGTGGTGGGCGCCCTCGCGACTCTGGCCTATGACCTCCGCCGTCGTGACTATTTTACCGGCGAACTCATTGCCGCCTTAAGGCTTGTCGAGGACGGGATTGTGCCGCTTGCGTCGCTTAAGGGGTCGTGGGCCGGGGCCATGGGGCCGCTGCAGTTCATGCCCTCGGTTTTTCTTGATTATGGTATTGATTTTAATGGTGACGGTCGTATTGATCCCTGGGGCAACCATGGCGACCTCTTTGCTTCCGGGGCCAATTATCTGGCCAGGAGCGGTTGGCGGGACGGACTTGGCTGCGTCTGGCCGGTTGAGTATCACGGCCACGGGCGGATGCTGCTTCCCGATGCCGCTGAGAGCCACGACCTTGCTTTTTGGCGTCTGTGCGGTTTTGTCCCCCTTGATCCATGGTCGGCGCCGAGAAATGTCACCACCCGTATTATCGCTCCGGAAGGGGAAAAGGGGCCGTTGTTCGCGGTCAGTCCCAATTACGATGTTCTTCTTAAATGGAATCGTTCTCACAGTTTCGCCCTCGCGGTCTCCCGGCTTGCTGTAAGTGTGGCGGGGCATTCCAGCCCGTGATGCAAGCGATCAATTAACCACACCAAATGCAAAAAAAATCGTACTCTGTAAGGGTTTCAGGGAGCGCTTACCCCCGTGATGGTTGTCGTTGCCGGTAGAAAGCCAGAGGCCGGGATTTCCGGCCTCTGGAAAGGAAGGGAAGAATAAAGCGGGGAGCGAGCCGACGAAGGAGGCGGCCCGCTCCCCTGGGACGGACGGTTTAGTCGCCTGGAACTAAAAGGAAAGTTCCAGGGACAAGCCGCCAAAGAGAAAATCGGATTTGCGGTCGTTGATGACCCCCTGGTTGTCGTTTTGCAGGCGTTCTCTGGCCTTACTTGAAAGGGGGAAAGAGTAAGATATCGATGGGGTAAGGCTGGCATTTTTCGCGATCGGCAGGGAGATTGATGCGCCGATAAGGCCGTCGTGGAGTTCGCTGTAATTTATCTGGTCATCGTAGTATCCCGCCGAGGCGGAGAGGTCGAGGCTGACATCCCCGATCAGCGGCACTGACTGGGATACGCCGAGGTTGGCGTACCATCCTTGGATGCCGGTAATCTCCTTGTAGACTGTCAGGCTGGGGGCCAGCGGCATGTCAAGGCTGACGGTGGCGTAAAGCTCCTGGGAGTCTTTGGCGTCGTCGAGGCCGTAATAGATGTAACCGCCGCCGTAGCCGAGCTTGCCGCGGCTTGTGTCGTAGCTCAGGGTAAGGTCGGTCTCGTTGAAATTGCTGCTCTCATTGCCGCCGGCGTTGTACTGTTTGCTATCGAGGTTGCCCCATAGGTTCAGGCCGAATCCGGACCGGCTTACGGTTATTGACGGCTGGATTACCAGGCTGTCGCGGCTGTAGGCCCAACCACGCCAGAGATACTGGCTCATGAAGGCGACGCTGGCATTTGCCGTGGGCTTTGATTCTTCGGCCCGGGCGGTGGTCGGGGCGGCTATGCATACGGTCGCCACCAGAGCGCAGGCGGAGGCGGTAATAAATTTTTTTGCAAATGGGATCATGGTTATTTCTCCTGTTTTTTATATGTGGCCGGGCGGGGCGTCCCTCCCGGCCTTTTTTATGTTCTTCAGCCGCTGATCTGGAAATCGTGGTAGGCGCTGGCACCGTGTTCGCCGATGTCAAGTCCTTCCAGTTCCTCTTCGCGGCTGACCCGCAGACCGACGGTCTTGTCAAGAATTTTGAAGAGGATGAAGGCGCAGCCGAATGACCATACAAAGGCGGCGCCGATGCCGGTGAGCTGGGTCAGGATGATCTTTATCGTCACTCCATCCATGTTGAACAGCCCCGCGGCCAGGGTCCCCCAGGCGCCGCAGACACCGTGGACCGATATTGCTCCGACCGGGTCGTCAATACGGATGCGGTCGAAGAACATGACTGACAGGACAACCAGAACCCCGGCGATGCCGCCGATGATTATGCCGCTGGTGGGGCTGACGGTGGCGCAGCCGGCGGTAACTCCCACCAAACCGGCAAGTGCCCCGTTAAGGGCCATCCCGGCGTCGGGCTTTTTGAACAGGGTCCAGGCGGTGAACATCGCCGTTATGGAACCAGCGGCGGCGGCAAGGTTGGTGTTGACGAAGATCATCGCGATATCAGTGTTGCCGGCGGTGGTGGAACCAGGGTTGAAACCGAACCAGCCAAGCCAGAGGATAAAGACCCCGACCGCGGCCATGGGGATGTTGTGGCCGGGGATGGCGTTGACCTTGCCGTTTTTGCCGTATTTGTCGATCCGGGGTCCGAGGGCCATGGCTCCGGCAAGCGCGGCCCAGCCGCCAATGGAGTGGACCACGGTGGATCCGGCAAAGTCGATGAATCCCATGCCTTCAAGCCAGCCGTTGCCGTGGAAGAGGCTGCCCCAGGCCCAGCTGCCGAAGATCGGATAGACCACGGCGCTGATAACGATGCTGTAAAGGAGGTAACTTGTGAATTTGGTCCTCTCGGCCATGGCGCCGCTGACAATGGTCGCGGCGGTGGCGGCAAAGACGCACTGAAACATCCAGAAGGCGAGTACCCATGGGTCGCCGCCGGGCTTGAAGTCACTGAAAAAGAAACCGCTGGTGCCGAACCAACCGGTTTTGGTGACCCCGAACATCAGGCCGAAACCAATGGCCCAGAAGGCGATCGAACCGATGGAGAAGTCCATCAGGTTCTTCATCATGATGTTGACCGCGTTTTTGGCCCGGGTGAATCCGGCCTCGACCATGGCGAAACCGGCCTGCATGAAAAAGACCAGGGCTGCGGCGATGAGGGTCCAGACGTAGTCAAGATGGGTCTGGACCTCCTTGACCGCAGCGGCGTTTTTTGCCACCGTGGGGGCGTTGTCGGCCGCCAGCGCCAGGGCCGGAAGCGTTAAAAGGCCCAGGATGATCAGGGCGGTTGTTCTTTTTTTCATGGTTATGTTCCTCCGAATTACATTTGTAGGGTTATCCTGTCGGTTCAGATGGCTGCCTCATCGCGCTCTCCGGTTCGAATCCGGAGGATGGTGTCAACGGCTGAGACAAAGATCTTGCCGTCGCCGATGTTGCCGGTGCGGCAGGCGTCGATGATGGTGTCGCAGACCTTGTCGCATTCCGCCTCGGGTACCACCACCACGATCATGGTCTTGGGGATGAAGTCCACCTGATACTCGGCACCGCGATAGATCTCGGTATGGCCTTTCTGTCGCCCGAATCCCTTGACCTCGTTTACCGTCATCCCGGTGACCCCGATGTCTGAGAGGGCCTCCTTGAGGTCATCGAGCTTGAAGGGCTTGATGACCGCTTCGATTCTTTTCATTGTCTTCCTCCTCTTTCAGGTGTTTTCTGAATCTATTTCAACAAAATTGAAATAATTTTAATATCCTCTAATTGTCCCGCGCTGCAAGCTTGCGCTGACGTCTGCTTATGTTTCACAAGCTGTGCCAGCAGGGGAGTGCGATTTACAACCTATTGTTTTTATAAGATATTTTTTATCGATGACCTATCTCGCCTTGTGGCGACAGTCTAATTTGCGACAAAAATGAAATAAATTACTAAAAAAATAACAATATTTTACGAAATTGTAACAATTGCAGACAGGGTGACTCCGGATTGTTTTTCTTTTTATTCCATATAGTTGTGCGCTTGGCCGTGCCGTCCTGACGGGGATGGCGGTGTTTTTGCCGTGAAATTTTCTGTCCTTGACATGGCGAGACGGTGAACTTACGTTTTTGTCATATCGAAAATTGGAAGGCCCGGTTTTCTGATCCCTGGACCAGGGGCCGGGCTTTAATTCCGCTCTGCGGGTGTGGTTATTTTTCTTTGGAGATAGATGATATGCAATTTGACAAGATGACCCATAAAACCCAGGAGGTGCTGCAACAGGCGCAGGCGGATGCCTATGCCGCCGGGCATCAGCAGATTACTTCACTCCATCTTTTAAAGGGAATACTGGCGCAGCAGGACGGAGTGGTGCTGCCGGTGCTGCGTCGGATCGGGGTGGCGGTTGAGTCCCTCCGGGGTGAAATAGAGCAGGGCCTCGGCCGTCTGCCCAAGGTGAGCGGCAGCGGTTTCGGTCAGGTGGCGTTGGCTCCCGAGGGGCATCGTCTTCTCGCCGAGGCCTTTACCGAGGCCGCGGCCATGGGGGATGAATATGTCAGCCTTGAGCATCTTTTTTTAGCCATGCTCGACGATAAGGGGGGCGAGGTGGCGGGGATACTCAGGGATGCCGGGATTGGCCGCGACGGTTTTCTTGTCGCGCTTAAAGACGCCCGCGGCAGCCATCGGGTCACCGACCCTGATCCGGAGGATAAGTTCCAGGCCCTGGAAAAGTATGCCCGCAATCTCACCGACGTCGCCCGCCAGGGCAAGCTCGATCCGGTCATCGGCCGTGATGACGAGGTGCGGCGGGTGGTTCAGGTCCTCTCCCGGCGGACCAAGAATAATCCGGTTCTCATCGGAGAACCCGGGGTGGGCAAGACCGCTATTGTCGAGGGACTGGCGCAGCGGATCGTCAACGGCGATATTCCCGAGACCCTGCGTAACAAACAGGTTCTCGCCCTCGACATGGGGGCTTTGGTCGCCGGGGCCAAATATCGCGGTGAGTTTGAGGACCGTTTGAAGGCGGTGCTGAAGGAGGTCCAGAAACGCGAGGGTGAGGTGATTCTTTTTATCGACGAGATCCATACCCTGGTCGGGGCCGGGGCTGCCGAAGGTTCCATGGACGCCTCCAATATGCTCAAACCGGCCCTGGCCCGGGGTGAGCTTCACTGTGTCGGTGCCACCACCCTGGACGAGTATCGCAAGTACATCGAAAAGGACGCCGCCCTTGAGCGTCGCTTCCAGCAGGTTCTGGCCCGGGAGCCGACGGTGGAGGACACCATCAGTATTCTCCGGGGAATCAAGGAAAAATACGAGGTTCATCACGGGGTGCGGATTCAGGACGCCGCCACTGTTGCCGCCGCCACCCTCTCCAATCGCTATATCACTGACCGTTTCCTCCCCGATAAGGCCATTGATCTCATTGACGAGGCCGCCAGTCGTCTCAGGATCGAGATTGCCTCCATGCCCACCGAGATCGACGAGGTTGACCGGCGGCGGATCAAACTCGAGATCGAACGGGAGGCCCTGAAAAAGGAAAAGGACGCCGCGTCAAAGGCGCGGCTGGGTGATATCGAGGCCGAGCTTGCCGATGTCAATGACACCCTGGCGGCGATGAAGTCGCATTGGCATCAGGAAAAGGAGATCATTGACCGGATCCGGCAGATCAAGGCCGATATCGAGGCGGCGCGGCGGGAGGCGGAACAGGCCCAGCGTCGGGGTGATCTCGGCCGGGTGGCGGAAATCACCTACGGCCGCATCGCTGAGCTTGAGAAAAAACTGCCGCAGGAAAACGAAAAGCTCGCGGTTTTGCAGAGGGAAAGAAAAATGCTCAAGGAAGAGGTCGGTGCTGAGGATATCGCCGCGGTGATCTCCAACTGGACCGGAATCCCGGTGACTAACCTCCTGGAGGGAGAGAAGGACAAACTAATTCGGGCCGAAGAGGAAATGTCCCGCCGGGTGGTGGGGCAGGGCGAGGCCATCGTCGCGGTTGCCAACGCCGTGCGGAGGTCCAGGGCCGGTCTCTCCGATCCCGATCGTCCCATTGGTTCGTTTATATTTTTAGGCCCCACCGGGGTCGGCAAGACCGAGCTTGCCCGTACCCTGGCCCGGTTTCTCTTTGATAGTGAGCAGGCGATGATTCGCCTCGACATGAGCGAGTTCATGGAAAAGCACTCGGTGGCCCGTCTCATCGGTGCCCCTCCCGGCTATGTCGGTTATGACGAAGGCGGATATCTTACCGAGGCGGTACGCCGGCGTCCCTACGCGGTTGTTCTTTTTGACGAGATTGAAAAGGCGCACTCTGATGTGTTCAACGTCTTGCTGCAGATCCTTGACGACGGCCGGATGACCGATGGCAAGGGGAGAACAGTGGACTTCAGGAATACCATTCTGATCATGACCTCCAATCTCGGTAGCGACCTGATCATGGCCGCGGGCGATAGTGAAAAGGAAGGGTTGTGGGAAGGGATTGACGCCCTTCTCCACCGGCAGTTCCGGCCCGAGTTTTTGAACCGGGTTGATGAGACCATCATTTTTCACAGCTTAAGTCGCGAAGACCTGGCCGGGATTGTTGATATTCAGATCAACCGTCTCGCGGCCCGGCTGGCCGAACAGGATTATCAGGTCGAGATCAGCGATTCCGCCCGTGAATTTCTTGTCCGGGTCGGCTATGATCCGGTATTCGGTGCCCGGCCGTTAAAGCGGGCGATCCAGCATTATGTCCAGGATGGTCTGGCCATGCGGATACTTGAAGGTAAATTTGTCCCCGGGGATGCGATCCGGGTTGAGGCCGCGGGCGACGGGCTTGAGTTTGTCTCTTCCGGTTAATTATCTGGTTCAGTGAGTGTCCGGGACGGGGACGACAGAGTATTATCAACATCGTTACCGTCTCGCATCTGTACTGTTCCCGAACGCCCGAAGGGCGGCGGGGTGAAATTTCCGCCGGAGTGAAAATCCGGCAAAAAACGCATGAATTCAGATGAATACATACCCGGTTGCCACCAAGCCGTCACGGATTCAGAAATATGGAGAAAAGAGAAACAATCGTCCGCTTGCTCCGGGCGCGAACCCTTAATTTGTACAAGGTCCACGGCCTTTGCTGTTCCGAGAGTGTGATCCTGGTGATGAACCAGGGCTTTGGCGGCGGCCTTGCCCCTGAGGTCGCGGTCCGGCTCGGCAGTGGTTTCTGCGGCGGCATGGGAGGGGACGGGGTTTGTGGCGGCCTTGGCGGAGCGATGGTGGCCCTGGGGCTTTTTCTCGGGCCCGGCAGTGACGCCTTTCCGGGCAAGAGAAAATTTCGCCGATTGAGTCGGCGGCTGCATGATGAATTTATCGCCCGCGCCGGTTCGTCAATCTGTGGGAAACTGGTTCAACCCTTTGTTGCGGATCGCCGGGGGCGGGCGGAGAATTGCGTTGGGTTGACCGGCATCGGGGCCGAACTTGTCTGTCGGATAGTCCTTGATGTCTGTCCCGGGCTTATGGACAGTTGTGATTTTGATTTTCTCAGCGGTCAGGACGGCCGTCTTGCCGTGGTCCGGCAAAGGCTTATGGGGCGCAAAAGCTACGCGCCGCACACCTGATGGTCCTGTAAAAAAGTAATGGCTAAGTAAAAAGTTCAATATACAAGGAGTGGGGGTGTTTTTGCGGGTGAGGTCACAAATGTGATGATTCCGCAAAAAACTTCTTCCTGCCATCCCGGCGGAGGCCGGAATCAAAATGTGTTGAAATCACAGGAGTCCGGATCAATTCCGAAGTGACAGGAATGATGATCTGCGACTTTTTATGAGGTCTTGACGCCTAACTTGTTTTTTCTTGCAAAAACGTTGATAGTCAGTATCATCTTTTTATTCCTGTCATCTCCTTGTATTTACAAGCCGGAGTGGGCTGGAATAGAATATCGACGTGGTTTTTAAAGGTATTATGAGCAGGGGATATCGTCGTGAGCAGTGTCCATAAGGTATATGTCGGAAAAGATAACAGCGCGGTGATTACCTGTCCCAGATGTAACCGGGTCAAGAGTACAATTGTTGAGCGTTTTCGGGGAGCCCGGCATGTGATCCGGGTAAAATGCAGTTGTGAGCATGTCTTTGACGTCAGTCTGGAATTCCGCAAGGCATACCGCAAGGAGATCAAGCTTGCCGGTGATTTTCTTTACCTGCCACAGCTTAAGGCCGGCGGTAAGCTGGTGGTTACCAATGTCTCCATGTCGGGTCTGGGGGGCCGGGTCAGCGGGGCCCATAACCTTAAACCCGGGGTTGAGCTTGAGGTGAAGTTCAATCTCAACGATGTCAAAAACTCCGAGATCAGAAAACGAATGGTGGTCCGCCTGGTAAACGGTAATTACATCGGCTGCGAGTTCATCGAAAAAGACAATTGCGACAAGGCTCTCGGTTTTTATCTCATGCCCTGACGGGAAGCGATTCCTGAACCCCCTTACCAGACTGTTGAAAAAGCCGTCCTGGCTTTTTTAACTCCCGGTTGGCCAAAACAAGTTCCGGTCAACCTCTTGATTTCACTGGATTTTTCAACGGGCTGTTACATACCGTGATATGGCACGGGAATGGGGTTTGTTGAGTGTTGTCGGATATACTCATGTATCAGAGATCTCGTGGCGCGCTTGCCCCTGATGTCTCAGAGCGCCTGACCCGGGGCACGGGGGAAGGCGATGACGTCGCGGATATTGCCCATGCCGGTGACAAATTGCAGCAGGCGTTCAAAGCCGATGCCGAAACCGGCATGCTCGACCGAGCCGAAGCGGCGCAGATCCAGGTACCATTCATAGCGGTCAAGTTCCATCCCCTCATCCATAGCGTCGAGCAGAACCCCGTAGCGCTCTTCCCGCTGGCTTCCGCCGGCGATCTCGCCGATGCCGGGAAAGAGGATATCCATTGCCGCTACCGTCTTTTTGTCGTCGTTTACCCGCATGTAAAAGGGTTTTATCGCCCGGGGATAGTCGGTTACCACCACCGGGGCGTTGTAGACTTCTTCGCAGAGGAATTTTTCGTGTTCCGATTGCAGATCATCGCCCCATTCGAGTGGGAACTCAAAATTTCGTCCGGAACCTTCAAGTGCCTTTATCGCCTCGTCATAGCTGATGCGGATAAAGTCGTGGTCGAGTATCTGTTGCAGGCGTCGGCTCAGGTCTTTGTCGACAAAGCGGCGGAAGATTTCAAGGTCAGCGGCGCAATTGTCGAAGGCGAACAGGATCAGGTATTTCAGGAGCTCCTCAGCGAGGTCTATGTCGCCCGCAAGATCGCAGAAGGCCATTTCCGGCTCGATCATCCAGAATTCGGCGAGATGGCGGCTGGTATTTGAATTTTCCGCCCGGAAGGTAGGGCCGAAGGTGTATACCCGTCCCAGGGCCAGGGCGTATGCCTCGGCCTCAAGCTGTCCGCTTACCGTCAGTCCGGCCCTGCGGCCGAAGAATTCTCTTTCCCCGTCGCGGGTTATGACCTGAAAAATGTCTCCGGCGCCTTCGCAGTCGCTGGTGGTGATGATCGGGGTGTGGATCTGGCAGAAGCCCCGTTCATTAAAAAAGCGGTGGACGGCGTAGGAGAGGCGGCTGCGGATTCGGGCCATGGCTCCGATGATGTTGCTGCGGGGGCGCAGGTGGGCAACGGAGCGGAGAAATTCAAGGGAGTGGTGCTTTTTCTGCATCGGGTAGGCGGCTGATTCGCATTTTCCGACAATTTTGATTGCCCGCGCCTCAAGTTCAATGTCCTGCCCCGGTGCCGGTGAGTGGCGGATAACCCCCCTGGCCTCGACCCCGCAGCCGGTGGCAAGGTCTTTTAAAATGGTGTTGAATCCCGGCATGGAAGGATCGAACACCACCTGTAGGTTGGCAAGACCGCTGCCGTCGTTTATTTCGAGAAAGGAGACGCTCTTTGAATCGCGCCGGGTCCGGACCCATCCCTTTACCGTGACTTCGGTGCCAATCGGTCGGGTCCGCAGGAGGAGGTTTATTCGGCTGCTGTCCATGTCTTTATTCTTCGCTGAAATTGTGAATTCAATCCTTCTTGTCCTGTCGCTTTGATTCAGATTACTATTGCCCTGTAATTATCGCAAACAAGATGGCGTCGCGAAATTCCGATCCCCGTCATCAGGCAATTATCTTGATCCTTTTGAAGGCTGGAGGTAGCAGATGTTTTATGAAAAAATAACCCCGGGAAACACTGCCGTTCTGGTGGTGGATGTTCAGGAGCGAATGATGCGGGTCATCGCCGGCAGGGAGGAGGTGGAGAGGAATTGCGCTCTCCTCCTGCGGGCCGCGACCACTCTGGCCATGCCGATACTGGTCACCACCCAGAACCGGGCCCGGATCGGCGCGACCCTGCCGGAGATCAGGGATCTCCTGGGACAGGAGGCAGAGATCGACAAGATGGAGTTCAGCTGTTTTGCCAATGCCGGTTTTACCGCCAGAGTGGCGGCGATGGAAAGACAGCCGGAAAATATCATCATCTGCGGGGTGGAGAGTCATATCTGCATCTATCAGACGGTGCGCGACGGAATAGCGGCGGGGATGCGGCTGTTTGTTGCCGCTGACGCGGTGTCGTCCCGGAACAGGGTCAACCATCGTCTAGGTCTTGCCCGGGCCCGGGAGCTGGGGGCGGTGGTGGCCGGTACCGAGATGCTGATCTATGAACTTCTTGAAAGGGCCGGGACCCCGGAGTTTAAGGCCCTGCTGCCCTACCTGAAATGATCGTAAGCACTCCATGAACACCACCCCGCTCCGGCTTGAAACGGCGATTCCGGGCGGCGACCGGCGGGCTGCTGAAATCCCGAACTCGGGCTAAGTCGTCAAATATGCGGGATTTCTTAACCAATCCCACCGCCCGCCGCTTTTTCCGGAAATCGCCGAAGGCACCTCCTCGGGGAATTGTTACGAGACCGTCAACTTTGGTTGGCCAACACAAGTACCGGCCAACCTCTCGATTTCACCGGGTTTTTTAACGGAATGTTAACCTTTTGTTATTACTCCTGAATTCACGGGTTGCCGGCTTCAGGATTCCGTCATTCATCCCCCAGTGTTTCTATCCCCAGCCTTACCTCTGCCATGGCCCGGGCAAGATGGGGCAGGAACTCTTTTATTCTTTCCGGATCGTGGTTTGACGCGGCCTGGCAGATATCGCCCGCCACCTTAAAGGTAAGGTTTGCCGAGACGTTTCCGGCCGCGCCCTTGAGCGAGTGACAGAGGAGATGGAGTTTCTGGATATTGCCGTTCTCCAGGAGTTTTTCCACCCGGGTATTTATATCTTGGTATTCCCGATAAAAATTCCTGAGCAGGCGGACGTAGATCTCGCGTTTGCCGCCGATACGCCGCAGTCCCTCGTCAAAGTCGATGCCGGGGAGCATTTCTTCCGCCGGATGCGGTGCCGTGTCCGTTGCCGCCGGCTGTGCCGGGGCGCGGCAGTCCACCCGATCAGGGACCGGGACGTTGATCCAACGTTTTAGGGCGGTGAGCATGACGTCCTGATCAATGGGTTTGGTGATGTAATCATTCATCCCGCTTTTTATACAGATATCATGGTCTTCCCGGCTGGCGTGGGCGGTCAGGGCGATGATCGGCAGTCCCTCCATTCCCGGGATTCTCCGTATGCAGCGGGTGGCGTCAAGGCCGTCAAGCCCGGGCATCTGGATGTCCATCAGCACCGCGTCATAGGCCCGGCGCCTGATCGCCTTTATCGCCTCGGCACCGTTATCGGCGGTGTCGCAGATGATGTCGAAACTCTTGAGGATCTCTTTTGCCACCTGGCGGTTGATGTGATTGTCTTCGACCACCAGGACCCGTCGTCCGGTCAGGAATGATTCCCGGGCCTCATTGTCCCTGACCGTAAAGATGTGGGGCTCGCGGGCGGCGAAGATGTCAACAACGGCGTCATAGAGCTGTGACCTTTTCAGGGGCTTGGTCAGGAAGTGGCTGATCCCGGCGGCACGGGCTTTTTCCCGCTGGGGGTCGCGGCCGAAGGCGGTGATCATCAGCATCGGCACCCCGACCAGGGCCTCGATCCGGCGCAGTCTTCCGGCCAGGACAATGCCGTCCATTCCCGGCATCATCCAGTCGAGGACTATCAGGGAAAAATCGTGGTCGGTGGCGGTAACATCCAGGGCATGATTCCCTGAGTCGCAGGCAGTTACCTGAAAACCGAAGGACTGCAGCATCTTTTCAAATACCGCCCGTGACGAGGAGTTGTCCTCTACCAGGAGGACTTTTTTGCCTTTAAGATCCGGGATGATCGCCGGCAGGTCGATTTCCGCTTCATCGGCAAGGGCAAAGACGGCGGTGAAGGAAAAGGTGCTGCCGTGGCCCGGTTCGCCTTTAACCCATATTTTGCCGTCCATCATCTCCACCAGCCGGCGGCAGATGGACAACCCCAGACCGGTGCCGCCGAACTTGCGTGAGGTAGAACCATCGGCCTGGGTAAAGGCGGAAAAGATGGAGGTCCTTTTCTCCGGGGCAATGCCGATGCCGGTGTCGCGGACCGAAAAGAGGAGGCGGCAGTGGTTGTCGTCCCTTTCGGCGCTGACTATCTTGATCTCTATTTCTCCGCTGTCGGTGAATTTCATCGCATTACTGACCAGGTTTACCAGCACCTGCTGCAGCCGCAGGGGGTCGCCGCAGAGGAGCCTGGGAACCGCCTCACTGGTATTGACCACCAGCTCTATTCCTTTTTCCGCCGCCTTTTCGGTGAACATCGAGGTGACGTTGTTCATGACTTCGGAGAGGCTGAAATTGATCGCCTCCATCTCCATTCTTCCGGCCTCGATCTTGGAGAAGTCGAGGATGTCGTTTATGGTCGCCAGCAGGGTGCGGGCCGAGGAGTGGATTATATCGAGATAATTGTCAAGGTCAGGGGAGATATCCTTCTTTCTTGCCAGCCCGGCCATGCCGATAATCGCGTTCAGCGGTGTCCTGATTTCATGGCTCATATTGGCCATGAACTCGCTCTTGATCCGGCTGGCCTTTTCCGCTTCCTGCTTGGCCTGTTCAAGATCAAGGGTCCGGGCCATTACCAGTTCTTCGAGGTTGTCACGGTGCAGTTGCGAGTGGTCTTCGTGTTCCTTGAGACGGCTGAGAAGGTCGTTGAAAATTTCCACCAGCCTGCCGGTTTCGTCATGTCCTTTGATGGCCAGTTTCTGCGAGAAATCGCGTTTATCCCGCACCCGTTCCATGGCCCGGGCGAGATTGTTCAGGGGGCCGGTAATAACCCCCTGGAGGGTAACGGCGAGGAAGACGGCAATGATCATCGCCGCGATGGTAACCAGGGCCAGGGTAATGCCGAGGTCGGTGGCCCGTTTTTTAAGGTCCCTGAGGTCGCTGCGCAGTAGTACCGTGCCGATCCTGGTCCCATCAAGGATGACCGGGGCCACGGCCTCGATATGGCCGGGAGAGCGGTCGTGACGGGAGGTGGTCCCCGGGGGGATGGTCGGCGGCGGCTTTTGACGGGAACGGGCCTGGGCGGCAAAGAGTATTCCCTGGCGGTCATAGATCGCACCGAGGAGAAGGTGCTCATTGTTCATCAGGCTGGCCAGAATTTCGGATGCGGTCTTCTGGTCGTTAAAGGTGAGGGCGGCGGTGGCGTTACCGGCGGTCATTACCGCGCTTTCCTGTAGTTTTCCTTCGGCATCCTTTCGGGCCAGAGTCCGGTCACGGGCGGCAAAGATGAGCCCTGACACCAGAACGGTCAGGCAGCTTGCGAGAATGATCAGGACTGCGAGCTTGGCCTTGATGGATATGTGGGATCGAATCATTTTTCTGCCGTTTTCTCTATTTTTATCAATGGGTTACGGGTTACAGTACGCGCCACCTGGAGGATTTTGGCGTTTAAATGAATCCCTGAGTTCAGGGCTGCTGCCTGGTTTATATCAAAGACAATTCTCTGGTTTACCACCGAGAAGTTGATAATTCCGCCGCTTAAAAGAAAATTATCACTCTCGCCCACGGTGAGGACATGGTGTTTGCGAAAAAGTGGCAACAGCGTCCGTCTGTCGTTTTTAAGCGGACCGGCAAAAAACACCAGATGACAGTCAAGCAGGGCCGCGGCCGGGGCGGCCTTTACCTGTATCTGATGCCCGGCGATCATTCGCGGCGGCGCCAGGGCCAGGGTAATGATCCTTGCCGTTCGTGCGTTGCCGCAGACCCCGATGCGTAATGTCTTTCCGGGGGCGGGGCGGCGGCTTTCCGGCCAGGAGGAGAAACGGATGAAGTTGACCATGAATCCGGCCTTGATTCTGTACTCCCGGGAAAAGGCATCGGCCCGGCACCTGCCTGTGGGCAGAACGGTTGAGATCAGGAGAATAAAAAAGATCAGGGCTTTGTTGCTGGAGATGATCATTAACGGTCAGGTTGCGGGTTGATAAGGGTATCTTGCCGGATTGCCTTTGCGATGCGGCAAGTCTGCATAAGTTTACCATGTCGTCCGGGGGGACAAAAAAAATATCTTTATGAATTTCCATCGTCAGGGTCTGCTTGTGCTATACTTTGAGCCAGCGATTTGAAAATTGCCGGGCTTGAAAGCGTATGAAAAAATTCTTTATTGTCGGGATGTTTGCCATTGTATTTTTTTCCCCGGGCATGGGGGCGGCCCGGGGGGATGATTTTGTCGACATGAGTCTCGATGAACTCCTCCGGGTCAAGATCGACTCCGCCTCCATGCAGCCCCAAGCCGCCGCCGATGTCCCGGCCACTGTTTATCTTGTTGATCATCGCGAGATGGAACTTTACGGTTATCGTGACCTTAAGGATGTGTTGCGGAATCTGCCCGGGGTGGCTTACGGCGATCCTCACTCCTGGCTCCAGGGGGGGCAGCGGGGATTGAGCGGCGGCTGGGCCTTCAGCAAGATCCTGCTCAATGGGCGGCCGACCAATCTTCTCTGGTCCGGCGAGGCCTATATCGGCAATCAGTTTCCCCTCCATAATGTCAGAAGAGTTGAACTGATCCAGGGTCCGGCCTCAGCCCTTTACGGTGCCGACGCCTTCAGCGGAGTAATTAACATCGTTACCGATACCCCGGGAAACTCTGAGGATTACAGCAAAAGCGAGGCCGTTGCCGGTACGGTGGAGAAGAGTCTTGGCAATCGTTCTCTCTCCATGGCCGTGGTTCGCCATCACGGCAGATGGGGCCTGGCCCTGGCCGCCTGTACCTACGAGGGCGGCGGCCCGGATTACACCGGGTTTATAAGTTCATCCGAGTACAGTCAGGTGAATACTGCCATACGCGCCGCCGGGCTTAAGGGGCCAAGCCCGTACCGTGACGACGATCGCAGCAGCACCGGCAACCTCATCGTTTCTTACGGAGATGGCGATCGCGGCGCAAGCGTCGGCTTTTATTTCCTCCGCAACCGTGACGGCGGCGGGATTGAAAACGCAGAATTGAGTTACACCGATTTTCGCGATATCCGCCGGCAGCTGCATACTTTTTTAAAATATCATTACCGCGCCCCGGGGGCGCCGCTGCGGTTGAAGATCGATCTTCACCGTCTGGTCGAGGACGATCGCGTTGAATTTCAGTCCCGCAGCGATATCTCGGTGTTGCCGCCGCCGCTGTATGAGTTCCGCGTCGAACACAGTCGGATGAACCGGGGACGGCTGCAGGCGGATTATGAGTTCAGGATCGCGAAAAATTATATGAGCCTGGGGGTGGAGAGTGAGGACATCGCCATCGGGGCGCCCTCTTACCCTTTAAGCGATTTTTCCACCCTTAATTCCTATCTCTCCCAGAGGAAAAATTCAATTTTCATCCAGGACCAGCAGCAGCTTCCTGGCGGCAGGTCGCGGCTGATCCTGGGCGGGCGTTACGATCACCACAATATATACGGCGAGGTTACCACCTTTCGCGGCGGGGTCGGGCTGAAACCGTCTCTCCCCCTTGACCTCAAATTGCTCTACGGCGAGGCCTTTCGTGAACCGACGGTATTTGAGCTTTCCACCAACGCCGCCCTCGTCCCGGCGCGGATAAAGACCTCGGAAGCGGCCGTTGTCTATACTCTGCCGCGTTTGACCCTGCAGGGCTCACTTTATTATTCCCGGGCCACCGATCTTATCGAGCAGGACCGCGGCGGCGGTAATATCAGCCGCAACTGCGGGGTGACCGGGATACAGGGGATGGAGTTCCTCGGCCGCTGGCGGCGGGGAAATTTTCGCGGCGACCTGTGGTATTCTCTGGTTGATCGCGATGACGACCTTGATGTCCCGCAACATACTGTTGGCCTGGGAATCGTCTGGCTTGTCTCCCGGACCGCGAGTCTTGCCGTCCGCGGCCGTTATGCCGCCGGGGTCGACACCGAGGCCCGGGCCGCGGATTCGTCCCTGTTTATCGCCCATGTTCCCGAGTATCATCGCGTTGATCTTACTCTTGTCAGCCGCAGACGGCAGTTGCCCGCTACCGGCATTCTCTGCGATTATTCCCTGAGCGTGTTCAACCTTTTTGACCGGAGCAATTATTATCCTAATGTCCGGGGACCGGATCCTATAATGTATCAAGGCGAGGGCCGGACCCTGTATCTTAAAGGAATTTTTTATTATTGATGGCGTCGTAAGAATTTTGATCTGCTGCGTCGTAGCGCATCTTTTTAGCTCGACATATTATCTTCAGTCCGTTGAAAAACGGGCTGGTCGCGGCTGATATCCGCGCCGCTGATTTTGCCGGGTTAAAAAAACCGGTGAAATCGAGAGGTTGGATGAAACTCGTTTTATCCAACCGGCGGTTGAAACAGCCAGGACGGTTTTTTCAACACTCTGATATAGGCTGGATGAAAAGTCGTCGACCACAGGTTAACGGTCGGCCATAACGGAGAAAGATATGTCACAATACCCTGACCTGGGCCGGTAAAGACGCCGGTATGAACGGTTGTTAAAGGATGCGGAACTTTTTTATCAGCTGCTCGAAGAGGGGAAATTTCCCTACTCCCCGCCAACGACCCCGGGGCGACTGCTTGATATCGGTGGAGGCGGTCTGCGCTGCGCGCTGTCGGAAGAGGCGTGGAAAAACGAACAGATGGTGATACGCCTTGAGTTTGACGGCTGGTGTGCCGATGGGGAGGAGTGGGCGTATACCGGCAATTCTGATGACCGGGGGAGATTGACCGTCCTGAGCCGGGTGATGTGGTGTGTCCCCGCCGATGGCGGCATCTTCGAGGTTGGGGTGTGTTTTACCGGCAGGGTACAATAATCAGGTAAACGGGACGGACGGTGAAGGCATGGAAAAACCGGAAATAAATCTTGAGCTTTGTCAGGGCAGTTTTCGTATCCCCACCGGGGAGGCGATATATAATATTACCGTTACCGGCAACGGGGAAAACAGCGCCGTCAGGGTGGTTGAGAAGATAGTCGCCACTGAGGGCAACGGCGCGGCAGTGGTGGCAAAAGATTCCGGGGACGATTATTACAAGGAGATCTCCCGGGATGTTTTTAACGACATCGGCCATATGGCCAAGAACCTCTCCGCCTCAATGATGAGTCTGCCGGCCGAGGATCGCCGGAAGAAACGGACCGAGCTCGACGAGGCCGGGGAGAAGATCGAAGACGCCAAGGCCAAGCTCCGTGATATCGTCACCATGACCGAAAAGGCGACCATGGACATCCTTGACCAGGTGGAAAAGGTTCAGGATCAGACCAGTGAGGTCAAGGACCTTCTCTCTTTCCTTAAGGAACATCGGGCCTTTCAGGTGGTGGCGAATCCGGACGGAGACGAATCCGCCGTGACTACGCCGCCGCCGGCCGCTGAGATTGCCGCGATCAGGGACATGGTTGCCGGGCTTGATCTTTCCGTATCCCCGGATCCGGAGGCCGCGACCTATGAATTTGATATCGATACGGTGTTGCAGACCATGTATGAGTTGTGTACCAATGAGGCGGTCAAGGGTCATATAACCACGGCCCGGGAAAAGGTGGCAGAGTCTTTTAACCCGGGTGGTTTTGACGCTGATCTTAACCGCAGGATCAGCGGGATGCTTCCTGACGGCGATAATTTCCTCCCCGTGCCCCTTCCGGAACTCTTCGGTGCCATGGCGGACAATTGTTCCGATCCGACCACGGTTAATCTCCTGAAGAATATGGACAAGAACCGGGCCGCGATTTTTCTTGATAACAGTATTCCCCTTGAGGCCCGGCAAAAAGAGGCGGCGGACGGGGCCGGGGAAGGGGCTGGCAGTGGTGACCGGGAAGAGATTCTCGCCCGTCTTGACCGGCTGGACGAGATGTGCAGGACTGCTCCGGCGGCTGTGTCCGCGAACATGAGCGTGATGACCTTTGAGGACCAGGCCGCAATTTTTGCTAAGATTGAAGACGCTTTTGCCAAGGCCAGCGGGATCAATGTCGATACCTCCAAGATTACCGAGGTCCTGAGCTTTCAGGATCTTTCCGGGCAGCAGATCATGAAGATCATCAAGCTCCTGTCCGATTTCCAGGTTCAGCTTCTTGCCCTGGTGGTGTCTTTCGGGGCCAGGATCAAAAGCAAGGAGAAGGATACTTCCATCACCGTTGAAGAGAGCCGCAGGCTGGCCCAGGACGAGGTTGACCGCTATCTCGGTGGGGTTAGCCTCGATAACGAGGTCACTGGTGACAGCGGTAATCTTGATCAGGAAATGGTCAACAGTATGCTTGAGGAGTTCGGGTTTTGACCGAGTGAATGAACAAATATGAAGTCGTAACAAGTCCCCGCGGAGGCGTCTTCAGCGATTTCCGGAAAAAGCACCGCACGGCGTCCGGAAATCGTCGTTTTCAGCCGGAGCGGGGAATTGTTACGACTCCATAAACAAAGGCGATAAGAAAAAAGCGGCTGTCCGGTGATTGTCACCGGACAGCCGCTTTGTCTTACTGGAGGCGGCGATCGGAGTCGAACCGATGAATAATGGTTTTGCAGACCACTGCCTTAGCCACTTGGCTACGCCGCCGAAAAAATATCTTGCCTGATATCCGCGGCGGGAATAGATTCTTCTGCCTTGGATACGCATTTTTTACGGGCCGTAATTCTAAACATAGTTTTATGGATTTTACAAGGGTAAAACTACCACCCGGATCGCGATAGGCCGGGGAGGTCGCAGGAGAAAAAATGAGCTTTATCGCCGCCATGACCGGAGAAAACGAGGCACTTCTTACCCTGCTTGAAGATTTGATTGACTATCGTTTCAGCGATCTTGTTCATCTGCAGCAGGCCCTGATCCATCGTTCCTACGCCTTTGAGCGCGGCGGCGGCGGGGTGGACAATGAGAATCTTGAGTTTTTGGGGGACGCGGTTCTCGGGCTATGCGTCGCTCACCTGCTTTACCGGCGTTATCCTGAAATGCGTGAGGGAGAACTTACCCGTCTGCGCTCCTCCCTGGTTAACGAGGTTCATCTGGCGGAAGTGGCCCGGGACATGGATCTGGGACGATATCTTTTTTTAGGCCGTGGCGAGGACATCTCCCACGGCCGTGACAAGAGTTCGATCCTCTCCTGTGCCTTTGAGGCCGTTTGCGGCGCGGTGTTTGTCGATGGCGGCTATGAGGTGGTAAACGCCATGATTGAGAGGATTTTTATCCCCCGGGTGGAGGACCAGAAGCGGGCGATCAACAGCCTTGACGCCAAGACCCGTCTTCAGGAGGTGACCCAGGAACGTCTCGGTGAAGCGCCGTTTTATACCACCGAGGGCGAGAGCGGTCCTGATCATGAAAAACTTTTTCGGGTCGCCGTCCGTCTTAAGGGAGATATCTTGGCTTACGGCGAGGCCGGGAGCAAGAAAAAGGCGGAACAGGCGGCAGCGGCCGGGGCCCTCGAGATCCTTGAAAAGGCCGATGACTGATCTCCCCCGGCCCCTGGTCATCCCCATTTTTATCAGTCATCATGGCTGTCCCTTTCGCTGTATTTTTTGCGACCAGAACAGTATTAACGGCACCTCGGGCCTGCCGTCCACGGCCGGGATCGTAACGACCATAAATACCTGGCTTGCCAGCCGCAGCCGGGGCCGGGGGCAGGTGGAAGTCGCCTTTTTCGGCGGCAGTTTCACCGCCATCGATCATGGTCAGCAGGCCCGGCTCCTGGGGGCGGTGGCGCCGTTTTTAGCCGACGGCAGGGTCGATTCGGTGCGGATTTCAACCCGACCGGACTTTCTTGATGATGACCGGCTTGAATTCATCCGCGCCGCCGGGGTGCGAACGGTTGAGGTCGGGATACAGTCGCTTCGGGATGACACCCTTGAACGCTGCGGTCGCGGTCATGATGCCGCCTGCGCCGTTGCCGCCGTCAGACGGCTTAAAGAGTGGGGGTTTATTGCCGGGGTGCAGATGATGCTGGGTCTGCCCGGGGAGACTACCGCCTCAATTCTTGCCGGAATCCGGGCGATATCAGACCTGCGGCCTGATATCGCCCGGATCTATCCGGTCCTGGTGATATCAGGCACCGGGCTTGCCCGTCTCTGGAAGGCGGGAGAGTATCGGCCTTTAAATCTTCAACGGGCACTGTCGCTTTCGGTTCGGGTGCGGGAGATCTTTGTCTCGTCCGGGGTTCGGGTAATCCGTTGCGGCCTGCAACCCGAGGCCGGGCTTTTTGCAAAGGTTCTTGCCGGTCCCTGGCATCCCGCCTTTGGTGAACTGGTCTATTCACGGATGCTTTTTCGTCAGGCCCGGAGTCTTTTAAAGGAAAGGCGGGGCAGGGGACGGCTTGTGGTCAACCGTCGGGACGAGTCCGCCCTGCGTGGCCAGGGCAATCACAACCTTAAGAAATTATTTTATTTTGGCCTTGGGGACGGAGTAGAAATCTTGTTTTCAGATACGATCTCAAGGGGTTGCCTTGAGTTCTGCTGATGATTGCCATGTCTGATTCTGCCATGCTGAGATTTGTCCCTGAGCTGAAACGGGTTCAGGGCGTCTGGAATGTCTTTTCCCTGGATCCGTGACGGCTTCGAGGTCCTTGATGCATCTGGTTGAAACATCGTGCATCAGCCCGGGTTGCGGTCCAGATGGCATGATAGCGGGGAATGATAGAGGTGGTTCTGGCCTAAAACGGCCGGGAAGGGCTTGATCGTTTTCGGCGGGACCAGGCGGATTTCGTCATCACCGATATCCTGATGCCGGAAAAAGACGGCCTGGAGTCAATCGCGGAACTAAAGGGGGACTTCCCCCACCTGCCGATCATCGCCATTTCCGGCGGCAAGCTCGGTAGTCTCGAGTTTCTCCAGGTTGCGCAGGTCCTTGGTGCCGACGAGGTCATGCGTACCCCCCCCGGCATCCTTAATCTTCTTGACCTCGCCGTCAGGCTGGTCGCCAATTGGGGATGCAAGGGGTGTCTTGAATTAGACCCTACGCCAGGAGGACACGCCGGTCCGGAGGCAGGTCGGGATTGGCACGATAGAGCAGGGCCACCCGGCCTATTATCTGCGCCAGTTCACAGCTGGCGGCCTCTGCCAGTTCCGCTGCCGTTTCCTTGCGTCCCATTGGGGCATTTTCACCGATTTTCACCTTGATCAGCTCGTGGGCCCGGATATTGTCGTCCAGGCTTTTAAGCAGGTTTGTGTCAATGCCGTTACGGCCGATGAAGACCTTTGGTTTCAGGTGGTGTCCCAGACCGCGCAGATGGCGGATCTGGGACGGAGTCAGCTTTTTTTTATCAGTCAAGGTCTCGCTCCGTCTTCGTTAACATGTGGTTTTAAAGAAATGTTTTTTTAGTTCGATCCCGGATTCATGAATAGAATCATGCATCCGGGACGGCTTCGCCTCGCGGCCAGCTGCTGAAATTCCTAACTCGGGTTATGCCCTCAAACAACGAGGTTGTGAAATATTTTTACCCCACCGATCCAGGTGCCGATCAGGCTGCCGATGCTGGTGAAGACAAATACCAGAAGAATCCGCAGCAAACGGTTTTTCCACCAGGCGCTCATGCGGCCCATGTCGGTGAGGACGTTTTCGAGCTCTTCCACCAGCGGCGGCACAAGCAGGGCCTGGACAAAGGCGGTTACATAACCGGCGCCGATGACCGGGGTCAGGCTGGTAAGGGGAGCGGCGGCAAAACCGGCGATGATGGTCAGGGGATGGGCCAGGGCGGCGGCGGCGCCGATTCCGGCGGGAATGGCGTTGGCTAATATCCAGTAGCTCACGTTGTCGGCGGCGCTGGCGGCGCCGTGCCTGATGCCGATGGCGGTGACGGCGGCGATAATCGCCGCCGGGATCGACCAGCCGAGGGTCTTTATCATTGTCCCCGATTCCGGGATGCGGTTGAGTTCCTTCATCCGGTCACGGTAGTCGTGACCGATGGCGCGGATAAGGCCCGGTACATGACCGGCGCCGACAATGGCAATGGTTCTTTTCCCGGCCGCGGCCTTGATCTGTTCGGCCATGAAGACGTCACGCTCGTCAATGAGGATTTTCTTGGTCTCCGGGAGATCCCGGGCCATTTCCGCCAGCATTTCCGAGAGCAGGTCGCTGTCCTTGAGTTTCTCTATCTTTTCTTCGGTGATCTCTTCGGTGGCAAAGAGACTGCCGAGTAGAGAGGCGGCGAGGATGGCCTTTTTCCACCAGGAGGTCCCGTGCCAGGCCCGTTTGAGGGTGATACGGATATCGCGGTCGCAGAGGTGGACTGGGATATTGTTATCATCCGCCGCCTTTGCCGCGGCCAATTGTTCCTCTCCCGGTTTGATTCCGAGTTTGTCGCCCAGGCGGCGCTGGAACGAGGCCAGGACCAGGTTTACCAGCAGGGTTGCCACCTGTTTTTTCCTGATGATCTCCTTGAGGTTCAGTTTGCGGAAGCGGTCTTCGTCTTTAAGGGCGGCGTAACGCTGCGGGTCAAGTTCAAGGCAGACTGAATCAGGGGCCAGGTCCTTGACCAGGTCCGCGGCAAGGCGGGCCGAGGTCCTTGAGACATGGGCGGCGCCGAGGATAATCAACTCCTGGCCGTCATCTAAAAATATCCTTGTCGCTTCCCGGGGCAGGGTGGAGGAATCGGGGTTGGTTTCGGTCATCTTTACTCTTCGGTATAGAGGTAACGTTTGATTTTGTGGGTCGCGGTCTTGAGAAAGGGTTCGCGGCGTTCGCGGATTTTTTTTATTCGGGCGCTGGCGGCAAGTTCTTTGTTTACCTCCAGACGCAACTGCTCAAGACGCACTCCGATCGGGGTCTCTCTTTCGTCGGCAAAGGTTTGGTCGAGGTAATCATAGTCCGGGTGGACTATGGCCTCAAGGGCCCGGTCACGGACCACCACCAGAATCTCGGCCACCAGCGGTGAGAGAGAGTACCGGGCCTCAATGCTTTCGGGATAGACGTTTTCGCCGTTGGCAAGGACGATGACGTTTTTGGCCCTGCCGGTAAGGTGGAGGAAATTGTCGTCGTCAAGGTGGCCGATATCGCCGGTATCGAGCCAGCCGTCGCCGTCTTTGACCGCAGCGGTGAGGTCGTCGCGCTTGAAATAGCCGGTGAAGATATTTTCCCCCCGGGCAAGGATGATACCGCTTTTGTCGGCCGGGTTTTTTTTTCGTATTCTTACCTCGACGCCGGGGATCGGGTGGCCGACCGAGCCTTTGGGAATATTTGCTCCCCGGGGGCCGACGGCAATCAGGGGCGAGGCCTCGCTCAGGCCGTAACCGCAGAGGAAGGGGATCCGGGCGGTGCGGAGGAATTCCTCGGTTTCAATGTCGAGGGCGGCCCCGCCGATGGCGAGAAGTTTTATCTCGTTACCGAGGAACTGCATGAGCCTTTGTCCGGCCTGGCGGATCACCATCTTGTTCAGCAGCGGCATGAAGCGGCTGAATCTGAAAAGGGCGTTCCCCGTCAGCCGGGGTTTGATGCGCTTCTTGAAGATCTTCTCCATGATCAGCGGCACCATGCAGATGGCGTTGGGGCGGATCCGGGCGCAGATATCCTTCAGCAGGGCCGGGGTCGGCATTATTCCGGGGTAGAAGATACTCGCGCCGGTGATAAGCGGCAGGAGAAAACCGAGAGTGAGTTCATAGGCATGGGCCAGGGGTAGAAGCGAGAGGAAACGGCAGGAGGAATCGATGTTTACCACCAGGGAAGCGGCCCGGGCGTTGGCAATCAGATTACGGTGACTCAGGATTACCCCCTTGGAGTGGCCCGAGGTTCCGGAGGTATAGATGATTGTCGCCGCAGTGTCGGGCCCACTGTCCGGGACAGGAATGGTGGCGCCGTCCCCGGGCGTGATTTCGGCAAAATCAAGCCATCCGGCTGGGCAGGCTGTTTTATTGCCTGGCATCATTATCACCTTGGCCTCGCCGGGGTCATCAAGATCGGCGACCCGATCGGCGAGTTCGGCGGAGACGAAGACCATCTTCGGCGTCGTTTCCCGCAGGACATGGTGGACATCGGCGGCTGGAAAATCGGGCAACAGGGGTACGGTAACCCCGGCGGCGGTCAGGGTCGCCAGGTAGACCACTCCCCACCAGGGGCTGTTGGCGGCAAGAATCAGCACCCGGTCTCCGGGGGCGACGCCGTGAGCCTTCATGGCTCCGGCGAGGGTCGCTACCTGTCGTTGCAGTTCAGCGTAATCTAACTCGCCGTCGTCGTCGGCCATGGCCGTCCGCCGACGGAAACGCTCAAAGTTTTCCCGTAATATGGCGGGGATGTTTTCGTTCATGGATCCGTTGTTAAGGATGATCAGGATGGATAAATAAAAAATTGCACAGGTGATCTTAATCCATTACAGTTGATTATTAAATGGTGTCTTGTCATAAATGCTCTTTTCGTTCGACCTGTTGTTGTGTGGAAAAAATAATGCTCGAGATATCAAGTAGATGTCTGTTTTGTTTTTTCGCTGTTTGTTAGATCTTGAACGAAAATGCCTCAATGTATGGCCAGGTGCTCATATAAAGATAGCTGACTCCGAGCCGAAGGACCTAAATTAAAAAACATGGTTCGAGGCCGATAGGGTTGGGCTGGAAACGGCCCCGCCTCCCGTGTTTGGAAAGGAGAGATCATGGCCGATTCTGTAACTGCGCCCGGCGCTTCCCGGGCGCTTGTCGACAATCATGGCCGGCGGATTACCTACCTCCGGCTGGCAATAACTGACCGCTGTAACCTCCGTTGCCGCTATTGCATGCCCGAACAGGGCGCCGAATTCGTTCCCCATGACGAGATTCTCACCTTTGAGGAGATGATCCGGCTGCTTGGTATCCTTGCCCCCCTCGGGGTGAACAAGGTCCGGGTAACCGGAGGCGAGCCCTTTGTCCGCCGCGGCAGTGTCGCCTTTATGGGTGAGATTAAAAAGGTTCCCGGGGTCAGTCGTCTTTATCTCACCACCAACGGCGTCGCCGTTGCCGAACATCTTGAGGCATTGCAGGCCATCGGCGTCGACGGCCTCAACCTGAGCCTTGACACCCTTGACGGTCAGCGTTTTCAATATCTCTGTCGCCGGGATCTCTTTTCCCGGGTGTGGGACACCTTTACCCGCGCCCTGGCCCGCGGTATTCCGGTCAAGGTCAATGCCGTGGTCCAGGAAGACACCAATGACGCTGATATCCTTGCCATGGCCGGGTTGGCTGATCAATACGGGGTAACGGTCAGGTTTATCGAAAAGATGGCCTTTTCCGGCCGTGATTCCGGCAGCGGCAGTGAGTTCGGCCGTCTGGCTGATCGTCTTTTTGCCCTTTTCCCCCGTATGGTTGAGGTGGTGGACGCGGGCCCGGCCACGGCCCGGCTGTTTTATGTCCCCGGCCGTCAGGGACTGATTGGACTCATCGAGGGGTATTCCCGTCGTTTCTGCGCCGGTTGTAATAAGATCAGGATCACCCCCATAGGTATACTCAAGGCCTGCCTTTACGATAACGGGGTCCTTGATCTTAAAGCCATGCTTCGCGGCGGGGCCGATGACGTCGGGATCGAGGCCGCCATCCGGGCCGCAATTGGCCGTCGTTTTGTCGACGGCATGGAGACCGAGTCCAGGGTACACCGGCAGATTGAGCCGTCAATGGCAACCATCGGCGGATGACGGACAATCCCGGTTGGCCGGAACAAGGTTTGGACCAACCGGGTAGGGAAAAAGGCATGGACGGCTTTTTCAACGATCTGTTATTGAACCATTTTCCCAAAGGAGTTTTCCCGTGATTGATGTCAGTCCAAAATTCAATACCCTACGTTACGCCCGGGCTGAGGGCTTTCTCTACGGTGATCCCTCCACCATGAAACGGGTGGCGGAAAGGACGGTGCCCAAGGGCGATGTCCTTGAGGTGGCGCGGGCCGCGGGGATAGCCGCGGCCAAGAAGTGCGGCGAGTGGATCATCTTCTGTCATCCCATTCCCCTGGACTGGGTCGAGGTGTCCTTTGATGTTGAGGAGGACCGTTTCAGGGCTACGGTGGAGGTACGTTCGGTGTGGAAGACCGGGGTCGAGGTCGAGGCGATCACCGCGGTTGCCGGGGCCTTGTTAAACGCCTATGACATGTTGAAACCCCTGGATCAGTCACTTTCCCTCGGCGCGATCCAGGTGGTGAAGAAAAGGGGCGGCAAGAGCGATTTTTCTGATCGCTTCGCCGCGCCGATCAAGGCCGCGGTTCTGGTGATCAGCGATTCCACCTTTGCCGGCAAACGTGAGGACAGGTCCGGTCTGATAATAAAGGATTTCCTTGAAAATCAGCCGGTGGAAGTGAAAATTTACGAGATCCTCCCCGATGATCGGGAGAAGATCGCCGCCCGTCTGCGGGATCTGGCCGATAATGAAGGGGTAAGGCTTGTCTTTACCACCGGCGGCACCGGTCTCGGCCCCCGTGATCTTACCCCGGAGGCGACTCTGGAGGTCATTGAGCGTTCGGTTCCCGGGATCAGCGAGACTATCCGCCGTCACGGCAGGGAACGGACTCCCTATGCCATGCTCAGCCGCGGCGAGGCCGGGGTCCGCGGTGATTGCCTGCTCATCAATCTTCCCGGGAGTTCCAACGGGGCCCGCGAGAGTCTTGAGGCCCTTTTCCCCGGGCTTCTGCATCTTTTCCCCATGATGGCCGGTCGTGGTCACCGTAACCGGGAGGAGGAAAGATGATTGAAATAAACGCGGCCCTGGCCGCGGTGCGTGATAATCTCGCCGCGTCCGGGCTTGAGACCCTGCCCATTGAGGCGGGGCGGGGACGGATACTGGCCGGTGATTTTTACGCCCCGGAGCCATCCCCATGTTTTGACAATTCGGCCATGGACGGTTTTGCCGTCCGTTGGGATGACGTGGATGGCGCAGGTAAGGATTGTCCGGTGAGTCTGGCGATCGTCGGCGAGAGCCGGGCCGGGGTGCCGTTTGCCGGCGAAGTGGGCCCGGGGGAATCCGTTCGCATAAGTACCGGAGCGATGATGCCCGCCGGGGCCGATACCGTGGTTCGGGTTGAGGACACCGGTGACGACGGCGGTGAGGTTAAGATATTTGCGGTCGGTAGAAGGGGTCAGGATGTGCGTTACGCCGGGGAGGAATACGACCGTGGTGATTTGTTGCTCGTAAAGGGAACAAGGCTTTTCGCCCGTCATCTCGCGATCCTGGCCGCAGCCGGGGTGGAGGAGGTCCGGGTCTTTGCCCGTCCGCGGGTGGCGGTGCTGGTGACTGGCAGTGAGCTTGTCGCGGCCGGGGAAAACTTGCGGCCCGGCCGGATCCGGGACTCAAACCGGATCATGATCCGCGCCGCGGCGGTCGAGGCCGGGGCAGAGGTAGTTTATCACGGCCGGGTTGGCGATGATCTTGCCGCCACTGTTGCCGCGATTGAGACGGCAATGGCGTCGGCACCGGACATCCTGGTCTGCGCCGGCGGGGTCTCGGTCGGCCACCATGATCATGTCAGGGCGGGGGCGTCACGGGCCGGTTTTGCCGAGATATTCTGGCGGGTGCGGCAGAAACCGGGGAAACCCCTGTTCCTGGCCCGCAGGGGAGATGTTCTTTTATTCGGCCTTCCCGGTAATCCGGTGTCGGCCTATGTCTGTTTTCGTCATTATATTGTTCCGGCCCTGGCAAAGTCCGGTGGCGGGCAATGGAAACATCAAACAGTGCTCGCTGTCTGCGCCGCCCCCATTGTCAATCGGGGCAAGCGTCCCGGCCTGGTCCGGGTACGCCTTGGCGCGGGCGGAGACGGTATGGCAGAGGTGTGCGGCATAGACCGTCAGGGGTCACACATGTTGACCTCGATCGTGCTTGCCGACGGCTATGTCCATCTGGCCCCGGGGCAGGAGCTGGCCGCGGGCGACCGGGTTGAGGTTTTTTTGTTTTGATCCGTCCTGTAATCTGCCGCTTTTGCGGCAAAGGCCGTCATATCGCGCCGTGTTGACGCGCCCGGGTTAAAAAAACGAGACGGCTTGTTCAACGGTCTGTTACGGGGCAATTATTTTTCCGGAGGTCATGCGATGGCATATATTGAAGCGCTCTGTACCAGCCATAAAAAGGGAATCGTCAAGCGGGAGCGGGAAAGCTGCGTTTTCACCTTCCTTGGGATAGAAGACGACGCCCACGCCGGCGACTGGCACCGGCAGGTATCTCTGTTGGCCGGAGAATCCATCGATAAGGTAAAGGAGGCCATGCCGACCCTTAAAAACGGCGCCTTTGCCGAAAATATCGTTACCCGCGGCATTGACCTTGCCGCGATCAGGGTCGGTGACCGTCTTCGGCTCGGCGACGCGGTCCTGCTCGAGATCACCCAGATCGGGAAAAAATGCCATAACGACGGTTGCGTGATCAAAAAGGCCACCGGCGACTGCATTATGCCCAGGGAGGGGTTGTTCTCCCGGGTGATCGAGGGCGGAACCGTAACCACGGGTGACGCTATCGAAACCGTTATCGTTTGATCGGCGTCCCCTGGTTGAGACTCCATATTTATCGGTGAATGATTTCCCGGCCGTAGTATTTCACTGTGAGACCAATGAGTTATCTCCACGCGGGAACGGCTTGGGCCGTGAATCGCGACGCCCGGACTTATTTTTATTGTTTTTAATGGTATAAATTATTAAAATATAGAACGAGCGTTCGTTCTGAATGGAGGGCCGGAAGGTGAAAGCTTGGGGGAAGAAATGAAAATATCGGGCACGCAGGGTGTTGTCTGGTCTTTCGCCCAGAGCAATTCCCGCCGCGAGGAGGTATTGGTTGCGGCGTTGAATCTTTTTACCCGGCGCGGTTATTTCAACACCTCGATCCATGACATCCAGAAGGCGGCCGGGGTCAGTACCGGGTTTATTTACCATCATTTCAGTTCCAAGGAAGATCTGGCCCGGGCCCTTTATCTCCAGCTCCTCGAGGGTATGGCCACCGATATCGCCGCCATTGCCGGGGGATATAAAACCCTGGCCGATCGTGGCCGGGCTCTGATTGAATATTTTCTGGCGATGGCGGAGAGCCGTCCGGAAACCATGGCCTTTGTTATTCACGCCCGCCACCGGGAGTTTCTCCCCGATGAGAAACCGATCTGCTCTTCGGCCCCGTTCATGATGATGCTTGACATGGTCCAGGAGGGGATAGACTCGGGCGAGGTGAGAAAGGTCGAGACCGTGATCGCCGCCACCACCCTGTTTGGCGGTTGTTTCCGTCTGATTCATCTCTTTCTTGACGGGGTGGTCGATCCTCCGTTGTCCCCGAGGGCGGAAGATGTATGGAGCTGCGCCTGGATCGGACTTGCCGGGGGGGGGGATGAGAAAACCTGACTGGACAGGGAGCAGACAATCACGCCACTGCCAATGGCGGTTTTTAGGAAGATTTGCCCTTTACCAATCGGACCGGGGGCGGAATTCTGGTTCCTGCTTCTGTTTTTCGAATTCTTATATGGAGGTATCGAAGATGAAGAGAAAATTTATTGTCTTTTTGCTGGCAACGGTTTTTGCTCTGACCTGGTCGGTCGCGGCCGAGGCCAGTCCCACCAAGAGGTTTGACAAGACTACCCAGAGTTGCCGGATCCTGACCTTTTATAATTCCGGCTGGGTCAGCGCGGGGGCGAAAAAGTTCAGACAGAGCTGCAAGGTCTGTCATTTCCGCGGCAATGACAAGGGCGCCAAGTTCCTTTACGCGGAGAGCAAGACCATGAAGGGCTGGGACCGGGTTTTTTTCAGGAAATACCCCCAATGCGCCAAAGATGGTTCCTGGGATAAGATCAACCAGGAAGATCTGCTGGCGATCAATGACTATCTATATCGCAACGCCAATAACACCTACGATCCTAATGACGCCGAAGACTGCGGCTGATAATCCTGCGTAAGCCCCCCGGTCGGGGGGCCAAACAGACCGTTGAAAAAGCCGTCCATGGCTTTTTCAACTCCGGTTGACCAAAACAAGTTCCGGCCAACCTCTCGATTTCACCGGGGTTTTCAACCCGGCAAAATCGGCGGCGCGGACATCAGCCGCGTACAGTCCGTTTTT
>JAJRZW010000032.1 GCA_024275015.1 Deltaproteobacteria bacterium | reverse complement strand
TCGCGCGGTTTATCAATCAGTTAGGGACTGGCTTTTACGCCACGGTCAGATGGAGGTATCCCACCGAGAAGCGGCCGGATTCAGGGATGAAGCATAAGAGGCGGTCGTCTTTTTTCAGGCGGCCGGAGTTGAACAGTTCGTCGATTATCAGGTAGATCGCGGCGCTGCCGGTGTTGCCGCGGCTTACGAGGTTGGTGAACCATTTTTCTTCGGGGATGGCGAAGTTTGCCGTTGCCAGATGTTCGCCCAGGGGTCTGCGGAAATATTGCGATGAGTAATGGGGCAGGAACCAGTCAATCCCTTCCGGGGTGATCCCCCGTTTCCTGACGATATCAGGCAGGGTCTGGTCCACCAGAACGTTCAGGACCTCCTGATTCAGCAGTTTCGCATTTTGTCGGACGAAGAAGGCGCCGTTGTCCGCGGCCTCGCGCGGGGAGCCATATTCCCGCCAGCCTTTTAACTGACCGTTTTCACTTAATCGTCCACCGGCGTACATGCACACCGGCATGTTGCCGGCGTGGGAGACCATTTCGATCCAGTCGATGCGTAAACTTACGGCCCCGGGGCGGGGACGGGGTTCAAGCAGGAACGCGCCGGCGCCATCGGAGAGCATCCAGCGCAGGAATTCGGCCTCAAAGGCTAAGCCGGGGTGTTTTTCGAGATCATCGGCGCAGTTTTTGTCGGTGTTGCCGCAGAATCCAGCCCGCATGAAACTTGACGACTGTTCCGCGCCGCAGGCGACCGCGTTTTTGTGTTCGCCCGTGGCAACACCGTTCATCGCGTATTTCAGCGCTGCCATGCTTGACAGACAGATGCCGCTCGCGCTCATGATTTCGCATGCCGGGGTGGCAAGCTCGCCGTGGACCATGGAGCCGTGTCCGGGCATGAGTTGGTCGGCGGCGGTGGTGGCGCAGGCGAGGAGTTTTATTTTTTCCGGGCTGAACCCATGTTCCCGTCCCAGGATTCGTACCGCCTCGGCCGCCATTTCGGCGCAGGTATGGGTGGTGACCCCGGTTTCGGGATCAATGGCGTAATGCCTGGTCACAATCCCGTTATTACGCAGGACTATCTCGCGGGTCCGCGACGGCCCGGTGCCGAGGACCGCCTCAATTCCGTCATTTGTTACCGGCGCGTTGGGGAGAAAACCCGAGGCAGCGGTTATATAGACATCAGCTACAGTCATTTTTACAGTTTAGCGTTTTTGTGTCCTTCGCGCATCAACTCGGCATAAAGACGGTAGAATTTTTCTTCCGGCAGACTGGTCGGCAGAACCGCATTAGTTAATGTATAAAAGTCGAGGTCGTCAATGATTATTCTCTCTTTCATCTTTTTGTGCATGGCGGTTCCGGGCAGAGGGGTGAGGACGGTTATCATCGGCAGGTCGATGCGGTTGTCGCTGATATAGGCGCCGAGGCGGGCAAAATCGTCTTCTTCGTAGTCGGGGTTGATGATGAAGTCGCCGATAATGGTGATGCCGATGTCGTGGAGGACGGCGATGGCCTCGGTGTTTATCGCCGCCCGGTTTTTTTTGTTAAAACCTTCAAGGCGGCGGTCGTCGATCTCCTCAAAACCGATGATTACCGCCTTGAGTCCGGCTTTGTGCCAGTTCCGCATCAGATCGGGATGGTTGACCACTGTATCGGAGCGGATATCGGCAAGGAATTTTTTCTTGATTCCGGCGGCAATAATGGCCTGGCATAGTTGGGCGGCATGTTCGGGGTTACCGAAGGTGTTGGCGTCAAGGAGACGGATCACCGGGGTCGGCAAAAGGCTGATGTCGCGGATTACTGACTCAACCGGCACGGTGAGGTAGGCGCCCGAGGTAAGCCCGGAAATACAACAGAAATCACAGGAAAAGGGACAGCCGTAGGCGCTGACCACGAAGCCCATGTCAAGCCCGAGGCGTTCAAGGCGGTAAAGGGGACGGTGCCGCGCCACAAGGTGATAGGCCGGTGCGGTCATGCCACCGGCGTCAATGGCGGTGAATCGCCTTGGGGTAAATATAAGTTCATCTCCGGGGGAGGTGCGGGCGACTCCGTCCGGCAGCGTCCGTTTGCCCCGGACGAGGTTGTCAACCAGCTCCCGCAGGCTTGCGCGGCCGAGACCGACGATGACATAGTCGATCTCGGCGCGGTTGAAGAAGCCGGGATCGTTTGAGGCGTGGATGCCGCCGATTACGGTGGCGGCGCCTTGGTCCTTCGCTTTTCTTGCCAGAGCCAGGACGGTGTTGGCCTCGCAGGTGACTCCGGTTATCGCCACTATGTCGGGCCTGAAGGCGGCAAGGTCGCGGCTGAAGGTATCGGGAGTCGCTTTCAGGTCGCAGATGGCGGTGGCAAAGCCGTCAAGGTTTGCGGCCAGGACCTCAAGCGCCAGGGGTTCGCCGCGGAAGATCTGTTTGATCGAATCGATGCCGTAGCGTTCCTCTGGGATGCTGCGGCCGCTGTTTGGTGGGTTTACCAGAAGGATTTTCATTACATCGGGGCGGCGGAGTTATGGCGGCGGAGGAGACTCACGCCGCTATTTCCCGGTTTCAAGCCAGCACAGGGGGTCGGCGGCAAGGTAGTCGCCGGTAACCTGATAGGCATGGCCGCGGCAACCGTAGCAGTATTCGCCGAATTCACACTCACCGCATTTGCCCTTGATGTTCCGTCTGATATTGCGCAGATCCTGAATTTCCTTGCTCTGCCTGAGTATATCCACCAGCCGGTTGTCGCGGACGTTGCCGGCGACCACGTTGACTCCGGGGCAGGGCTGAACCTCGCCGGTTGAGGTGACGGTGCAGGAGTATTCGTGGCGGGCGCATTGTGATGCCGCAAGCGGCGGGTGCGGGGTCCAGGTGTTGCCGAATTCGGCCGCGTCAATGGCTGCCAGGCGTTCAAACAGGTCTTTGACCCCGGCGGCGTCAACTTCAAGTTCCGGGTGTTCGGTGGCCCGGCCCTGCATGGTCATCATCTCCACATAGGGGATTATTCCCCGTTTCCGGGCCCATCGCCAGATATCCGGGAGCTCGGCGTAATTCTGTTGACAGACCACGGTCTCGATTCCGAGGGAGTGGCCCTCTGAGGGGTAACCGGCGGCGACGAGGTGCTCAATACCGCGGTTGATCGCGGCAAAGGCGCCGTCGTGGCCGGCGAGAAAGTCCTGGATCTCCGGGTCGCGGCTGTTCATTTTTACCACCACTGCGACCTTGCGTTGGTAGAGTTTTTTCGCGATCTCCGGGGTGATGAGCATGCCGTTGGTGAACAGGTCGGCATCGGCGCCGGCCTTCAGTATATGGTCGATTACCGTGAACAGGTCTGGATAGAGCAGGGGCTCGCCGCCGCCGAGGACGATGATCTTGCGCGCCCCCAGGTCAACCGCCTGGTCGACAACCCCGAGGATAGTCTGTAAGCTCAACTCGTCCGGGCGGGCGATGCCGCTGGCGGCGTAGCAATACACGCAGCGGAGGTTGCACCGCCGCGACAGTTCAAGCTCAAGGGATAGGAGGCCGTCGGCGGCCCGGGCCTGGTCAATTTCTTCCCGGGAGAACTCAAGCCCCCAATGTTCACCAAAACACTTCATATATCTTTTTTCCTGAAGTCGAAGAATTTTTTCGGTTTACGGCCGCCGTCGGCATTCATGGCCGCGATTACTTCTCGCTTGGGTTTTATTTTCACCTCCGGCCGTAGTCGCAGCCGGGATCGAAGAAGGTCGGCCAGTTCTCTCTCGCTGACCCCGTGATCGTCGCAGGCGGCGATCACGGTTATTTCGTCGGCCAGATCATAAGCGTTTCTGACCTCGATGTAAACCGGCCCCACTTCTTTCCTTTCCTGCAGGGCCTGGAAGATCATCTCCGGATAGATGGTCGTCCCCTTTACTTTGAGGCGCTGGGCGAGTCTGCCCTCGATGGCCCCCAGTCTTTCGCTGTTTAATCCGCAGGGGCATGGGTCGCGGTGGATCCGGGCGATATCGCCGGTCTTGAACCTGACCAGCGGCAGGCCGGAGACCCCCATGGGGGTGACTATCACCTCGCCCGGTTTCCCGTCGGCGACCACCTTGCCCGCCTCGTCAACTATCTCCACCAGCAGCAGCTCGGGATGGATATGGGCCCCGATTCCGGCAGAGCATTCACAGGCCGCGGTTTCCATCTCGGTTGAACCGTAGGATGAAAAGAGTTCCGCCCCCCAGATCCGGGAGAGGTCGCGGCCAAGGAGAGTAAGGGAATGGTCGTATCGCCTGAGTGGCTCGCCGATGGTCACAAGTTTGTTGATCCCGGCCTCTTTAGGGGTAAAGCCGAGGGCCTTGCCCTTTGCCGCCAGGGCCATAAGGAAAGACGGCACCCCGACAAGCACGGTCGGCCGGAAACGGTTGATAAGCTCCCACTGCCGTGCCGACTGTCCCGGGCCGCTGCGGATGACGGTGGCGCCGAGGCGCGTTAAGCCGGAATAGTAGGCGAGACCGGCGATAAAACAGCGGTCAAGGGTGACGGTGAGCAGAGCGCGGTCGGCGGCGGTGATCCCGGCGGCGCGGAATCCCATCTCCTCGTTAAAGGCGAGGCGGTCAAGGTCGGCGGCAGTGTATGGCACCACCATAGGCTTGCCGGTGGTGCCGCTGGTCATGGCGATATCGACAATTTCCGGAGCCGGGCGCGGGACAAACTGTTGCGGCGTCGCCTCGATTTCTCTGCGGTCAAGGAGGGGAATATCCCTGAGGTCCAATATTTGCGCCCTTTCGGGGACAAGGCCGTGCTTATGGAAGAGGTCACGGAAGTAGGGGACGGTGGCGGCGTGGGCAAGGTGACGCCGCAAGGCTTTCAGTCGGACCTGTTCTATTTCTTCCGGGGCCGCCTGTCGCAGGGTCATGGCCATCGACCAGTCGTAAGGGCTCATTTTTCCTCCGTGGCGGTATTGGTTCGGTGAAGGGCGGGTTCTGTCTCCCGTAGGGCGCGGATGATTTTTCCCCGCACCTGGTTTTTCAGGCGGTAGACGCTTTCGGGTTCGTCCGCCCGGCCCCGGGGGAACACCGGCTCAAGAAGGATTATCTCAATGGTTCCGGGGCGGAGCAGCCTTGCCTCCGGCGGCATGACCTTGCCTGATCCAATGATGCATACCGGAACCACCGCTACCTGTGCCTTCCCGGCGATCAGGAAGGCGCCGTTTTTGAATCTGCCGGTTACCCCGTTACGGGAACGGTGTCCTTCGGGCCAGATGATCAGGGAACAGCCGGCATCCAAGAGCCGCAACGCTTCCTGTTGCACATGGTCAAAACCGCGATCGGCATTGATATAGGCACAGATTTTCATGAAACGGCTGTAAAGGGGGATTTTGAACGGCCAGGTGGTGACAAAACCGTTATCTCCGGAGAGGACGCCGAAGAGGTATGGATCAATGGCGCTTAAATGATTCGCGGCGTAGATCACCGGAAAACTGATTTTACCGCGGCGATCATCAACTTTTACCCGAACCAGGGGGAAAAGGGCCGCGATTATGATCCGGCCGTATATCCGTACTCCTGTTCTGACAAAACGATCAAGAGGAATTCTGAACAGGAAACGGTTGAGCAGCAGCAGTGGGGGGGAGAACGCCATTACCGTGAGGGTTATGATCGTGAACAGGGGCCAGAAGTACAGGTTTAATATCAGGGTGGCGATCATTGTTTGAGACGGTCTGCCACCAGGGCGAATATGTCGGCGCAGGCGCGGACTTCACGCAGGTCTTCGTTGCCGCCCATTTTTACCCCGAATTCCTTTTCCAGGGCCACCACCATGTCGACCCCGTCAAGGGAGTCAAAACCCAGGTCTTCTCCCAGACGGGCCTCGGCGGTGATCTCTTCGGGGGCAAGCTCGAATTCCCGGCACAGAACCTTGCTGACCCGTTCTCTGATTTCTTCTGTGGAAAGCTTATGCATTGATGGACTCGTAATAAATATGTCGAAGGCTGAGTAAGAATTTCAATATACAGGAAGTAGCGCATGTTTGTGAGCGCGACCATATCCCGCCATGGCGGGATCGAGAGGACAAAATACGCTACGACGCAGGATATCGGAATTTTACGACGCCATCATCCATTGATTTTTTTTAATACCAGACTGGTGTTGACCCCGCCAAGGGCGAAATTATTTTTGACCACGATGTTGATGCCAGTTTTTTTCTGTTTCATGGCGTAATTGATCGCGCCGCATTCGGGATCCGGGTTTTCAAGGTTAAGGGTTGGAAAGATCTCGTTTTTTTTCATCATCGCCAGGCTGATGATGGTTTCAAGGGCTCCGGCAGCGGCCAGGGTGTGTCCCATATGCCCTTTATGTGATGCCACCGGTACCCGGGAGCCGAAGAGGGCGGCGATGGCCCGGGATTCGGCAATGTCTCCGGCAGTTGTGCCGGTGGCGTGGGCGCTGACGAAATCCACCTCTTCAACATCAGTGCCGGACTCGTCAAGCCCCTGGCGCATGGCCGCGATCATGGCGTTCTTGTCGGGGTTGGCGATGTGGCCGATATCGGTCAGGTGACCGAAACCGCTGATTTCGGCGAGGATTTTCACTCCCCGCCTGCGGGCCGAGGCCAGTGATTCAAGAACCAGAATACCGCTGCCGCCGCCGCAGACCACCCCGTCGCGGTCGCGGTCGAACGGGGCCGGACTTTTACCCTCACGTCTGGCCCCGGCACCAATGACGTCGAATACCATGGTTACCGTGGGGTGAACTTCGTCGGCGCCGCCGCAGAGCACTATATCCTGGCGACCGCTTTTTATCAGCATAAGGGCGAGTCCCATGGCCTGGGAAGATGTGGTGCAGGCGCTTGAAGGCGACCATTGCTCTCCTCTGATTCCCAGGGCCTGACCGACATTGGCGGCAGTGGTGTGGCCCATGATTTTAAAAAATGTGCCGCTCCTGACATCTTCAATGCTATCGTCGGGGAGAAAACCGCGGTAAAAGTCTTCATATACCTCGGGACTGCCGGTGGTGGAGCCGATAACTATCCCGGTCCTGCCGTTGCCGCGCTCTTTTTCGTCAAGGGCGGCCATGTTCGTTGCCTCGGCGGCGGCTATGGCGGCATAGATCGCGAGGCGGCCCATGGTCCGGCGTCGGGAACGGGGGAGATGGGCCCGGGGATCGAATTCCGGCACCGGGGCGGCCAGGCGGGAGTCAAGGCCGCGGATATGCGCCCATTCCGGCATCAACCGGACCCCGCTGTTCCCCCGGGCGACGGCCGCAAGCAGGGAATCCGCTCCGAGGCCGAAGGCGCTGACCGCGCCAATGCCGGTTATGACTACTCTTTTATGATCCAATTACAGTTTTCCGGTTAACGGTTCAGGGGCTTTTGGGGGGTAATCAAGATTATTTTAATAATAATTATCTGAATGCCTTTAAAAATCAAGGTTTACCGGCCACCGGGGCGGGGAAAAGAAAATAATCCCGGCTTGCAAATCCTTGAATTTGAGAGTAAAAAGGCCAGACTGTTCAGGCCGTTGAAAACGCCGTTCACGGTTTTTTAACCCCGGTTGACCAAAACAAGTTTCGGCCAACCTCTCGATTTTATCTGATTTTTCAATCAGGTAAAATCTTCAGGCGTGTCCATGCGCCGCACACAGTCCGTTTTTTAACGGACTGTGTTATATGAACCGGGAGAAATATCACATGTATAGTGCGTCTGATCTTCGCAAGGGACTTAAGTTAATGCTTGATGGTGATCCCTATATTATCACCGATTTTGAGTTTTCCAAACCCGGCAAGGGCCAGTCCCTTTACCGCTGCAAGATGCGCAACCTCCTCAGCGGCAACTCAACCGTCCGGACCTTTCGTTCCAACGATAAATTCGAGCCCGCCCCCCTTGAAGAACGCGATATGCAATTCCTCTACGCCCAGGGTAACGAGTATAATTTCATGGACCAGGAAAATTACGAGCAGATCGCTATGGAGCGTGAGTTACTGGGTGAGGCGGTAAACTTCATGATCGATAACATGGAGGTCAAGGTTCTGTTTTATGACGGCCGTCCCATCGACATTACCCTGCCGATATTCGTTAACCTCACCGTAACCCAGGCCGATCCATGGGCCAAGGGCGATACCTCGGGTACCGACACCAAGCCGGTAACGGTTGAGACCGGCTATGAACTTCAGGTGCCGCCGTTTATCGAAGAAGGGCAGAAGATCCAGATCGACACCAGAAGCGGGGAGTACATGACCAGGGTCAAGGAATGACGAGGTTCACATCGGATAAGGGGGGGCTTCGGGGTTATGTTCCATTCAAATCTCCAGCCCTGATGTCTGAAAGATGATTTCTTCCGCCGATCTCGTCCTTCGCAATAAGGTTATTGACACCCTGCGTGGTTTCCTGCGCCGTCGCGGCTATCTTGAGGTTGACACTCCCATTCGTCTGCCGGTCCTGATCCCCGAGGGTAATATTGAGCCGGTGCAAAGCGGCGAATTTTTTCTCCAGACCTCGCCTGAAATCTGCATGAAAAGGCTCCTGGCTCATGGTCATGATCGTCTTTTTCAGATCGGTCACTGTTTTCGTAAAAATGAACGCGGCCGGTATCACCTGCCCGAGTTCGCCATGCTTGAGTGGTACCGGGCCGGGGCCGATTACCGTGACCTGATGAGCGAAACCGAGACCATGGTGCGTGATGTATTTCGGGCGGTTAAACCCTTCAATACCGGTCTTCCCAGACGTTTTTCAAAGATTACCGTGGCCGAGGCCTTTTCTCGTTTCACCGCAACTCCGGCCATTGATGCCGTGGCCGCTGGTGACTTCGACCGTCTGCTGGTGGATGAGGTCGAGCCGGGGCTGAAGGGGATGGGGTCGGTCTTTCTCTATGATTATCCGGCTGAACTCGCGAGTCTTGCCCGCCTGCGGCCGGATGATCCCCGGATGGCGGAGCGTTTTGAGCTGTATATCAATGGGGTGGAGCTGGTTAACGGTTTTTCCGAGTTGACCGACGCCGGAGAACAGCGGCAACGATTCACCGTCGAGATTGCCGCCGGCGGCGGGGCCATGCCTGAAGCCTTTCTTGCCGACCTTGAGAACCTCGGCCCTGCCGCCGGCGCCGCTCTCGGTCTTGACCGCCTGGTCATGCTGGCCGCAGATGCGGCGAGCATTGACCGGGTTGTGGCCTTTGCTCCCGAGGACATCTGACCGGGGTTGCGGCTCTTTGAGGCGGCGTCAGCGCAGACGGGACTGAATCAGCCGGAGATCGTGCCAGCTTTCTTTTTTCAGGGATTCATCTTTGAGAAGATCTGCGGGGTGGTGGGAGGCCATCACCTTGATTCCGGCATAGCTTGTCAGGCGGCCCCTTAATTGCGCCAGGGGCGCGTCTTTTCCGCAGAGGATGGCCGCGGATCGTGGCCCCATGACCATGATTATTTTCGGGCGGATGAGGCGGATCTCCTTTAACAGCCAGGGTTGACATGCGAGGCATTCCGCCTCGCTCGGGGCCTGGTCTTTCCCCGGGGAGCAGCGGGTCATGCCGGTAAGGTATATTGTCCTCCGTTCAAGTCCGATGGCGGCCAGCATCCGGTTGAAAAGTTCCCCGGCGTTGCCGCTTATAAAGGTCCCTGACGCCTCGTCGGCCGGGGTGGGATAGTCCACCACCACCATCAATTTTGCGGCCTCGGCGCCGGCGGCGTCGACGGGAAAGGCGCGGCCCTGATGCCGGGGGCATCGGTCGCAGATGTTTATTGTTTCGGCAAGTTCGGTCATGGCCGTCTTGAGCCCGGGGGCGGCCGGCGGCCGGGGCGGTGATTTCTTTGCCGGTGGCGGCGGCCGGCGGCCGGGGCGCGGCGCCGGGGAAAGCAGGGCGTCGATCTCCCGGCTGCGGGGGTAATATTCTATTCCCAGCCGACGGTGGAAGGACACCAGCCTGCGCAGGTCGGCGATTATTTTTCGGGGTGTGGGCGACATTTACCGCACCAGGTTCCGGCCGGAGAAGTGGATGGAATCTCCCGGTTTGAGGTTCAGGGGGATGATGTGGTGCTTTTTGGCCTCCCGGGCAAAGGGGGCCGCGCTCCGGGCCAGGATGGGAAAGGTGGCGTAATGCATCGGCACGGCCCATTTTACCCCGAGATCGGCGGCGGCCAGGGCCGCGGCATCGGCGTTCATGGTGAAGTGGCCGCCGATGGGGAGCAGGGCGAGATCAGGGTGATACAGCCTGCCGGTGACCGCCATTTCGGCGGAATACCCGGTGTCGCCGGCGTGGTAGATGACCGGGCCGTTTTTTATTGTTATCACAAAGCCGCAGGGAGTGCCGCCGTAGACAACCCATTTTCCGGGGACGGTCATTCCGCTTGAGTGCAGGGCCGGGGTCATCGCCACCCTTACCTCGCCGCCCTTCAGGGTGATCCCGCCGCCGATGTTGAACAGGGTGGCCAGGGTCGCCTGCGCCGCCGGGAACCCGGCGAGTTTTTTCAGGTTTTCTCCCAGTTCGTACTGGGCGACGAGTCTGGCGCCGGTGGTCTTTGCCAGGGCGACCGCATCGCCGATATGATCGCTGTGACCGTGGCTGATGAGGATGTAATCGAGTTTTTTTATCTCCCTGACCGGGTCTGATTTTTTCGCCGCCGGATTTTTCGGGTTATTGAGCCAGGGGTCGATTATCAGAACCAGTCCTTTCGGGGTGGTGATGGTGAAGGCGGCGTGGCCGTGCCAGGTGACGGTGGTCTCTCCCGCGGCCATGGCGGAAAGCGGAAACAGGGAGACAGAGATCAGGATTATCAGGGGTTTCAGGATATTCATGATGTTTTCCCCACGGTTCACGGTTTTATAATTTTACTTCCACGACCCCGGTGGTGGTCGGCCACAGCAGGTGCTTCCGTTCAAGCCGCAGACGGATGTTCCCGCCCTTTTTCTTATAGAGCATCAGGACCTTGATGTCATTGATGGTCTTTATTTTTTCGTTGTCAGCGGTCAGGATAATATCATTCTTTTTCACCCCCGCCTTTGCCGCCGGGCTGTCCTTGCCGACCCCGGCGATAAGTACCCCTTTTTTGCTCTCCCGCAGCATTACCCCCATGATCGGAAGCCGCGGCAGGGGCGCGGCCCGGGTGAAGAGGACAAAATCGGCGATTTTTCCGGCCCTGCCGGACGGGTCGTTGTTAAGCAGCACCGTCTGCGGTATTCCGGTGCGGCGGGCCAGCCTCGGGGGGATGGCGTTTTTTTCCACATGCCCCCGCCCGGCGAGGATCACCATTCGTCCGCCGGGATGTTTGTTGATCCAGGTGGCGGCGGTGGCGGCCATGGTCTCGTCCCAGACGGCCTGGGCCTGGAGAAAGTCGTTGAGTCTGTTTTTCCCCCGGTGCATGCGGAAGATCCGGTTCAGGCGTTCGCGGTAATCCGGGAGGGTGAGGTCGCGTTCCGGGGGCAGGTCTTTTACCTCGGCAGGGGAAAGGGCGTCGATTCCCTTGCTGTATATCCTGCTGACGATCGGCTTGGGCTGGTTGAGGGCGATCACCGGGATGGCGTTGGCCCGGGCAAAGTCTAATATCGGCCGGTAAAAACGGAAATCATAGCCCCATCGTTTGAAATAATCGCATTGTCTGAGGAATTCCTTCTCATTGGTTTCTTTCTTAAGGATGTAGCGGTCAAGGGCGGACTGGGCCTCGTGGCTGAACATCTCCATACCGATGGCGAGGTTTTGGTTTTGCCGGTACATGGCCCGGACCACCCGGATTTCGAGGTGGTGGTCGGCGGGGCTGGTATGGGATTCACCAACATAAACCACCCGCCGGTCGGCGATCCTGGTCATTATCTCCGTCAGGCCGAGCCGGGGGCGGATTTCTACTCCGTCCGGTTCCGGGTCGGCGGAGTAGATGAGGCCCATGGCCGTCGCTGTCACTTTTTTCTCCTTTATCCCGCCGTTGTCAAAGGCGAGATAGCTGTATTTGCCGTAATGGCTGAGTTTCCTTGCCGCCGCCTGTACCTCGGCCGCGGAAGCGGCGCGGACCAGGGTCGCGGTGCGGCCGGGGTTCAGGGGATTGCGCCGGACTTCAAGGCTGAATCCATGGGTTGAGGCGCCGCTGTTGTCGGCGAACATGGCCTGCGCCTTTTTGCCGTCGGCGTCGATAAAGACCAGGTCGGCGTTCTCAAGCCTGCGGTCGTCGGCGTCTTTTCCCAACAGGGTCAGGTCAGCCGGGTGACGGAACCGCCGCAGCAGGGCGGCGTATTTTTTTTCGCTCTTTTTGTCTTTGAGGACAAAGATCTTTTTCCCCGTCCCCATTACCCGTGACCACACCGGGGTCAGTTCGGAGGGGTCAAGGTGACGCATGAGGTCGTATCGCGGATCTATGATCACCTTTTCAGGATAGTCGTCAAGGTCGAGGCTGACATGGAAGAGGCGGTCGTTTAATTTCACCCGGCGGTCGATGACACCCGAGGGGGTTATGATCCGGCATGGTACGGTCATGACCAGGGGTTTGTTCGCGGTCTGGCGGAGATCGAAACTCAGGTTTATCTTTCCCCCTTTTTCCCTCACCCGTAACCCGGTGAGGGAAAGACGGGGGATATCGCGGCCGGTGAGCCAGCCGGTAAAGAAGGTATCCAGTTTTTCAGTGGTATTTTCGCTGAAGGCGGCCTCAATATCGCTCCATTGCGCCGGACGGTGATTGAAACGTTTGAAAAACAGGCGTAGTCCCTTAAAAAAGGCCTCATCGCCGATTTTTTTTCTCAGCATGTGAAAGACCATGCTCGCCTTGGTGTATCCCACCGCCCGGGCAGCGTCCTGGCCCGGGATGAGATGGCTTTTGGCGCCGAGGAACTGCTCAAGGCTGATGGCGTTGGTTTTATTGACAAAGCTCTCATAGCGGAGGAGCTGGTTTTTACGGAAACCGGCGCCACGGCCCTGATCGGCGGCATAGCTCTGATCGGCGAGGCAGGTGGTCAGACCCTCGCACCAATTGCCGCTTTCGTTCGCCACTGAGACGGAGTTGCCGAACCATTGATGGAGGATTTCATGCCCCAGCGAGGTCCTGGTGATGAACGGCAGCCGCGCCACCTGCTGCCCGAGGAGGGTGAAGGTCGGCATGGCGAAACCGGTGGGAAGGCGGTTTTCAACGATACTGAAGCGTTTATAGGGAAAGGGGCCGATCAGGCCTTGGTAGCGTTTGATATAGGACGCTGCCTTTTCAAGGTAATCGGCGACCAGATCGTGGTCTTCGGGGAAGAAAAAGGCGTAGAGGTCGGGGCCGTTTGTCAGTTCCTTCCGGCTGATCTCATAGGGCCCGGCGATCAGGTCGAGGCCGCGCCGGGGGTGGGGGAAGAAAAAGCTTGCCGTCACCTTGTCTCCGTTTACATTCTCAACGATTTTTTCGGCCTGGCTTATGGCGTGAAAGCCTTTGGGCAGGGTCGCCTCAAGGGAAAAGATTGCCGGGACGGCAAGATAGGGGTGCCAGGATCGGTGGAGGTATATCTGTCCGGGGCCGAGGAGCTCGTCGACGGCGGGGCGGTAGCGGTAGGTGATCTTTATGGTCCTTGCCGCATCCGAGGCCCTGAGGTTGAGGGCGTGGTCATTTTTAAAGAATACCGGGCCGCTTTTGCTGATGTCGATCTCTCTGCCGTTGACCGTGATTTTTTCAATCTCAAGACCGGGAAAAAAGATCTCGCCGGGACTGGTCGCGGGGAGGTCGATTACCGCCCCGGCGCGCATGATTCCGGCGTTTACGTCAAGGTCCGCCGATATGTTTATCCGCGGGTAGGGGGATTCCGCCCCTGCGGCAATTTTAATCGGGGTAATAATCGCCAGCATAACGGTCAGTATCAGTTCAGCTGATAGTACTTTCGGCAATGATCCAATCCTCCAGCTTTTTTTGGGCTATTTCGGTTCGCCGCGCCCCCCGCATTTTTTTGGGTAGTCGTTGGCCAAGCGGGGGGAACAGGCCGAAATTGATGTTTGATGGTTGAAACTTTTTTACGTTCCCGTGGTAAAGGTGGTTGAGGAGGGCGCCGAGGGCGGTGCCTTCCGGGACCGGTGGAACCGGTTTCCCCCGTATATGTCCTGCGGCGAATATCCCCGCCAGCATCCCCATGGCGCAGGACTCTATATAGCCCTCGACCCCGCTTACCTGCCCGGCCAGCATTACTCCGGGACGGGCCGCGAGCTCAAGCCCCGGGGCCAGCACTTTCGGCGCCCGGACAAAGGTGTTGCGGTGGACGCTGCCGAAGCGGAGAAAATCGGCGCGTTCGAGGCCGGGGATGAGGCGGAAGACCTTCTGTTGCTCAGTATAGGTGATCCGGGTTTGAAACCCCACCAGATTATAGGCGCTGTTGTCGAGGTTTTCGCTTCTGAGCTGGACCACCGCATAATTGTCGCGGCCGGTGCGGGGATCGGGCAGGCCCACCGGTTTCATCGGCCCGAAACGGGGGGTGTCGTCGCCGCGTTCGAGCATGACTTCAATCGGCAGGCAGCCCTCAAAGTATTTCGGGTCTTCGAACTCCCGCGGCCGGATCCGGTCGGCCGCGGCCAGGGCGGTGATGAACCTTTCGTATTCATCCCGATCCATGGGGCAGTTTAGGTAGTCGCCGGGGCCGTCGTCATAGCGGGAGGCCCGGTACACCTTGTCGTAATCAAGGGAATCGGCGGCAACGATGGGGGCGATGGCGTCATAGAATGAGAGGTTTTCCGTCCCGGTGATCAGCCCCAGGTCGGCGGCGAGACTGTCCGAGGTCAGGGGGCCGGTGGCGATGATCACCGGGCCGGATTCCGCGGAGGGGACCTTTTTTATTTCGGCGCGGTCCACGGTAATCAGGGGGTGGGCACTGATTTTTTCGCTGATATGGGCGGAGAATTTTTCCCGGTCAACCGCCAGGGCACTTCCGGCCGGGACTTTGGTTGCGTCCGCTGCTGTCATTATCAGGGAACCGAGGCAGCGGAGTTCATTCTTCAACAGGCCGATGGCCGAATCGGCGGCGTTGGAACGGAGCGAGTTTGAGCAGACCAGCTCGGCAAAACCTCCGGTTTCATGGGCCGGTGTCTTTTTTAGCGGACGCATCTCAATCAGGCGCACCGGCCAGCCGCGCCGGGCCGCCTGCCAGGCGGCCTCGCTCCCGGCAAGGCCGCCGCCGATCACGGTTATAAATTTCTTTTTATCAGGCACTTTTCCGGGGACCGGGATAAAGGTGGACGGGGATAAAAAACCGGACCTGATGATATCTCATCAAGCCCGGTTTTACCACAATCAGTCTTCTGGTTTCCGACTTCCGACTTCTGAAAATCAGATTCCCAATTCTTTTTTGATCGCGTCAACCACCACCTCGCTTGAGGTGCCGGTGATGGTCCGGAGCAGCCCCTTGCCTTGGTAAAATCCGGCCAATGGGGCGGTCTTTTCGTTATAGGTGTCAAGGCGGTGGCCGATGGCCTTTTCGGTTTCATCGGCCCGCTGGACGATGGCGCTGCCGCATTTATCGCAGACGCCTTCCTTTTTCGGCGGCATGGACTTTATGTTGTAGATCGCCTGGCAATCGGAATTTTCGCAGGTTCGCCGGGTACAGAGGCGGTCGAAGATCACGTCGCGGGGAACGTCGATGTTAACCGCCATATCCAGTTTTATCCCTAATTTTTCAAGCAGTTCGGTCAGGGCCTCGGCCTGGGGGATGGTGCGGGGAAAACCGTCCAAGAGGAAACCGGTTTTACAGTCGTCTTCCTGGAGGCGTTTCTCCATGATCCCCATGATCAGGGAATCGGGAACCAGGTCGCCGCGATCCATGTATCCCTGGGCCTCTGTGCCGAGATCGGTGCCGGCCTGGACCGCGCCCCGGAGGATGTCGCCGGTTGAGATCTGCACCGAACCGTCAATCCTGGTCAGCATTTTTGCCACCGTGCCCTTGCCGGCGCCGGGGGCGCCAAGAAGTATAAGTTTCATTGTGAATAACCTCCTGAAAATATTTGTTCTCTATCAGACTGCTGAAAAAGTCGTCCTGGCTTTTTCAACTCCCGGTTGGCCAAAGCAGCTTCCGGCCAATCCGTTTTTCAACGGACTGCTACGGCGACAAGATGGTCGTTCCATACCACCGCCTTCTTCGATTGCGGCACTATACATGTATTTTGCCGTATCCGCCAATTTGTTGACTTGACAGTCCGTTGAAAAACGGATTGCACGCGGCTGATGTCCGCGCCGTCGGGTCGAAAAATCCGGTGAAATCGAGAGGCTGTAAAAGGCATGGACGATTTTTCCAACGTTCTGGTATAAAGATGAAAATAAGCGATCCATGGAGCCCATCCTGCACGCGATTTCCCCCCTTTGATCAGCTCCTGACAGCCCGTTGAAAAACGGGATGGTCGCGGCGCATGGATGCGCCGCTGATTTCACCGGATTGAAAACCCCGGTGAAATCGAGAGGTTGGCCGGAACTTGTTTTCTCTCCGGAGCGGGGACTTGTCACGACTTCATCAAATGAGGAGGGAGTATGACTTTTTTATATTTGATCATCGGGCTGGTCGCGGCCATGGCCATGGCCTCCCTCGGCAGGGAGTGGTTCGTGGCCCTGGTTGGCGGCGGGATGGGTATTTTGTTTGCGAGGATATTTGTGCTGGTAAGACGAATTTCCGACCTTGAGCAGAAACTCGGGATCATTGACCGGGGCGCGGCTCCCCCGGATATCGCCACCGCCCCGGCAAGGCAACGGCAATCGCCGCTGCCTGAACTCAGGATCGAGGAGGAAAAGGTCGATGTCGCGGCCATGGAGCAGTCTCCCGGCAAAGATATTCCGGCGGCGATGCCGGAATCCGGAATTGTCGCCGCTTCACCCGTGGTACCGGAGTCGGCGCCACAAGGCGGGGGACAGGCCATCGAGTGGTTTGATATTATCAGGTCATATTTTACCGGCGGCAATGTTGTGGTCCGGGTCGGGGTTATGGTGCTTTTTTTCGGGGTGGCCTTTCTCCTCAAGTATTCCATTGAACGCGATATGATCCCCGTGGAGATACGACTTGCCGCCATCTGTATCGGGGGGATGGCAATGCTTGTTATCGGCTGGCGTCTGCGAAGCAAAATGACGACTTATTCCCTGATTCTTCAGGGCGGCGGTGTCGGGGTCCTCTATCTGACCATATTTTCCGCTTTAAAGCTTTACGCCCTCCTGCCGGTGCCTGTCTCTCTCGGGCTTCTCGCCGGGCTTGCCGGGTTTTCCGCGGTTCTTGCGATTCTTCAGGATGCCCGTGCGCTCGCGGTCATCGGTATTGTCGGCGGTTTTCTCGCCCCGGTGCTTACCTCTACCGGTGGCGGCAGTCATGTGATGCTGTTTTCCTATTACGCCCTGCTTAACTTCGGCATCTTGTTTACCGCCCGGCATAAATCCTGGCGGGAACTGAATTTTATCGGTTTTGTCTTCACCTTTGCCATCAGTGCCCTGTGGGGTCTGAGGTCCTTTGTCCCGGAGATGTTTGTCTCCACCGCAGCGTTTCTGGTTCTTTTTTTCCTCTTTTACCTCGCCATTGGTCTGCTCTTCGCCTCCAACCAGCCGCTGGCGCGTAAGGGCTATGTTGATTGCACCATGGTCTTCGGTACCCCGGTGGTCTGTTTCGCCCTGCAATATTACCTGGTAAGAGGATTTGAGTTCGGTATGGCCTGGAGCGCCCTGGGCATGGGCGCCGTTTACGTCGGGATCGCCTGGGCGGTAAAGAAAAAGGGCAGCGCCGCCATGGGAACCCTGATTGAATCATTTCTCTTCATCGGGGTGGTCTTCGCGACCATAGCCATTCCCTTGGCCGTTGACGGCCGATGGACCTCGGCGGCCTGGGCCCTTGAAGGGGCGGCGGTGGTCTGGGTCGGGATCAGGCAGAAGCGGCCGGTCGCCCGGGTTTTCGGCATGGTCATGCAGGGGCTTGCCGGCCTTTGTTTTGTGCTGTCGACCCGTTTGTCCTTTGGCGGTTATCCGGTGGTTAACGGGTTTTATCTCGGTTGCCTGGTGGTGTCCATGGCCGCTTTTATCAGTGCCTTTTTTCTTTACCGGGCTGACCATGAAACCGCGAAATCAGAAAGCGGGATGATGCTTGCCTGGGCTCTGTTGTGGGGGTTCGGCGGCGGCTGGCATGAGATAGACTGTTTTGTTCCCCACTTTTACAAGCCTTCAGCCCTGCTGCTTTTCGTCTCGGCCTCGGTCCTTGATTTTCGTTTTATTGCCGATGGTTTGTCATGGCGGGTGCCGGGCCGGGTCTACCGGGGGCTTTTTTTTCTGATGTTTGCCTGCGGACTTTACACATCCTTTGTCTTTTATTGTCCGCCCTCGGCCTTTCTTGGATTTGCAGCCTGGCCCTTTGCCTTCGGGGTTCATTATTATCTCCTGTACCGTGACCGCCGGGAACCTAGGGGGGATTTTTCCTCCTTCATCCATACGGTTTTGCTCATTTTCATGATCGCGCTGCTGTCGTTTGAGGCGTACTGGCGGGTTGAGCGCCTGCTGCCCGGGGGGGCGGGCTGGGTCATGACCACGATGCCGACCGGTTTTATTGTTCCCCGGCAATATCTCTTTCGCTTCGCCTCGATCTGGCCCCTGTCTACCCTCGCGGTGGTTCCGGGGCTGTTTGTCTTTTTTTTGAGCCGTTTCAGCCACACCCTGCCATGGCCGGTCGCTGAAAACCGGAGGTCGTATGTTTATCATGCCATGGCCCCGGTTGTTGTTTTTCTCTGGGCCGGGTCGGTGCTGACGAATCTTTTCTGTCACGGAGACCCGGCCCCCCTGAGATATGTCCCCTTTCTCAATCCCCTTGACCTCGCCCAGGTCATGGTGCTGGTGGTTTGCCTGTTCTGGGCCCGGACCCTGGCGGTGCGGATGGACATTCAGCCTTTTTCTTTACTCCGCAGGCAATTGGTCATAATTACCGGGGGCACGGTGTTTTTGTGGTTGAACGCCACCCTGATCCGGACGCTTCATTTCTGGTTTGAGGTGGGGTTTGATCTTCATTCGATGATGGATTCAGGACTGGTACAGGCGTCACTGTCGATATTCTGGGCCCTGTCGGCCTTTGCGGTCATGTCGTGGGCCAGTCGCAAAAAGATAAGGGTGGTATGGCTGGTAGGGGCGGCCCTGGTCGGGGTTGTGGTGGTCAAGCTTTTTCTTTTTGACCTCGGTAATACCGGGACCATTGCCCGGATAATATCTTTCCTCGGGGTCGGAGTGATCTGTCTGATTATTGGTTACCTGTCGCCGCTTCCGGGGCGGGAGGCTGAGGGGACGGAGGCGGCGGGATGAAAAAGACGGCATTGGCGCTGATCGCACTTTATCTGTTTTTCCCGTTTCGGGCGTTTGCGGTGGAGCCGCCAAAACCGGGGATGTTCGCCTACGGCATGAAAATTATGATCAACGGTCGGGCCCCGGTTTATAAATTTCCCCTGCCACTTGAGGTTTATCAGGGCCTGAGCCGCGCCGATCGCGGTGATATGCGGGTTTTTAACGGCAAGGGCGAATCCGTACCCTTCCTTTTGCGGCGGCCCCTGGAACCGAAACCGGAAAAAGATCGTCTGGACACAGCCCTGCCTTTTTTCCCGGTAATGGCGGCGCCGGGGGAGGATGTGGCCGTTTCCGGGCTCCATATCGAGACGGGCAGGGACGGAATGGTCATAAACGTGAGCAGTGCCGCCTCTGGAGATGGCGTCGCCCGGGTGGCGTACTGGCTGATCGATTGCACTGCCATCGACCACAGGGCGATTTTCGCCCTTGATCTGTCATGGCCGATGGAGCAGGGGGAATTCATCAGGCGGGTAAGGCTTGAAACAAGTGACGACCTGCAGGGATGGCGCCGGGTCACGACCGCGACCATTGCCCGGATGCGTCATCGGGGGTTTCGTCTCGATCGTAACCGGATAAGGCTTGACGGGATCAGGGGGAAATATCTGCGTCTCGTCCCGGTCGACCGGGATCGGTTTTTTCAACTGTCCGCGGTTATCGCCCATGGTTGGGAGAGACGGGGGGGCAGGTGGCCGGACAGCCGGCATTTACAGGTGGAAACGGTCGCGTCTGTCCACGCAAAGGCAGGGTTCAGGGATTACCTGGCCGACGTGACCGGCTTTATCCCCCTTGATTCCGTCAGGGTTTCAATCGGGGATGAAAACGCCATGGCGACGGTGGCCTTATTATCGGCAAACAGCAGGGAATTGTCGTCGTTCTCGCCGAGATGGCGCGGGATCGCGTACAGCCTGGCCGCCGACGGTGTGAGGCTGAAAAATGATCCGGTATCCGTTGGAGGAACGGTTCAGCGTTACTGGCTGGTACGGGTGGCCGCCGCGGAAGGCGGGATCACGACCCCGCCTTTGCTTGATATTACCTGGCGCCCCGAAGATCTGGTATTTCTCGCCCGGGGTAATGGACCTTTCATCCTCGCCTATGGGGCCACGGCAGTTTTACCGCCAGGGTTTCATCTCGGCTCTCTGCTGGCGGGAGCGCAAAGGTCGACCGGAGAAAAGTTCGTTCCCAGACCCGCGTCCACCGGCGCCCAATATCTGATTGGCGGCCGGCAGCTTCTGATTCCGGCTGACCCTCCCGTACACTGGCGTCGATATACCCTGTGGCTGGTCTTGATCTCGGGAGTGCTTTTGATCGCCTTGATGGCGTGGTCGATTTACCGGCAGATGAATCGGGAAGACGAAAGCGGCGAATCCTGACCCCCGGGCCTTAACAGTCCGTTGCAAAACGAACTGTTAAGGCGTATGAACGCGCTGCCGATCTCTCCGCGTTTAAAAGGCTATGGACGGCTTTTTCAACGGTCTGTTAAAAGTCCTCAAAATTGTCATCGTCGTCAAACGGGATTACCCTGGCGGCCTGGTTGTCTTCTCCCTGCTTTATGCGGCCATGGGCAGTGGTTTTCGTCGGTGGCAGGGACTTACGGGGTGGCCGGGGGGGATTCATTGCGGCGCGGGGTGTTAGTGATTTTTCAGTACCGTTAACCAGGGCGGCCAGGGCGGCCAGGGTGTCCCGGATACTTGCCACCTGGGCGTTTAATTCCTCGGAGGCGCTGGCGGTTTCCTCGGCGTTGGCGGCAATACTCTGTACTCCCTGGTCCAGCTGGGTGATCGCCTTGTTTACCTGGGTAACGCCGGTGTCCTGCTCTATGGAGGCTGTCGCCACTTCTTTTATCAATTCGCCGATTTTGTTTGAGTGCTCGTTTATCTCGACAAAGGCCTTGGCGGTGTCATCGACAATGGCGCTGCCCCGGGAGACCCTGGCCACGGTATCTTCAATCAGGCCAGCGGTGTTTTTGGCGGCGTCGGCCGAGCGCATGGCCAGGTTTCTGACCTCCTCGGCGACCACGGCGAAACCGGCCCCGGCCTCTCCGGCCCGGGCTGCCTCCACCGCGGCGTTCAAGGCGAGGAGATTGGTCTGAAAGGCGATTTCGTCAATGGTCTTGATGATCTTCGAGGTATCTTCGCTGGCCCGGGCGATTTCGGCCATGGCCCGGGTCAACTCTTCCATTGAGTCGTTGGCCCGGGTCACCACCGCCATGGTCTCGGTCATTAATTTGTCGGCGTGGCCGGCATTATCGGTGTTCTGTCTGGTCATGGAGGACATTTCCTCCATCGATGACGATGTTTCTTCAAGGGCGGCGGCCTGTTCCCCGGCATTGTCGGCCAGCATCTGGCTGTTGGCCGACATCTGGTCGGCGGCGCTGCCCACCTGGTTCGCCCCGTCTCCCAGTTCCTTGATGGCCTGGTCAATGGGGGCGCTGATCGAGCGGCCGAGGATAAAGGCCAGGATGATGCCGAGGATTATACCGCCGCCCCCGATGGCCATGGAGATGGCGCCGTTCTTTGAGGCCCCGGCCTTGGCGGTATCGGCCTTCATGGCCGCGGCCTTTGCGCTGCCGTCTACCACCGCGTCGACCAGGGGACCTAATTCCCGGTAAGCCTGGCGCATTTTATCAAGGCCGGTCCTGATTTCCCGGTCCACCGTCGTCAGGGCGTCAAATTTGCGGCGGTAGTTGGTGATCTCCTGCTGCAGGGTGGCCTTGACGGCCGCGGGTAAACCGGCCTCGTCGACCTCGGCGGCGAATCTCTCCGCGGTTTGATTGGTCTTGTCAATATATTTCCGGCTGCCGCGGAGGAGATAGTCTTTTTCGTGACGGCGGATCTGCAGCAGGGTGATGTACAGCCGGGGGGCCATGTGTTGCCTGAATGTGTTTTCAAGGGCGTGGGCCGTCTGCCGGAACTCTCCCTGAAGACCCTCCTTTTCATTCAGGCCCTTTTTGTTCCAGCCGGCGACCACCGTCTTTAGGCCGGTATTGTAGCTGGTCAATAATTGCCGCAGCCGATCCGCCTTGTCGGCAAGTCCCCGGTTGCCGGTGGCGGTGGCGAGGTCGGCCAGTTTCCTGATATCGGCCATTGCGCTTTCAGCCAGTTCTTTCTGGGCCTTGAGGGAATCCTGGTCGTGGAGGATGAGGAATTTTTCGACGTAGCGGTCATAATCCATGGTCTCGGCGTCGATATCATGGCCGATCATTGCCGTGCGCATCTCAACGTTAAGGAGATTGTTATATCTGCCGGTCACCTGCCTTAACGACAACTGGTAGCTGATTATCACCAGGGTGGAGAGAAAGATGACCACTCCGATCCCGCTGTAGATTTTACCTCGTAGTCCGATCCTGCTGAAAAACGATGTCATGCCATCCTCCCCCTGGTAATGAATATTGTGTTAACAGTCCGTTGGAAAACGGACTATACGCGGCCGATGTCCGCACCGCCGATTTTGCCGGGTTGAAAAAACCGGCAAAATCGAGAGGTTAGCCGAAACTTGTTTGCCCAACCGGAGTTGAAAAAGCCGTCACAGATTCAGGAGTATGCTAACGAGTCTCCCGACTGCGGCGACCATCAACCCTGACCCTGGTTTGTCGATCGTCCGGTGGTTGGAATTTTCCTCTTTCAGATGATATCACTTCACATTTTCAGGGGGCAAACAAAAAATGATAAAAATTATCGGTATCACATCGTGGTGTTGGGAGAGAAAAACGCCCGGATGGATTCCGGGCGTTCGGGGATGATCTCTGTTGGCAACACGCGGGGATGCCGGGGCTTGAAAACGGTCCGGGAGATCAGTCGCCGATCTTCGGCAGGTGTTTTTTCGCCTCTTCCACCGCGGCCCCGGGGTAGTAGTAGTTGTGGAGCTCATTCGCGAAGTATTTGTCGTAGCTTGAAAGGTCGAGCAGGCCGTGGCCGGAGAGGTTGAAGAGGATGGTCTTCGGTTCTTTCGGATCGCGCATGGCCTCGTCGATTGCGGCCTTGATCGCGTGACACGATTCCGGCGCCGGGATGATCCCCTCGCATTGGGCGAAGAGGACTCCGGCCTTAAAGCACTCCAACTGGTGCTCGGCCCGGGCCTCGATGATTCCCTCGCGTAAAAGGGCGCTGATGATCGGGCTCATCCCGTGGTAGCGCAGGCCGCCGGCGTGGATGCCGGGGGGGATGAAGTCGTGTCCCAGGGTGTACATGTAGAGGAGCGGGGTGCGGGACGAGACGTCGCCGAAGTCGTAGGCGTAGACCCCCTTGGTCAGGCTTGGGCAGGAGGCTGGTTCGACTCCGATCAGTTTAATCTCCCTGCCGTCAAGTTTATCGGGGACAAAGGGCGCGGCAAGTCCGGCGAAATTTGAACCGCCGCCGCAGCAGCCGATGACCACGTCGGCCTTCTCGCCGATCAGTTCCATCTGGCGTCTGGCCTCAAGGCCGATCACCGTCTGGTGCAGACAGACATGGTTGAGGACGCTTCCAAGGGCGTAGCGGGTGTCATCGCGGCTGGTGGTGTCTTCAAGGGCCTCACTGATGGCGATGCCAAGCGATCCGGGGGTGGTGGGGTCTTTTTCGAGAAAGGCGCGGCCGGTGGGGGTATCGGGGCTTGGGCTGGCGACGATCTCGGCCCCGTAGGTGTTCATCATGCTCTTGCGGTAGGGTTTCTGGTCAAATGATATCAGCACCATGTATACCTTGCACTCAAGGCCGAATTTATGGGTCGCAAACGACAGGGCGCTACCCCATTGCCCGGCCCCGGTCTCGGTGGCGATTCGTTTTACCCCCTCCATTTTATTGTAATAGGCCTGGGCCACGGCGCTGTTGGTCTTGTGACTGCCTGACGGAGAAACCCCCTCGTTTTTAAAGAAGATCTTTGCCCTGGTTCCAATAGCTTTTTCGAGGAAATTGGCCCGCACCAGGGGCGATGGCCGCCAGATGGACCAGATATCGAGGACCTCTTCGGGGATGTCGATGTGCCGCTTGTCGCTCATCTCCTGTTCCAGCAGGCCCATGGGGAAGATCGGGGCCATGACCTCCGGGGTCAGCGGTTCGCCGGTGCCGGGATGGAGCGGGGGCTCAATCCCGTTCGGGATATCGGGGATGACATTGTACCATTGGCTGATGCGTTCACCTTCGGGGAGAAATATCTTTTTTTTCATGGCCTGTCCTTTGTCTTTGGGTTTTGGGTATTACCTTGAATCCGTGACGGCTTCGTGCCTGACTCACCCCGCCGCCATGCGGGGCGCCCGGTAATGGATTCAAGGTATTCGGAATGGATTATACCGCCTATGTCGGCTGTGTTCCAGATCTGCTTGCCAAAATCTCTTCCTCCCGGTAAAAGGGGCTCTGAACGGTTACCCGATTTATGGAGATTTGTAATATGAGTGAATGTCCCTGCTGTTCCGGCAAAGAGTTTGATCTCTGCTGCGGCCCGCTTTTAAGCGGAGAGAAAAAGGCTGCCACGGCTGAGGCCCTGATGCGGTCGCGTTATACCGCCCATGTGAAGGAAGAATATCCCTACGTCATCGCCAGCACCCATTCTTCTACCCGGCCGCCTGACAACGAGTATGATGACTACCAGGACGTCGGTTAGTGTGGGCTTGAGATCGTTGCCTCTGAGGCGGGCGGTGCTGATGACGAGGTCGGGGTGGTGGAGTTCAGGGCCGGCTATCAGGCATCCGGCGGTACCGTCGTTCATCACGAAGTCGCCCGTTTTGAGAAGGAGGACGGCGCCTGGTATTACCTTGACGGCGACATGGTCAGCCCGCAGCCGGTGCGGGTGGAGAAGATCGGCCGCAACGCCCCCTGCCCCTGCGGTTCGGGGAAAAAGTACAAGAAGTGCTGTTACGTTAAGGGCTGACGTCTCAGAACCGCATCCGGATTCCGGCACCGGCGTCGTAGTCGGAGTCGTGGCTCGCGGTGATGGAAAACATTTTCGTAAGCCGCCATTCAAGACCGTAGCGCCACTCGTCATCGGTGTCGGCGTTCCATGAGAAAAACAGCCGGGGCATAAGTTGGATTTCGCTCGCCGCCGCGAGGCGGAAATCGCCGTTGTCGTCAACCCTTAATTCGGTCTTGATATACAACGGCAGGGTGTAGCGCAGGCCCGCCACCCCCAGTTTTTCTTTTTCGTCAAGGTCGCCGCCGATGAACACGGTGAGGAACCGGCCGAGGTAGCGGCCGTACCAGGGCGAGACGCTCCAGGCGTCCTTCCAGTCTGAATCCCATTCCAGGCCGAATTCGTTTCTGTTATTGGCGCTCTTGATTTCGCCTGAGTTCATCTGGGTGGCCGCGGTAAGTTCGGCCCATGAAAAAAAATGGTCGTCGTCGATCTCGGTGCGGCTTTTTTTCTTCGTTTTCGCCAGGGCCGGGTTGATTTCCGAGCCCTGGTAATGAACAATCCGGGCCATGCCGCTCATCAGGTGGTAGAGGATGTGGCAGTGAAAGAACCAGTCCTTGTCCTCGCTGGCGACGAATTCGATCACCGTGGTGGCCATGGGGGCGACATCGACCGTGTGCTTGAGGGGCGAGAAATCACCCTGGCCGTTTATCACCCGGAAGAAATGGCCGTGGAGGTGCATGGGGTGGGCCATCATGGTCTTGTTGACCAGTTTGAAACGCACCACCTCGCCGCGGCGGATGAGGATCTTGTCGGCCTCGCTCAAGGGGATGTTGTTGATCGACCACTGGTAGCGGTTCATGTTGCCGGTGAGATTGAGGACCACCTCGCGCACCGGCCGGCCGGCCGGTGCGCGGGTGGAACGGAGGGCGCGGAGGTGGGCGTAGGTGAATTTTTTCCCCTCCGGATCAGGCCTCATGTCGTGAAGTTTTTTCGGCAGCCGTATGCCGCCGGGATTCATCCCCGTCATTTTTTTCCCCGAACGCAGGGCGGCAAAGGGGTCGGGCGGGGGTATGGCGGCTGCCTCCTTTATTTTCCCCGCGCCGAGGATCACCGAGGCGAAACCGGAGCCGTCGGCGGCGGTGGCCCGCAGTTGTGCCGCCCCCTGTTGCGGCACGGTGACGATCACGTCATAGGTCTCGGCCACCGCCATCGGCAGGATCTCCGCCTCCGCCGGGACAACATCAACGCCGTCGGCGCTCACCACCCGCATCGCCCCGCTGGCGTAGTCAACATTGAAATAGGTGGAGGCGGCGCCGTTTATCAACCGCAGACGCACGGTGTCGCCGGGTTTGAGGCCGTTTAACCGCAGTATCGGCCGGCCGTTGGCGAGAAAGGCGTCATAGGCGATGTCGGAGGGGTCCATGGGCGGCATCCGCATCAGCGATTGTTTCAGTCTGCCGACGATCGCGTGGTTTTTTATCACCCGGTCCCAGCTCTGGGCGGTGTTCTTTTTTATCCCGTACCATTCATCGCCGCGTTTGAGGGTGCGCAGGACCGCGAGCGGGTTTTCATTGGTCCAGTCGGAGAACATGACCACCATGTCGTGGTCGGCCCTGATCCTTTTTTTCTTCGCCTTGATGACGATGCCGCCGTAGACGCCGACCTGTTCCTGAAGATTGGTGTGGGAGTGGTACCAGTAAGTGCCGGAGTGTTTGAGGTCAAAGGTGAAGGTGTGGCTCGCCCCGGGGAGGATGGGCATGGTGGTGACGTAGGGTACCCCGTCGTACTGGTTGGGGAGAAGGATGCCGTGCCAGTGAACCGAGGTCTCTTCTTTGAGGTGGTTATTGACCCTTATCACTGCCCGGTCGCCTTCGGTAAAGCGGAGCACCGGCCCGGGGATGGTGTCGTTCACCGCCATTGCCCGCACCGTTTTTCCGGCGATGTTCACGGTTTTATAGCCGATGTTGAGGTCGTACTCAACCGTTCGGGCCCGGACGGAAAACGGCGCGGCGATAAACAGTGACAGGAAAAAAAATGCGATAACGGTTTTCATGATTGAGGTTATCCGTCGGTAGAGGTTGAGGGCAGGGGCGCGGGAGGGAAGCCTCCGGCCGCTGCGGGGAGAGGCTGGTGCCTCTGGAAACAGCCTTGCCGGGATGATCGTTTTCATTTTCTGCCATAATGAAGTATTGATTAAAAGGATGCCTTTATTTCAAAATACCCTCAGATACCTGAACCCCGAGACGAATCATGATCAAGGACCCGGTCTGCGGCATGGTGGTGGCCGAAAGGAGCGATACCGAAAGGGTGAAGTATCAGGGGCGGGACTACCTCTTCTGTTCCCGGGCCTGCCGGGAGCAGTTTCAGGGTGATCCCGCCGTATTCACCCGCGGCCCGGGGGATGATTCCGTCCACTGCCGGGCCTGCGGCGTCGTGGCCGGACATCCGCTTTTTCATGGCGATGCCGGGCCGTACTGCTGCGAACGCTGTGCCTTCCGCGATATCTATATCGGTGACGCCCTTGATCGTAGCGGAACCGTTTTTCTCTCCACCATCGAGGCCCTGGTCGCGGCTATTGACGCCCGGGAACATGAGGTGGGCAACCACTCCTGCCGGGTGACTCAGTTCGCGGTCATCATCGCCCGGGAGATGGGGATTGTCGATCAGGCACTGGTTGACCTTTACTTCGGGGCCCTGCTCCACGACCTTGGCAAGATCGGGATTCCCGACGCCATTCTCCTTAAAGACGGCCCGCTCACCGATGAGGAAAGGCTGGTCATGGATACCCATCCGGAGATAGGGCAACGGATCATCGGCCATATCGAATACCTGCGCCCGGCGGCGGAGATTGTCTATTCCCATCACGAACATTTTGACGGTTCCGGTTATCCCAGGGGAATCGCCGGAGATGAAATTCCCCTGGGGGCGCGGATATTCACCCTCTGCGACATCCTTGACGCCCTGACCTCGAAACGTTCATATAAACCGGCCCTCAGCTTTGCCCGGGCAAAGGAGATCATTGCCTCCGAGGTCGGCCGGATAATTGATCCGGTGGTCATGCCCTATTTCCGTCGGGTCGAGGAAGATCTCAAAAAGCACCTGGCCATCATCCTCATCTGAGCGGGTAGCAGGCCGTAACGGTTTCAGTCGATCTTTACCGTCTTCAGCCGCAGGGCGTTGCCTACCACTGACAGCGACGACAGGCTCATGGCCCCGGCGGCGATGATCGGGCTGAGCATGATTCCGAAAAACGGGTAGAGCGCTCCCGCCGCCACTGGTACCCCGAGGGAGTTGTAGACAAAGGCGAAGAACAGGTTCTGGCGGATATTGGCCATTGTCGCCCTTGAGAGTTTGCGGGCCCGGATGATGCCGGTGAGGTCGCCTTTCACCAGGGTGACTCCGGCCGATTCCATCGCCACGTCGGTGCCGGTGCCCATGGCGATGCCCACGTGAGCCTGGGCCAGGCCGGGGGCGTCGTTGATCCCGTCGCCGGCCATGGCCACAAGCGATCCTTTGTCTTGGAATTTTTTCACCGTGGCCGCCTTTTCGTCCGGCAGGACCTCGGCCACCACTTGGTCGATACCCAGTTTTTTTCCCACCGCCCCGGCGGTGGCGCGGTTGTCGCCGGTGAGCATAACGATTCGGATACCTTCGGCGTGGAGTTTTTTTATCGCCTCCGGGGTGGTCTCCTTGATCGGGTCGCTCACTGCCACGAGCCCGGCGATATTGCCGTCCACGCCGACATACATCACCGTCTGCCCTTCGGCCCGCATGGATTCGGCCTTTTTCGCAAGTTCGCCGGGATCAACCTGAAAGTCGTCAAGGAGCTTGCGGTTGCCGAGAATGACCTTGCTGCCGCTTACCGTGCCGCTGACCCCTTTGCCGGTGTGCGATTCGAAATTAACCGCTTCTTTCATGGCGATGCCTTTTTCCTCCGCCCCGGCGACAATGGCCGCGGCCAGCGGGTGTTCGCTGCCGCGTTCAAGGCTTGCGGCCTGCCCGAGCATGGTGTCGGCGGTAAACCCTTCGGCGCATTCCACTCCGGTCAGTTTCGGTTTTCCCTCGGTAAGGGTGCCGGTCTTGTCCACCACCAGGGTGTCGATACGGCGCATGGTCTCAATGGCCTCGGCGTTTTTGAACAACACCCCGAATCCGGCGCCCTTGCCGGTGGCAACCATGATCGACATCGGGGTGGCAAGCCCGAGGGCGCAGGGGCAGGCGATTATCAGCACCGACACCGCGGCGATCAGGGCGAAGGCGAGGCGCGGTTCAGGGCCGAAATAATACCAGACGAGAAAGGCGGCAAGGGCGATGGTTATCACCACCGGGACGAAATAACCCGCCACCAGGTCGGCTAATTTCTGAATCGGGGCCCGGGAGCGCTGGGCATCGGCCACCATCTGGACAATGCGGGCGAGAAGGGTGTCGCTGCCGACCTTGTCGGCCTCCATCACCAGGGCGCCGGTGGTGTTGACCGTGGCCCCGATCACCCGGTCGCCGGCCTTTTTTGATACCGGCAGGGGCTCGCCGGAGATCATTGACTCGTCGATGCTGCTGCTGCCGTCGACCACGGTTCCGTCCACCGGCACTTTTTCTCCCGGCCTGATCCGGAGACGGTCGCCGGGGACCACATGTTCAAGGGGAATGTCGGTTTCACTGCCGTCGGGGTTGATCTTGCGCGCGGTCTTGGGCGCCAGGCCGAGAAGGGCCTTTATCGCCGCCCCGGTCTGGCTCCGGGCTTTTAGTTCCATCACCTGACCGAGGAGGATAAGGGTGACGATGACCGCCGCGGCCTCGAAATATACCCCTACCGCGCCGTCGGCGCTCCGCATGGTATCGGGGAAGATCTCCGGGAAGAGCACCCCGATCAGGGAGTAGACATAGGCCACCGAGACCCCGAGGCCGATGAGGGTAAACATGTTGAGGCTGCGGTTGATCACCGATTGCACCGCCCGGACATAAAAAGGCCATCCGGCCCATAGAACCACCGGGGTGGCGAGGACAAGTTCGGTCCAGCCGAGGGTGGTGTCGGAAAAGAATTTTTCAAGCAGTCCTCCGCCGGGGAGCATGTCGCGCATGGCGATGATCACCAGCGGCAGGGAGAGAATGGCGCCGAAGATAAAACGCCGCAGCATATAGCCGTATTCCGGGTTTTCTTCCTCTTCGCCCGGCCCCGCGCTCACTGCGGCCTCAAGGGCCATGCCGCATTTGGGGCAGCTGCCGGGGTGATCCTGCACCACCTCGGGGTGCATCGGGCAGGTGTAGTCGGTGGTGGAGACCGGCGGAAGCGGGTTTTTCTTCTCAAGGGCCATGCCGCATTTGGGGCAGTTGCCGGGGTGATCCTGTACCACCTCGGGGTGCATGGGGCAGGTATAGGTCTGCGTTGCGGCCCCGGGGTGATGATGGGATACCTCCCTGTCGGAGGTAAAGGCGGCAGGGTTTTCAAGAAATTTTTTCCGGCAGTTATCGGAACAGAAGTATATGATCCCGCCCTCATGTTCGTAGGGGCTGAAGGCGTCAGGGTCATCGGTGTTCATGCCGCAGACCGGGTCGGTGAAGTTTTTGTCCGTTGTCATGGTTTCCCCCTTTTTTAATTTTAAGGTGTCTTCAAAAATGGTCTTTTCGTCCGATTCCCGAACGCTCACGAATTCAGGTTAAGCATACTTTGCCGGATCATCGTCAAAGGTTTTTTTACAGTTATCGGAGCAGAAGCGGTATGTCCGCCCCTCGAAGGTGCTCTCCGGGCCGTCAGGGCCGACGGTCATCGAACAGACCGGATCTTTGTCCGCCGTGCCTTCATGGTCGTGGCTGTGGGGCTCGGCCGGGGTGTCAGTGTGGCCGTGATCGTGCCCTTCATGGTTGCCGTGATCGTGATTACTCATGCTGTGGCCGCCTCCGCCGCAGCAGCCGCCGCCCTTACGCATCATGAGGTAGAAGAGTCCCCCGATTGCCATTACTCCGATGATGTAGGTCAACATGTTTGCCTCCGTTTTCATGGGTTTTGGTCTTTTTATTTTGCTTGCGTTTGGTTCAGTGTATCACGTTATCCAGAGGTTAATGCTATGGGTATCCTGAAAAATGTTCATCCCGCCGGCGGAACGGCGCTTTTTAATTTTACCCTCAGAAACGGGCCGACAGGCCCGCGCCGTAGCTTGTGTCCGGACTCGCGTCGCTCAGCCCCGCGCCCGCGGTCAGGGTGGCGGTCCATGTCCGGTTGATCTTCAGGTCGAGTTCGGCGTTGATTTCGCTCGCGGCCTCGCTGTCGTTGCTCAGGGAATCCGACCAGTCCCAGGAGATCGCGACATCCAGGCCGCGGGTTATTGACAGATCCGCGCCGAGGGATAGGTAGGGGTAGTCCTGATAGTCAACGCCGCCGCCGGAGCCGGTGAAGGTGTAGCCCGCGGTGGCAAAGGGGGTGAGGCGGCCGACCGGGTAGCTTATCCCGGTCTCGATTCCGTAATCGGTTCCGCCGCTGCCAAGGCCCTTGTCTTCATCGCCGCTGGCGAATTTCACCGTTCCGGTCAGATTGACGGTGGGGCCGTTATCAGAGGAGACAAGGTCGTAGCCGGCGAAGATGTTTATGTCGCCTAATCCGGACTCGCTTACCCGGGTATATCCGGTGGTGGAAGAGGTCATGCCGCCGCCTGAGCCGTAGCCGCCCGGGCCGGTTGAGGTGTACATTCCTCCGTTCGGGCTTGAGCTGATCTGCCGCGAACCCCGGCCGGTCACGAGCACGGTGCCGAAACCCTCGATCTTTACCCAGGGTACGGTGATCCCGGCCGACCATTTTCCCTGGCTACGGGTGACGGAAAAGGGAATGATGGTGGCGGTGGTGTCACGGTCAAGCCCGTAGTCACCGCTGGTCCGGGAGTATCCCAGAGAAACGGTGGTGGCGTTATCGGCCAGGGCCGGCCCTGCCGCGATAGGGATGACGGCGAGGGCGATAAACAGGTGCTGTTTCATGCTGCGGTCTCCTTATTGTCTGGATTGGTTGATGTATAGCAAAATAAGCAATTCCCGGGCCATGGGACAGAACCACATGGTTACGGGGGGTTGGCGTCATGGTGTGGGGGCCGGGGGATAAAAGTGGTCAATAATCTCCAGGGGGAATGAATAATATTCTTCAGGGTATGCTGAAAAAAACGAGTTGCCGGCACAAGAGATGCGCCGTTCCCGGACTCCCGAAGGGCGGCGGGGTTAATTTCCCGCCATGGGTTCCATGGTAACTGCAACCTCGTAAAATCAGACAGTTACGATGATAACGCCACTAAGCCTTCACTATGTCTTGTAGCATAATAGACCGTTGAAAAAGCCGTTCTGGCTTTTCCTCTCTCCGGTTGACCAAAACAAGTTCCGGCCAACCTCTCGATTTCACCGGGGTTTTCAACCCGGCAAAGTCGGCGGCGTGGACATAAGCCGTTATCAGTCCGTTTTTCAACGGACTGATAATCTGTTAGTTCTGTGATGTTTTTTTTAAATGTTTTTCTCCATGAATGTGCTATGCTCCTGTTTAAATGAATAAGTCGTAATTACCTTTTTTGCAACATGAATTTATCCGTTTTACCTCTTGCCGTCGGGGGAGAAATGATCAGATTTATTGCTGTCATGCTTGCCGGGGCCTTTCTCTGTGCCGCCCCGGCCCTTGCCCTTGAAAAGGATTTCGAGATCGCCATGACCCGCGGGGTGTATGCCGTGGACCGGGGGGAATACATAGAGGCCGGGAAGTTTCTTGCCCGGGCCCTGGAGGTGAAACCCGACGATCCTGTCGCCATTACCGCCATGGCCATCGTCCACAGTCGCTCCGGTCGTTACGGGCTGGCGGAACGCCTTCTGCGCCGGGCGCTTTCTGTCTCGCCCGGCAATTCCCGGGTCCGCTATGAGCTCGCCCTTGTCCTCGATCGTCTTGGCCGGTCGGCCGAGGCCGAAACGTTGCGGCCCGGGGGTGGCGATCCAGGCGTTCCTGACGCCGCGGGTCTGTCGGTGGAGCGGGCGACCGGCAATGAGGGAGGAGAACGGCCTTATTCCCTTACCATTCTTGCCGGTCTTCAATTTGATTCGAACACGGTCCTTGAGCCATCCAATCCCTCCTACAGCCTCGACAGGAAATCGGACTGGCGTGAGGTCGCCGCCTTAGACGGCGAGTGGCACCTGCGTCGGGCCACGGATTCCGACCTCACTCTTGGCTACCGTTTTTATCAGGGGCTGAACAGCCATAATCGCGACTTTGATCTGACCGCCAATACCGTGAGCCTTGCCGGAGAGAAAAGGTTCGCCGACCGAACCCGGATGAAATTTTCTTCGAGTTACCGCAGCGCTTTGGTCTCGGGCGATAACTACAGCGGCATTGTCCGTCTGTCGACCGCGCTTGAACATTCTTTCCGCAACAATACTCTTTCCTTCACCCTGGCCCGGGAACTGCGTGAATTCCACAACACCGCCACCTTCCCCGCCAACGATGAGCGCAGCGGCGGCCGCTTTGAGATCGGGGTCTCCCACCGGATGGACCTTGGACGTTATTATCGTTTTGAACTGGGATTACTTTTTGCCCACGACAACGCCGACCGCAATTACTGGGACAACGACGGCCTGACCTACCGGCTCACCGTTACTTACCGCCGCCGGGGCTGGCAGGGCTTTGTCGGCGCCGCGTATACCGACCGCGGTTACGGTGGGGTGGATCCGGCCGTGGCCGCGGTTCGGCGTGATTATGTCCAGGAGTACAGTGGCGGGATTATCTACCCCATCAACCATACTTTTTCCCTCGGTCTTTCCGAGACCTGGGTCATCTACGGTTCGAGTATCGCCCGTTTCGACTATGAGCGGAACGTGAGCGGTATCTTTGTGCTTGCGAGGTTATAGATGAAGACGCGTTTCTTGTCCCTTGTTTTTTTTCTGATTCTTGTGCCGCCGGTCCTGGCCGCGTCGGGGAAACGGGCCGGAGATGTCGTCCGGGTCCGGGGAGTGGTCGAGGTAACGGGTCCGACGCGGAAGGTGGCGGCAATTCCGCGGTTGCCCCTGCTCGAGGATGACCAGATGCTCACCGCTGCCGCGTCCCGGGCGAAGATGCTCTTCCGTGACGATTCCGTCCTTACCCTGGGGCCGGAGAGCAGGCTGGTGATCCGGCAGTATCTTTATAACCCGGCAGAGAAACGGGCTGATTCGATCTATGAACTCCTTGACGGCAGTCTCCGTTCGGTGGTGGGTAATGCCTCTTTCCGGGTGGTGACCCCCACCGCCTATGCCGCGGCCCGGGGGACTATTTTTCTGGTCTGGTATGACCGGGAACGCAAACTTACCGGGGTGGCGGTGATCGAGGGCGAAGTCGAGGTGGGCGGTGTTGCCGACGGGGCAGGCGAGATCCTTGCCCTTACCGCGGGGCAGATGACCCTGGTCGGTGCCGGCAGGCCGCCGGAATCACCGGTCGGGTTCAGACTCATCGGGCCGGAGCGTTATGCGCTTGCGGGGTATCTCCTTGATTTCGGTGGTGATTACCTGCCCCGCATCACGTCGTCCGCGCGGTTGTCGGCGGTTGATCTTACCCGACTTGATCTGGTCCGCAGCATTTCCATGCCGCCCTTTGGCCAGCCGCCATCGGTCGGGGACCAGGGGACCGCGGTGGGCATGGCCCTGAATTTTCCCTGAAAAATGTTCCGGAGGGTTGTGATGAAGAGCTTTACCACGATAACCATCCTTTTTATTGCTGCGGTGATATTCTACGCCTGCGGCGGATCCGGCGTCTCCGGCGGGACCTCGGAGGTAACTGTTGAGATCAGTAACGGGGGGCGAAGTGCCTCGCTCGCGACCGGGGGGGACAGTCTCTTTGCCCGTTTCCGTCGCAGCCTTGGTTATTTCGTTCCCGGCCCGGCGGTGGCCGCCGTTCTCGCCGATGTTTATAGCGTCAGGCTCACCGTCAACGGTCCGGATATGGTTCAGGTGGTCAAGACTGAGGATGTGGCCGGTCGTTCAAGTGTGCGGATCGTGGTTGAGGTCCCCAACGGACAGGGGCGGAGTTTCCTGGTGGAATGTTTCGACAGCAACGGCATTCTGATCTTCAGGGGAACCTCGGTGGCCGATCTGGCCGGGGCCCCGATCAGGCTTGCCATCGAGATGATTGACCTCACCGCCTATTATGTCGATGTCAACATTGGCGTCGATAATCCCGGCTGCGGGGCATACGAGACCCCATGCCGGAGTATCACCCAGGCCCTTTCTCTTTCTCCGGGGAACCAGCCCGTTTATGTCAGGGCAGGAAATTATGGAGAATCGGGATTTGTTGCCGGTGGTCTTGAGACCTTTCCTCTTGTCCTTAATCCCGGAACCGCCCTTAAGTGTATCGGCGCGGGACATTCCTCGATGATCACTGCCAGTCCGTTGTCAGTGATCATCATCGGCGATGTCGGGGCCTCGGTTGAGGGCTGCCGTATTCAGGGCGGTGACTCGGCGATCTATGACTCAGGTTTTGCCATGACCATCAGGAATAACATTATATCAGGCGGCGGGGTGGGGCTGGGCGGCGACTCATTGGTGGTGGATAACAGTGTCAGCAGAGTCAAAGGCCAGAGCGAGATCTCCCCCGGGGGGATCAGTGTGGAGGGCGGCAGTCCGACGATCCGCGGCAATACCTTGAGCGGCAACGTCATTGGTATGTCAGTGCAGGCCGGCACCCCGTCGCTTGTCGATAATATCTTTAGCTGTAACACGGGAGATGACCTTGTTTACGGCAGGGCGGGGACACTGGATGTGGTGGGAAATTATTGGGATCATGTCCCGCCGCGGGTGGAGCCTGCTGGTGATGATATCTATATCTACGGCGGGGGGGTGGTGGACGATCCCGGCGCTTCCCTCGTCGCCAATCCCTGTACCGTTAAGTTGCACGTTGTCTGGAAGACGGGGCAGGGGGATGTGATTTTCACTCCTCCGGTGATCGCCGAAAGCGGCAGTAGCGGCACTACCCTGATTTGGGCCTATTCGCAGGATGAGTCGGTCACTGTCTCCGCCGTACCCACGACCTCCTTCAGCTTTTGGGGCGGAGACTGTGCTTCCTGCGGGAGCGATCTCACCTGCCAGGTGACCATGGACACGGACAAGTTCTGCAGCGTCAATTTTAATTGACCACCGCTGATCCGCTATCGGGGCCTATGGGGGATGGCTGTTTTCCGGGGAGACACTGAGCCTTTGCGATGAAACGGTTATGGAATCCGGTCATGCTTGCCGGGATATTATGTACTGCGACGGCCGTTGTTATCGCTCTCATTTCCCCCCCGGCGGTGGATGATTCGGTCGAGGGGCTGCTCCTTGATTACCGTTTTCAGGTTCGCGCCCTGGTGAATCCTCCGCGTACATCAGCTGATATCATGATCGTCGCCATTGACGACGATACCCTGGCTCGTTACGGTCGCTGGCCCCTGCCCCGTTCCATCCAGGCCCGGATCATTACCCGGATACTCGCCGGTCGCCCTCGAGCTCTGGGGATCGATATCTTCTACGCCGAAAGACAGAATGATATCGAGGACCAGCCCCTGATCCGTGCGGTTAGAGGGGGTAGTGGCAGGGTGGTTCTGGCCGTGGGCTTTGACCGCGTTTCCGGTTCTCCGGCCCCGGATTATCTCTGGGACGCGGCCATTACCAGAATAAAACACGCCGGAGACATCGTTGACGCCCTGGTCGCGGGCAGCGTCAGGATCGGCCTTGACCGGCTTTATGACGGTGCCGTTACCGGGCATGTGTGGAGTCCGGCCGACCGCGACGGCAAACTGCGCCGGGAATATCTCTTTCTCCGCTATGATGGCGACTATTATCCCTCTTTCGGTCTGGTCATGGCCTCGGTCGTTCTGGGCGGCGGACCCGGGTCCATTGTCATCCACGGCGGCCGCGGGGTTGAGGTGGCGGGCCGGTTTATTCCCATGGATCCGGCCGGCCGCTTCCGGATAAACTATCCCGGCCCGGATGGGAGCTACAAATATATCTCCGCCGCGGACATTCTTGAGCCTGATTTTGACCCCGTCCGTTTTCGTGGCCGGATTGTCCTCTTCGGGGCCAGTGCCCTGCATACCTACGATCAGGTGGTGACCCCGCTTTCGGCCCGTATGCCCGGGGTGGAGAAGAACGCGGCGGTGATTGACAACATTGTAAATCATCGCTTTATCCGTGACCTGCCGCTTTTTCTTTCTCTGCTGGTCATTTTGACAAGCGGTCTTTTGCTGACTCTTGTCCTCGTTCGTCGTCGGGCAACGACCGGGATCGCGGCCAGTGTCGGGATGGTGACCGCGGTTGTCGGCGGCAATTGCGCCCTGTTCGCCTTTGGCGATTTTTACACCAACCTGTTTTATCCCCTGGTCAATATTCTCGTGATATCGGTCTTCGCCATTGCTTACCGCTACCGGCACGAGGAGCAAAAGGCCCGGGATATCCGGCGGATTTTTGCAAGCTATGTCTCGCCCAAGATCGTGGAACGGCTGGTCGCCAATCCGGAAGAGGCGAAACTGGGCGGGGTGCGGCGTGAAGTGACGGTTCTTTTCTCTGATGTCCGCGGCTTTACCGCCCTGTCGGAGAAGAATGAGCCCGAGGAGGTGGTGGCGATGCTCAACGAGTATTTCACCGCCATGACCGAGGTGATCTTCCGCTGGGACGGCACTCTTGACAAGTTTGTCGGTGACGAGATTCTTGCCTTCTGGGGGGCGCCGCTTGCTCAGCATGACCATGCTGAGCGTGCTCTCCGCTGCGCCATTGAGATGAGCGATTGCCTTGACCGGCTGCGGGAAAAATGGCGTGTGGAGGGGCGGCTTGAACTCGACTGCGGCATCGGGCTGAACAGCGGCGAGGTTCTGGTGGGCAATATCGGCGCCCAGGGCCGGAAGATGGACTACACGGTCATCGGTGATCAGGTCAATCTCGGAGCGCGGGTTGAGGCCCTGACCCGTTCCATGGATTGTCGTATCCTTCTGACCGAGTTCACCCTGGCGAAGATTGAACAACTCGTGGGGCGGGGGATGATCGGTCATGTTGAATTTTCAGAGGGCGAGCCGGTCACGGTCAAGGGCAAGGAGATTCCGGTCATGGTCTACAAGCTCATTCCCCGTCCCCATGCTGTTCACGCATGATACGCGGGTACCAGGCCGTTGAAACCCTTACATCCCGTGATATTATCCTGAATCTGTGACGGCTTAGTGGTAACCTGGTATGTATCCATCTGAATTCATGTATTTTTTTGTCTGATTTTCGCGTCGGCGGAAATTTCACCCCGCCGCCCTTCGGGCATCCGGGAACGGCGCATCCTCGGTGTCGGCAAGCCGTTGATATACCGAAGTATAATCAACGTGCTTGCCTCCTTGCATCTGCACCGTTCCTGAACGTCACGGATCCAGGATTATAGCACGGGGTGGGGTTTGTTGAACGCTGTCATTCGCGGGGTCCGGCATCGGTGGGGAGAGTTTTTCCGCTGTTTCCCTTCTGGCGCCGGACTTCGGCCGTATTTTGCGTTTGCCTTGATCCGGTCTTTAATTATAGGATGGATAAAACTTGATGGCGGCGTAAAAAGTCGCAAATCATCATCTTTGTCATTCCGGACCTGGTCCGACACCCTGTAAGCAGTTACAAGCCCCGTGGTTATTTATTCTGGTGCTCATGGGGTGGATAGTTACGATCCAGGTAAAATAAAGCTTTTTCCCGCCAGGGACCATCAAGGAGCTGATCATGGGCGACATACTGACCACCTGTGTCTATTGTGGCTGCGGTTGCGGCCTGTATCTCAGGGTGAACGACGGCCGGGTGACCGGCACCGCCCCCAGTCGCAACCATCCGGTCTCGCGTAATAATCTCTGCGTTAAAGGCTGGAACATTCATGAGTTTATCCATCACCCGGAGCGGCTTACCGAGCCGTTGATCCGCAAAAACGGCCGGCTGGTTCCGGCCTCATGGGATGAGGCCCTTGATTTTGCCGCGACCGGTTTTTCCCGTGTCCGTGAGCGTAGCGGGGGGGACGGCATCGGGGTTCTGTCTTCGGCCAAATGTACCAATGAAGAGAACTACCTGTTACAGAAACTGACCCGGGCGGTGTTCAAAACCAATAATATCGACCATTGCGCCCGCCTCTGACACGCGCCCACGGTGGCAGGTCTTGCCACCACCTTCGGCAGCGGCGCGATGACCAATTCCATCAACGAGATCGAAAACGCCGAGGTCATCCTCGCCACCGGCAGCAATACCACCGAGGCCCATCCCCAGGTGGCGCGGCGGATGCTTGCCGCGGTGGATCGCGGGGCGAAACTGATCGTCATCGATCCGCGCCGGATCCGGCTTGCCGAGTTCGCCCATATCCACCTTGATATCCGTCCCGGCACCGACATCCCGCTTTTGAACGCGATGATGCGGATCATCATTGATCAGAACCTGGTCGATGACCTCTTTATTGATATGCGCACTGAAAATTATCATCAGCTGCGCGACATGCTTTACCGGATAGATCTTGAGGAAACGGCGAAAACAACCGGCGTTCCCCTTGAACGGATAAAAGAGGCGGCCCGGGTTTACGCCCGGGCGAGGAAGGCGGTGATCTGCTATTGCCTCGGGATCACCCAGCACATCAGCGGCACCAGGAACGTGCAGTCGCTGGCCAATCTCGCCATGCTCACCGGCAACGTTGAAAAGGAGGATACCGGGGTTGATCCCCTGCGCGGCCAGAATAACGTTCAGGGCGCCTGCGACATGGGGGCACTGCCCAATGTCTTTCCGGGTTACCAGTCGGTCGGCAATCTCGATTTCCGGGAGAAGTTTGAGGCCGCCTGGCAGGTACGCCTGCCGGAAAAAACCGGCCTTACCCTGATGGAGATGACTCATTGCGGCGCTGAAGGTCTTATCCGCGGGATGTTCATCATGGGCGAGAATCCGATGTTGAGTGATCCGGTGTTATCAAAGGTTGAGGATACCCTGGCCAATCTCGAGTTCCTCGCTGTCTCTGATATTTTTCTCACCGAAACCGCGAAATTCGCCCATGTGGTTTTCCCGGCGGCGTCCTTTGCCGAAAAGACCGGGACCTTCACCAATTCCGAGCGGCGGGTACAGATGGTGCGCCGGGCTATAGACCCGGTCGGTCACTGCCGCACCGATGCCGATATAATCATGGGGATTTCCGAACGGATGGGCTATCCCATGGGCCATGAGTCTCCGGTAGAGATCATGGAAGAGATCGCCATGCTGACCCCGATTTACGGCGGCATGCACCACGATCGCCTGGAGAGCGGCTGGGGGCTGCAATGGCCCTGCTGGGACCGGGGCCATCCCGGCACCCCCTTTCTCCATAAGTATTATTTTACCCGCGGCCGCGGTCGTTTTATTGCCGCCGAGCATGATCCGCCAAGTGAGTTGCCGGATAAAGAGTATCCCTTTCTTTTAATCACCGGCCGGACCTATCACCATTATCACACCGGCACCATGACCAGGAAGTGTTCCCTGCACAACCGGGAGTGCGGGGAGGCGCTGTTGCAGATAAACGGGGGCGATGCCGGAAGGCTCGGGGTGCGAGGCGGCGATATCCTCCGGGTAACTTCAAGACGGGGGGTAATCAGGATTACCGCGGAAATAAGCGATGTAGTAAAGCCGGGGATGATCTACACCAGTTTCCATTTCAGTGAGTCGCCGATCAACGCCCTGTGTATCGACACCTGGGACCCGCTGGCGAATTGTCCGGAATATAAGGTATGCGCGGTAAAAATTGAACAAGGCGAGGTCGCATGAGTGATAAACTGATCCTTAAAAAAGACCATCTGACCACCTTCCTGCGTAAATTGAGCAAGGAATACCAGCTGGTGGTACCGTTAAAAAACTGTCACGGTGACACCCTGTTTACCGTTATCGAAGATCTTGATTCCCAGCCGCCGGATCTTGTTAATCAGCCGCAGAACTCCCTCAAGGAGTTCATGCTGCCACAGCAGGAGGTGCTTTTTACCTATAAAAACAGTCCGGGAGATTACTCTTTCAGCCCCGCCACGGTCAAGCCGCCGCCGACCATTTTTTTCGGGGTCCGTCCCTGCGACCTTTCAGCCGTATTATACATGGATGTGATCTTCCTCCAGGGCAGGACCGACCCGCATTATCTTCAAAAGAGGGAGAACTCGGTTTTGATCGGCCTGAACTGCAATACCTCTTTTGCCGACTGCTTCTGTAATGCCACGAGACACGGGCCTTTTCTCGAGTACGGTTCCGACCTGCAGTTCACCGACCTCGGTGACCGGTTCCTGGTGGAAGCGGGGCGGAGCAGGGGAGAGGAGATTGTCAGGAAGTGGGGGTATTTCTTTGCCGTCGCCGCTAAGGAGGACCGGGCCCGGAAATACCAGGTGTTTCTCGAGGCAAGAGGCGGCTTTGCCCGCATGGTTCATGTGGACCAGGCCATCAAACGGTTGCGGGAAAAAAAGGTTGATGACTCGGTGTGGCATGAGTTGTCGCTGCGCTGTCAGGACTGCGGCGGCTGCGCTTACCTCTGCCCCACCTGTACCTGTTTTACCATCATTGACCGGCCCGTTGATAACGTCCGCGGTGAAAGGCTGAGGAGCTGGGACGCCTGTACTTTTGCCGGTTTCACCAATATGGCCGGGGGACATAACCCGGTGAATGCCGCCACCGACGCCATCCGGCAGCGATTCATGCACAAACTGTGTTACGACGTTAAAGACCACGGCCGCCCGAGCTGCGTCGGCTGCGGCCGCTGTGTCGGCATCTGTTTCGGCGGTACCGACATCATTCGTTTTATTAATATGGCCTGTGAAGGAATTTGACAATGACGGATATCAGCCCGCTTTATTTACCCCAGCCCGCGGTTATCAACGAGGTCATTGAGGAAAATTCCCAGATCAGGACCTTTGTCCTGTCCTTTTGTGACCGGGAATATAACGAGAAGTTCACTTATCTTCCGGGGCAGTTCATGATGGTCTCGGTACCCCATTGCGGCGAGGCGCCGATATCGTTTTCTTCAACCCCGGAAGAGCCCGGACACATCCGTTTAAGCGTGCGCCGGGCCGGCAGGCTTACCAATGCCATGCACCGGATGAAAAAAGGCGATGTCGTAGGGCTTCGCGGCCCCTGGGGCAATGGTTTCCCCCTTGACGATATGGTCGGTCGTGATCTGCTCTTTGTCGCCGGCGGCATCGGTCTTGCCCCCCTGGCCGCGGTAATCAGGACCTGTATCAAGAAAAGGGATCAATACGGCCGCATAAGTATCATATACGGCAGCCGTACCCCTTCGGATATCGCCTTTGCCGATGATATCGCCGCCTGGGGGATGGAAAAAGATGTCGAATGCCTGCTGACCGTTGACAAGGCGGAACCGGGATGGGACGGGGCGGTGGGCCTGGTTACCTCCCTGTTTGACCGGGCGGATTTTGCCCCGGGAAAACAGACGGCCCTGGTCTGCGGCCCGCCGCTGATGATCCGGGCGGTATTGAGCGACCTCGGCAATCGAGGTTTTGCCGATGAGGAGATCATTACCACCATGGAACGTCATATGAAATGCGGCGTCGGCGTCTGCCGTCATTGTCACATGGACGGCAGACTTGTCTGCGCCGACGGCCCGGTTTTCAGCCTCGCCCGGCTCCGCGGCCTTGAGGTGATGGAGCTGGGATAGAGCTTTTTAACGCCCGGATGTTATCTATTACCGTGTTTGTCAAAAAGGAAATCTCCGGCGGTTTTGCCTGCGAGAAACTCATCCGCCAATCGTTCCGCCTCCGCTTCAGAAACCAGGGCGGCGTCCATCTGCCGGGCGCAACCGATCAGGCGGCCGAGGTTGGTCAGCAGTTGTTCCACCTCCGCGGCCGGAAGGTTGGAGATCCTTGCCACGAGAAGATCACCCCTGGTTCTGGTCATAAAGCCGTAGGCGCTCATGACCCTGGCCATGAAGTGAATGCGCAGCGACCGGCTGGTGAGGGCGGCGGCGCCGCCGACGAAACGGAAGAAGATGTGATTGTTGCGGGGTTGGTCGGTGCAGTAGGAGTCAAGGACGTCGAAGTGATAGCCGAAACGCAGGCTCAGGTTGACGTAGTCGGCCGAGGCCACTGCCAGGTTGGCGCCGGCGGAGATGGCGCCGGGGTCGGCGGTCCGGGTCATGCCGGCGAGGAAATTCCTTCCGGTCAGCGGCATTGTTTCGTTACTCCAGCTTCCGGGTTCAAGCATTCCCCGCAGGATCGCCCGCAGGGGACGGGAGCGTAATTGCTCCGGGGTCACTTTGCGGCCGCTGTCGGGAACCAGGGCCCCGCCGATATCGATCAGCAGCATACGGATCGGCAGGGGCAGGGCCAGGTCCCGGAGCGTGTTTGCCCGGCCGAACAGGCGACGGGCGAGGCTTCCGGCCTGCCGGTTGGCATCGGCCACCAGGGCCTGCACCGCCATTTCGTGCATGAAGCGGATCAGGTCGTGGACCGAGCGGCATTTGGCAGGAGTGAACTCCTCTTCCAGTGGGTTGACCAGATGAAGCGGGGTGATGTAGCGCATCAGATATTTCTGGCGGCGGAACTCGTAGAGATGGCGCAGCTTGACGCTGCTTCGTCGCTCTTCGCGCAGCAATTCCCGGGCCACGCCGGCATAGACGGTGATCGTACCGTCACTGTCGGCCCGCAGGGTGACTTCCCGGCCGGCCGGGAGAAGCCTGGTGGCGTTGCCGGTGTTGACCACGGTGGGAATGGCGAATTCCCGGCAGATTGAGGCCATGTGGCTGGTGGCCACTCCGGTATCGGTGATGATGGCGTTGACAAAGGGGATCACCCGGACATATTGGGGCGAATCGTGCCGGGCCACCAGAACCGCCCCGCGCGGTACCTGTTCCAGGTCTTCGGGGCTGCGGACATGAAAGATTCTGCCGGCGGTTATTCCGTGGCGGACCACCACCCCCTGGTTGTCCATCAGGACCGGCAGGTCCGGGTCGTTTGCCCCCTCGTTCTCCGGGTCGGGTGGCTTTTCACCCTCGTCAACCTTCAGGGCCCGGCTCTGGAGGATAAAGATTTTCCCCCGGTCGTCGATGGCCCATTCGATGTCCTGGGGGGAACGAAAATGTTTTTCAATCTTCATGGCCAGGCGGGTCAGTTCCAGAACCTGTTTGTCCACGAGGCAGGGACGGCCCCGGTCGGCCGTCGGGGTGGGTACGGTCCTGATTCCGGCTGCGCCATCTCCAACCACCATCAATTCCTTGCGGCCGATCCGGGTCTCGCTGATTATCGCCACCCCGTCCTTTTTCACCAGATAGAGATCAGCGTCGGTGATTCCGTCAACCACCGCCGGACCCAGGCCCCAGGCCGCGTTAATAAGGACGACATCGTCCTGTCCGGAACCGGCCACGGTATATATAACCCCGCTGACCCGGGCCTTGACCATTGCCACGCAGGCCACCGCCATTTTCAACCGCCCCGGATCGTAACCAAGTTGTAGCTGGTAGGAGGCGGCTCCGGGGCTGAAGAGACTCGCCACCACCTGTTTCCAGGCCGCGCCTATGGCCGCGGCGGTGGCCGGGACGTTGAGTATTGATTCGAACTGGCCGGCAAAGGAAAAATCTCCGTCTTCCTCTTCGCCGCTGCTGCGAACCGCCAGCAGATATTTCGCTCCCCGGCGCCCGGCCAGCCGACGGGCGGCCCGGGCCAGTTCCGTCTCAAGTTCAGGCGGCATAGCCCCGGCCATAATCGCCTCCCGCAGGCCGGCCAGGTCGGTTTTTTGGTTCCGGCTGTCGGCCAGGGCCTGTAAACGTTCGCTCAGTTGATTATGGGCGAGGAAGAGATCAAAGGCGCGGGTGGTGACCGCGAAGGCCGGCGGGGTCCGCAGCCGCAGCTCATTGCCTAACAGGGCCAGATGATAGTTTTTGCCGCCTACGGTCTCGGCCAGGTCCCAGGTGATTTCCGGGTAGAAGATCAGAAGCGGATCCGATTCCGGGACTTCTTCGGTCAGAATCCGCTGAACCTGGCGGTCGAGGCGGGCGAGTATTTCCGCCAGGCCCGGGTGGGCGTGGTTGGTGAGAATGGTGAAATTTTCCAGGGCGTCGGAAATGGCGGCAAAGAGTTCGCCGTAAGCGGCTTTGGTGTAGTTGACATCGAAAAGATAATCGCCGCCCAGCTTTTCACCGAGATCGGTGATTGCCTCAAGCGCCCGGTTGTTGCCGGCCAGGACCGCCTGGAAGCGGGTGAAGAGCGCGGCCGGATCGTGTTGTGCCCCAGCCGGGGCACGGCCCAGGGCGTGGCGTAGCCGGTCGCGCCAGGCGCGGCGGAACGGGGCTTTCCGTGCCATCAGGGGCCCCCGGGCCTCAGCCCGCCTTCTTCTCCAGGGCCTTTTTGATTGAGGCCTTGAGTTCCTTGATCTTGACCGGCTTGGGGAAGAAGTCCTGAACATCGTCACGCATGGCCTCGATGGCCACGTCCAGATTGGCGAAGGCGGTGATCATGATCACCACGGTATCGGGGTAGAGGTGTTTGACGTTGCGCAGAACCTCAAGGCCGTCGATACCTTTCATCTTGAGATCAGTGATCACCACGTCGAATGATTTTTTCTCCATGCGGTTCAGGGCGCTCTCCCCGTCGAGAAAGGTTTCGACCTCGTAACCCTCCTGTTCCAGGGACAGCTTCGCCATATCACCCACTATTTTTTCGTCATCGATGATCATGATATTATTCTTCATTGTTACACCTTTTCACCTTGTTGCAGCTCGGGAAAGTAATAAAAAATGCGGTACCGCCGTCGACCGAGCTTTCGACGTGGATATTACCAAAATGCTGTTTAACTATACCATAACTGATCCAGAGCCCCAGGCCGGTGCCGCCTTCTTCCTTGGTGGTGAAGAACGGATCAAAGATATGCTCCAGAAACTCCGGGGGGATGCCGTTGCCATTGTCGCGGATTTCGAATTCCACTTCGTCCTGTTTTTCAAGATAACGGCTGCGAATGGTCAACTCGCCGCCGCTGCTCATGGCCTGGATGGCGTTGGTGGTGATGTTGACCAGCACTTGCAGTATCTGGTGTTCGTCGATGTAAAAGTCAGGAAGCACATCGGCCAGATCCAGTTTGGTGCGGATGTTGGAGACTTCTAACATGTTGCAGACCAGATCCAGGGTCTTATGGATGACGTGGTTGGGTTCGGATTGGGCCAGACGAGGTTCCTTGGGGCGGGAAAAGTCGAGGAGGTTTTTGATGATCAGGCGCAGCCGTTCGGTCTCTTCTTCGATCTGGTTCATGAAACTTATCCGCTCTTCGCGACCGAGGCGGTCATAAACATCCTCGTAGGTCTGGGCGATCATTGAGATGTTGTTCAGGGGGTTGTTAAGCTCGTGGGCCACCCCGGCCACCAGAACGCCGATGGAGGCGAGTCTTTTTGATTGGATGATCTCCTGTTCCCGCTGTTTGAGTTCATTGGCCATGGTGTTGATGGCCGTGATCACCGCGCCCATTTCGTCGGCCGAGGGCTTCTGGTCGATTGATTTGTAGTTCCCCCGGGAGATGGCCCGGGTCAGGGCGACGATTTGGCGCAGGGCTCCGCCGATGCTGCGGACGGTATGCTGGCTGAAGAAAAGAGCGAACAGGACCACGGCCCAGAAGGAGTAGAGCAGTATTGTCTTGGAATGGTTGATAATCTTGGCGACGTTTTTACGTTCGAGGACGGTTATGTTTTCGGAGAAAATCTTGAGATCCTGTCCCGCCTTTCGCAGCTGTTTGCGGATTCCGGGACTGTTACGTTCGCCCTGGTGAATGGCGGCGACCATTCTCCTGTAGTTTTTGAGCCGTTGTTCCAGACCGGCATAGCTGGCGGGACCAACCGCCCGGATGATGTCGCTCTTGAGTTTTTGCATGGTGGTGGTGGTTTTGTTGATCCTGGTGGTGATCGCTTCCAGTGCTGTCTGGTCCCGGTAGAGAAAATAGTTTTTTTCAGCCAGACGCATTTCCAGGAAGCCGGTGTTCAGTCCGTCGGCGATGGCGGTGAAACGGAATTTGGTATAGAGCTGGTTCAGGTTGTGCAGGGCGAAGATACCGATCAGCAGCAGCAGCACGATATGCACCGCGTTGGAAAGATAGATTTTATGCTCTATTTTCATGTGGTCTCCCGGGCCGTCTGGAGGCGAATGCTGTTTCCCCTCGTGTTATGATGGAGATTAGCAAGCCCGGCGTTATTATGCTTTTATTTTTTTATTCGGCCAGCGCGGCGCTGCGGCTTCGTGGAAGTTCGGCCTGCTCTTTCCGCACCGGCAGGTACCAGAGCAGGCCGTCGCCGATCAGCACCGTGCCGGTCAGGACCAGAATCAGGTCAAAGGGGGTGTTGCTTCCCAGCCCGAAGTAGCCGAGGAGGCCGAGGCCGATGCTGATGAAAGATACCCCGGTGCGGATAAATGCGAGTCCGGTGCGTGCTCGTGAATAAATGGTCCGATAGCAGGCGGCGATGGTGCGTTGCGCCGCCAGGACATTGCGTTCCCGGGCCAGATATGTGCGTTCGCGACTTGCGGGGACCGGATAGATGATGGTTGAGTAGTCGGCGAGGAAATCGCCCAGCCGGGCCAGCATGGTATCCTTGCGCGGCTTGGCGGCATGATCGGATGGTATCGGGAAATGAAAATTTTCCAGGAACATCAAGGTCGCGGCGGTTACTTCCACCAGGGTCTGGGGACCGGGTGGCGTCATGCGCGAACGGCGGATTTTCAGGTAGATGGGGGCGGCGATGATAAGCAGCACCATCCCCAGGTTTAACACCGCAAGCGGCAGCCACTGTTCGGTCTGGAGTCTGCCGCTGCGCCACAGGGTCTCGGCTATGGTCGTCAAGGCCAGACCGGCCCGTCCCGTGGACAGCGCGGTTCTGGCCTTGGCCAGGTCGGTGCGGTAGCAGGCCATACGGGTGCGCCACTGGGCCATGGTGTTGCGCCAGTAGGCCAGGCCGGTACGCTCGGTACCGATCAGTTCGCCGGGCGGGGCGTGGAGGAAGTCCTGGGCAAACCAGACGATGTCGTCGGGCAGGGTAACGCGAAACTCATGGTTTCCCGGGCCCATAACCTTGGTCACTGCCTTGCCGAGACCGGGGTCAGCGGGATCGATGGCGGCTATCACCATATCGCCGTTAATGTTTTTCAGTATCGGAAACCACCCTTCGTCCACCATTTTTTTCCCCGGCATGTGGTGCAGGATTTCCGGAGGGATGGGCAGGCGTTCGTCGTACTCGACGGCCGGGCAGTGGTAATGGCTGCTTAGAGCCTGCAAGAGGGTCTGCCGGCTGATTCCGTATTCGTTGTGGAGAATGTGGGCCAACGGCACATCTCTGGACACTGCGGCAGAGGCGGCGGCGGCCAGACACTCCGTGGTGATCCGCCCGGTCCGGGCCAGGGAGGCGAACGCCGGGGCCTGGGAGTCAGGACTATTCATTGCTGAATACCGCCGTGCGCCAGGATCGGGCCGGGATGCCGTAGTCGGGAATGGTTATCTCCATATCTCCGTAGCAATAGGGGAACTGGCGGCGGGTGCGCTCGGCCGGCAGGCTCCAGTAAAGTCCGTCGATGATCAGAGCCATCCCGCCTCCGACCATCAGTAAGTCAAAGATGTTCCAGCCGGTCACCCCCCCACCGAAATAGAGGATAAAGGCGATGCCGATCAGGGCCAGGGAAAATCCGGTGCGGATAAAGGCAAAGCCGGTACGGGCCCGGGCCATGACTGTACGCAGTCGGGACATGACATTGCGGCGTTCGGCCAGTACGGTGCGTTCCAGGGCCACGCCGGTGGTGGCCCAGATGCCGGGCAGGTCGCTGCTGTGTACTGGCAGGGTCCGCGAGATAATATTGGGGGCGGGCGGAGAGTGGCGGTGGGGAAAGAAGTGATCCCAGATGGTGGCGGCCTTGAGGTTTTGTTTTACCGAGGCATTGCCTTTGACCCCGGCATGGCGACTTCCGGCATACCAGAGGAATCCCTCGACGACCATGACTGCTCCGATGCCGATCAGGGTCAGGTCCAGGATCATCCAGAGGCTGGGGGGGAACTTGCGGATCATGGCGAATCCCAGGCTGGCCAGGGAAATACCGGTGCGGGAAAATGCCAGGCCGGTGCGGACTTTTGCCATGCGGGAGCGCAGGCAGGCCAGCAGCGTCCGCTCCTCGGCGTAATCGGTCCGGTCGCTTGCGAGAAAACGGCGGCGCATTACCGGTGAGAGGTCGGTCCAGGCCCGGCGTAGTTCGGCGGCGGTGGCGATTTCTCCGGTACGGGAAAAAACGGGAAAATCCTCCTCGTCGGCGACGGTCAGCACGGTGGTGCCCCCGGTGCCCCCGGTATCAACGCAATTAGGGATCCGGGCCTTGAAGCGCCGGACCGGCAGATACCACTTGATTCCGTCGAATACCATTACACAGCCCACTGCCAGCAGCGGACCTTCCAGAAGCAGTAACCATCGGTGGCCGAAAACGCGGATGAAGAACAGGGCGATGGTGACGCAGGAAATACCGGTGCGGATGAAGGCGAGACCGGTACGGCTTTTGGCCAGCAGGGTACGGTAATAGGCAAACAGCGAACGGCGGCCGGCCAGATGGGTACGGACCAGGGCCAGGGGGGTGCGTCCGGAGGATGCGGGGAATCCGTGGTTGACGTCCTGATTGTGTTCGATGATCCGGACAAGGTCGTGGGGCAGGGTGACCAGAAATTCGACGCTTTCCACGCCCAGGATTGACTTTATCATTCCGGCCAGAGCCGGGCTGGGGTTGCAGGCGACTATCGTGGCCCGGTTGTCTTCAACGGTGTGGGGGAACCAGAGGTCGGTTTTTAACCGCTCAAGGTCGAGTTTGTTCAGAACCGTCAGGGGTTGATTGATCTCTTCCCTGTATTCGACCCAGCCGCAGCCGTGGCGTCTGGATAATTCCTCCAACGCCGCTATTTTTTCCGGACCTCTCAATCGCACCTTACTCTCAAGCCTCTCCAGCCAAAAAATAAAGTGCTATTTCTACGCCTCTGTCTCCTCTTCGTCAATGGCTTTTTTGTAAGCGCTCCATGAACGCCCTGCTGCACGTACTTAAGCCCCCCATATACAGGAGTATTATCGGGGTATGTAATTACGCACCGCAGAGCGTCACTGCGCCTTTACATTTCGAGATGTTATAAAGTGATGGCGTCGTAAAAAGTCGCAAATTATTATTTTTGTCATTCCGGACTTGATCCGGAATCCTGTGAGTAACGACTCATCCCATGATCGCCAAAATGTCGATAACCACGGGACCTGTAACTTCTTGCAGGGTGCCGGAGATTTTCTTGATCAGCCTGACGCAGCGTATCAGTCATATGTAAGTCAGGTTGATCGAGGAAAGATTCGGTACCCTGTGAGCAGTTACTTTTTTTCACCCCTTTCCTGGGCCGGAGCAGCAAATGATCGCAGGATGGCGTTTTTTATCTCGTCGAGGCTGAAGGGCTTGGTGATGAAATCGAAGGCCCCTTCACGGAAGGCGGTATCGGCGGTATCATTCCCGGCGTAGCCGGTGATCATGATTACCCGGGTGGACGGATTGATTTTTTTGACCCGCCGCAGTATCTCCATCCCGTCGATTCCTTCCATTTTAAGATCAGTGACTACCACGTCAAATGGTTGCCGTTCCACTTCCGCCAGGGCCTGGGCCGGATCGGTATGGGTTGTCACCTTGTAGCCCATCTTGGTGAAAGTATGGGCGAGCCGTATACCGACAATGGCTTCGTCGTCTATTATCAACAGCCGGTATGTCCCGGCAACGGTGTCATCAAGTGCCGTCATTGCTTTTTCCGAAAATCGCCGAAGACGCCTCCGCGGGGACTTGTTGCGGATCTATCATTACCTTGTCGGCCTCGGACGAAAATCATAATTTTTCAAGATACCCTGTTGTCAGCTTGAGACCACATCGTAATTCCCTGACAGGAACGCCTCTATATAGTAATCAACCGCTGTCTCACTGTCCAGGCGGACGTCAAGCTGCCGGGTGAAACCGACCAGCCTTCCCAGGATATCAAGGATCCGTTCCATTTCGCTCCGGGGCATATTGCCGGCCCGGGCGATGACCAGATCGCCCCTGGTGCGGACGTTGAAGTCGAAAGCGGTGAGGATCTCGGCGATCAGCCGGACCCGTCGTCTGCGTTTGCTCAGGTCGGTGGCCCCTCCGAGGAAGCGGAAATATATGTGGTTGTCGCGTTCGCGTTCGTCGCAGCGGGCGTCGATGATATTGAAATGGTAGCCGAAACGGAAGCAGAGATTGACATAGTTATGGCTGATAACGGCGATGTTATGGCCGGTGTACTGGCCTTCCAGGGCGTCGGTAGGCACTGAGAGCATGCTGCTCATCAGGTCGTGAAAACCCACCGGCATTGTGGCCCGGTGCCAGATCCCCGGGTAGAGCATGCCGTTAAGGATGGCCCGGAAGGGAATGGAGGTCAGGGCGGCGAAGGGGACCCGGTCGGCTGGGGTTTTCGGGGCTACGCCGCCGCCGATATCAATGACCAGAATTCCGGCCGGAATCGGTAGATCCAGGTGGCGGGCGGTATTATTACGCAACAGACTGCGTTCGTCCTTGCCCATGTTGACCAGAGTCATCACCGCGCTTTCATGAATATAGCGCAGGAGGTCGTGGTAGGTCCGGCATCTGTCCGGGGTGAACTGATCCATAAGTGGGTCGACCAGGTGCAGGCGGGTGATGCTGTTGAGCAGTTGGCGCAGTAAGCGGAACTCCCGGGTGACTTCCAGATTGACGCTGGTGGAAAGCTGGTAGGCCATGAGCTCCTTTACCCGCCCCCGGAAAATGCGGCGGTCTTCGGCATCGACGGTGATATCCCGGCCGTTTTCGACCAGGTCGAGGATACCCGGGACATTGACCAGGGATGGTACCTTCATTTCCCGGCAGAGGGTGGCCATGTGGCTGACCGGGGTTCCTATTTCAGTGACAATGGCGGCGGCCCGGTGCATGACCCGGGCGAAGTGCGATGAGTCACGGCGACCCACCAGAATGGCGCCATCCGGGAAATCATCCAGGTCCGTGTCCTGCCGCACCACATGGACCGGCCCGGCCCCGATTCCCTGCTGCGCCACCTGCCCCAGATCAGAAACCAGCACTTCATACTGTTTGATGGACTCGGCCAGGTCCCGGCGCAGTTCCCGGGTCACCGGCACCAGCAGAGGCCGGGACTGGAGAATAAAGAGACGTCCCCTCCGGTCAAAGGTCCATTCGATATCCTGGGGCCGTTTGAAGTAATTTTCCAGCTGCAACACCCTCTGTCCGAGTTCCACCAGTTGGGCCTCGTTCAGGCACGGTGTCTGCCGCAATTCCGGGGTCAGGTTTCGTTCCTCGAGCCCGTCGTCGTCGGCAAGGTACAGGGCGCTGTCCTTGCGGGAAATCTGACAGGTGTCGATCGTCGGTGGGTTATCTTTACTGAGCATAAAAGTATCGCCGGGGAATTCTCCTTCGACGATTCCGGCCCCCTGGCCCCAGGTCCCGACAATGATCATTGTCTCGTCTCCGGGGTTCCCGGGGTCGGTGGTGTAGGCCACGCCGCTGACCCGGGAATCGATCATCAGTTGACAGCCGACCCCGATCGACATGTGTCCGTCTTCGGGGAACAACCAGCGCCGGTAGTCGATGGCCCTGCGACTGAAGATGCTGGCGGCCACATCCCGGTAGGCGGCAAACACCGCTGCCGGCTCCGGGGGCACGTTCAGCCGGGAGAGAAACTGGCCGGCAAAAGAGAAATCGAGGTCTTCTTCCGGGGCGCTGCTTCTTACCGCCAGGGCGCAGGGACCATCCGTTACGGAGATCAGGTCCGTCAAATGCTCCTCAAGTTCGGTCATCAAACCTGGCGGCGATTCAGTGGTGGTCAACGCGGAAGCCAGGCGATAACGTAAATTTTCAAGTTCGTCGGTGTTGTCCGTTTCGGCCCACAGGGATTCATAACGATCCACCAGGGGACGCAGGCCGTTATGGTCGATCAATTCGTGGTAAGTGCGGGTAGTGATGGCAAAACCGGGGGGAATGTCGAGTTTGAGGTGATGAATTATCTCGGCGAGATGGGCGTTTTTGCCGCCGACGATGCCCCAATGCAGGGGAGAAATTTCTTCCAGAGGCAGGATTCTTGGTCCCTGTCGATCGTCTTTGTGCCGCATGACGGCATGAATATGCTCGGTCAGGCGGGTTAGGACCGGATAGAGTTCCCGGTGCCGGGCATCGAGATTGTTGAGGGCTTCAACTGAGTCGTGCAGGGTGTTGATCAGGTCTTTGATATTGTCGTGTATGTACTGGCTGTCGAAAATGTAGTTACCGCTGAGTTTTTCTCCCAGGTCGGCGATAATTTCCATGGCCCGGTTATTGCTGCGGAGGACCAGGCGAAAACGTTCGAGGATCAGACGCGGGTCAACGCCTGAATTATGATCCGCCCGGCCGAAGAATCGAGCTATTTTCAACAATAAAGGATGCACGTTGACGGCGGACCTCGACAAATACCCGGCAGTCTGTCGGCTGCCGGGTATTTGTATGTCTTATGAATGTAGATCGACCTGTCTTTAGTGGGCGCCTCCTCCCTTCTTGAAGATCATTCCCACGGCGAAACCGGCGATGATGGCGATGACCACGGCCATGATACCATAGAGTGCCGGCTTGTTGAAGGCCAGGTCAGTGAGCTTGGCCACCATTCCGGTCCGGGCGACGGTGAAATCGGTCCGGGCTCGTTCGGCCACCTTGCCGTTCCTGATCGCCATGGCCTCGATGCTGTAGGTGCCGGGAGGGGCCTGGAACGGCCAGGGTACCTCCACCCGGTAGGTGTTAGTCTGCCCCGGTTGTATGGTCACGGTGCCGGGGTGGATGGTGTAGAGGTTCTGTTTTTCCTTGAAACGGATGAACTCATTCTTCCAGCGAGCCTCGTTTTTGCTCAGCCCGGGGTTGCCCTCTTCTATTTCGGCCGTGGCCTTAATGGCCGCGTAGCCGAGCAGGTTGGCCTTCATCGCCTCGGGGTCAAGGATGCTTTCCAGTTTTCCGGAGCTGGCGAGAATATAAACCCCGGGTACGTTTTTGAAGGTTATATTTCCCTTCTTCATCCAGAATATTCCGCCGGCCTTGCCAATATATTTGTAATGGGCGGGGGCCGCCTTGTTGCCGATGCGGATAACCAGGTCGTCACCGGGCGCGCTTTCGCCGGTAACGGTGAGGGTGGCGCCATGGTAGGTGAGATTGATGTCGATCTGTTTCGGACTCACCTGGCAGGTGATGGCGGATATGGCAGGTGACGCCGTCAGGGACAGGCATAACAACAGTAATATGGCGGTAAGCCGCGCTGTATTTTTGTTACGCATTGATCAATGTCCTCCCTTCATGGCCAGCAGTATGGAGGGCTCCATTACCAGTTCCAGCACGATTTTTACAGTAACGCCCAACACGATGATGGCCAGCAGGATCTTGAGTTGATCGCCATGTAGCTTCTTGCCTATGATGGTGCCGATCTGGGCCCCGAAGACGGAGCCGACCAGAAGCAGAATAGCGAGGAGGAAATCCACCGTGTGGTTGGAGTATGACTGCAGGAAGGTAACCTCGATACAGGTAAACATGATCTGAAAGAGGCTGGTGCCGACGACCACGTGCATGGGCATGCGCAGCATGTAGATCATCACCGGCACCATCAGGAAACCGCCGCCGACGCCCATGATGGCGGCCAGGACGCCGACAAAGACACCAAGGGCCACGGGGACCAGGGCCGAATGGGTGACGCCGGATTTTTCAAAATAAGTCTGCATGGGCAGGGAGGCGAAAAACCCTGTTCTTTTTTCGACTTGGGCGACTTCCCCGGTCTCGGCGACAGGTTTATTCTTGCTCTTGCGCATGGCGTTTAAGCTTTCAAAAAACATGAAGGCGCCGACTGCGCCTAACATCACCACATAGGTTATTTTGATCAGAAAATCGGCGCCGCCGGTGGCGCGCAGTGCCTTGATGATCTGGACGCCGAAGGCGCCGCCGACGAATCCGCCGATCAGCAGGTAAATGCCCATTTTGTAGTCAACATTTCCCAGGCGCCAATGGGCGTAAGTCCCGGAAGCCGAAGCGGCGACGATCTGGTTGGCGTCGGTGGCCGCGGCAATGGTCGGTGGGATGCCGATCATCATCAACAGCGGCGTCATGAGAAAACCGCCGCCTACCCCGAAGAGGCCGGACAGCAGGCCGACTAAGAGTCCCAAGCCCACGACCACCAGATAATTGGCGCTGGTCAGGGCGATTGGCAAGTACATGTACATGGTTTCACTCCTGTTTTAAGTTTATCTGAAGCTATATAAAAATTTCGTATACGAAAAAAATCACCACTTTCCCCTCCCCTTCTAATTTTTTTTACTAACTACCAGTTTTTTCAAACGGCGGGACTGGCTTACGATTCGCTTCAAATCGGCTTCCGCCAGGATCGGCGCTTTAATCACCAGCAGGTCCGGGTAAAAACGTTGCGGTGCCTCACGCAGGCTCCGCCGCAATTCATTGAGCCAATCTTCCTGGTTCTTCCGGAATCCTTCGGACCAGTCGCCAACAACCAGACAGGTGATGGAATTGGCCAGGAGAAACTCGGCCACTTGTTCCACCGACCCGGCCCCCAGCAGATGGCAGGTAACCTGAACTCCTTCGACTCCGGCGAACTCGGCCACGAAGCGAAATCCGTCAAGCAGTCGGCCTCCCGCCGTAGTTTCTCCACGGCTCGGCGTGGGGACGCCGCCGGGATCCTGCGCCTGCAAAGTGTAGAACCGTCTCCCCGTCCGATCGGCCAGTTGCACCGCGCAGACGACGGCCGACAGGTCGGAGCTGAAACCGCTCAGCAATAAAGCAATTTTGGGTCCCATATTTTCCCTTTACAGATTGCAGGATGTCCGTCTGCTGTAACGGACTGAGTTTCTTTGTTCGACGCAGAAAAGCAAATATTGTGCCAAGTTCATAACATATTGATATTGATATATAAATCATGGTTGGATTATCCGGTCCCCAGATTCCTTAAGAGAATTCGGTCGCAACTGTTTCAGATGTTGACACATATCGGGTAACGTCATGAAATCAAACAGGATTTTTTTTGAAACAATAGTTGCATATTGAAACAGCGTCGGGGAACGGCGTGATGAAATTTTCCATTGGAGTGAGAGGTGGATAAAAACGCGCAGATTCAGGATCAGGTGTGGTTATTGATCGCTTACCTGGATGTGACTGAACCGGGATCAGTGGGACTTTGCAGGCAGCTTGCGCAGGCGACGCCAGAGAGTGGTGCGGGAGATCCCCAGCAGACGTGCGGTTTCGGTCTGGTTGTAGCCGGTTTCCTGGTAGACCCTGGCGATGTGATCCATCTCCAGGTCCCTGATCTCTGTCGGGGGAGCGTTGGATGGGATCTGTTCGGCGGCGTTGGTCTGGCAGAGGATGTCGGGGGGCAGGTCCGCCAGTCTCAGGGAACGGCCCTGGCACAGGGCCACGGCCCGTTCCATGATATTCTCAAGCTCCCGGACGTTACCCGGGAAGCTGTAGCGGGCGAGTTCGATCAAAATGTCCCGGCTAAGAATCGGCACGCTCTTGCCGAAGCGGGTGGCGGCCTTGTGGACGAAGTGGCTGGCCAGTCGGGGAATGTCTTCGGTTCGTCGGCGCAGGGACGGCAATTCGATCATTACCACCTTGAGGCGGTAATAGAGGTCCTGGCGAAATTCCCGGGCCGTCGCCATTTTTTCGAGGTTACGATTGGTGGCGGCGATGAAGCGGACGTCAATGGCTACTGGATTGGTACCGCCCACCCGGATGAAGTTACGTTCCTGGATTACCCGCAGCAGCTTGACCTGCAGGGGCAGGGGCATCTCACCGATTTCATCGAGAAAGACGGTACCGCCGTCAGCCGTTTCCATCAGGCCAAGTTTGGTGCTGACCGCACCGGTGAAGGCGCCTTTTTCGTGGCCGAAGAGTTCGTTGGCGATCAATTCGTCGGCAAAGGCGCCGCAGTTGAAAGAGACAAAAGGTTTGTCCCGGCGTGGGCTGTTGTCATGCAGGGCCCGGGCTATCAGTTCTTTGCCGGTGCCGGATTCACCCTGGAGGAGGACGCTGCAATCCAGGGGCGCCACCTGGGATATAGTCTTGAAGATGCCCTTCATGGCCGGTGCGGCACCGATGATCTCACCGAAGTGATCGGTGCCGTGGATTCCCTGGTAGATCAGGTTTTTTCGTCGTTTCTGTCGGGCCAGGCCCAGGGCGTCGGTAATGGTCTTGCAAAGGGTATTAAGTTTGACCGGTTTCTTGAGATAGTTGAAGGCCCCCTTCTTGGTGGCTTCCACCGCCTGATCGATGGCGGGGTGATCAGTTATCAGGATCACCTCCATCTCCGGGGCGGCGGCCCGCATGCGCTGCATCAGGTCGATGCCGTCGCCGTCGTGCAGATTAACATTCATGATCGTCAGGTCGGGCGGATTGTCGCGGACCTGAAGCAGGGCATTCTGACCCGTAATGAAGCCTTCGGTCACATAACCGTCTTTGCTCAGGGTCTTGACAAGGTTCTGAACCGTGACCACCTCTTCATCTACTATATAGATCCGGGGCGGGGGTGGGGGGACGTATCGGGGGGAGTTGTTCATCTGCCTCTTGGGTTCAGGTAGTGTCTGTCCATAACAGTCCGTTGAAAAACGGACTGTAGGCGGCGCATGTCCACGCCGCCGGCTTTGCCGGGTTGAAAACCCCGGTGAAATCGAGAGGTTGGCCGGAACTTGTTTTGGTCAACCGGGGTTAAAAAAAGCCAGGGACGGCTTTTTTAACGGTCTGATAAATGAGGACGTTCGTGATCAAGGACCGCTAACGAAATAAGCGCAGGCATATGTTTGATATTCCGAGCATTATTTTTTTCGTATGACGCTGATAGATCGGACGAAAATACCATTTATGGGCAGAACCAAAGTAGATTTCACCGAGTGCAGGGGCAGGGTAGCATTTTATCCCGGTCGGAACAAGGGGGAAAGCCCGGGGGCTTCTCCCCATTGTTCCATTTTTTTTCCCGGTCAGACGTTCAGGACATAGTAGCGCAGCCAGACATATAAGGTGGCGACAATCACGGTCATGATCATGATCGGCATGCCGTAGGCCATGAAGCGGATAAAGCTGATTTTTCTGCCCGCCTTTCCGCCATTCCGACCACAATGACGTTGGCGGAGGCGCCGATGGCGGTGCCGTTGCCGCCGAGGCAGGAGCCGAGCGCCAGCGACCACCACACCGGCATCAGCTCCGGTTTGTGCAGAAGCGCTATCCCCTGGAGGTGGGGCCATATCTGGTGCGCCATGTCGGCCACCAGGGGGTTCATGGTCGCGACATAGGGGATGTTGTCGACAAAGGCGGAGGTAAAGGCGGAAAACCACATAATCAGCATGCTGGTGCTGAACATGTTGCCCTGGGTCAGGGCGAGGACCTTGAGGCTCATCCACTTTATCAACCCCACTTTCACCACCCCGCCGACGAGGATGAACAGCCCCATGAAGAAGAAAATCGTCGGCCATTCCACCTCGGACAGAACCTCGTGGGGCTCATGGGTGCCGGAGAGTAGGAGGAGGAGACCCGCCCCCATCAGGGCCACGGTAGCCGGCTCGTAATGAAACGTTCCGTGAAAGACGAAACCGGTGATAACCAGAAAGAGGACGAAGAGTGATTTTTTCAGCATCAGCGGGTCCTTGATCGCCTCCTTTTCGTTCATTGCCATCACCCGGGTCTTCAGTTCGGGTCGAACGTTGAGTTTTTTGGCAAAGACCAGCTTGATAATCACGAGGAAAACGACCATGGTGACGATGATCGCCGGGGTCAGATTATAGATAAAGTCCATGAAGTTGAGTTGGGCCTTGGAGGCGATCATGATATTTGGCGGGTCACCGATGAGGGTGGCGGTGCCGCCGACATTTGAGGCCATGGCCTCGGCGATGAGAAACGGTATCGGGTCAATTTCAAGGGCGTCGGCGATCAGCAGGGTCACCGGCGCCAGCAGGAGTACGGTGGTGACGTTGTCAAGAAGGGCAGAGAGTACCGCAGTGACCACTGCAAAGATTATCATGATCCGCATCGGCTCGCCGCGGCCCAATTTGGCGCTCTTGATGGCGATGTACTCGAAGAATCCGGTGGGGCGCATGAGGTTGATGATGATCATCATCGAGATTAGGAGGAAGATGACGTTCCAGTCAATCCCGAGGGCCTCGCTGTTGAAGGCCTCGTGCTGTTCGAGAATCTTCAGGGTCAGCATCAGGCCGGCGCCGACGATGGCGATTATGGTCTTGTGAATTTTTTCCGAGATGATGATCCCGTAGGCGGTAAGAAAGATTACGGTGGCGGTCCAGAAGGCGGGACCCATGTTGACGGCGTTACCGAAGGCCGTGACTGCTTGGTGTTCCATAGTTATTCGTCCTCCCCGGCAAAGGCCCTGGCAATGGCGTGGTAGAGGTCTCGCAGATAGACCATGCCCGCCAGGTGTCCCTCGGCATTGATCACCGGCAGACGCTGAAAATTATGTTTGACCATGATTTCGGCGCATTCCATCAGCATGGTATCCGGGGTAACACTTATCAGGTCCCGCCCCATGATCTTGCCGACGGGACGGTCAGCCACCTTGTGGACCAGGGCCTCCATCATTCCGTCCCAGGAGAACCCGCCCACCTTGCCTTCTTCCATATACCAGGGAATGATCGCCCGGAGGATATCGATCATCGATAACATCCCTACCGGGTGACCGGGAGGGTCTTCAACGATCATCCCCTTTACCCCGATAATCCCCTTGTCCTCCATCCTTACCGCCATCCGCATCCGGGCGACGGCCTCCCTGATGGTGGTTTTCGGGTTGAGTACGTCACCGGTGCGTTCCATGATATCCCTTACCTTCACGGTCTGTTCTCCTTGCTGTGGTTAGTCAGGTATTGATGGCGTCGTAAGAATTCCGATCTACCGCGTCGCAGCGCAGTTTTATTCGTTTGGTCCCGCCATGGCGGGATATGGCTTCTCTCGCAAGAAAGCCCTGCTACTTGGTATATCGAAATTCTTAATTAGCCATCCTGAGTAATTACGGGTTCGCCGACATTGTATTAGGATACATCCACCCCGGGGATGGATGTCAAGGGCGGCTTTCCTGGTTTTTCTCGTGAATCGGGGCGGAATGCGTTATTATGGATGTTCATTCGGAAGGGCGTGTTTCGCCGTTTCCGGGCATATATGGACCAATCTGTCCTTAACAGGAGAACTTATTGTGTTTTTTCGACCATTTATTGTTTCGTTGGCCGTGATCGTTACCTTTTTGGTAAACGTTGCCGTCGCCTGTGCCTCCGATGGGCGTGGAATCATCCTTGACCTGACCACCAGCCTTCCCGGGATCGTTGCCCTGTCGCTCTTTGTCGCGGCCTATGCGGTGGTGATCCTTGAGGATAAACTTCATATCAGAAAGAGCAAGCCGGTACTCCTGGCGGCGGGGGTTATCTGGGTTTTGGTGGCTCTATCCTTTCGTAAGGCGGGGATGCCTGATGCCGCCGAAGAGGCCATTCGCGGTAATCTTCTCGAATACGCCGAGCTGATGCTTTTTCTCCTCACCGCCATGACCTATATCAATGCCATGGATGAGCGCAATGTCTTCTTAAGTCTCAAGGGCTGGCTCATCGGCCGTGGTTTTTCCCTGCGGGCGGTGTTCTGGGCCACTGGGTTTCTTGCCTTTATCATTTCGCCGGTGGCCGACAACCTCACCACCGCCCTGCTCATGGGCGCGGTGGCAATGGCGGTTGGCGGCAAGAACCGTAAATTTGTCGTTCTCGCCTGCATCAATATCGTTGTTGCCGCCAATGCCGGCGGCGCGTTTTCCCCCTTCGGCGACATCACCACCCTGATGGTCTGGCAGAAAGCCAAGGTGGAGTTTATAGAGTTCTTTGATATTTTTCTGCCATCTCTTGTCAACTGGCTGGTGCCGGCGGTGTTCATGCATTTCTCCATCAGCCGTGAGTCACCGGCGGCGGCGGAAGAGAAGGTGGAAATGAAGATCGGCGCCCGGAGGATCATGATCCTTTTTGTGATGACCATCGCCACTGCGGTAAGTTTTCATAATTTCCTCAATCTGCCGCCGGCGGCGGGGATGATGTTGGGGCTTGGCTACCTGGGTGCCTTTTCCTATTGGCTCAAGATGAAGGAGACGCGCCTCTACGAGTACGATGCCATTCTCGGGGTGAATAACGGTAAGTTCCCCCGGGATAAAGACGCGCCGGTGCATCATTTCGATCTGATGCGCAAGGTGGCCCGGGCTGAGTGGGATACCCTGCTGTTTTTTTACGGGGTTATCCTATGTGTCGGGGGGCTGTCGCAGTTCGGCTATCTTGCCAAGGTCTCGGGGTTTCTTTACCACGATCTCGGCGCCACCACCGCCAACGTCGCGGTCGGTATCCTGTCGGCCATTGTCGACAATATTCCGGTGATGTTCGCGGTATTGACTATGGATCCGGTCATGGCTCACGGTCAGTGGCTGCTGGTGACCTTAACCGCCGGGGTCGGCGGCAGTCTGTTATCCATCGGCAGTGCCGCCGGGGTGGCATTGATGGGTACCGCCCGCGGTACCTACACCTTTGGCGCTCACCTTAAATGGACCCCGGTCATCGCCCTTGGTTACGGGGCAAGTATCCTGTGCCATCTATGGATCAACAGCAGCCTGTTTTAGCGGGCCGCCGCGGTTGTTTTAACGTAATCGTTTCATGAACGCCGCCCTGAAACCATTATCGAGTGCGATTGTTTTTGCATCAGGTTTGGTTAATTGATCGCTTACGTTTTAACCGTCTGTCATTTACCTGCCCGGCTGATGACCTCGTCAACTTTCAGGGCGGTGTCCATGCTCTTTTTGAGAAAGTCGGGGCCGAGGAGGTCGCGGTTGGCTTCGATGATTCCGGCGATTGCCGCCACCTCTCCTTTTTCTCCCATGACCAGTATCCGGTCCAGGTTTTCAGCGAAACTACGCATGATCTCGTTGCCGCGGCCGGGAGATGCCAGAATCTCGGCGTAGGTGCGCGGGTTCTGGGCGTGGGCTCTGGCCATGGCGAGAATGGCGTACATTGAGGTCAGGGTGGCGTGTCTCTCGAGCTCGTTGGGGGAGACGGCCTTGTTGTTCACGGTCATTGCCAGGGCCACGGCCATGGCACTGGGGAGTTTCTGGCAGAAGCCCATGAACAGGTCGTGGACCTCGGGGGAATCAACGCTGATGTTCGCCCCGTGCTTATGGAGAAAGGCCTCGAATTCCCGGCACAGGGGGCCGCTTGAGGCGGTGCGGACCACGGTGACGTTTTTGTCTTTCATCCCTGCCGCCGCCGGGCCCCATAGGTTGTGAACCAGCATGACCTCAACGTTATCGGCGCACGCCTTCCGGGCCGCGGCAAGGGAAGCGTGTGCCTCGCCGGCAAGGATGACCAGGGCCTGACCCGGGGTTATCAGGGGGGCGAATTTTTCTATGGTTGCCGCGGTCTTGCTGATCGGGACGCAGACGCAGACCAGTTCGACCGAGGGGATCATCTCCGCCGGTCTTGTTTCGCTTGAGCGGCCGGTGAGCACGGTCCGGTAGCCTTCGTTCCGCATACGTTCGGCAAACCATTGACTCATGGCTCCTGTACCGATGAAGCCGATCTTTTTTATAAGCTTGCGGCGCATGTCCACCCGGGGGAAACTCCCCAGGATCCGGAAGGCTCCGGGTTCTTTTAAAATGCGTTCCTCAATGCCGGAGAGGGCGGCCCTGAGAGCGGGGTCGTCACGGTGGCCTTCGGTCTCAAGATAAAAACGCAGACGCTGGGTTTCAAGGTCGGTATCGCTGCGGAGATCGAGGAGGTTAACCCCCCGCTTTGCGAATTCTCCCAGGGTTTCGTGCAGCAGTCCGACCCTGTCCATGAGCGGGGCGGTGATGATCGCGGTGGCGTCATAACCGCTTTCTGTTGCCGGTTCGCGGCCGATGACCGCAAACCGGGTGCGGTTGAAGGGGGCGATATCCCTTTTTGCCAGGGGAAAACCCCGGGCAAAGAGGATTTCTTCCGGGCCGATTACCGCCTCACCCTGGGCCAGTTTTTTCGGGACGCCGTCCTTTTCCGCCAGGGTCTGACGGGGAATGGCGGGAAAATTCTCGGTCAGGAACCCCTCGGCCTGGCGCAGGTAATGGGCGAGGCCGGAGATCAGCCGAACCTCGTTTCCGCCGCCGTGGCCGAGGGCGAGACTGACCGGCAGGACGATATTGTCACGCCAGAATCCAAGCTCAAGCCGTTCCAGTCGGCGGAGTATGGTATGAAACGCGCCTTCACGGGTATTATACACCGGCAGCAGGGCAAGATCGGCACCGGTGTCCGCGAACATGGTCATGACCCCGGCCGGTTCCGGGGCGGAGATGATCTTCGCTGCCGGGGAGAATTTTTTCGCCGCCAGCCAGCCGGGGGAGTCGGGACCGCCGTGTACCGCTATTGTGATTTTTTTGTCTTGTTCATTGTCGTGGCTCTTTTCCCAGGTTATTCCAACATCATCATCTTTTTAGTATGTTATCGTCCAGCGGTCAATTTAACCGTTCGTCGCAAACGGACGGTTCGCGGCGTGGGTTAAGAAATCCCGCATGTTTGAGGGCTTGGCCCGAGTTCGGGATTTCAGCAGCCCGCCGCCCGGGGCCCGGAAATCGTCGTTTTCAGCCGGAGTGGGGATTTGTTACGGGTCCATCAATAAAGTGTGTCTTGAAATAGACCGGCCCGGGGTGAAAAGGAAGGGGAGAATAAGGATGGACGCGAACATGAAACCGGCGGTTAAGGATGAGAAACTGATTTTCGGTCTCGGGCGCAATGTCTTTTTTGCCGGGGTCGTGAGTTTCTTTATGGATGTCAGCTCGGAGATGATCTATCCCCTGGTCCCGCTGTTCCTTGCCAATGTCCTTGGGGTGGACAAGACGGTTATCGGTCTGATTGAGGGGGTGGCCGAGGCCACTGCCAGCCTGCTCAAGGTTTTCTCCGGCTGGTTTTCCGACCGAATCGGCAGACGCCGGGGGATCATGGTCGTCGGGTACGCGATTTCGGTCATGAGTAGGCCGTTTATCGCCCTTGCCGGCGGATGGCACGGGGTCATGACCGCAAGGTTCTGCGACCGGTTCGGCAAGGGAGTCCGTACCGCGCCCCGGGACGCGATTATCGCCGAGTCCACCGAAGAGGCGCATCTGGGCCTGGCCTTTGGTTTTCATCGGGCCATGGATACCCTTGGCGCGGTCATCGGGCCGTTTATCGCATTTGTCCTCCTGGGGTGTTTTGCCGCTACTTATCGCCGGGTGTTCTGGCTTTCCATGATCCCCGGGGTGATTGCGGTGGCAGTGATCGCCATCTATATCCGGGAAAAAAGGAGGGCCGTGGCCGGCGTGGATCGGCCACGGTTCAAATTGAGCTGTTTTGACCGGCGTTTCCGTTTTTTCGTCCTGATTGCCACCATCTTTGCCCTGGGTAATTCCAGTGACGTCTTTCTTGTCCTCCGGGCCGGGGAGGTCGGGATATCGGCGGCGATGATCCCGGTGCTTTACCTGCTTTTCAACCTCGTTTACTCTGTGGTTTCCGGACCGGCGGGGATGGCCGCGGACCGTTTTGGCCGTAAACGGATCATTCTGCTCGGTTTTGTCCTCTTTGCCGGTCTTTACTGGGGCTTTGCCACGGTGTCGGATCCGGTCGGGGTCTGGTGGCTGTTCGGGGCTTACGGAGTGTTCATGGGGCTGACCGAGGGGGCGGGGAAGGCTTTTGTCGCTACCATTATCCCGCCGGATTTCAAGGCCACCGCCTTCGGGGTATATACCACCGCCACCGGGCTCGCGACCCTGCCGGCGAGTATCATCGGCGGCTGGCTGTGGGAACATGCCGGTCCGGTCGCGACCTTTTATTTCGGCGCTGCCGCCGCTGCCTGCGCCGCGGGGCTGTTTGTCCTGTTTATGATAGCGTTCAATAAACCCCGCCCCGTGCTATAATGTGATGGCGTCGTAAGAATTACGCTCTGCTTCCGTTCGCTTACGGCCAGACAAGATCCTTGTGGATCCAGGCGGTGGTGCCGTCATTGTGTTTCACCTTGAACCAGTCGTCCTTTCGGTCGAGCGGGGTGAATACCACGCCGTATTTAGCGGTTGCGGCAATCTCGTACTTGGTGTCCGGGCCGACCCGGAGATTGGCGTTTTTGACCTTGACTATCAGGGTTTTTTTCTTGCTTAAAAGCGAGGCGTAAATCCAGCCGCGGTCACCCTCAAAATCGACTGTCCTGGCCCATTTCCCTTTCTTTTTCAGGACCTTCAGGGGGAATCCCTTGAATACTTCCCAGATGACCTCGGCCTTGGTCGAAGGGCCGGATCGGATATTGACTCCGTCTTTTTTTACGCTGACGTAACCATTGGCCGCAGCGTTACCGGCAAAGGCGAGGCCAAGGGCAATGAAAAGTAAAAGAGAAAGAAACGGGCTGCGGATGGCAAGACGCCTGGTCATAATTTTATCCTCCCGGATGTATTTTATGGCGGCGCAGGATTTCGATCCACGGCACTGCGTCCATGCGCCGCGTACAGTCTGTTTTTCAACGGACTGTTAATCATGAGACCATAATTTTGATTTCTGCGAGATTATCATCCTCAGCCTTTCAGGTCAATCATCCCTTGACGAAATCGCTATTTGTTACGAATCCATCATTCCTTGGCTTCGGATGGAAATTCTATCTTCCTGGATCCGTGACGTTCGGGAACGGCGCAGATGCAAGGAGACAAACCCGTTGATGATACTTCGGTATATCAACGGGTTGACACTGCAGATGCGCCGTTCCCGAACTCCCGAAGGGCGGTGGGGTGAAATTTCCGCCGGAGTGAAAATCCGGTAAAAAACGTATTCATTCAGATGAATACATACCCGGTTGCCACCAAGCCGCCACGGATTCAGGTTTAATCAAGATACCCACTTGTCAGACGGTTGAAAAGCCATGGACGTTTTTTCAGCGGTCTGATATACTGATCGCGCCATACCAGGCCAGGGCCTTTTCCCCGGTGGTGTCGGTGTCGGTCATTATCGCTATTGCCCCCACCTCCGGCGGTTCGGCGTGGAACAGGCGGCGGTAGTCCTGGTAGATATTGCGTTTTTCCTCAATCCAGCGGCCGGTGTTCACCGCCCCGCTTTCCACCGCGACCATCATCGCGTTGCCAGTATACTTATTGGCTACAACCGCGTCTTTTTTGAGGCGGTTGGCCCAGACGTAGTTTATCGCCCTGGTCTTCCAGAACAGAAACGACGGAAAGACCACATAGACCCGGGCGGGATAATCGTCCCCCGCCCGGGTCAGGGCGTTGCCTTTTTTCAGGACATGATCGACCTTCCAGCTCCATTTCAGCCAAGGTGTTTTCCGGGGATCGTATCTGATCTTGTGGAACAGGCCGGAGGCCGTGCCCCGTGCCACTGCCATGAGGGCCGGGCGGCCGTCTTCAACTACCGGGGTGTAGGCGGTATTGCCTTTAAAACTTTTCATCTTCCACCCGCTGCCGAGGCCCTGGGAAAAATCGTCTATAATCGTGGTGGCGCTTTTGCCGCCGTCGCTGGTGAGGAGAGCTGCGGTCATGATCATTATAATGGTGATTTTTTGTTTTTTCATGAGGTTTCCCTTTTCATAACAAGTCTGATAAGTTTCAATGAACGTCACATCTAACAATTCGTTGAAAAAACCGTTCATGGCTTTTTCAACTCCGGTTGAGCAAAGCAACTTTTGGCCAACCTCTCGATTCCACCGGGTTTTTCAGCCCGGAAAAATCGGCGGTGCGTCCATGCGCCGCGACCAGCCTGTTTTTTCAACGGGCTACTGAAATGATAGATGAACCGGGAGTATAAAGGAAGTTGAAAACTAATCGGCTTATGGAAAGGAAATGAAGAGTATTTTTGATCGCTGGTATGAGAAAAGCCCCCATCTTAAAGGCCTTGCTCCGGAGGTTGTTGAAGAGATCCGTGGTTTTGCTGATGATCAGGTCAACCGGATCAAAGAACTGGTCAAGATCGGCATGGCCCTGTCGGCCGAGAAGAATCTTGACCGTCTGCTGGAGATGATCGTCACTGAGGCCCGGCGCTACACCAATGCCGATGGCGGTACTCTGTATATCAGGAGCGATGACCACCGCCGTCTTGAGTTTACCATTATCCAGAGTGACTCCCTTGATGTTCGCATGGGTGGTACCGGCGGCGGCATTGACTGGAAACCGGTATCGCTTTTTACCGCCGACGGGGTTGAAAATCATGCCAATGTCTGCGCTTATTGCGCCCTTAAGGGAGAGACAATCAATATCGCCGATGTCTATGATGCCGACGGCTTTGATTTCCGGGGGACAAAGGATTTTGATTCCACCACCGGCTACCGTTCGCAGTCGATGCTTCTGGTTCCCATGCGTGATCATGAGGATGAGGTCATCGGCGTCCTCCAGCTTCTGAACTGTCGCAGTCGTGAGACCGGCGAGGTGACCCCATTTCCGCCCCAGGTCATCCTCGATGCCGGCAGTCTTGCCTCTCAGGCGGCGATCGCGGTGACCAATATGCGTCTGATCCGCGAGCTTGAAATTCTGTTGAATTCCTTCCTGCGCGCCATTGCCGCTGCCATCGATGAAAAATCACCTTATACCTCGGGTCATGTCGAGAGGGTGGCGGAACTGACCGGAGAGTTGTCGCGGCTTGTCGGTGCCAGCTCCGCCGCCCCTTTTGCCGCTGAGAAATATTCCGAGGATGAGGTGAAGGAAATAAAAATGGCGGCCTGGATGCATGATATCGGCAAGATTACCACCCCGGAATATGTGGTCGACAAGGCGACCAAACTTGAGACTATCTTTGACCGTATTGAGCTTGTGCGGCTGCGGTGCGAGATCGTCAAACGTGACCTTGAGATCGCGAGGCTGAAAGAGGGGAAGGACAAGAAAGACACTGCTGCGGTTGAGGTTGAACGCGATCTGGCCTTTATTGAAAAGAGCAATATCGGCGGCGAGTTCATGGACGATGACTCCATCTCCAGGCTGCGGGAGATCGCGGCCACCACCCTGGCGGTCAACGGCGAGCGGGTTGGGTTGTTGAATGATGATGAGTTGAAGAATCTTTCCATCCGCAGGGGGACCCTGACCGCGGATGAGCGTGAGATTATCAATAATCATGTCCGCCTGACCATCAAGATGCTTGAAAAACTTCCGTTTCCGAGAAAACTCCGTCAGGTGCCGCTCTTTGCCGGGATGCATCATGAAAAACTGGATGGTTCCGGATATCCCCGGGGAATCAACGCCGTTGATATTCCGATTCCGGCCCGGGTACTCGCCATTGCCGATGTCTTTGAGGCCCTGACCGCCGCCGACCGTCCCTATAAGCCGGGCAAGATGCTTTCGGAATCGGTACGGATACTGGAATTAATGGTCAGAGACGGCCATCTCGACGGCGACCTCTGCGATCTTCTGGTTGAATCGGGACTGGTGGCTGATTATGCCTGCCGGACTCTGGCACCGAGACAGTTGGACGATTTTGTCTGGCGGGGCCGGCACTTCAAGGTGCGCTGCCGGGATGGTAAGGGGTAGCAGGAGTAGTCGGGCAGGTCTTCGTCAGTCGTCAAGCCGGTCGTAAAACATTTCCGGAATACGGTTTTGGTTCAGTTCCTGATCCTTGAGGTCGCAGCATCCGAAGAGCCGCCACAATTCCGCGATCCGGTCCTGGCCGGTCACCCGGTGGCGCAGCCTTATAAAAGGAAAGCTGGGGGTGGTCTCAAGGGCGATCCTTATATAAATCATTTCAACGCAGTTGATCATGACGATGAAGCCGATGATGATCGAGTACCATTTATAGGTATGCCAGTACTCGGGGCGAAAAAAAGGTTCTCCGGCAAAGACGTAGGGGAATGAATAGGTCTGGAAGACGAGAAAATCGGCGACAATGGTCAGCAGGAGGATCTTCAGCACCCCCTTGGCCTGCCGGAACACCCGCTCCTTGGCCTCAAGCTCGGCGCACAGGTGTTTGGCCTCTTCCTGGTGATCAAGGATCGACTCGTAACCGATATATCTGATCCATAACAGATAGGCCTTTTCCCTCTCCTTGAAATAGCCGCCGAAGAAGAAGCTAAAAATGCTGGTCAGGGCCGCACTGGATATGAGGAATGATGCCGGGTTATACATTTTCGCCTCCTGAAAGCCAGCAGAGAAATTCACGGTTGCCCCTGGGCCCGGTGATCGGCGAGGGACAGGCCCCGTGGCATTCAAGGCCTATGTCTTCGGCGTAGTCTTGAATGGCCGTGATTACCTGCCGGTGAACCCCGGGGTCGCGGACTACCCCTCCTTTTCCCACCAATTCGCGGCCAGCCTCGAATTGCGGTTTTATTAACGCCATTATACGATAATCGCGGCGAAAAAGGGCAAGAACAGGGGGGATAAGGATTTTCAGAGAGATGAAGGAGGCGTCGATTACCGCGAGATCAATGCGGTCGGCGAGGTCTCCGGGTTTAAGATGGCGGGCGTTTGTTCTTTCCATCACCACCACCCGTTCATCCTGACGCAGTTTCCATGCCAGTTGGCCGTAGCCGACGTCAATGGCGTAAACCTTTGTCGCGCCCCGTTGCAGGAGACAGTCGGTGAAGCCGCCGGTGGAGGCGCCGATATCGGCGCAGATCCAGGCGCGGGGATCGACCCTGAAGTGGTCGAGTCCGGCCGCGATTTTAAGGCCGCCGCGACTGACGTAGGGGCAGGGATCGGTGATGATCTCGATCTTTGCTCCGGTTGTGACCTGCTGTCCGGATTTTGCCGCCGGTTCCCCGTTTACCCGGACCTTGGCGGCCATGATCAGGGCCTGGGCCTTATGACGGCTTGCCACCAGTCCCCGCTGTACCATGATCTTATCGAGTCTGGCTTTCAATTCAGGGTACCTTATGCCACCCGGTTGTGAACCGGGTTCAGGCTAAATCCCGGCAATGGCGGGAAAGGTGGTGGCATAGTTCGTCGGCCATCCGGCAGATGAGGTCGTGATCTTCCCCTTCGACCATCACCCGGATTATCGGCTCGGTGCCGGAGGGGCGGACCAGGATTCGGCCGCTGTTGCCGAGTTTTTTCCCCGCCCCTGCGACCAGGTCGGCGAAACCGTTGATTTTTTCCGGCATGATCTTTACCGGGGTGCGGACGTTCTTCAATATTTGCGGCACCGTGGTCATTATCCGTGCGATCTCCCCCAGGGGTTTGCCTTTTTTGATCATTACCGCCAGAAGTTGCAGGGCGGCAAGGATACCGTCGCCGGTGGTGTTATGGTCGAAAAATACCAGATGCCCCGATTGTTCGCCGCCGAGATTGTAGCCGTTGCGGCGCATCTCCTCGACCACGTAACGATCGCCGACCTGGGTCCGCAGGAGACGTCCACCGATTTTCCTCATCGCCCGTTCAAGGCCGAGGTTGCTCATCACCGTTGCCACCAGGGTTTTCTTTCTCAGTTTTCGCCGGGCCATGAGATCGGCGGCGCAGATGGCCATTATATGGTCGCCGTCAACGATGTTGCCCTTTTCATCGGCAACAATGAGGCGGTCGCCGTCACCGTCCAGGGCGATACCGATGTCGGCCCCTGCCTCCCGGACCTTGGCGCTGATCAGTTCCGGGTGCAGGGCGCCGCAATTATCGTTGATGTTGGTGCCGTCGGGGCTGACGCCGATGGCGCTAACCCGGGCGCCTAATTCTTCAAAGACATGCGGCGCGACCCCGTAGGTGGCGCCGTGGGCGCAGTCAAGGACGATGTGCAGCCCTTCAAGGGTGTATTGCGGCGGGAAGGTGTTTTTCAAAAAAACTATATAGCGTCCGCGGGCGTCGTCGATCCTGGCGGCGCGGCCGACCTCGTCCGCCACCGGGCGCAGGGCCGCCATCTTCTGGGAAAAGATCAGGTCTTCGATTTCGATTTCGTCCGCGTCCGGGAGTTTGAAACCGTCGGAGGAGAATATTTTGATCCCGTTGTCCTGGAAGGGGTTGTGCGAGGCGCTGATCACCACTCCGGCGTCGGCGCGCATACTCGAGGTGATAAAGGCGATCCCCGGGGTCGGCAACGGACCCACGAGGAGAATGTTTACCCCCATGGAACAGATACCGGCCGCCAGGGCGTTTTCGATCATATAGCCCGACAGCCTGGTGTCCTTGCCGATGACGATTCGGCTTTTATGCCGGCTGTCCTTGAGCTTGAAGGCAATGGCACGGCCGATCTGCATGGCGATGTCGGTGGTCATCGGGTAGATGTTCGCCGTTCCCCTGACCCCGTCGGTACCGAAAAGTCGCCGCATCTTATTTGCTCTTCCTGTTCTTCAGCAGCACCTTGATTCTCCTCGGGTCTTGCTTGCGTTTTATGGTCAGGGTGATCTCCGGGGGTACGATTTCGCTCACCGTGACGCCCGGCACCGCGGCAACCGCGACCTTGAGTTTGTGGTTCCCGGCCGTGTCAGGTATGGGCGCGGATACTGTCGCCTTGATGTTCTTTTTCAGGTTGATCCTGTTTCTGCCGTGAAGGAGATGGTAGGGGATCATCGCCGTTATCGTTACCCCGGAGGGCGAAAGGCGGTAGCGTCGGCCTTTCGGGACATCCAGGTGGATTTTCACCCCCTGGATTTTTTTCTCCACCATTCTTTCCCGTACATTGACCTTGACCTTTATCAGCGGATCGCCGACCAGTTCCGCAAGCTCCGGCTTGAGTACCAGGTTTGATTCAAGGATCTGTCCCCGCTTGATACCGCTGATGTCAATGGGTTCGGTTGGGAGAAACAATACCGGTTTCAGAAACTTGCCCGGGGCGGTGACCTTTATGGCCTGGGGTTGGGCTGAGACCGAAAAGATTTCAAAGCCGGTTTCGGGTTTGCCCTTGATGGTCGCCTTTACCGGCAGATTCTTTTGAACCAGACGGTCGATCTCTATGGTGATATTGGTCGGCTGGATTCTGATTACCCTGATTCCCCGGGGGAAGTTTATCGAGTCGGGGCCGTTCTGGATTAACATGGTCCCGGGAACTGCCTTTTCCATGTTGACCGGCCGGGAAAAATGCTGGTTTCTGATGTTGCGGGTCAGGCCGCGGGGGCCGTTTACCGTAACTTCGAGCTCTTTCTTGAACTGGTTTGAAATTACCAGGTCCTGGGGCAGGTTGACGATCTCAAGCGGCACGAACAGGGTAATGTCAACCTTGGCCTCGCCGACGACGAAGTACCACAGCATCAGGGCGAAGAGCAGGGATACGATTTTCAGAATCCAGTCCTTCGGCCAGCTCAGACTGCCCACGCGGGACAACTTTTTTCCTATCTGTTTAGCCAGTTTTTCCATAGGTTGGTGTGATACTCCTGGGGGACAAAGATGGCGTCAAGCCGGTTTCTCAGTGAGGTGTCATCAAGGTCGCTGGTGATCGCGCCGTGCTGCACCAGCGAGATTTGGCTGGTTTCCTCACTTACCACGATTACCACCGCGTCGGTCTCTTCCGATAAACCGATGGCAGCCCGGTGCCGGGTGCCGAGGCGGCGGCTGATATAGGGGTTTTTGGTCAGGGGCAGGACACTGCCAGCGGTGAGGATGCGCCCGGCCCGGATGATTACTCCACCGTCATGCAGCGGGGACGAGGTGTGGAAGATACTTACCAGAAGCTCGCGTGACAGGGCGGCGTCAAGTTTATGCCCGCTTTCAATATAGTCTTTGAGTCCGGTCTCCCGTTCGATGACGATCAGGGCGCCGATACGTTTGCGCGACAGATAAATCGCGGCCCCGACGATTTCATCCATGTTCTGGATCGTGTTTTCATAGGTCTTGGCAAACGGGGTCTGTCCCACCTGGGTCAGGGCCCGTCTGATGTCGCGCTGGAAGACGATGATTATGATCAGAAAGATGGAACTGAGAAAGGTGTTGAGGAGCCAGTAAAGGGTCAGGAGTTCAAATTCCCGGGCTCCGAAATAGGCGACAATGATAATTCCGATGCCGGCCAGCATCTGCGCCGCCCTGGTGCCGCGGATGATCAGGAGCACCCGGTAGATGAGATACCAGACAATCAGTATATCAGGGATGTCCTGCCATCTGAATGCTTTTATCAGTTCAAACATGGCCTGCGTGTGGTCGTGGGTTCAGAAAAACGCCCTTTTTCAGGAGGATAGACCGGCGAATGGGCAGTCTGGGGAGAGAGGCCTGTCAATAAGGACGATAACTTGTTTAAATAAAACAATTTTTTCGGCATTAGGCAAGGACGCCCTTGATTTTTTTAAAAAAAATGGTGTTATTTCTGTCAGGGGAACTTCGGGGCTTCGATGGTCGTCCCTGGTGACGGTGAATTTCGGTGGCTGATTCTGGTTGACAAGCCTTTTCCCTGATATTAATATATCATATTCCTTTTTTTGATTAGGTTTCATCCCGGCGGCGGCGTGGCTGTTGTTCGCGGATGGATGTGAAAAATATTTGTTAAGGAGTAAAGCAAGTTGGCTAATCACAAGTCCGCTCTCAAGAGGCATCGTCAGAGTCTGGTGCGTCGCCAGCGCAACCGGATAATGAAGACCAGAGTCAAGAATGTCGTCAAGGCCGTTGATAGTGCCATTAGCACCTCATCCGTTAACGATGCCCGTGCCGCCCTGTTACAGGCCGAAAAACTCATTGCCAAGGCCGCCGGTAAGGGGACCATGCACCGGAAAAGCGCTTCACGCAAGATCTCTCGTCTGACCCGTAAAGTAAACGCACTTGCCGCGGCTTAATCGCCGGCAGTGGAAATTCCCCGTCGTTCGTGGCCCGGCTCCGGTGGCCATAGGCCCTAACCATAGTTGGGCGGAAAAACGCCTGAACTACTGAATGGAACCTGACAGTAGCCCGATAAAAAACAGGTCTGTTGACGACAGCCGGGACGAACCCGACCCGGCTTCTGCGCTTTTTTTGCGAATCAATCGTGACAGTCTCGTAACAAGTCCTCCCCGAGGAGGCGTCTTCGGCGATTTCCGGAAAAGGCGCCGGGCGGCGAGATGGGTTAATAAATCCCGCGTGTTTGCGGACTTAGTCCGAGTTCTGGATTTAAGCATCCCGGTGCCTGCCGCCCGGAAACCGTCGTTTCAACCCGGAGCGGGGAATTGCGAGTTCATCAGCCGTTTCTCCGGGTCTTCCGGGGGTGGACGGTGAAATTGCGTCCCTCCCCGGAAGAGTTTTCAATCCTTGCCGCCAATCATGGCCTTGTCCCGGTAAGCCGGGAGATTGTCTGTGATCTTGAAACGCCCCTTTCAATTTTCGCCCGCCTCGGTCTTGACGAGGATAATGCCTTTTTATTCGAGAGTCTTGAAGGCGGGGAGAAATGGGGGCGTTATTCGCTCATCGGTTATGACCCCCTGGCCCTGTTTTCAAGCCGCGGCGATGAGGTCCGGATCAGCGGAGTGATCGGCGAGGAGATCAGGCGCGGCAATCCGATAAAATTGTTGCGGGAGATCCTGGCCGAGGTCGGCCCGGTGCCGGACATCCCCGGGTTGCGGTTTTTCGGTGGCGCCGTCGGCTATCTCGGCTACGACATGGTCCGTTTCATGGAAGACCTCCCGGCCGACAACCCCGGTCTTGACGAGTTTCCCGATTCGGCCTTCATGGTCCCGGCCACCCTTCTGGTTCACGACAATCTCCGTCAGACCCTTACTGTTATCAGGATGGTTCCGGTGCGCGCCGGGGATTCGGCTTCTCTATATCGTCAGGCGGGCGAGGAGATTGACCGGGTGGTCACAAAGATCCGCGGGGCTATTCCGGCCGCGGCCGCGGTCTGTGATTCCCTTCCGGCGCATGAGTTTTCTTCCAATATGACCGAGGCGGAATTCGAGCGGATGGTGGAAAAGGCCAAGGAATATATCGTTGCCGGCGATATATTCCAGGTGGTTCTGTCCCAGCGTTTCCATACCACCACCGAGGTCCACCCCTTTCATCTTTATCGCGCCCTGCGTCATATTAATCCCAGCCCTTACCTCTTTTACCTCAAGATGGGGGAGGTGGTGCAGGTGGGTTCATCACCTGAGATTCTTGTCCGCCTTGAGGATGACGCGGTCGAGGTGCGTCCCATTGCCGGAACCAGGAGGCGGGGAAAGACTCCGGATGATGATCTGTTGATGGAGGAAGAGCTTCTCGCCGACGCTAAAGAACGGGCCGAACACCTGATGCTGGTCGATCTCGGTCGTAACGATGTCGGCCGGGTCAGCGAATATGGTTCGGTGCTTCCCCGCGACCTGATGGTAATCGAGCGTTACAGCCACGTTATGCACATTGTCTCAAGTGTCTCCGGCCGCCTGGCCGCGGGCCTTGATCAGTTCGACGTCCTTTCCGCCTGTTTTCCCGCCGGAACCGTCAGCGGCGCCCCAAAGATCAGGGCGATGGAGATCATCGAAGAGCTTGAACCGGAACGTCGCGGCCCTTATGCCGGTTCAGTGGGCTATTTCGGTTTCTCCGGCAACATGGACCTCTGTATTACCATCCGGACCTTTGTTCTTCACGGTAAAGATCTCTGGATTCAGGCCGGGGCCGGGATTGTCGCTGATTCCGACCCGGCCCTGGAGTACAAGGAAACGGTCAACAAGGCCATGGGGTTGAGAAGGGCGATGGAACTTGTGGAACAGGGCTTTTAGCCATGATTATCATCATCGATAATTACGATTCATTTACCTACAACGTCGTCCAGACCCTGGGCGCCATTGAGTCATCCCTTGAGGTTCGGGTGATCCGGAACGACCAGGCCACGGTGAGTGAACTTGTCGCCCTGACCCCGGATCGGTTGATTATTTCCCCTGGTCCCTGCACCCCGGCCGAGGCCGGGATATCGATAGAGGCCATCCGCGCCTTTGCCGGCAGGGTGCCGGTATTGGGGATCTGCCTCGGGCATCAGTCAATTGGTGAGGCCTTTGGCGGAAAGACGGTACGGACCGGGCGGTTGATGCACGGCAAGACCAGTCCGGTTTTTCACGATGTCGCCGGGGTGTTTGCCGGCCTTGAATCCCCTTTTGAGGCCATGCGTTATCATTCCCTGGTTATTGACGAGGCGACCATGCCCGACTGCCTTGAGATCACCGCCCGCACGGATCGGGATGAAGTCATGGCGGTGCGCCATAAAGGTCTTGCGGTGGAGGGGGTGCAGTTTCATCCGGAATCTATCATGACCCGGGTTGGAATTGAGCTGTTACGGAACTTTATTGCCCCGGGATATCCGACTTCAATCGCCTCATGGGGGGAGAAGAGATGATAAAAGACGCTATTGCCAGGGTGGTTGACTCCATCGACCTGACCGAGGCTGAGATGACCGGGGTCATGGACGAGATAATGACCGGTGCCGCCACTGACGCCCAGATCGGGGCCTTTATTACCGGCCTGCGGATGAAGGGCGAAACCGTTGACGAGATAGTCGGGGCGGCGAAGGTTATGCGGGCCAGGGCGACCCGGGTCGAGGTGGAGACCGCGGACGGAATCCTGGGCGATACCTGCGGCACCGGCGGCGACGGTTCCGGGACCTTTAACGTCTCCACCTCCGCCGCCTTTATTGTCGCCGCTGCCGGGATTCCGGTGGCCAAACACGGCAACCGGTCAGTGTCGAGTCATTGTGGCAGCGCTGATGTCCTTGAGGCCCTGGGGGTGAATCTTGATCTGCCTCCCGGGGCGATCGCCCACTGTATCAGGGAGGCCGGGATAGGTTTCATGTTCGCGCCGAAGATGCACGGGGCGATGAAATACGCCATCGGCCCGCGGCGCGAGATCGGTATCCGCACCATCTTCAATGCCCTCGGTCCCCTTACCAACCCGGCCGGGGCCACGGTACAGGTGATGGGGGTCTATTCCCCCGCGTTGACGGTGCCGGTGGCCGAGGTCCTCGGCCGTCTCGGGGCCAGACGGGCTCTGGTGGTATGGGGCGAGGGCAATCTTGATGAACTTACCCTTACCGGCGAGACCCGGGTGGCGGAATGGGATGGCGGGGTGCGCGAGTATATTGTCACCCCGGAGGAGGTCGGCCTCCGCCGTGCTACCCTTGGCGACCTCCGGGGCCGTGGGGATGCTGTCGGGGCCGCGGCCCAGCTCCGTGAAATCCTCAGCGGCGTCGACGGCCCCTGTCTTGATATGACCTGTCTCAACGCCGGGGCGGCGATCATGGCCGCCGGGAGGGCCGCTACCATGAAAGACGGGGTGGACATAGCCCGGGATCTGGTCAGGAGCGGGGCGGCGGCGGCAAAGATTTCCGCCCTGATTGAGGTGAGTAACCGGGAGGGCGGTGGGGCTTGAATATCCTCGAGCGTATCGTTGCGGTAAAAGAGGAGGAGGTCGCGGACCTGAGGCGTGAGGGCTGGGCCATGCCGGAGCAAGACTTGGGGCCGCGCCGTGACTTCCGTGCCATGCTTGCCGAGGTCTCTTCCGGGATGGCGGTGATCGCCGAGGTCAAGAAGGCGTCACCTTCCAGGGGGCTTATCTGCCCTGATTTTGATCCCGAGACCATTGCCGTTGACTATGAAAATGGCGGGGCCGGGGCGATATCGGTACTTACCGATGAAAATTTTTTTCAGGGCCATATCAGTTTTCTCGCCAGGGTCCGGGCGGTGACCTCTCTTCCCTTGCTGCGCAAGGATTTCATTATTCATCCATGCCAGATTGAACAGGCCGTGGCCTGGGGGGCCGATGCCGTTCTCCTCATCGTCGCCATCCTTGATCCCGTGCAGTTGCGTGATTATCGTCAGATGGCGGCGGAAATGGGGCTTGCCGCTCTGGTCGAGGTCCATGATCGGGGGGAGATGGAGGTCGCGATCGCCGCCGGTGCCGGGATCATCGGGGTCAATAACCGCAATCTCAAGGATTTCAGCCTCAACCTTGACACTACGGTGGAGCTCGCGGCCATGATCGGCCCGGATTGTGTCCTCGTCAGTGAGTCGGGAATATTCACCCGTGACGATGTCGCCCGGGTGCGGGCGGTCGGGGCCAGGGCGGTGCTGGTGGGTGAGTCGCTTATGCGTTCCCCGGACCGGGTGCTGGCGTTGGCGGAACTCATGGGGCAAGAGGACACCTTGAAACAGGGATAAGAAAAAATGCAAGTCAGGACGAGGATAAAGATCTGTGGTCTCAAAACTTCCGAAGCCGCCGCTGCCGCGGTCATGGCCGGGGTTGACGCGGTAGGTTTCATCTTTGCCCCCCGGAGTCCACGGGCAGTGGAAGTGGAGACGGCGCGGGAGATAATCGCCTCCCTGCCGGCTTTTGTCGATTCGGTGGGGGTGTTTGTCAACGAGGAACATAGTGTGGTCCGGGAGATCGTCGAGTATTGCGGTCTGACCATGGTCCAGCTTCACGGCGGGGAGTCGGTGGAATATTGCCGGGGCATTCCGGCCCGGATCATCAAGACCTTCGCGGTTCATAACGGTAGCGACGGCGAACAGTTTACCCCTTGGGCCGGAGTGGCGCGGGCCTTTCTCCTTGACACCTATCATGAAGATATGGCCGGCGGCAGCGGCAAGGTCTTTGACTGGGATCTGATAGAGAATTTTAATATTCCGGGGCCGGTTATTCTGGCCGGCGGCCTTAACCCGGAAAACGTGGTTGCGGCGATAAAACAGGTGCGTCCGTTCGCGGTTGATGTCAACTCCGGGGTTGAGAGTGAAGCGGGGGTAAAGGATCTCGATCTTATCCGTTCCCTGGGGGGTGCCGTCCGTCGCGCTGATCGTGAATTTGCCGCTAATATCTGAGCGAACCTAAATACACTAATCTTTGTATATCGAAATTCTTACTCAGCCAGCGACATATTTTTACGACGCCAGCATCATTGATGACGCGGAAACAAAAAAGCCCGGGGGCAAGTTCTCCGGGCTTTTTTTGTTTCCGTTTTGTTCTCAGGTCGCCTGTTTTTCTCTTCCGCGCAAGCGATCAATTACCCTGATGAGAAAAAATCATATTTTCTCATCAGGGGGAATGGTGATGTTTATGGAATCTGTTCACTTTCCGTTCCGGCCCCCATCAAGGGAGATGGTAACCACCCTTGATGAGCTGTAGCCGAAGTCCAGCGACAGCCGCAGTTCCTTGGCAGAGGCAGCCTCGTCCTTGGGAAATCCGGGGAAGAACAAGACCCCGTAAGCGATCTGGCCCGGCATGATGTCGTCGTTTTTCAGGGTCTTGCGGGCGAGATCGTCGCGGATTCTCCGCCCGGTTCTGGCGTAGGCGTCGGCACCGCCGCTGATGGCACCGGCCGCAGCGCCGATGGCGGCACCCTTGCCCATCATTTCGCCGATATTTTCACCCGATACTATGCCGATGGCCAGGCCGGCCACGGCCCCGGCCGCACCCATCAGGAGTGACGGTTTGGCACTGCCCTTGACTGTTTCACCGATATCGACGAATTTCTTTGTCCGGGCGTAGGTCTCACGGCTATCCATTACCGGCCAGGCATTGTGGTTGTCATCGACGAGAAAGGTCTGTTTTGCCTTGACCTTGACCCTGCTTGAACCATCGTTCTCAAAGGTGACCTGTATCGGCAGGAGACCCGCCTTTCTGATATCAAAACCAAAGGCCTTCTCCGCCGCCTCATGGTTGACAAAGGCGGTGGCGGTCATCTTTAGACCGTTCACCTCGACCATATTCGCCGCCGCCTCGGGCAGGCGAATGGGTGCCACCCGGTTGTTGTAGGCGCAGGCGGAGAGCAGGGGCAGAATCGCTGAGAGCGCCATAATCGTAGTTATAGCTGTTCGTTGAAAAACCCGGTGGAATCGAGAGGTTGGCCAAAACCTGTGTGGGCCGACCGGGGAGGGGAAAGCCATGGACGGCTTTTTCAACGGTCTGACGAGTCGCATTGTTCGCATCCGGCACCTCCTTATGGTGCAATACCGAGGCCGGGGCCTCAGCGGTTTTTGATTACCACGAAGCGGGAATGTTCGCCCTTCTTGATCAGGAGGAGGATGTTGTCGCCTTTCTTGACCCTGGCCATGACCTTGCGGTAGTCCTTGATGGTTTTGATATCATTCTGGTTGATCTGGATGATGATCTCTCCGGGGGTAATGCGGACATCGGCGGCCGGGGAGTCGGGGGCCACGTCGGTGACCACCAGGCCGGTTTCATTCTCAAGTTTCATTATCCTGGCCAGTTCCGGGGTCAACTCCTGCACCGTTAATCCCAGGTCTTCACTGGTTTCGGTATCTTTTGTACTTCCGCCGGCGGTGGCCCCTTCCTTGAGTTTGCCGATTTTTATGCTCAGTACCTTTTCTTTGCCTTTACGCATTACCAGGAGCTTGGCGTTTGTTCCCACCGGAGTCTGGGCAACCATGGCCGGGAGTTCGGTCATCTGTTTGATTTTCTTACCCATGAATTTGACGATGACATCGCCCTGTTTGATCCCGCCTTTGTCAGCGGGGCTGCCCTTCATGACTTCTCCCACCAGGGCGCCCATGGGACGGTCGAGGCCGAATTCCTTGGCAAGATCGGCGTTAACGTGCTGAACCATGACCCCCAGCCAGCCGCGGACGACCTTGCCGTGCTCCTTTAACTGGTCGACGACATTGTGGACCATGTTTACCGGAATCGCGAAACCAAGGCCGATATTGCCGCCGTCGCGGGAGAAGATGGCGGAATTGATGCCAATCAGTTCTCCTTCCATGTTGAACAGGGGACCGCCGGAGTTGCCCATGTTGATCGAGGCGTCGGTCTGGATGAAGTTTTCGTAGGTGGAATTGCCGATATTGCGGCCCTTGGCGCTGACGATACCGGCGGTGACCGTGTTTTCAAAGCCGAAGGGGTTGCCGATGGCCACCACCCATTCGCCCACCCGCAGTTTGGCGGAATCGCCAAAGGGGGCGAAGGCCAGGGGCTTTTTCGATTTGATCTTGATCAGGGCGATATCGGTTTTTGGGTCACGGCCGATGATTTTGGCCTTGAATTCTTCATAATCGGTGAGGCGGACGTTGATTTCATCGGCGTCCTTGATCACATGGTTATTGGTAACGATATAGCCGTCGGCGGAGATGATTACCCCGGAACCGAGGCTCATGACCTTGTGTTTTCCTGAACCACGATTCGGCATGTCGAAGAACTTTTTAAAGAAATCAGGCATGTCTTTCGGCATCTGGCCATGAAAAGAGGTCTGGCCACCTTTGATTACTTTTTTGGTATAAACATTAACCACGGTGGGGCCGAGTTTTTCCGCCAGATCGGCGAATGAAGGCGGACCCTGGGCTGCCCCTTTGGTGGGAGCAAGGATAAAGAGTATGGAGATGAACAACAGGCTGAATAATGATGCGATTGACTTTTTACTGCGCGGCATGGGAAAGACCTCCTCCGCTCTGGTTTGATGTTTCAGGGTCGTGCCGGTTGTTTTGAGAATAAACAACCCCGGGGTAGTGACCTTGACGGTCGTCTATATCGCGATCCCGTTGGCTGGTGTCTGTCGATAAATGGTCTTTTCGCCCGATTCCGGCGTCATGAGCAAAGTGAAATAATGTTCATCCCGTCATGATGTGACTGTGATTTTTAAAATTTTGCTCACTCTCCGTACCTTGGACGAAAAGGCTGTTTATCAAGATACCCATAAGATAATAATCACAATTCTCCCCTTTGCCATAGAAAAAAGTCCGGCCGGGATACTTTGCAAAAGCGGCGACAGCGGCTAAACAACAAGATAAAAGAATAAGGAATCATGGTGGAGGAGTGGACTTTGGAAAAGACCCTTGATGAACTGAAAAAACTCGTAACCCTGAAAGACAGCACCGTGACCGGCGATATCGTTATCGTGGTGACCGAGAATCCACAGATGGTGGCCTACGCCCTGGTGCGTGGAATAAGTCGTGATACCGGCAAGCGGGATGAATGGTGGCATGTGGACCTTCTCTTTCTCACCGTGCCGCCGCAACCGGTATCATGGACCCTGCGGACGGCACAGGTGACCGGGCAGGAGGTATTTACCATGGGCGGTGACAAGCGTTTCATCGCCGCTATTGATACCGGGGCGGCACAACAGACGCGAACGGAAAAGAAAGACCAGGGCGTGAAGAAGTACGGATTGAAGTTGATCAAGTAGTTTAACATTCCGTTGAAAAACGGGCTGTCATCCTACCTGGAGAACAAGGGTTTCAGGCGGCAATGGGATCGGATGTGCTGCGGGACGCGGCCACGGTTTCGACCCTGCTGATAACAAGCTCAAAACAGTCGGGGCAGAAACCGTGGGAGATTGTGTGATCGGGGCGGGGGGTGCCGTTGATCCATTTATCGCCTTTTTTCTTCTTAAAGCAGACACAGCATACGGTTTCCATACCTTTACCCTCCATTTATGATGAACTAGTAACAACTCCCCGCTCCGGCTTGAAACGGCGATTTCCGCGGGGAATTGTTACGAAGCCATCATTTATGGGTATCTTGATAAATGGACTTTTCGTCCGATCCCGGCGTCATGAACAAAATGAAAAATGCTCACATATGCCTGATATGCTGCGTTTTTTAATTTTGCTCATTCCTTGGCCTCGGATGAAAATTCTTCTTTTTCAAGATACCCTTATGACGGACTTGGCAAAGTCCATAGTGCCTTTATGGCCTTTGCTGAATTATCGACCCTGATCCGGTGAAACTTTAATGGAATCTTCCCCAGAAATTGAGATTATCGCGATGATTCGGGCGGCGGCAGACCCTGCTGCCGCCGGTATTATCCATGGTGTCGGTGACGATTGCGCCGTCCTTGCCCCGTCCGTCCGCCCCCTTCTGGTCAGTACCGATACCCTGGTTGAGGGGGTGCATTTTGATCTCAGCTGGCATCCGCCGCGGGATCTGGGATATAAAAGTGCCGCGGTAAATCTCAGCGATATCGCCGCCATGGGCGGCAGGCCCCGTTATCTTTTCCTTTCCCTGGGACTGCCGCGGGCGGATTTTTCTTTTTGCCGGGAGTTTATGGATGGATTCTCCGCCTGTCTAAACAATCATGGCGGTGTCCTTGCCGGCGGCGATACTGTCCGCTCTCCGGTTTACAGCTTCACGGTCACGGTTATTGGCGAGGCGGTGGGCCAAGGTCCACTGAAACGTTCGGATGCCGTGGCCGGAGACGAGATCATGGTCAGCGGTAATGTCGGCGGGGCGGCTGCCGGTCTTGAACTGTGCCGGAAGGGGATGGCGGCGGGGGAATTTCCCGCCATTCTCCGGGCCCATCTTGCCCCGGAACCTCGGGTGGCCCTGGGGCAATTGCTGGCGGAGACGGGGATGGCGCGGGCGATGATCGATCTCTCCGACGGCATTGCCCGTGATCTCGGCCATGTCTGCCGCGCCTCCGGCCTTGGGGCGGTAATCGAGGCCGCGCGTCTGCCCATGCCTCCCGGATTGTCTGCGGCGGCGGAGGTCGTTGGCGCTGATCCCCTGGAACTGGCGGTCCGCGGCGGCGAGGACTATGAACTCCTTTTTACCGTTGCCGCCGCTGATGTAGCCCCCCTTGTTACCCGGGCCGCGGCCTGCGGTTGCAAGGTATCCCGGATCGGCCGGATGCTCACGGAAGAGGGGGTCTTCATTGTCGCCGCCGACGGCAGACGCGGGATCGTCTCCGGCGGCTTTGAACATTTCGGCGGGAGGGGCTGATGCCCGCCTTCAATCTGGTTTCGGAATATTCCCCCACCGGCGACCAGCCCCGGGCGATCAGGGGCCTGCTTGCCTCCATCGCCTCCGGCAGCCGGCACCAGGTTCTCCTCGGGGTCACCGGCAGCGGCAAGACTTTTACCATGGCCCAGGTGATTGCCGCCTGCGATCGTCCGGCCCTGGTCATGGCCCCCAACAAGACCCTGGCGGCCCAACTTTACGCCGAGTTGCGCGAGATGTTTCCCGACAACGCGGTGGAGTATTTTGTCAGTTATTACGATTATTACCAGCCCGAGGCCTATATCCCCCAGTCCGACACCTATATCGAAAAGGACTCGGCGATCAACGAGGCCATCGACAAGATGCGCCACTCCGCCACCCGTTCCCTGCTCACCCGCCGCGACGTGATCATTGTCGCCTCGGTCTCTTGTATTTACGGTCTTGGTTCACCGGAAGAGTACCAGGCCATGCACCTTTTCCTGAAAAAAGACGAGGAAATTCCCCTTGAGGAGATCAAGAGGCGGCTGGTGGTTATGCTTTACGAGCGCAACGATCTTTCGTTTCACCGTGGCACCTTCAGGAGCCGGGGGGATGTGATCGAGATTTTTCCGGTCTACGAGGAGGATCGGGGTCTGCGGGTGGAGATGTTTGGGGACACGGTGGAGGCGATTCGGGTCATTGATCCCTTAACCGGTCGGGCCTTGGCCGATATTGACGAGGTCACGGTCTTTGCCGGCAGTCATTTTGTCACCTCAAAGGAGCGTCTGGCCGCGGCCATGGACTCGATCCGGGTCGAAGCCGGGGAGCGGGTCGCTTTTTTCGAGGGCGAAAGAAAGCTGCTGGAGGCGCAGCGACTCGCCCAGCGTATTGACTTTGACCTTGAGATGATCAGTGAACTTGGTTATTGCAACGGCATTGAAAATTACAGCCGTCATCTTACCGGCCGATCTCCCGGCGAACCACCGCCGACCCTGCTTGACTATTTCCCCGAAGATTTTCTCGCCTTTATCGACGAATCCCACGTCACCGTGCCCCAGATCGGTGGGATGTACCGCGGTGACCGTTCGCGGAAGAAGACCCTGGTGGAATTCGGTTTCCGTCTTCCCTCGGCCCTTGATAACCGTCCCCTGCGCTTTGAGGAGTTCGAGGAACGGGTGGGGCAGACGGTGTATGTCTCCGCCACCCCCGGCGACTATGAGCTTGACCGGGCCGGGGGGCATTTGCTTGAGCAGATAATCCGGCCCACCGGCCTCATGGACCCGGAGATCGAGGTTCGGCCCGCCACGGGTCAGGTTGATGATCTGCTTCACGAGTGCCGGGCGCGGCAGGAACTGGGCGAGGCGGTGCTGGTAACCACCCTGACCAAGAGAATGGCCGAGGACCTCACCGAATACCTTGACAACCTGGGGGTAAAGGTGCGCTATCTTCACTCTGAGATCAATACCATCGAAAGAATGGAATTGATTCGTGACCTGCGTCGTCTTGAGTATAACGTTCTCGTGGGAATCAACCTCCTCCGCGAGGGGCTTGACCTGCCGGAGGTGAGCCTGGTGGCGATCCTTGACGCTGACAGGGAGGGGTTCCTCCGCAGTGAGCGGTCCCTGATCCAGACCTGCGGCCGGGCGGCGCGAAATGTTGCCGGCCGGGTGATCATGTATGCCGACAAACAGACCCGGGCTATGCGGGTGACTGTTTCAGAGACCGCCAGACGGCGGGGGATTCAGGCAGCCTATAACCGTGAACACCATATCGTCCCGGTCACGGTCAAGAGTCGGATCAAGGACATATCGGCAAGCATTTATGAAAAGGACTATGCTGATAACGCGTCTGAGATCGGGTCGGATACGGAGATGGCGACAATGGCGGCGGAATACGGTAATATCGCCGGGCTGCGGCGGGAGATAAAAAAACTCGAAAAGGACATGCGCGCCGCTGCCGCTGAATTGGCCTTTGAGACCGCGGCCGGGCTCCGCGACCGGATTGTGGTCCTGCGGAAAATGGAACTGGAGTTGCTGTAGGATGAAAAAGAAATCTTTCCTCTACCGTCTGGCCCTGTTTTTTGCCCCGTGGCTTTACGGGACAGTCAGCCGTTTGCTCTTTGCCACCTGCCGGAGCAATTTCCCTGACCGGGAGCGTTACCGGCGGATGCTTGCCGGGCCGCCCTGTGTCTTTACCTTCTGGCATTATTCCATCTTTTATATCGTCCACCTGAGTCGGGGCGGCAATTGGATCCCGATGGTCAGCGCCAGCACCGACGGCGAATTCGTCGCCAGAATTTTAGAGGGCCTCGGGTACCGGACCGTGAGGGGATCAAGCGGCCGCGACGGGGTCAGGGCCCTGCGGCGGATGTTGAAGCTGATCGGTACCGACGGTAACGGCGCCATTGTCGCTGACGGTTCCCAGGGGCCGCCGCTGACCCTCCAGAGCGGGGTCATTCTGATGGCGAGCCGTCTCGGGGTGCCGGTGGTGCCGGTGGTATGGGCCGCTGATCGTTATTGGGTCTTTAAAAGCTGGGACCGTACGGTTCTTCCTAAACCCTTTTCACGGATTGGGGTGTGTTACGGCCGGGAGTTTGTCGTCCCTCCCCGGATAAAACGGGAAGAGATCGAGGTCTGGCGGGCGCGGCTGGAAGAGGAGATGCTCGGGCTCTACCGCCGGGCATGGGGAAAGTTCGGGATAGAGGAGCATTAGTGATGATTCCGCAAAGACCTCTTGTTTCCGTCATTCCGGCGAAGGCCGGAATCCATAATATGTTGAAATCACAGGAGTTCAGATCAAGTCCGGAATGACAAAAATGATGATTTGCGAATTTTTACGACGTCATCATTAGTGATAAAGTGGCGGGGGCTGTTGGGATTGGTTGTAAGCCATAGCTGGGGTCGGTTGTCCCGCGCTGGAATGTGCTATCTGAAAAATACAGGGAGGAAAATTATGAAATTATGGGTGACCCCGGAAGGGGATCGTTGGCTCTGCGACGAATGCGCCGCCGGGATCGCTGAAAAGATAGAAGAGGAGAAGTGGCGTGCCGCCTTTGAAAAACAGGACCCGGAATTGCGCTGCGTCATGTGTAAACACGGTGATATCGAGGTCTGGGATTAGCGAACCGTTGAAAAAATCGGCAGGATCAAGAGTCTGGCCGCAACATGGTTCTGGGCAACCGTCTGTCATCCGTGTCTTGTCCCGTGTCTGATTTCTGGACAGACACTATCTCAAAGCATTGGTGAATTCCGGGGTTGTTCCTGAAATCGGGCGGTATGGTTTTGCGGCTGATGTCGGTTGCCGTCAACCCGGTGAGCCGGTCCGCCGCCAGGCGGAAGCCGCGCAGGTTGGTTGAGAACAGAAGGATTCCATCCGGGGTGAGTATATCGGCGGCGGCGCGGATCAGCGGGACATGATCACGCTGGATGTCGAGGGTTTTTCCCCGGGGCATCTTTTTTGAGGTTGAAAAACTCGGGGGATCGAGGAAAATCAGGCCGTAACGATTTTTTTCCTTTCCCGCCTTTGCAAGCCATTTTTGACAGTCTTCCCTGAAGTAACGGTGTCCGGGGCCGGTGAAACCGTTTTCAGCCATGTTCCGTTTCGCCCAGTTGAGGTAGGTGTTGCTCATGTCCACGCTGGTCGTTGTTTCAGCGCCGCCTTTTGCCGCCATTACCGTGGCGGTGCCGGTGTAGGCGAACAGGTTCAAAAAGTCCCGGCCCCGGGCCATGGCGGCGATCTTCCGTCGGGTGGAGCGGTGGTCGAGGAAGATGCCGGTGTCGAGATGGTCGCTGAGATTGACCAGAAAGCGGCAGCCCGATTCCTCTATCCGCTGAAATACACCCTCATTCGCCAGTTTCTCATACTGGTTTTTCCCCCTTTGCCGTTGTCTGGTCTTGAGGAACAGGTCTTTTTCATTGATGGAGAAGATGGCGATTATCTCTCCCAGAGCCTCGCGCAGACGCAGACGCGCCTGTTTTTCCGCCACCGTCTTCGGGGCCTGATATTCCTGGACGTTGATCCATCGTTTTTCTTTCTCGTGGCGGCGCGTCCATGCGTCGCTGTCGCTCCGTTTTCCAACGGATTGATAGACATCGATTGCGAGGTTGTACTCCGGCAGGTCGGCGTCATAGGCGCGGAAACAGGTGATATTTTCCCGTTCGCGCCAGCTTTTGAGCTTTTTCAGGTTCTTTTTCAGTCGGTTGGCGAACATTGTCGATCCCGGGCTTCTTCCTTCCCCGGCCATGGGTGTCGGTCTATTGCCCGTTGTCAGGAAAAATTCCGGGCGGATATCAAAGTGGAGGAGTTTGCAGGCGATGGCGCCGTTGAAAAGTGAATGGACTTTTACCGCCCGCAGACCCAGGGCGTACCCCAGGTCGGCTCTGCCGGTGAACAGCGCCGTCCGCCAGGCGGGAAAATTGTCTTTCAGGCAGGTCCCGATCCGTTGGTAGAGGCGGGTGATGGCGGCTTCATTCTCCAAGCGTTCGCCATAGGGCGGGTTGATCACCACCAGACCGTGGTCGTCCGGGTGGGCCGGGCCGCTTTGTTTGATCTCGCGGCGTTCGATATGTACCGGACCGGTCAGTCCGGCATTGCCGACATTGGTGATGGCGGCCTTCACCGCCCGGGGATCGTGGTCATAGCCGCGGATGGGTGGGATTTGGGCCGACCCCGTCTCTTTACGCCTTCGGGCCTCGGCTTTTATCCTTTCCCACGCGGCGGGGTCGTGGCCGCGCCAGGCGGTAAATCCCCAGCGCTGCCGCAAGATCCCCGGGGCGATATCGCCGGCGATCATCGCCGCCTCGATGGCAAAAGTGCCGGAACCGCACATGGGGTCGATCAGGGCGCCGCCGCTGGCGGCAATCTCCGGCCATCCGGCCCGGAGGAGAATGGCTGCGGCCAGATTTTCTTTCAGCGGCGCGACCACGGATTCTTCCCGCCAGCCGCGGCGGTGGAGGGATTCGCCCGAGAGGTCGAGACTGAGTGCGGCCCGGTCGCGGGAGATATAGAGGTTAAGGCGGATATCCGGATCCCGGGGCGCGACCGAGGGGCGGGAACCGGTCCGGTCGCGGAACTGGTCGACAATCGCGTCCTTGGCCTTAAGGGCCGCGAAACGGCTGTGGTTTATCTGTGAATTCGCGCAGTCCGCGTCAATGGCAAAGGTCTTTTCAATGGCGAAATGGCCGCCCCAGTCGATCTCCTTTACCCCGGCGTAAAGTTCTTCCGGGGATGGGGCGGGAAATTCCTTCAGCAGCAGAAGTATCCGGCTTGCCACCCGTGACCACATGCAGGCCCGGTAAGCGTCGGCAAGACCGGCGGTGAATCCGGCGCCGCCGCGGGTATCTTTTGCGGTTTTGATTCCCATGCCCCGCAGTTCTTCCGCCAGCAGGGTTTCAAGGTTTTTCGGGGCGGTTGCGAAGAATCGGTGATCGGGCATTGCTTAATTTTTCCGGGGGGAGTTGTTCAGGGCAATAACAATGGCCGCCATAGTAAATCAATGGGCTTGCAAAAGCAAAAAGATGGTAAAATATTATGGGTATCTTGAAAAATGGTCTTTTCGTTCGATCCCGGCGTCATGAGCAAAATGAACAATACTCATTCCGCCATGGCGGACCGCGCTTTCTGATTTTGCTCATTCACCGGCCTCGGATGAAAGTTTGAATTTTGCAAGATACCCTCGGTTTTTTTACAGCAGGTTCAGTTTTCTCTCTATTTATGGGAGGTGTTGAGATGGAAGACCATGGCAGGATGGACGATAATCATGGTGAGCGTGACGTCGGTCTTTACGAGAAACTGGCGTCCCGGACGAGGGAATTGCTGGACTCGGGGCGCAGGACCCTGGACGAGTCCCTGAAAAAGGCCGGGGACGAATTATCGGCGGCCGGAGATTATACCCGCGAACAGGCGGAGAAGATCGCTGAATATGTTCGCCGGGATATGCTTCAGGTGGAGAAGGGTGCCCGCAGGGCCGGGGAGGCGATTAAAAAGGCGGTGGCCCCGCAGCGGGTTTCCGCCGGGGTCAAAAGTCTTCTCGCCCGGGTGCTTCGTAGTATCGCCGATAGCGTCGCCGGTCTGGCCGAGATGGCGGAAAAACAGGTGGAGTATAAGACCGGCGAAGTCACCAGCCCCGGCACTCTGACCTGCCTGGCCTGCGGCGCCGGGATGAACCTCAAGGCCACCGGCCGTATTCCACCCTGCCCGAAATGTTACAAGACCAGGTTCAGAAAATCTTATTGATCCGCGCGGCTGAAACGATCAACCCTTCGCGTTGTTTCATTTCCTTTGTTAGATGAGGGGAAGCGTCTTCAGCCGCGGGTGAATAACGGATTTTCCGTCGTTGCCTCAGAATTTCAGCTCCGCTCCCATGGTTAACAGATGGGCCGCGGCACCGCTGAATCTGCCGTTGATGGTGGCGTTGTTGACGTCGCGGTTGTCTTTCTTGTCATAGAGGTAGCTCGCCCCCAGTCGCACATTGCCGTGTTGATAAGTGGCGCCGATGGAGTAGAGGGTGGCGTTTGAATCGGGAAGCTCGAAACCGAGGGTCTGCTCCGGCACCGGGTTTTCATCCCGGGCGATGGCGGCCATCAGGGTTATCCGGCTGTTTAGATTATGTGTAATACCAAGGCGGTAGGCATTGCTGTCGCCCCAGTTTTTGGCGATGGGGGCGTCGAATTTTCCCAGGGTGGCGGTGGAGGTCAGGTCGCGGTTGTAATTGAAATCAAGGTTCCGGTAGTCAGACCATTTGGTCCGGTCCCAGGTGAGTTCCACCGTGGTTTTATTGATGGTATAGGCCGCGGCCAGGGTGATGACCTCCGGCAGCGGGATGCTGACCGAGGCACTGCCGTTGTATGTCTCAAAGTTGGAACGAAGCAGGGCGTCACCTTCAAGGTCGAGATCGACCTTGGGGCGGTAGGTGGCGGCAAGTTTCAGATTTTCAAGCGGTCTCGCTGCCAGGGCGAGGTTATAGCTGAATTCGGTGGTGTCTCCTTTCATGTCCCGGCTTAAAAGGGTGAGCGGGGCGGAAAAAGGCGAAAGGGCGGTACTTTTCACCACCCCCTTGGTATAGATCGCCCTGATTCCGGCGGCCATCGAGAACATATCATTGATGGCATAACTTATCGAGGGATTAAATTCGGTGACCTTTAGGGTAAACTCTTCGGTTGTGGCCCGGGGGAAACCGGCGTCCCATCGTTTGGAGAGTCCGGCCGGGTGGATGAGGCTGATTCCCACATGGGCCTTGCCGTAGGCAGGGGATACCGCGTGGACCTGGGGGAGGATGAAATCCGCGGTGCGGGAACCGCCGTTTTTTCCGGCGGTGGTGTTGTCGCGATATTCAATGCTTGATAGGTTGATATAGGTGAAATCCAACTCGCCGCTTGATTTTTTTCCCCAGCTCATATTGGCCGGGTTGAAATAAGCGGCATCGGCACCATGGGCCGCGGCTACGTAGGCCCCGGAAAGGGCGGTGGAGTTCATCGATTGTTCCGGGATCCGGTAGCCCGAGGCCATGGCGTTGGCGGCGGTAAGGCAGGCGGTAACCGCGGTTATCGCGGCGAGGGTCTTTTTCATCTTATTCCTCCGATATGATAAAAGAAAGGTCGGGGGAAAAGCCCCGACCTTTCTTTATTCGCAAATGGAAAAAACACAAAGGGAATCAGGCTAAATCTTTCATGATCGCCGCGCTTACTTCCTTGATCGACTGCTCACCGTCAACACTGATCACCTTGGTGTCACCACCTAGGCCCTTGAAGAAGTTGACCGCGGCCATGGTGCCGGTGTTGTCGTCGTAATAGATATTATGACGCTTGTCGATGGCGTCGTCATCCTGGTCGTCGGCGCGGGTGTTGAGGTCGCCGCCGCAGACCCGACAGACGATTTTGCCGTCTTTTTCCACCGGTTTGATGGCGTCAAAGGCTATGTGATTGGGGTGGTTATTGTCGTTGACGCAAAGACGGCGGCCGGTGATCCGCAGTTTGGCCACCTCGCGCGGGAGGAGGATTTCGATAACGTAGTCAAGTTTGATTCCGGCGTCAGCCAGGGCCTTGGCCAGGGTCTCGGCCTGAACCTTATTGCGGGGAAAGCCGTCGAGGAGCCAGCCGGTTTTACAGTCGTCTTCCTTAAGGCGGTCAAGGATCATCGGGATAGTGATATCGTCGGGAACCAGGTCGCCGCGGTCGATATATTCCTTGGCCTTCATGCCGAGTTCGGTGCCGCCGCCGATGTTCTTGCGGAAGATGGCGCCGCTCTCGATATGGGGGAAGTTGTACTTCTTTTGGACAATGGCACCCTGGGTGCCTTTGCCGCTGCCGTTGGGTCCGAAGATAAGGATGTTCATGGTACTCTCCTGTCCGTTGGAATTATTAAAAATGTAAGTAAGACCTGTATCTGTGACGGCTTCGAGGGCTATTAAAGCGCATCCGTTTGAACCAGCGCGTTTTTGGCCGGGTTGCCGCTGTTTGGGTGCCAGGTTTACCCCGCCGCCCTTCGGGGCGTCCGATAGCGGACCATCTGCTGTGTCGGCAACCCGTTGATATACCGAAGTATTATCAACGTGGTTGCCTCCTTGCATCTGGCCCGCTCTCGAACGCTCACGGATTCAGATAAGAATTACGAATTAACGGAAAACGGCAAGTACTATAAACCAAAAAGGTGAGCAGGGCAAAGATATGATGGACTTCATTTCGTCACCGGGGGGCCGTAAATTATCCTTGATGGTTTCGTAAAAGCCCCTTCTTTCCGTCATTCCGGATCAAGCCCGGAATGACGGAAATGATGATTTGCGACTTTTTACGATAGCACGGGGAGATGAACGCTATCGTTTGAACTAGCTCAGATCAGGAGATCTGGAATCGGGTTCGTCCTGATAATCCATTCATGAAAGGCCGTGAGTATAAACAGGTCTGGGATATTTTATCGGGCGAAAGTCGATAAGGGGTGAGGCCGGAGAAGCCTGCCCTTGTTGCCTTTCTTCATGAACCGCTGAATCGTCAATCATTACACGTCCGGCAGAACTCGATCAGGAGTTTGCGCCGGGCCGCCGGGCGCATGCGGAAGTAGAGGGGGCTCTGCATCAATACCTTTATTGCCTGTTTTATGGTCATAATCATTTTCATCACCTCTACCTGTATTTTACCTGTCTTATCGGCTGTCTATCCAGTCTTAATAAGGGTAATTTGTCACAACGGCATTGTATCTGATTGACATAATGCCTCTGGCCCCGATATTATTCGGCCATTCTCGGGAGGTTTGAATGGCAGGGGCAGGCAGTTTGATAAAATCAGGTTTTCGTTCAGGGGCCGGGCGTGTTCTCCTTGGGGGTCTTGTTCTCCTCTTTACCGCCTGTTCGCCGATCAGCCTTTCGTCGCTGGTGGCCAACCTCAACCGTCAGACCGATCTCGACCTGGTCTGCGACGGGGCTCCGGCCTATCTGTTGATGCTTGACAGCCTCATCGCTTGTGACCCGGGAAACGCTAAACTCCTGATTAACGTGGTAAAGGCCTATGCCGCCTATACCGCGGCGGTGGCCGAATGCGGCCGTCCGTCCCGGGCGGTGACCCTGAGCCGTAAGGCCCGGGACTATGGTTTTTCCCTGCTGAGAATAAAATTCGGGATTACCCCGGACACCACCCTTGAGCAATTGCCTTCACTGCTCGCCGGGGCAGGGCGGGGCGATGCCGATTATCTCTTCTGGGGCGCTTACGGCTGGGCATCCTGGGTCGCCAACCAGGATGGTTCTCCCGCCGCACTTGCGGATTTGCCCAAGATAGAAAAATTGATGCTCCGGGTTTTGGCTCTGGATGAGACCTGCTACCATGGCGGCGCTCATCTGTTTTTAGGAATATATTACGGTTCCCGGCCCCGGGCTTACGGCGGCAGGCCGGATCTGGCCCGCAAACATTTTCTTCGCGCCCTGGAAATTTCCGGGCGTAATTTTCTCCCGGCCCTGGTGGCCTTTGCCGAGCATTACGCCCGTCCCTCTTTTGACCGCAAGCTTTATGTCCGCCTGTTGGATGAAGTAATGGCTTATGATCTCAAGAAGGTTCCTGACCTGACCCTGGCGAATCTGGTCGCCAAGAGGCGGGCAAAGAAGCTTCTCGCCGCCATTGACGAATATTTTTAGGAACGGTGATGCTTAAATCTTCAGAGGTTAAATTTCTCCTGCTCTTCTTCGCTCTTGTCTTGATGTTTCCCGTCCAGGCCGCGGCCGGGGGCAGGAAGTATCTCTTCAAAATCGGTTCACTCGCCCCGGAAGGCAGCGTCTGGGCCCGGTATTTTCATGATTTTGCCCGGGAAATAAAGACAAAAACCAACGGCGAACTGGTCTTCAGGGTCTACGCCGGAGGGGTCATGGGCGATGACCGTTCCATGGCCCGCAAGATGCGGATCGGGCAATTGCAGGGCGGTGGTCTCACCATGACCGGCTTAAGCGAGATCGTCCCCGATTTCCGGGTGCTGGGTGTTCCGTTTCTCTTTTCTTCCTATGCCGAGGTTGACAAGGTCAACGCCGGCCTCATGCCCCGTTTCAGAAAGGAGTTTGCCGCCAAGGGTCTGGTGCTTCTGACCACCACCGAGGTGGGGTTCATCTACACCATGTCGGCCAAGCCTATAGACGGCATCGCCGCCCTGCGGCAGCGCAAGGCCTGGGCCCCGGAGAATGATCCGGTGAGTCTTGCCTATCTGAAGAATATCGGCGTCACCCCGGTGCCGCTTACCATTCCCGACGTTCTGTCGTCGCTTGAGACCGGTTTGATCGACACCGTGTTCAACTCCTATTATGGTGCCATTGTCCTCCAGTGGTTCACCAAAACGAAGTACATCACCGATATCCCGTTTGGTTACGCCTACGGCGGTCTGGTGTTGTCAAAACGGGCCTTTGATCGCCTGCCGAAACCTTACGCGGATTTATGTTTCAAGATCGCGGCGCGGCATTTTCCCCTTCTTACCGCCGAGACACGCAAAAGTAATGCCGAGGCCCTGATCACTCTGAAAAAACAGGGGCTGCGGCTGGTAACGCCCAAGCCCGGCGAGGCGGAGGAACTTGCCCGTCAGCGCGATATTCTTGTCAGGCAGATTAACGGTTCTCTCTTTTCCCGGGAGATATACCGGGAGACCATGCGGCTGCTCGGAGAGGTCCGTGGGGGAAAGTCCTGATATGCTCCGGGGGGGGCTGCGGCGGCTGGTAGGGGTTTTGCACCGCCTTGAGGAGAGCCTGGTCGTCCTGATGTTGCTGGCGATGATCGTTCTTACCTGTCTCCAGGTCGGGTTGCGTTTTTTCTTCTCTTCCGGAATCTCCTGGGGTGATCCCCTTCTGCGTTATCTTGTCCTCTGGACCGGTCTGCTTGGCGCCGGGGTCGCCACCCGCCAGGGCCGCCATATTAATGTTGACCTGGTGTCCCATTTCGTTCCCCCGCAGGGACTCAGGTGGCTTTATGGCGGCATATTTTTCTTTTCCGCCGTGGTATGCGGTATTCTTGCCTACGCTGCGGTGGTTTTTGTCAAGAACGAGGCCGCCTTTGGCGGATCTCCCACCACCCTCGGACTGACTTACTGGCAACTCAACCTTATCTTTCCGGCAGCCTTTTTTCTCTTTTTATGCCGGTTTCTGATTGCCGCCGTTCTGGCGCTGAAAGGGGATGACGGCTGATGCTTAAACTTTTCATCCTCGTCATGGCCCTTCTGGGCGCGCCTCTGTTTGTGGTTATCGCCGCCCTGGCCCTTATTTCGTTTCATGGCGTTGGTATTGACATGTCGGCGGTGGTGATTGAGATGGCGCGCCTTGCTGATACCCCGCTGCTGCTGTCGTTGCCGCTGTTTATTTTTGCCGGTACCCTGCTTTCGGAATCCGGGGCTCCGAGGCGGATGCTGGCCCTTTCCGACGCTCTCCTCGGCTTCATGCCCGGTGGTCTCGGGGTGATCTCTCTGCTGGTCTGCGCGGTTTTTACCGCTTTTACCGGCGCATCCGGGGTGACCATATTCGCCCTTGGCGGCATCCTCTATCCCGCGTTGATAAAAGATCATTATCCCGAGCGTTTTTCGCTCGGCCTGATTACCACCTCCGGCAGTCTAGGGCTTCTCTTTCCGCCCAGTCTGCCCCTGATCATCTACGGGGTGGTATCCCGGACCCGGATTGACCACCTCTTCCTTGCCGGTATCGTCCCCGGTCTGTTGATGCTTTTTATGCTCGCCGCCTATTCCATGGTTGTGGGGCGCAGGCGGCCGAACCGCGATTTTTCTTTTTCAGGCCGGCGGATAATTATCGTGCTCAGGGACGCGGCCTGGGAGCTGCCGCTGCCGTTTATTATTCTGGGCGGTATCTACGGCGGTGTCTTTGTCGCCGGTGAGGCGGCGGCGATCACCGCCCTCTACGTCCTCGTGGTCGAGGTTTTCATCTACCGGGACATAAAGTTCGCCCAACTTCCGGGGATTATGGTCAACAGCATGGTCCTTTTCGGCGGTATTCTCATGGTCCTTGCGGTGGCCATGGCCTCGACCAGCTTTCTCGTCGACCAGGAGGTGCCCACCCGTCTGTTTGAACTTATTCGGGCCCATGTCACCAGCAAGTATACCTTTCTCATCATCCTCAATATTTTTCTCCTGGTGGTCGGGACCATGCTTGATATTTTCAGCGCCCTGGTTCTGGTGGTGCCGATAATCATTCCGGTGGCCCGGCTTTACGGGGTGGATATGGCCCACCTGGGGATCATCTTCCTCACCAACCTCCAGATTGGCTATTGCACTCCGCCGGTTGGGCTTAACCTCTTTTTAGCCAGTTACCGCTTTGAAAAGCCGGTGGCCGAGTTATACCGTGCCACCTGGCCGTTTTTGGTGATTCTTCTCGTCTGTCTGGCGTTGATCACCTACTTCCCCGTCTTGAGTCTGGGAATTTTGCCGTTCTTTTCCTGAACTTCTTCCCTTAATCCTTTATCCGTTTTTCGTTTACCAGCCCGTTGAAAAACGGGCTGGTCGCGGCGCATCCCCGCGGCGCACACAGCCGGTTCTTTAACGAAGTGTTAACAGTGATGGCGACGTAAAAAACCCCGCATGTTTGAGGATATAGCCCGAGTTCGGGGTTTCAGTAGCCCGCTGTCCGGTGTCCGGGGATTGTCGTTTTCTCCCCGGAGCGGGGACTTGTTGCGACTTCATCAGTAATGGGATGACAAAAAGGGCCGTAGCTGTTAGAAAAATTACCCCAATAATCGTCAACAGGAGTTTGCCATGCCTTCGGTCGGGCGGATCGTCGAATATATTGAACAGAACCGGTTTTATTGCGGCGCGATCACCGAAGATCATGGCCGTCGCTATAAGATCGTTAATCACAACGGTAAGGAAGTTAAATTGCCGTTGGCCCGCGTCCTGTATCTTGGTGCCGCCGCTAATCTTAAATCACTGACCAGGGATGAGATCGTTGCCAGGCTTAAAGAGAGCAACCAGAGACGCCGGGATTTTTCCGTCCAGGTCCCCCTGGCCGAGATATGGGAGATTGCCGCTGACGAAGACAGCAGTGATTTCGCCCTGGAATTTCTTGCCGCTCTCGCCTTTGGCGCCGAGCCGGATGATGACCGGATTGCCGCCTTTTTGCGGGCGGTGATAGCCGACAAGGTGTTCTTCCGCTTCAGAAACGGCCGGGTGGAGATTCACTCTTCCGAGGTGGTGGCGCAGCAGCAGGAAAAACGGCGGCGCGAGGAGGCCGAGCGGACGTTGCTTCATGACGGGGCCGAGTCTCTTCGCCGTCTTGCCCGTGGTGATGACCCCGGTGAAACTGAATTTGTTTCCTCCTGCCTTGACTTGATTGAACAATATTATCTCCACGGCAGCGAATTCGGCGAATATAAACTTGCCCGGGCACTTCTGGCCGATTCCGGCAATAACGCCCCCCACGCCCCGTTTGATCTCCTGGTAAAGGCCGGACGATGGCAGCGGCATGAGAATATCTTTTTATCGCGCTATCGGGTGCCGCGCGAATTTACCGAAGAGGAATCGGCCGTGGCTGTGACGCTCAAATCCCCGGGCCTTGAACAATTGCTGGCTGAAGGGTATCACGATTTTACTTCTCTCCCGGTGCTGACCATCGATGGCGACGATACCCTTGATTGTGACGACGCCCTCCACCTGGAGAAGATTGATAACGGCTGGCGGGTCGGGGTTCATATCGCCGAGGTCTGCCGTTTCGCGGCACCGGGGACGCCTTTATTTGAGGCGGCGCGTGAGCGGGGGACCTCGATCTATTTCCCCGGCGGCCAGGTACCGATGCTGCCTGAGCGGCTTTCAACCGATCTCGCCAGTCTCAGACAAGGCGAGGTCAGGCCGGTGGTCAGTTTTCTTTTTGACTTTGATGAACACGGTGAGATTCGCGGCCGTGATATCTGTCGCAGTGCCATTGTGGTAAAAAGGCGGCTTACCTATAAGCAGGTCGGGGAGATGCTTGATGACCCCGAAATTGCGGTTATGGCTCGTTTCGCCAATCACCTCCGTCAGGAGAGGATTACGGCCGGGGCGGTGTTGATGCCGGTGCCGGATGTGGTCATTACCCCCGGCGACCAGGTTGAGGTCGAGTTGGTGGACGCTGACAGCACCCCGCGTCTTCTGGTGGCGGAGTTTATGATCGCGGCCAACCGTTTTGCCGCCTCATACCTTTCCGACCGTGCTGTTCCCGGTCTTTTCCGTTCCCAGGAGGAACCGTTCAAGCGCTTTGTCGAGGGTGTGGACTCCGGTCTTTTTCTCAATCTCAAGCAGAGAAAATTCCTGAAACCGGCGCGTATCCTGACCGCGGCCGCGCCCCACAGCGGTATCGGCGCCCAGGCCTATACCACCGCGACTTCACCGATCCGGCGTTTTTTCGACCTGGTGGTACAGGCCCAATTAGTCCATGTAATGAAGGGCCGGGTGGGGTGTTTCTCAGAGCGGGAACTAAGGGAGTTTACCGCCGATATCATCACCTGCCAGAGCCGCGCCGGACTGGTGACGCGGCTGCGGCACCGTTACTGGCTCCTGCGCTATCTTGAGGCGAGAAGCAATGACAGCCTTGAGGCGCTTGTCCTCGAGAACAGCCAGAGAAAACTGGTGGTGGTATTGACCGACTGCCTGTTTGAAAGTGTGATGCCGCCCAACCAGGCGGTGCGTTCCCGGCCCGGCGAGACCATGCGGGTAAGAATCGGGCGCGTCAGTCCCCTGGATGATCTTCTGCGGCTTGAGGTGTAGATTTTAACCGTGGCCTGAATTCGTGAGGCTTCGTCGCTGCCGATGAAATGTTTTCGCCTCAAACAAGCGGGTTTTTTAACCCATCCCGCCGCCCGAGGCCCGGAAATCGTCGTTTTCAGCCGGAGCGGGGAGTTGTTACGACTTTATCATCAATCATAAACAATCGCGGTCCAGCGGCCCAGAGCCTCTTCCGCCTCCTCGTCAATCTGGTCGGCGACTTCGTGGATTCGGTACTCGCGGCCGCATTCCCCGCATTTCATCGCCACCTTGCGGCAGGCGCGGACGATCTCGAGTTTTCCTCTGCAATCCGGACACTTCATCATGACATGATCTCTTCCCGGGTGAAGATACTCCGCAGGGGATATCCGGCCCGGTTAAGGTTTTCGCTCCCGCCTTCCCGGCGGTCAACCACGGTGATAATCATTGCCACGGTCAGGCCGGCCGCTTCCGTCCGTTCAATCGCGGTTATCAGGGTGCCGCCGGTGGTGACTACGTCCTCAATCAGGGCCACCCGGGTGCCGGGGGCGATGTTTTTCAGCCCTTCAAGATACTGGCCGGTGCCATGTCCCTTGGCATTTTTCCGGATTATGAAGGCGGGAAGAGGGGTTCCTTCAATATGGCTGACCACTCCGGTGGCGGTGACCAGGGGGTCGGCCCCGAGGGTCATGCCGCCGACGGCGCCGATATTGTCGCCGCTTTTCCTGATCTCTTCCAGAATCAATTTTCCGCAGAGCCAGGCCCCTTCCGGGTGAAGGGTGGTCTGTTTGCCGTCGATGTAAAAGTCGGATTTTTTCCCTGAGGTGAGGGTGAACTCTCCCCTGCGATATGATTTTTCAACAATTATCTGTTTCAGTCTTTTTTTGAGATCTTCCATTGCGGCCTCTTTAACATAGAGATTTAAAAAATTTTTCAAGGTTGGCTTCCGGGTCGATACGCGGATGGATCAGCCCCTCGCGGGAGCTCATGATCGTCATGACCCCGGGCCCGTGACCGGCGAGGACACAGGCGGAGTGGACCACGATTCCCGCCACTTTCGCCCCGGAACAGTATATGCGGCCATAGGTGGCGTCGGCGTTGTCGAGCATCACCACATCGCCCAGGCGTAATTGTTCAAGGCCGTATTTTGCCACCGTGGGCGCATCGAACATCTGGATATCATAATCGCCGCTGTAGCTGTGACGTGAACCGATCCCCGACCCCATTATCTCGGCCCCGATCACCCGGGTTACCGGGATCTCAATGCCGCCGTCGTTGTCAAGTAACGGGTTCATGGCCATAAAGAGGTCTGGGTCGAGGTTCATGAATTTTACCGGGCTGCCGTCAACCTCAAGGCCGCAGCCAAATGATTTGATCTGGATTTTATCCCCGATGACCAGGGAGTCAAGAACCTCGGGGGCAAAGTCTATGAGCACATGCTCGATACCGCCGTGTTTGCCGGTGACCCGGCCGCGTTTCCCCTTTGCCTCGCCGCTGACCACGGTGGCGGTGTTTCCGGCGCATGAGAGCTGGTTCAGGGCCCGGTTTGGTCCGGGTTGGCCGGCGAATTGGGTGAAATTGCTGATGCTGACCCCGGGTTCGACGTGGTCGGCGATCAGGGCGCAGGCACGGTCACCGATTTTGAGGTTATAGGTGATGCCGCCAACCCCGGGGAGGATTGCCGCCTTGCCGTCGGGGTCAACGAGATACGGATTAATCCCGCCCAGCGGCGAGGTGATCTCGCCGATCACCGACTGGCAAACCAGCCTGTCTTTATTGGTCTTGACCTTTTTCATCCTGTCTCCCGGATCAGACATTGAACCTGAAATTGACGCAGTCGCCGTCTTTGATCTCGTAGTCTTTACCCTCCAGGCGCCAGACCCCCTTCTCCTTTGCCCCGGTCTCGCCGCCGCAGGCGATGAAGTCGTCATAGGCTATCACCTCGGCGCGGATAAAGCCGCGTTCGAAATCGGTATGGATAACCCCGGCTGCCTGCGGAGCCAGGGTCCCCTTTCTGATGGTCCAGGCCCGGGTCTCCTTTTCACCGACGGTGAAGAAGTTGATCAATCCGAGAAGTTCATACCCGGCCCGGACCAGACGGACAAGGCCGCTTTCTTTCATCCCCATGTCGCTTAAGAATTCCATCTGCTCTTCCCCGGTCATGGATGACAGTTCTTCTTCAATCGCCCCGGAGATCATTACCACCACCGCATTTTCGGTCGCGGCTTCCTCTTTCAGACGCTCAACCATGGCGTTGCCGGCGGCGATATCCTCCTCGGCGACGTTGGCAACGTAGAGGACCGGTTTTGCTGAAAGGAGGCAAAGATCCCGGAGGAGGTTCTTGCCGTCCTTGTCGGTTTCCAGCAGTCGCGCCGGTCTGCCTTCATCAAGAATGTCCTGCAATTGTTTCAATACCTCAAGTTGGGCGATCATTTTTTTGTCGCCGCTCCTGGCCCTGGGCGCGGTTTTGTCCAGTCTTCTGGTCACGGTATCAAGATCGGCGAGCATCAGCTCGGTGTTGATGGTCTCGCGGTCGCGGACGGGATCGATTCTGCCGTCAACGTGAACCACGTTCGGGTCTTCAAAACAGCGGACCACATGGGCGATGGCGTCCACCTGACGGATATGGGCGAGAAACTGGTTGCCCAACCCCTCACCCTGGCTCGCGCCGCTCACCAGCCCGGCAATATCGACAAATTCCATCTGGGCCGGAACCTTTTTTCTGGTGTTGGCCATGGCTGATAGTTTGTCGAGCCGTTTATCCTTTACCGCCACCATCCCGATATTGGGTTCAATGGTGCAGAAGGGGTAGTTTGCCGATTCAATACCGGCCGAGGTCATGGCGTTGAATATTGTTGACTTGCCGACGTTGGGCAGGCCTACTATGCCGCAGCGGAAACCCATGGCAGATTAACTCCGTTTGGGGTTGATGGTGAAATAAGGCGCTTGTGTCGCCGGGAAAGGCTTTTATAATGAGTTTAATTCGAACTGGCAACCATGGTGGAGGGAAGTGTTTGCGGAGAAGGGGGAAAATGCGGTCCCTGGCCGATGTTCTCGGGGAGGTAAGCGCATCCCGGGGATGGGAGCGGCGCTTTGCCCCGTATCGCGTTTTTGCGATCTGGGACGGGGTCGTCGGCAAAGAGTTCGCGGAGGTCGCCCGTCCCATTGAAATTCACGGCCGGGACCTGATGGTCGGGGTGATTGACCAGGTCTGGCTTAATCAATTGTCTTTTATGAAGGAGGATCTTCTGCGGCGAATTAACCGGGTCATGGGGGATGATGGCTTTTCCGGCCTTCGTTTTGTTGTTAACGCGGATTTTTCCGTCGCGCCCGACCCCGGGTTACCCCGGCCTGAAAAAGTTCGTCCATCGCAACCTGACAAAAAAAGTCTCCAAAGACTTGATAATCTGATCATCTCCATAGATGATGATAGGGTAAGGGAGGTCATGCGTAAGGTCTGGCTCAGGATAAACGGCTGAAACTTCGGGTGAAAGCGGGAGGGGGTTATGGACCGGCAACATAGAATCCTCGTGGTTGAAGACGAGAAGACCCAGCGGCGGCAGATAAGGATGCGCCTTGAGGAAGAGGGGTACTCGGTCCTTGAATCGGCCAATGGCTGGGAGGCGAGCCGGCTGTTTTTAGAAAATCCCGATATCCGTCTGGTCCTTACCGACCTGCTGATGCCCGAGATGGACGGATTTCAGTTTATCGAGTTTATCCGCGAGATGCAGAGCCGATATGTATATATCATCGTCCTGACCATTCTCGAAGATCGTGACTCCATTATCCGGGCCCTGTCGTTGGGGGCTGACGACTACATCTGCAAGCCGGTCTTTCGTGAGGAACTCCTTCTGCGCCTTGAAGGTGGACGTCGGCTGTTGCGCCTGGAGAGCCGCGACGCCCTGGTTTTTTCTCTGGCCCGTCTTGCCGCCTTTAATACCGGGGAGTCGCCTTTTCGTCTTCACCGGATTCGGGAATACAGCCGGGTGATCGCCATGGATATGGTGACCAATGACGAGCGGATAAGTTCCCGTCAGGCCCAGGATATTGCCGAATTAAGCCCGCTGCTTGATATCGGCAAGGTCGCGGTGCCTCCGGAGATTTGGTCCCACCGCGGCCGTCTGTCGCGTACCGAGGAGGAGATGATCCGCCAGCATCCGGCCATCGGAGCCCAAGTTATTAATGCCACCGCCGCATACACTGGCGCTGATGGGCTTACGGTGGCCCACGGGATTATCCGTTCCCATCATGAACGATGGGACGGTTGTGGCTATCCCGACGGCCTTGAGGGGGAGGAAATTCCCCTGCCGGCGAGGATTGTCGCTCTGGTAGACGCCTATGAGGCCATGACCAGTGGTTCGGCTCATCGCCGGGAGATGCTCCCGGAAGAGGCGGCAAAGGAGATTGTCGCCGGCTCCGGGAGTCAGTTTGACCCCCTGGTGGTGGCGGCCTTTAAACGCCGGCAGGTGGCCATGGCCGAGGTTATGGTTCGTTACGGTGATGATCGCGGCGAGAAGGAAGGCGAGATCTTTGTCTCGTGAAGATCTGGGGGAAGACATGGAGGTTCTTCCATCTCATGCTCATGTCCTGGCGGGTCGGTGAGATCAGAAGCTGTCGTCTTCGATTTTGCGCATTTGAATGTAAACCTCGACGATATCGGTCAGGTCGAGGTTGGTCTGCGGGATCTTGAACAGAATTCCCAGTTCGGTTTCATCATTTTTTTCTATCACCCGGGTGACGGTGGCCTCCGGGAGGTTGATTCTTTCTTCGGAATCGCTGTAGCGGGAACACAGCGACAGGCTTATAGGTTCGATAACGTCGCCTTTTTTTACGTCGCCATAGACCTCGCCGGTCAGGCGGGCGCCGTGAATGGAGAAATCTTTGACCTTGCAGTTATGGAGCCGGTGTTTGTTCTTAAAGGTGAAGACCGCCTTTGATTTCCCCGGAGTCGAGACCCGGGTGTATTTGCGCCGTTGTACCCGGTAGATTTCCCTGGGAAAGAGCATGACGATGTGTTGTTTGGATTCAATAAGGGGGACGCCTTCAAAGCCGTAAAGGGGCTGGCCTTTGGGTTGAAAGGAGATGAAACAGGTCTCCTGGCTGATTTTAGAGGTTCCCGGTTTAAAGAGGAGGAGCAGGGTGTCTTTTTTTTTCTTTATTATTTCCCGGGCATATACGGTATAGGCCGGCAGTCCTTTTTGATAAAGTTGCAGAGGGGCTTTGCTCTCTATGAGCCTGCTTATCGTCCTCATGATTTTATCCTGATCGCCGGTCCAGAATTCCCGCATTTTATCCTCTTGCCGGCCCCCGTTTGCGGAGCCATTGCCTGATTTATTACTTTGTTCGGTGATGTTAGGTCTTGGTTGATGGACTCGTAACAAGTCCCCGTGGAGGCGTCTTCGGCGATTTTCGGAAAAAGTGCCGGGTGGCGGGGTGCGTTAAGAAATCCCGCATGTTTGAGGTCATAGCCCGAGTTCGGGGTTTCATCAACCCGGTGCCCGGAAATCGCCGTTTTCAGCCGGAGCGGGGATTTGTTACGAGTCCATCTCAGTTTAATCTTACCCGAAAACGAGGTAAAGGTCGTTACTCCTTTTAACAGACCGTTTGAAAAGCCGTCCATGGCTTTTTAAACCGCCGGTTGGATAAAACAAGTTTCATCCAATCTCTCGATTTCACCGGGGCAGCCCGGCAAAATCGGCGGCGCGGACATCAACCGCATACAGTCCGTTTTTCAACGGAGGGTTAAAGGTTGTTGAGAAGATCTTAATTTGTGGAGGGCCGGGAACGGATTCAGGTTGGTCTCAGGAAGGTTTTTTTGAGTCAAGGAGGATGGTTACCGGCCCCTGATTGACCAGCTCCACCATCATTTCCGCCTGGAATACCCCGCTTGCCACCTTCATAGGCAGATTTTTTGCCATTTTGATGAACCTGGCAAACATCTTTCCGGCGAATTCAGGCGGGGCCGCGGTGGAAAAGGATGGCCTGCGTCCGCGGTGACAGTCTCCCAGCAGGGTGAACTGAGGCACGATGAGAAGGTCGCCGGCGGTATCAATAAGCGACAGGTTCATTTTGCCCGTAATATCCTCGAAGATTCTCAGGTTTACCACTTTATCGAGCATCCATGTCATGTCCCTGTCCTGATCGTCATGGTTGAATCCGGCCAGGAGCATGATCCCGGCGCCGATTTCCCCGCAGACCTTCCCCGCGATCATAACCCGGGCGTGGCTTACCCGTTGGATTACGCCGCGCAATTTATTCTTCCTCCTGGTCAGTGAATACCCGCATCAGGGTCATCGCCGCCATGGCCGCGGTCTCGGCTCGTAGAACCCGGGGTCCTAATCCGGCAAGGCTGACCCCCATGTCCCGGGCCAGATTGACCTCGGACTGGCTGAAACCGCCTTCAGGGCCGATTATTGCCATTTTTTTGCCCTTTTTATTCCAGGGTAGGTCGATGAGCCTTGCGGCCCTGACGGTTTTACCTCTTTCATGAAACAGTACCCGTACGGTGAAATCGTGGTTTGAGGCAAGGAGGTCCGTCAAACCTGTCGGTTCGTTGATGGTAAGGGGAACGGCGCGGCCGCACTGTTTGCCGGCGGCAATGGCCAGTCGGTGCCAGCGTTGTATGCGACCGGGGGCATACAGGCCGGGATTGGCGTGTTCGCTCAGCAGGGGAACCAGGGTGCCGATGCCGAATTCCACTGCTTTTTCCACAATAAGGTCCATGCGTGGTCCCTTGAGAATACCGACCGCAAGCAAGGTCTGGACGCAGTCGTCTTTCTGCCGCCGGGTGGCGATGATTTTCACCAGAGCCCGGGTTTTACCGACCGTGATCAGTCTGGCGGCGGAGATGTTTCCCTCAGGGTCGATCAATTCGACCATGGCGCCTTTCTTCAGCCGCAGAACCCGGTTTAAATGGCGTAGCTCCGGGCCGACTATTTCCACTGCGCCGTTTTTTATTGCCTGGGGATCAATAATGAAACGGTGCATGTTAATCGTCACGGCCCATAAGTATCGCCGCCCATTCATTTTTATGTTTGACCGCTACCGGGACAAAACCTGCGTCGCGGTAGATTCTGGCAATGTTGTCCTCCTGCCAGCCGCTTAAAATTCCGGCGAGAAGGACAAGGCCGTTTCCGGCACAGCAATCGCTGATCGTTCCGGCCAGTTCGACCAGGGTGTTGTGGATGATGTTGGCGCAGACGAGATCAAAGTTTTGTTCGAGACTTTCGACCGGGGTAATGGCGGCGGATATTTCCCCAGCCAAGCCGTTTAACCTTATATTGTCTTTGGCGGCATTCACCGCCTCCGGGTCGTTGTCAATGGCGGTGACCGCTGTCGCCCCCAGGGTTGCGCAGGCAAGGGCTAATATGCCGGTGCCGCAGCCGAGATCAAGGACCGTTGTCGGTGGCTGCGGACGGTACATGGACGTGCCGGAACCGGAACAGCCATGGCCGTTTTTTTCAACAGGATGATAGATATTGTCGATTAATTCGAGGGCCATGGCGGTGCTTTCGTGGTGGCCGGTGCCAAAGGCCATCCCGGGGTCAAGGATCAAGACCTTTTCGTTGTCTCCGGGGCGGTAGTCTTCCCAGGTCGGTCTGATTACCAGGTGGTTGCCGACCTTCAAGGGCTTGAACTGTTTTTTCCATTCGCCGCACCAGTCCCGATTTTGTAACACTGAACTCTTGGTTAAGGTCGCGGTTCCTGTTCGCGCCAAGCCATTGATGAATTTTTTGACAAGTCGTGTCTTTTCTTCCGCTTCCGGATCAGAGGCAATATAACAGGTCAGTCGGGATATTTTTTCCTCGTCGCGCTCATCGATCCGCACCCCGAGTCCTGAAATTTGCGCCAGGGCCACGGCTGCGTCCCCAGCCATTTTTCGGTCAATGGTAATCGTGAGGGTATGCCAGTTAATATTGTTATCCATTTGCTTTCGATCCTGGAAGTATTTGTCTCCGGGGAGTTTGATGGTTAAGGTAGCATTGAAGATAAACGGCGGCAACAAGTTCGCGCCTGAATTCGCTTCCATGTGATATTGTTGGTGATAGATCCCTGTGGAAGTAGTTTCGGCGGTGAATTATGATTTATCACGAGACCATCAGGAATTATCTATGGACAAGGAAGATCTCAGGTCTCTGTTTCTGGAAGTACGGGCGGGGAGTGTGGATATTGATTCCGCCCTGAAAGTGCTGCGTAACTGGCCGACGGAGAATATGTCCTTTGCCCGCCTTGATCATCATCGTCAGCTCCGGACCGGGATGCCGGAGGTGGTGTTCGGCGAAGGCAAGAACGCGGAACAGATCGCGGCGATAATGCAGCGGCTTGCCGCGACCGGAGCCGTTACCATGGCGACCCGGGTGGATCCGGAAAAGGCTGACGTGGTCATGGCGGTGATTCCGGCGGCGGTTTATCATCGTGAGGCCCGTGTCCTCCAGCTGAATCGTCCCGCGGAACCCGTTTCCGGATCCGGGCTTATCCTTGTCGTTGCCGCCGGGACTTCCGACCTCGGGGTGGCGGAGGAGGCGGTTATTACCGCCCGGGGATTCGGCTGCCGGGTTGAGACATTATATGATGTCGGAATCGCCGGGGTACATCGTCTGCTGGAAGAGAGCGATAAATTGGTCGAGGCGGCGGTTATAGTGGCGGTGGCCGGAATGGAGGGGGCTCTGCCCGGGGTGATCGCGGGGCTTGTTGATTGCCCGGTGATCGCGGTTCCCACCAGTATCGGCTATGGCAGCGGCCGGGGCGGGATAGCGGCACTTTTGTCTATGCTTAACAGCTGCGCCTCGGGGATGGCGGTGGTCAATATCGACAATGGTTTTGGGGGCGGATGCATGGCCGCGACCATAGTCCGTACCGGGGTAGAATTGAAAAGTTGAAAAAAGACTTTCTTTGCTGTTGACATGCGCTCGATGGTAAGTTACCTTGTCGCTCTCTTCGCGGGGGAAACATTGAGACTTCCTGTTTTACCAACCCGTTGAAATCGATGAGGTTGGATGAAACTTGTTTTATCCAAACCGGCGGTTGAAAAAGCCAGGACGGCTTTGTTCAGCAGGTCTGT
>JAJRZW010000031.1 GCA_024275015.1 Deltaproteobacteria bacterium | reverse complement strand
GGTAAACCTGCCCCGACGGATAGCGTCAACACTGCGCCGGGTACGAAAAACCAGAATAACATCCGTGGCCTGGGCCCCGATCTGCCAGCCGACACTGCCGCCGGAGAAGGTGATCATGTACGGATTGCCCCAACCGCCGCCTTCCTTACGCAAAAGCAGAACTCCGCGGCCGAACCTGCCGCCGACGATAAAACCCACCTTGACCACGTCGGGAATAATCGCCACCGCCTTCGCGTTTTTCAATAACCTGGCGGGAATACTCTTTTCCGGAATCCGGGCGAGATCATTCAACACCATAACCGCGTCCGCCACTCTCGCATCTTCCTCCACGGCAGCCATGGCCGCAAGAGGAAAAGACAAAACAGCCAGCAATACCGTAAAGTTAAACCATATACACCTGTTCTTTCCCATTGCTCTCCTACAAGACAAAAATTATGTCCGGATGGGCCTTTAAATCGGTATACAGACGGTCACGGTGCTCCTGCGAACCCACCTCAACCTCAAGATTGTAGCTGATATAACGCCCGGAACTACTGGTGGCCGAGGGAACAAGGTTTTCGTAAACACTGCCGACGACCATATCAACCGCGGCCGGCACGAGATCGGCATCAGCGCCGATGACCTTGAACAGCCAGACACAGGGATATGAAACCAGTTCATCTGCTTTTTTGTGAGTCATCTTCCACCTGGTGAATAACATTCTCCTGGATCCGTGATGTTCGGGAACGGTGCAGATGCAAGGAAGCAACTAGTTGATAATACTTAGGTATATCAACGAGTTGCCGACACGGCAGATGCGCCGTACCCGGATGCCCTCCGGGCGACGGGGTAAAATTTTCCACCGGAGTAAGACCTTGGCAAAAATACGCAAATTCAGACAGATGTATACACAAACGACACAAAGCCGTCACGGATTCAGGATTCTTCTTGATCAGGCTGTCAACCAAACCTGTCCGTCAACTTAACACAAGCACGGCCGGAGTGAATACTCTCCCCCAAAAAAACCTTGACTTTGTCTCGATAAAAATGGGGAAATAAACCCAGGCAGTTCATTTTAACAGTCCGTTAAAAAACGGACTGTACGCGGCTGATGTCCGCACCGCCGATTTTGCCGGGTTGAAAACCCCGGTGAAATCGAGAAGTTGGCCGGAACTTGTTTTGGCCGACCGGAGTTGGAAAAGCCATGGACGGCTTTTTCAACGGCCTGTTAACGGCAAGGGAGATGCATGCGAATTACAAATTCATTAAGCGTGGCCACACTTCTCATCTTCCTGCCGGCCCGGGCTTACGCAGTGCAGCACCACGGCGGCGCCGAGGGCCTTGTCAGTCATCTCATCGGTCACGTCCTGTTCCTGACCGGAATAATTATCTTCATTGCCTGGATCATAAAACACCACGACCGCGGCTGGCCGGCGTTCAAGAAATGCCTTGGTTTTCTTCTCGCCTGGAATATTCTTACCGCCAGCGGTCATATCCTTGATGAATTCCAGGACCCGGCCAGGATCATAAGATCAGGCGGCAGGATCATCGCCTACCGGGCCGACAACCTGATTGACTTTTATTTCTACCTCACCCGCCTTGACCACCTTCTCCTGGTTCCGGCCTTTATCTTCCTCCTCATGGCCATCCTCAGATGGCGCGGCAACGGCGATGCCCTGGAAACCCCGGAGATGACAACCCCCGCAGGGCGAAGATTGGAGAAAAAAACGTGACTCTCTCCTGGACCCCGATAAGACTGGACGATGCCCTGGGCTCAATCACCGTCCTCGCCCTGGCGATTACCGCATTCGTGGTCTGCCTCCGCTGGTACCGACGACGCCTGTGGGATCTCTTCCGCCACTATCTCTTCTTTTTCACCCTCTCCCTGGTGGTGTTCGCCATCTCCCGCTCCGGCGGCCACCTGGTCAAACAGATCCTCATCCTCAACAACCAGGACCATCTCTGGCAGATACTTTCGCCCTTTACCGGCGCGCTCAACACCGCCACCTTCATCGTCATCTTCGCGGTCAGTCTCTATTCCCGCCGCATCGGCATGGCCCACCGCGAGATCACCAGCTATCAGAACGACCTTGAAAATATCGTCGCCAAACGCACCCGGATGCTGGAAGAGCAGCTGAACTTCCAGAAAGAACTCATGGAATCCATCCCCATCCCGGTCTTCTTCACCAACAATGACGGCCTATTTAACGGCTGTAACAAGGCCTTTACCAAAATGTTGGCCTGCGAAGAGGCAAATATTATCAACCGAATGCCGGAGGAAATCAAGGAATTGCGTCCCTGTCTGCCATTCCTTGACCTCTGCCCGGACAAAAAAGACGCAGGGGGGATGATTAAAAGGGAAGGCCGCCTCCATTGCCGCAGGGACAAAGAAATAGAGGTGATCCTCTACGGCACCCCCTTCACCAATCAGGCCGGAGAACAGAAGGGATACATCGGAGTAATCATCGATATCAGTGAACGTAAACTCCTGGAAGCGCAGATCCTGCAGACGGAAAAACTTGAAACCGTGGCAACCATGGCCGGCGGTATTTCTCATGAATTCAACAACATCCTCGCCGCGATCATGGGATTTGCCGAACTGGCCCGGCACAAAATTGATCCGTAAATCGAGGTCTCCCGCGATATTGACCAGATCCTCATTTCCTCCCGCCGGGCCCGGGACCTGGTAAAACAGATGCTGGTGTTCAGCCGCCAGAAAAGCCTTAACCGCGGGCCATGCGACCTCGGTGAAATCATCGAAAACGCCACCAATCTCCTGCGCCACCGTTTGAAAAAGGGGATAGAAATAGAGCTTGGTCTGAGTCCGACGACAACCATAATCATGGGCGACCAGGGCCAGATGCAGCAGGTTTTTTTAAACCTCGGCAATAACGGACTCAGGGCCATGGAAGAAAAATGCGGCAAACTCAAGATCACAAGTGAGCGGATAAGCCTGCCCTCGGCGTCGTTCCCCTCCGCCCACAACCTTGACGCCGGTGACTACGTCTGCGTCCGGGTAACCGACCAGGGGACCGGCATCACCCCCGAGGTAATGCAGCGGATATTTGACCCTTTTTTTTCCACCCGTGAGGTCGGCCAGGGCAGTGGCCTGGGGCTTTCGGTGGTCCACGGGGTGATAAAAAACCATGGCGGTATGGTTCGGGTCGAAAGCTCACCCGGGCACGGCACGAACTTCGAGATCCTCCTGCCGCTGATTGAACCCGAACCGCTAAAGAAGAGCAGTGGCCCCCCAGCCCCGGCCGAAAACCGCGGTGCCGTACTCCTGGTTGATGACGAAGAAACAGTAATGGGAATGCTGGCAACGATGATCAAAAGGCTGGGTTTTGATGTCATGGCCTTTAATAACCCCGAACTCGCCCTTGAAGAATTCAACGCCACACCCAATCTCTTCGGCCTGGCCCTGCTGGATGAGATAATGCCGGCAATGCCGGGTACGGAATTGGGGAAACGGCTGAAGAAAAAACGGCCGGAGATACCGATAATCATCTGTTCCGGCTACAGTGCCGATACCGAGGGAAAACCGGGGTATGTAAACGTCTGGCTCGACAAACCGGTGACCTTGAAAGATCTGCAGGCAACCCTGGAACGTTTTCTGGCCCGGCCGTCTATTCAAGGGGAACAGACCGGTTAACAGACCGTTGAAAAAGCCGTCCATGGCTTTTTCAACTCCGGTTGACCAAAACAAGTTCCGGCCAACCTCTCGATTTCACCTGGGTTTTCAACCCGGCAAAATCGGCGGCGCGGACATCAGCCGCGTACAGTCCGTTTTTCAACGGACTGTTAATGGTCTCGCAACAAATCCCCGCGAAGGCGTCTTCGGCGATTTCCGTAAAAAGCGCGGGCGGCGGGATGGGTTAATAAATCCCGCATGTTTGAGGGCTTAGTCCGAGTTCATGATTTCAGCGAACCGCCGGAACCTATCTCGCCTCAATCTTTACCGGCAGTTTCCGCCGGCCCCAATGGCTGGCACGGACATGGGACTTCATGAACAGATCAAGGCGACGGGGACCCTTGATCGCCCCTCCCCGATCTTCAACCACCCCCCAGCCATAACCGGGAACGTACATCCGGGTGCCGAAACGATTATATCTGGTGTCGGCGGCAATGGTGCCGTCATGGGGCAGAAGCAGCCAGGGAAAAAAGACAATCCGGAAAGGGACCACCCAGGGGCGTTTCAAGCTGTCAAAGGAAAACAGGCCGGGATAAGGCTCCCTGGGTCTAGTGCCGCGGGCGGTTAAACCGCTGTACGGTTCACCCTTATGCCGGCCCTTGCTGATGTAACGGTTCCAGAAATCAAGTTTCAAAAATTTCCAGCTGCCGCGTTCCCAGGAACAGCACTTGCCGCAACCACAATAGGCGGTGGTGACCATCATCCGCGATACCGGGGTGGCGCAGCCGCCGAGCAGCAGCAGAAAAACCAGCGAAACGACAAGACGACGCATTTCCTATTCCTCGGTTCCGGATTCAGTCCGACTCCATTTGAAGATGCCGTAGAGGGAAAGAAAAAAATATACCACAAACAAAGTGGCCTCAGCGTACATCTTTCTTGATGCGAAGCTGATCACCCAGCCTAAATTGGCCACCGCCCAGACAATCCAGCTGGATATCTTCTTGTGTATGTTGAGCCATGATCCGGCAAGACTCATGGCGGTCAGAATCCATTCAAACAAATACCGGCCTCATAAGGATAAATAAAAGGGTATTTCACTTGACAAAGTTTTACGGAAGAAAAACTATGGGTGAGGAAAAACTTTCATAAAATTATGATCAGCGTTCCCGGCAAGCTTTACCACCTTATCTCATAACCCCGGGAACCAAAACCATAAATAAGGAACGACCATGAAAAAAGCCCTAATCTTAGCCGCCTCCGTCCTCCTGCTCCTGTCCACCACCGCCGGGGCAAAATGCGAAAAGGGTGACTGCAGGAACGGCAACGGAACCTATAAATTCCAGGGTGGGGAGACCTACGAGGGTACCTTCAAAAACGGCCTGCCAGATGGCAAAGGGACCTTGGTCTACCCCGACGGCGGCAAGTACACCGGCGATTTTGTCGCCGATGAATTCCACGGCCAGGGGACCTATATATTTAAAAACGGCGAGAAATACGTGGGACAGTTTGTCCACAATAAACGCGAGGGCAAGGGAGTTCTCACCTACCCTGACGGCAAGAAATACGTGGGCGAGTTCAAAAACGACCAGAAAGAAGGCAAGGGGAAAATGCTCTTTGCCGACGGCACCGTGTATGAGGGTGATTTCGTCGGCGGCGCCGCCCATGGCGAGGGGGTTCTGATCTCGGCCAAGGGGGAAAGGTATACCGGCCACTTTGAAAACGGCCTTCCCAACGGCAAAGGGAAAATGGAATACGCCGATAAAAGTGTTTACGAAGGCGAATGGCGCAATAACGTCCCCAACGGCCAGGGCACCTTCACTTTTCCCAACGGCAAGAAGATCACCGGCTTCTTCCGCGACGGCAACTTCATCAGCGAGAAATAGAGCTTATCATCCCTCCCGTTGAAAAACGGGATAATCGCGGCGCATGGACGCGCCGCCGATTTTATTGGGTTTGCAAAATCCAACAAAATCGAGAGATTGGCCGGAACTTGCTTTGGCCAACCGGAAGTTGGAAAAGCCAGGACGGTTTTTTCAACAGTCTGTTATGGATCTGAATCCGTGACGACTCCGTGCGGTTTGCAATCGTAACATGATGTTATTATGTAAAAACCAGGCATGAAAACGCGGTCGCGAACTTCACCCCGCCGCCCTTCGGGGCGTCCGGGAATGGCGCATCTGCCGCATTGGCAGACCGCACTCCGGACTTGCGGGATTGGAAGAAGAAACAAGTCCCGTTTGCCGGAACAGGGCGCAAGCGCAATTACCGTCGGCCACAGGGCCGACAACTCGTTGATATACCGAAGTATTATTAATATAGTTGCCGCCTTGCATCTGCACCCTTCCCGAACGCTCACGGATCCAGGATGGATTTTCCCGTTCGCCATGACATACGTTTGCGCCCCAACGGGCTGATCCCAACAATCCCGGCAACAAGGACAATCAGCGCCGCCGGGTAGAAGAGGATCAGGCCCGGATCCCGACTTATCTGGATTGAGGCATAAGGAAACCCATAGGGATCACGCCTGACCCCGGTACAGAAAAAACGGTAGCCATGCCAGCTGAAGACCCGGTTGGGACCGATTATTCCTCCTGCCGGGGTATCTCCGTTTCCCGTCAAGGCCAGGCCAACCGCAAGATCACGGATTTTCGGGGTCTGATAGGCGACGAGAACAAACTCATAGGGCAGGTTTTTCCCGCCCCCGGGAGTCGTTCCCCGCCATACCCGTTTCCCGGCCGGGTCATAGACCGTAATCTCCGCCGCCGCCTGCCAGGGAATAAACTCCCCCACCCGGACCCGATAACCGGGGAGAGCAAATTCCCCGCCGCTCTTGAGCTCTAAAAGCCGGTATTTCCTCCCCTGCCGGCGGACCCCGATCCGCAGGGACACCGGATAGTAATCCCGCCTTATCTCCCCGACATTAAGTCTGACTGTGGCGTCGGCCCCGGAAAAGATATCCCCGACGCTCCCGCCCTGGTAAACATTAACCGTTACCACCTCCCGCCCGGCACTTAACAGACCGGCGGCAATAAACAGCAGGCCGCCAAGATGAAAGAGGAAGGCGGTGAGGGAAAAACGCCGCCAGCGCCGCAGGAGGCAGACGACAAGCATGGCCGAGATCAGCATGGCCGCGCCCCCGGCAAGCCACGGCAGAAAGGCGGCAAGGAAAGGAAGAGAAAAAAGGGCAAGACCGGCGGCAACGGCAAGGCCGGCCAGGACAAAGCCACGGGAAGAAAAAGCCACCGCCGCAATCCCCGTCATTTTATGATCATCATCCAAAACAGACCTTCCCTTGTCGATGACTTCGCAGCAATTCCGTTCTACCGCGGCGCAACGCATTTTTTCCTTAAACCACAATTCCACACTTACCACTTTTAAAACTTGTCAGACAAGTAAGAAACATAGTAAAATACAATCATAATTATTGACAGGAAAGCGATGAAATTCTTTTTGCCTTAAAGGAATTTCCCGACCAGGGCATATTCCGCAAGGCCTTTCTTCCGGCAATCGAATCTATGGGGGGATTCAGATGAAGAAGGCGATAATCCTTATTGCGCTTATTCTTATCGCGGCTCTGCCGCTCACGGCCGGAGCCTATTACCTTGACGCCCCCCACAACGAATCCAACGGCTTTACCTGCCGCACCTGCCATTCCGATCCCGCCTGGTGGAACCATACCCCGGGCGACATTGACGACACCGTCCGCAACTTCATCTGCCTCAAATGTCACGATCCCGCCTCGACCACCCCCCTTAAAGGCCCGGGCAAGGGAATGCACTCAGACCTGGCGATAAACGGAACCCAGAACTGGACCACCCAATGCGTTGACTGCCACGACCCCCATTACCAGGACCAACTTGACTGGGCCGCCACCGACGCCGCCTCCCTCTTCCTTGCCACCGCCACCACCACCGCCTCAAGCCATGATCCCGCCGGCGGCGGCTATGCCGACGGCACCACCACCATCACCTATGTCTCTCCCGCCGCCAAAGCCGCCTGGTCCGACCCGTCCACCTGGAGCGCCAAGACCGATGCCGCCTCGGCCACCGACAACAGCCGGGGGCTGCTGCTGGTTCCGGACACCTCAAATCCGAACGCCACCTATGAGGTCATTGCCGCCGACAACGGCACGGTTACCGTAAAGGGTAAAATCAGCACCATTACCGTGGGCCAGACCTTCGGTCTTATTTACGGCCAGTCAATCAGGAGCTGGCTCCGGGACAAAAACAAAAAACCGACAAGGCCGATAAAATTCTTTGACTCCAACGGCGGCTTCACTGATACCTCGGGCAACAGCAACCCAGACGGGATCTGCCAGGTATGCCACACCAGCAATAAATACTGGCATAACGACGGCAGCCTTGAGACCCATCATCCCGGCGAAAAATGCACCAATTGTCACAGCCACCAGAACGGTTTCGCCCATGGCGGCGACGAGGTCAGCAGCATCTGTCTCGGTTGTCATAACTCCGGCCAGCACACCGGCCATATCAGTAAGGGTATTAAATGCTCATCGTGCCATGATCTCAACAATATGTTCGACGCCAATGGCAACATTGTCATTGATCCTCTCACCGATCCCAAATGCGATAACTGCCATAAAAACCCCTCGTTCAACTCAACCTATATCTTCCCCGACAACACCCCGCAGACCCCACACACCCAAGCAAGCGGTGGCTACGACCCGGTGAGCAAAACCCATAACCCCGCAGCCGATAATTCCCCCTTGGTCACTGATTACCGCCAGAACTGGAACACCTCCGGCTATACCATCGGCTGCGACGGCTGCCACCCGGGACGAAACGGCGACGGCATCGAGATGGACGCCGACGGCCACACCCGCCTGGTCAGTTCCGAGTGGATCCGCCATTACCCCTGCTGGTACTGTCATTACGATACGGTTGATTCATCGTGGAACCTGAAAGCGGCCCACGCCGACGGCCAGGTGGAGGTTAAAATAGACCCCCAGTACAATATCGCCGGCAACCCCCTGCCGTCATTTGATCCCGGCACCAGTATCTGCGACAACGTCTACTGCCACTCCGACGGAACCACGGTCAATCCCGCGGTGCGCCCCTACCCCTGGGACGGCGGCCATCAGGTATGCAATTCCTGTCATGGCCACGACCCGACCAAGACCGACTGTTCCCAATGCCACGAACCCCGGAGCTGGGCCCCGGAACAGGAATGGCTGTCAGCGATGCCCATGTACGCCAATGAAGGCGCGGGCATGGACCGGGCCAACAGTCATATGCGCCATCTCTTTTCCGGTTACGCCTGTGACGAGTGCCACGCCGACACCGTGGTCGGTCCCTGTCTCGACTGCCACGGCAGCTCAATCCCCACCAGCGGCGGGATGACCGAGCAGGCCCACATCAACCCCGTATATCACGTCAACAAACAGAAAACGATAAAGTTCAAGCAGGGCGGAACCTTTTACCAGGTCGAACCCGGTACCGGACGACGCAAGGTCTGCGCCAATACCGCCTGCCACACCGGCGACACCCCGCCACAATGGGGCGGTTCGGTGGACAAGGGGGTGGTCTGCATCAGCTGCCACAAGACCAACGGCCCGGACGTGGCCTTGAACGAAAATTCATCCGACCCCAGGCCCCGATTTAATTATACCGAGTGGACCACTCGCGGCCACGGTCGCCCGGCCAGCGCCGGGTCCTATCCGGTGAGCGGTAACCCCCCGGCCGATTTCCCCGGCAACGGCTGCTGGTACTGCCACGACAACAAGGTCCTCCATAAAGACCCGAACAACCCCTATCGCTTAAGACAACACCAGCAGTACAAAAAACGTTTTGACAAGGAATGCGTCTACTGCCACATGGCCGATGATCCCGCTAATCCCGGCTTCCCGGAAGAAAGCCAGTGTCAGGGCTGCCATAACAGCAACTTCACCCTGGCGCCGCAGCTTGCCGACATCACCGCCGACTCCATTGTCCACCCGGATTACAATAACATCACCCGTCCGGACCACTCCCAGGCCGGGTTTCTTGACGGCTCGGTCTCCTGTTCGACCGCCAATTGCCACATAAACGACGCCCACCGCCACAAGACCGGTCTGGTTGACAGAAACGGCAACGAATACGTCTGGACCCAGACGGACAAAGACGACGTGAGAAATGAATACGTGATGATGGGGGTCTGCCTCAAATGCCACGACGACCCGTCCAGCGGCGAATGTACATCCTGCCACACCCCGCCGCCGGATGATCCCGCGACCCCCAACATCGACGAATCAAAAAAATACCGGATCGGCTTTAATTTCGCCCCCTCAAACCCGGCAACCTTCCGGACCGCGGCCGCGGCCCGGGCCACCTCGGTCCATTTCGGCTACAAGCACTTTAACGACTATAAGGATCTCGGGGTATGGAAGGGAGGCAAGTTCTGCTGGGACTGCCACGACCCCCACGGCGACAACAACATATTCATGATTCACGACAAGGTCTCAACCGAAACCGACGGCACCTTCGGCCGTCCCACGGCCCGGAAGACGGTCAGTTTTACCGGCAACGGCAAGACCAGCCGCGACCAGCTCAAGGGTACCGACTACGCCAGATCAAGCACCCCCTACAACGGCATCTGCAACGTCTGCCACAACAACGGCGCGGTGCAGCAGAAACCACAGCATTACACCTCCACCTCCGGCGACGGCCATAACTCCGGACGTAAATGCACCAATTGCCACGAACACCGTTTCACCGATTCCCACGCCGCGGATCAGGCCTGCAACACCTGCCACAACGCTAAGCCGGTTCCGCGTCATACCGGCTTCAGTCTGCCGCGGGACTGCACCAAATGCCACGACGGAACCATCAACAACCGGATGAACATCATGCGTCAGTTCCGCTCCCAGTCGCACCATGTCCAGAACGACAACGGCAAGGTCACCGGCAAGCAGTGTTACGCCTGTCACTGGGAGGCGACCAGCCTCGGCCTGATCAACCTCGACCACCACGGCGGCTATAATTACAAGACCCATCAGACCGTCTCCGGCGACAAGGTCGACCTGGTCATCTGGGGCCCGGGAACCCGTCCGGACACCTATGACCCCGACGGTTCGATCACCGGCGAGAAGACGGTCACCACCTTTGACGCCACCAGGCTCGCGGCCCACGCCCCCACTGATACCGACTGGCAGACCGTCGGCCTGCCTGTCGAACGTCAGGAAATAGAAAACATCACCCCCCACTGTCTCGGCTGCCATTCCGACCAGAACAACGACACCATGCCATTTGACGACTGCAAGACCCCGCGGCAATACGCCTGGGACCGTTCGAGCATCGACTCGCGCTATAACGCCGTCGATCCCCAGGGCAACACCACCGCCCCATGGGGAAAGTATCAGTCCGCCCCGGGCGCAGCCACCAAAGCGCTGACCAAGGCCTTTTCCGCCCACGGTCACGCGGTTGACAATGAAGGCGGTTTCGACCCGGTGACCGGCATCAACGGCGCCATTACCAATACCCGCGGCGGCAGCCATAACGTCCAGTGTTTTGACTGCCATTCCTCCCACGGCTCCAGGGTCAGCGGGACCGCCACCAGCTACGCCTCATTCACCGGCAAACACGAGGGCGGCAACTTCAAGGAGACCCAGGCCGGAAAGGGCGGTTACCAGGTCACCTACATGGCCTCGGCCAACCCCGACCCAGGCGCGGTCAATTACTATAATCCCGGGGCCGGACAGTGCTTTGACTGCCATGAGACCGCCACTGGCGGAGTCAGCACCCCCTGGGGATATAATTCCCAGTTCGGGGCCACGAAACCGATCATCGGCTATAAGGACAACCCTCATTTCAAGGGGTCTTTCCCGGGCAAGACCGAGGGCGGAGCAACCAACAGCAATTACCCGACCGAATCAAACGTCGATCTCAGCTATCGTTCCGGCCACCAGACCGTGGGCGGGCACCTGCATGCCTCGTCACCCCTGACCAATACCCCGAAGGAACAGATAAACGGCCTGTGTACCCCCTGCCACGATCCCCACGGGGTCAGCCGCACCCTGGGTGACGACATGAAATACGCGGTGCCGATGCTCAAAGGCACCTGGCTCACCTCGCCTTATAAAGAAGACCATCCACCACCCATGCCCTACGGGCCCCACAGCACCGCGACCAACTGGGGCCACTATGTCACGAGTTCTCATTCCGCCAACGCCCCGACCAGCGATTCCCAGCCGGAAAACAGCGTCAATATCGACCGGGTGCTGTTCGGCGACGCCGGCAACACCACCCGGATAAGCGAGACCGAGCAACAGTTCGCAGGTCTCTGTCTCCGCTGTCACCCAAAAGAGAACCTTCAGAATCCCGATCCCGGCGACAAGTCGTTCAGAAGTCTCGGCCGGATCCACAGCGCGGTCAAGGGGTGGGGTGACAATTCCGAACATTCCTTTCCCTGCGCCAAATGTCACCAGCCCCACGCCTCGGGTCTGCCACGGCTCATGCGGACCAACTGCCTCAATTTCACCCACCGCGGCGGGGTGGTTTCAGGCGGCGTCCCGGAAAAGACCAACGGGGAAAGCCATGGCGAGCACCGGAGTTACCCGATCGCGAGCATGTTCGGGGCCTCGACTCCGGACAATAATTACAACCTTGCATGTCACGCCAAAGTTGACGACACCGATAAATATCCCGGCGCCACCGCCTGGCCCGGATGGAATCTCTGGAACAACGTGACCCCATGGTGATTGAGATGAAAGCAGATAATAATACCCGCCGGCTCCTCCTTTTATCCCTGGCCATACTGTTCCTTTCGCTCTTTCCAAAGACGGCCGGGGCCGCCGGCAGCGGCGGAGATATCCTCTGGAGTACCAATTACAGCCGCCCCGGCCTTCAGGAGGCAATCTCAAGCGCCCTTGATCCCCAAGGCAATATCATCATCACCGGCTTTACCGACGAAAACCAGGGCGACTACCTGACCGTAAAGATAGACACCGGCACGCGGCAGGTCGCCTGGGCCGAGGTATTTGATAAAAGCGGCAACAGTGACCAGCCAACCGCGGTTACGATCGACGCCGCCGGCGACGTTATTGTCACCGGTTACGTCTTTACCCAGACCGGATACGATGTTCACACCATCAAATACTGCGGCGCAACCCACCTGCCCGAATGCGCCGCCGGCGGCGACGTCCTCTGGCAGCACACCTGGGCCGCTCCCTACGGCGGCGACGATTTCGCCACCGCGATAACCAGCGACATTGCCGGCAATGTCTATGTCGCCGGTTTCACCCAGGGGACAAACGGCGATGACTTTCTCCTGATAAAATACGCCCCGTCCGGCCCGGACGCCTCCGGCAACCCCCTGTGGGTCAGAACCCTTGATTCCGCCTTCCACAGCCACGACCGGGCCACAAACGTCGCGGTCCGATCCGGCCTGGTGGCGGTGGTCGGCGACTCCCACAACGGCAACGACTTTGACATCATGCTGGCCACCTGGAACGCCGACGGAACCCCCGGTAACGGCACCCGTTATGACGGCGGCGAAGGCAACGACTTCAGCCGCCGGGTCAGGATAGACGCGAACGGCAACGTGATTTTTGCCGGTACCCGGTTGTTGAACAGCAATACCGATTTCTATTTTGCCAGTTTCAATCCGGCGAGCGGAACCGAGAACTGGCACAACAGCTATGACAACGGCAGCGGTGACGATCTCCGCGACCTGCTGCTTGACTCAGGCGGCGACGTTTACGTTACCGGCACCGCTTTCAGCGGCTCAACCGATACCTATGTCGGCCGTTACGCCGGCAGTGACGGCCACCTGCTCTGGGGAGCCGCTCTCTACAGTTCCGGCGCCGATGACACCGATATCCCGACCAGCATGGTCATCGACGATTCCGGCGATCTGTTCATCAGTGGTTTTCGCCAGAAGGGACTTAACGGCGACGATGATTTCATGGTCCTCAAATACAACCGCCAGAGCGGCCAACTCCTCTGGGACGGATTCTTCAACGGCCCTGCCAACCGTGACGACCAGGCCATCGGCATCGGCCTTGATGCAGGAGGCAGACTCTTTGTCGCCGGCTGGTCGGACCGGACCCTGCCCCTTGGCGGCGCGGACCGGACCGCAAGCGGCGGAACCACCACCACCGTTACCGTCAACAGCGCTGGATGGAACGCCGATCACTGGAAAAACTGCGAGGTAATCTTCACCTCCGGGGCCCTGAACGGTTACAGCCGCAGGATCACCGGCAACAGCAACGACACCCTGACCTTCACCCCGGCCCTGCCCCAGACCGCCACCGCCGGAATGACCTTCCGCGTCGCCGCCGATACCGCCACCGGCGGCAGCTCGGATACCGTAGCAGCGCCATCTACCTCGACCCTGATCGATTCAAACCAGGCATGGAGCAGCAACCAGTGGAACGGCTACCGCCTATACCTCGTCAACGGCGCCAATGCCGGGACCTTCCGCGACGTGACCGTCAACACCGCGACCTCCATCACCGTGAGTCCGGCGTTTTCCTCCCCGCCGGCCACCGGTGACCTCTATTACCTGATGCCGGCGACCGATTATGATTATTTCGCCCTTGAAATGGATCCGGGACTGATAAACCCGCCGGACAACCTGGTGGCGGCCACTGTCAGTGAAAGCGAAATCAGGCTCGACTGGAACCAGAACTCAAGCAACGAGGAAGGGTTCGAGATATTCCGCAAGACAAGCGAACTTGCCCCATGGCCGACCACCGCCATCGCCACCACCGGCGTTGACGTCACTACCTTCAACGACAGCGGCCTTACCGCCGACACCCGCTATTTTTACCGGGTCCGGGCCTATAACTCCACCCTATCCATCACCTCCCACTATTCAAATACCGCCTCGGCCCTGACCACGGTGATCAACTACCCGGCCCCGGCCATGCAGTATATTTTTAATTCAACCTTTAATGACGACGATTACGCCACCGCCATTGCCGCCGGCCCGGACAATAACCCGGTGGTGACCGGATACTCCTACGAAGATATCGGCCAGTACTTTGACTATTACACTATCAAGATCGACCGCTTGACCGGCCTGGAATTATGGCATGGCCGCTATGACGATCCCGACGGCGAGGGAGATATCGCCCGTTGCGTGGCCGTAAACCAGGCCAACGAGACCTTTGTCTCCGGCTATGCCTCCCTTGCCGGGGCCAACGGCAACAGCAACGATATCTGCACCCTCAAATACGCCGCCTCCGGCCCGCCCGCCTTCGGCGATCCGCATGAATGGCAGGCGCAGTACAACGGCCCCGGCGGCGGCGACGACCGCTCGGTGGCGGTGGGAACCGCCGTCGACGCCTCCGGTAACGTCTATGTCACCGGTTACGGCCGCAACGCCGCCGGTGACGACGATATCTACCTGCTCAAATACGATTCCGGCGGCAACCTCCTCTGGCCCGACGGCACCGGGCTTCCGGCGCCCTATGACGGCGGTGGCAACGACTACCCCAGTGCCATGGTCATAGACGCCGACGGCAACGTGGTCGTCGTTGGAGAGAGTTTTGTCAGCGGCAACGACTATGACATATTCGTCCGTAAGTACAGCGGCGTTGACGGCAGCACCGTCTGGACCCGTACCATTGATTACGCCAATGGCTGGGACGTGGGCAACGACATCGCGGTTGACGCCGACAACAACGTCTATATCGTCGCCGAGGTGACCAACACCGGCAACGACACCGACGGCTACCTGATGAAACTTTCCGCCGCCAACGGCCAGAACGTCTGGACAGCGCCGGTCATCCTCGCCGGTCCGGCCAACGGCGGCGACGCCTTCAGCAGGATCAGAATCGACATAAACGACAAACAACTGGTGGTCGCCGGAACCACCCTCTCGGCCGCCGGCAACAACGATTTCATCACCATGCGCTATACCGCCTCGGGCCAGCAGGTATGGAGCAGGCTCCTCGACCGTCCCGCCACCGACGACCTGATGCGGGCCATGGGCATGGACGCCTCCGGCAATGTCTGCGTCGCCGGGACAAGCGGCAGCGGTAACGCCGCCGACGTTATCGCGGTAAAGTACACCTATAACGGCGACATCCTCGGCTCAACCACCTTTGACCGCGGCCAGGCCGACGACGTAAGCGCGGCCACGGCCGCGGCCTCAGGTGAAATATGGCTTGCCGGTTACAGTATCAACAGCGGCGGCAACGCCGATTACCTGGTCATGGCCTGCAACGGCGACGACCTCATGGCCCCGTCACCATTTACCGCCACCGCCAATTACATCCATGTCGATCTCTCCTGGCGCGAGAACGCCACCGACGCCGACGGCTACAACCTGAGGAAACAGCCCGGGGACTGCGCCAGTGCCGATCCCGGCGCCTGGGTCTCCCTGGCGCAGCAGCCCTTCGGAACCACAACCTTTACCGACAACAACCTCGCCCCCAACGATACCTTCTGCTACCAGATCCAGAGCTACCGCGGCAGCGCAACCTCCCGCTGGATCGAGCTTAATGCCACCACCACCGATCCCCCGGCCCCGGCCGGATTCACTGCCACGGCGATGAACACCACCCGGGTGAAGCTTGACTGGACCGACAACATCGTCAACGAAGATGGTTTCCGTCTGTCACGCTGCGACAACGGCGTCTGCGCCCAGGATTCCGATTTCACCGTCACCTTCCCCGACCTTGCGCCGGGAACCACGAGATTCTTTGACCACAGTGCCTGTGAGGGCAAAACCTATACCTACCGCCTCATCGGTTTCAGCAGTCAGTGGGCCGCCTATGCCTACGCTTACGCCACCGTCACCACCCCGGCGGCGCAGACCCCGACCATTCTCAGTGCCACCCCGGTAAACGAAGGCAGGATTGACCTCGCCTGGAGCGACGCCAACAGCGACGAGGACGCCTTCCTCATATACTCCTGTATTGATTCCGGTTCCGGCTGCACCCCGGACACCGCCAGCCCCACCCTGATCGAAACCCCTGAAGGCAGCGTGGTTGACCTGAAAATGAACGAAACCTCCTGGACCCCGGGTGCCGCCGACGCCCGGGACTCTTCCGGCCACGGCCATGACGGCATGGTGCAGGGAACCGGCACCCCGGGCCATTTTGACGGCAATGACGATTATCTCGACCTCGGTCCCATTGCCGAACTTGTCAACGCGGACAATTTCTCCGCCGAGATCCGCTTCAGACGCGCGGCCGATCATCAGGAGACAGTGACCAAACACGGTACCCACAACGTCCTGATGGCCCAGTCATCAAGCACCGAGACCGACCACCTGGAGATCGGCACCAGCGGCGGCGATATCGAGGTATTCATCCGCGACCTCGGTATCGGTGAGCATTTTTTCACCATTCCGGCCGGGATCGTCGACAACCAATGGTATCATCTCGTCCTCACCTATGACGCGAACGCCGGCAACGAACTGAACCTGTATCTCGACGGATCCCTTATCTGGCAGACCGATCAATGCACCGGCAGT
>JAJRZW010000030.1 GCA_024275015.1 Deltaproteobacteria bacterium | reverse complement strand
CATGAAGTGGCGCGGATTTTCTCCGGTTGCGGTCCATCCGACGCAGCTCTTTGATGAGGATCGCGGCAGCATGCGCCATGAATGGCTGCAGCCGGGAATTAATTTTTTAGACCTGGGTTCCGGGGTCGGTTCCGACTGTATTGTTGCCAAGCAACGCGGAGCCCGGAAAGTAGTGGGAGTTGAAGGGAATCAGCACAATATTGATAAGGCCGTTGTCCGGGCCGAAAAGGCCGGGGTACGGGTTGAATTTATTGCCTGTGATCTTGAACAGGCGGCCCTGCCGGTTGCGGATAACACTTTCGATATTATCAATTTTTCAAATGTATTAGAGCACTTGGATAACCGAGTGGCCATTTTGCGGGATTTGAAAAACAAAAAAAAAGCAGGGGGGCTGGTGGTTATTTCAATCCCTAATTCGGAAACAGGATGGAAAAAGAAATTAAGAGCCGCGGGGCTTGATTCACGGGATGACGAGGACCATAAGGTTGAGTATTCAGAGCAGTCGATTAAAGAAGAACTCGCCTGCGCCGATCTACACATAACTTCAAAATTATACCCCATTATCCCGAGTTTTCCCTGGAATGGGCTCATCGCCATGAGCGCCGCCGTTTCACCTGCCCTGTATCGGCGGCTGCAAAGGGCCAAACGACGTTTTGTGCAAAGAAACCCTCAAGAATCAATCGGCTGGGTCTTTACCGCCAGGTGATTTCCGGCTTTCTTGGCCGTGATCACCTGAGAGCGATATCCACCGAGACCACCATTTTTTTCAGTTATGCCGAATAACAAAATCATTGGCATTATCCTGGTACGGAACGAAGACCGGTTTCTTGCCGCCGTCCTGCATAATATCCGCGAGTTCTGTGACCGGATCATCATCGCGGATCATTTTTCCGAAGATGGTACCGCCGAAATCGCCAGGCGGTTTTGTGCCGAGAATGCCAAGGGGACGTATCATCGCATTCGCCAGCCCGGAGTTTCTCATGATCTCATAAAAAAGTATGCCGGTGACAATGCCTGGGTCTTCGGGGTTGACGGCGATGAACTCTATGACCCCGAGGGTTTGGCAGTGCTGCGCCGGCAGCTGCTGTCCGGGCGCTATGACCGTTTCTGGTTGCTCTTTGGCAATGTCCTCAACTGTACCGGGGTTGATTATGCGGCCGGGACGGCTTGCGGCTATGCGGCGCCGCCCTGCCGGAGCATGACCAAGCTGTATAATTTCAAGGCGATCAGGTCATGGGACGGGGATTGCCCGGAACGCCTGCATGGTGGAGAAATTCTTTTCCGGCCGGGCTACGACCGGTCAATGTATTATGATATATACAAGGAAATCGCCTGGGACGAAGCGGTTTTCAGGTGTCTGCATTTATGTTTTCTGTCCCGCAGTACCTTGGACAAAGAAACGGATGGCGAGCTTGTGATTCGGAAAAATATCGCTGATCGCATGTCGGAAAACCTGGTACAAAGGGTTTTCTCCTTTCTCCGTGGTTATTTCGGGTTATGTAAAACGCCGCCGCTCAAACAGGAAAAATATATGCGTGGGAAATTGGTGCGGGTTGATGCCCGGTCCTTCTTGCCCCGGGGCGTCGGCCGGGTCGGTTCAGGTAACGGCAGGAAAAAGTCATGAACCTGAATCCGTGAGCGTTCGAGAACGGTGCAGATGCAAGGCGGCAACGAGGTTGATTATCCTGGTGTGATATCAACGAGTTGCCAACGCAGCAGATGTGCCGTT
>JAJRZW010000029.1 GCA_024275015.1 Deltaproteobacteria bacterium | reverse complement strand
TGGCGTCGACTCTGGTAATAGCGCGAATATCACCGGAGTGTTGATTGTAGAACTCTTTGATCTGCGCCTTTCCCGCCTGGTCAAGGTTGATGATGTCTTCTTGTTTCGCCAGGTAACCAAGGGATATGGCATACTCGGTAAAAAAGGACTGGATTTCCCTGGCGGCCTGCCGGGCCATGATGCGCTGTTCGTTGTTGAAGGTCGCAATGGTCTTGATTCTGACATCCCGGTACGAGAGGTAGAAAAGAAAAGCACAGCAGCCAAGGACTGATAATAATATGAAAAAGACGGTATTTTTTTTCATCGTTTCAATCCGCCAAGCTCGTGGTTCCCTTACATGCAAAAGAACCTCGGACAGCGGGCCGCCGGCCTCGCCGGCTGGCCAGGATATTGTTGTTGTTCTGAATCCGTGACGGCTGAGGTGACATTTCATGCAATATCTGCGAATTTATTGCATTATATGTCGAGCAAGCGCCTTCCCTGATCTTCAACGCTCACGGATTCAGGGAAAATACTACTTATAATATCAGTTAACAGTTAACAAAGAGAATATTCAAGTAATATATGTAATTCCGCATACTCAAGGCCTTTGTGGGCGGAATCGGGTTTTTCACCCTTTATAGCCGGTGTCATCCGGCAAATCTTTTTGTGCCGCCGAGGCCACCGCCAATTCATCGCAGCGCTCGTTCAGCGGCTGACCGGCATGGCCCTTGACCCATTTGAAAGTAATATCCAGCCCTGCCGTCAGGTCCAGCAGTTCGGCCCAGAGGTCGGGGTTGACGGCCGGCTTTTTGTCTGACTTGATCCAGCCGTTTTTCCGCCACTTTTCAGCCCAGCCCTTGCAGATGCCGTTCACCACGTAACGGGAATCACTATAGAGCGTCACCGGTTTGTCCCGGGGCTCCAGGTTCCGCAAGGCCACGATACAACCCATGAGTTCCATGCGGTTATTGGTGGTCAATCGATAACCGCCGGTCAGCTCTTTACGTTCGCCGTTGTAGATCAGCACCACGCCATAGCCGCCGGGCCCCGGGTTAAAGCGGGCGCCGCCATCGGTGTAAATCATCACCTCGCCATCCTTGGGGGAGGGGGATCCGGCCGCCGATGCTCTAGTCGATGCCCTCGCCGGGCGCCGGCCTGCCCCTGCTGTCGGCTTAGTGGCGCCAGGCGCCTGCAACCAGGCCTCGGCCGCTTTCCGGTCGGCAAAACCTTTGAACCTGGCGCCCCGGTAGCCTGTTACCTGGGCCTGGGCGTCGGGCCAGTTTTCATAGATTCCCGGTTTGCGCCCCACGGCGATTGCATAAAATTTTTTTGCTGCCATTTCCTCTTTCCTTATGGTTTCAATGCCCGGCGGGCTTCCGCCTCCACAAAGACCCGCTTGACATTGGCAAAGCTTTGTTTGATCTGTCTGTCCAGCTTGGCGATCACGACTTCAAGGTCGCCGGCCGGAATATCATCGCGAAAATCGATACTGATATTGACCAGGATAAAATCCGGTCCCATGTGCATGGTCAACACCTCGTTGACGTGATCGACCCCTGCGGCCGCTGCCACGATTTCCCGGATACCGTTGACGACCTTTTCGTTGGCACTCTCGCCGATAAGCAGACCCTTGGTCTCATAGGCCAGCCAGACGGCGGTGCCGCCAAGAATCAAACCGATGATAATCGAGGCGATACCGTCAAATTCATCAATCCCGGTCAGGTGCGACAGCAAGACTCCGAAAAAGGCGACAACGATCCCGAGCAGGGCGGCCGAGTCTTCAAAAAGCACCACAAAAATCGTCGGGTCCTTGCCCCGGTGCACGGCTTCGATATAATTCCACTTACCCTTGGTCCTGGTGAACTCGGTTAAGGCGAAAAACCAGGAAAGCCCTTCAAGGATGAGCGCGAGACCGAGCACGACGTAGTTTACCATCGGCCGCTCGACCGGCCGCGGATGAAGAAAGGTATGGATAATGCCCTCGTAGGTCGAGACGCCCGCGCCGACGGCAAAAACCAGGATGGCGACCGCAAAAGACCAGAAGTAGATTTCTTTTCCATGACCGAAGGGAAAACGGTCGTCCGGGGGCTTGCGGGCCTGGTGCATACCGTGCAGCAGCAAAACCTGGTTGCCGGTGTCAACCATTGAGTGGATGCCCTCGGAAAACATTGCCGAACTGCCGGTAACGGCAGCCGCCGCGAACTTGGTGATACAAATAAGGAGATTCCCCGCCAGCGCCGCAAAGACGACTTTTTTTGATGATCCTGCCATTTTTTCCTTCGCCAGACACGCTACGGCATTCAGAGTTATTGCTCGTTATGCAACGTGCAACGAGTCTCCTCTGTCCTGATTCAAAATATGCTCAAATTCTTGTCAACAGGTTTTATGTTCGTCTGGTCAATCTTGCCATTCTATAATACCGATTCCAGCCGGCTGATTTTTTCAACCGCTCCTCCTTCTTTTTCTTTTATAATGTCAACTTCATATTGAAGTTGCAGCCGCGAAAATATCCTGCCGACAGACCAAAATATTTGTAACTGGTCACAGGGTGTGGCTCTCTGCGTCATTTTGCCTTGGTTTTCGAATTTTCTTTTTTTAAGCGTTTGGGCAATAATGGCCTGGTCATAGATTGAGATTCGTTGAGGTGACAACTCCAGGGCTTCTGAAATACGGCAACCTGTGTAATGAAGAACTGAACAGAAAATCCGATTTTTCGTTATTTTGTTTTACTTTGTCCAATTTTCAACTTTAAGTTTTGGGACTCGTTTAAAATAATTATCGTTGTTTGTAACAAGGATCATTTTTCGACTTCTGGCATGGGCGGCAATCATCATATCCATTGAGCCTATAATATTTCCTTCTACCCGGAGGAAAGCCCTTATTCTACCGTAATGTTCGGCTGCTTTCTGGTCCCATGAAATAATACTGAGGTGCCGAACAAAATCATCAATTATTAGTCTGTTTACTTTTTTCGATGATGAATGCTCAACGCCATAGATCAATTCTGCATAAGTAACCACGGATATATAAAGCTGGTTCATTTCAATTTTCTTGAAATGTTCAAATACTTGCAAAGGCCGTTCCCGGATAATATAACTGCAAATATCCGTATCGAGCATGTAGGAAATCATTTAAAAAGATCCCTTTCTTCCATTTCTAACTGTTCTCTTTCCTGCATAAAATCAGATGTTGGCCTTTCTTTAGACAGAAAGAAATCTTTCCACGAGTCAGGTTTTGCGGATAAAATAACGTTTGATCCTTCCTTACGGATAAAGACCTCTTTACCTTCGAATCGAAATTCTTTGGGTAATCGTATCGCCTGACTACGCCCATTTTGAAATATTTTTGCTGTTTCCATTGTTTTCACCTTTTAAGGGATTGAAACGTATATTATTACATATAATATATATCAAGGTATATATCAAGTTTTTGTTTTTCTTTTCCCTGGCGGTCATAACAATTTTTCGCTTCTCCTGCCCCCACGGCGAAAAGGTAGAAATCCGTGGTTTTAAGGTCGGCATGTATGACCATTTTAACCAGCCTCCAGGCTATTTGAAGGTCATTTGAGTTTATTGCTGAATCCGTGAGCGTTCGAGAACGGTGCAGGTGCAAGGCGGCAACGAGGTTGATTGTCACAGGTAGTGATTCTACGAGTTGCCAACGCGGCAGATGCGCCGTTATCGGGCGCCCCGCCGGGCGGCGCGGTCAGGCAAGGTAGACTCCGGGAGAACAGGCCAAAAGATCGTTGCCGGCTGGTCGCTCTCTAGCGCTCGGCCGCGCAACGCCCGGCAAGCCAGCCGGTTGAAAACGCGGCCTGCAGATTATAGCCGCCGGTATCGGCCTGGATGTCAAGCAGTTCCCCGACGATGAAAAGACCTTTTGTTTTGCGTGACTCCATGGTCCGGGGATCGACCTCCCTGGTGTCGACTCCCCCGGCGGTTATAATGGCCTCGCTGAACGGCCGGTGACCGGTAACCCGCAGCCGGAAATCCTTGAGCCAGGTTCGCAGGCGCCGGCGCTGTTGCGCGCTCACCTGGCCGGCCAGGCAGGGCGCGGCAATCCCGGTGTCCCGGAGACACACCGGCACCATCTCCCGCGGCAGCAGGCCGCGCAACACGCTGGCCAGCTCTTCCTTGTTCCGGGCCGCGAAGTCGCGGAGCAGGCGCGCATCAAGTTTTTGCTCATCCAGGGCCGGTTTGAGATCAACGGCCAGGACGACCCCGTGCCCGGCATGTACGGCGTCCACGGCTTCGCCGCTCAAGGTCAGGATCACCGGGCCGGTGAGGCCGAATTCCGTAAAAACCATTTCGCCGAACGCCTGCCGCCTCTTTTTACCGTCGACCAACATCCGGACGCCGACGTTGCGCAGGTTGAGCCCCGCCATCGAAGCCGCCGCCGTTCCCGAGGTCTCAAGCGGGACCAGGGCCGGCCGGACCGGCACGATCAGGTGACCGGCGGCGGCCGCCAGCCGGTAGCCGTCACCTGTTGAGCCGGTTGCCGGATAAGAGGCCCCGCCCGTGGCCAGGATGACGGCATCACAGGGAATTTTTTCGCCATGGCAGATTACGCCGGTGATGCGTCCATCACTGATAACCAGGGAGTCGACAACGGCGGCTTGTCTGATCCGGACACCGCAACGTTTCAGCCACTCAAGAAAAACCGCCAGGACATCGGGCGCCTTGCCGGAGGCCGGGAAGACGCGGCCGCCCCTTTCGGTTACCAGTTCAAGGCCGGTTTCCGTGAAAAAATTCATGAGCTCGGGCGTAAAGAAACGGGCAAAGGCCTGGTGCAGGAAGCGGCCTGTCTGGCCGAAATGACTTATGAAGTCATGGAGTTGCGCAATATTGGTTATGTTGCAGCGGCCCTTGCCGGTGATGCAGATCTTGCGGCCGGGCCGCTGCATCTTCTCCAGCAGCAGCGTCTCGGCGCCGGCCAGGGCCGCCTGCCCGGCCGCCATCAACCCCGCGGCCCCGCCGCCGACCACCACCACCCTGCGGCCGGCCATTACCTGTCTCCGGCAACGATGTTGCTTTTCCTGGTGTGATATCAATTTTGTTGCCCATGCAGCAGATACGCCGTTATCCGGTGCCCCGCAGGGCGGCGCGGTGAAGACCGGCAGATATGTTTATTCGGAGATAATGCAATCAATTCCAGGTATTGCATGGAATACCACCTCAAGCCGTCACGGATTCAGGAAAACGATTCAGGAAAACATAAGACCTCGTCTCTCTGCCAACCAGGCAAGGGTGCAGCCGTACCCCGGCCGGGCATGTTCTGAGAGTATGCCGATGGAGAGCTGCTGCATCTTGCGTTTTTTAGAATACCGGTTCGTAGCGGATGATGCAAGATTCAGCCGGCATGGTTTCGGTCCGTCAAACCGAGTTTTGCTACAGGGCCATTTTTTTTATTGACATCCTGGGGAAGATGCTGTCTATTGACGGTAATCAAGAAATATTCAGGTTTAAGCATATTCTTTTCTCCATCAGGCCCTTGCCGTGTTTCCTTGTATTGTGCGATGCCGTTAAAGTTTTTGCTGATTG
>JAJRZW010000028.1 GCA_024275015.1 Deltaproteobacteria bacterium | reverse complement strand
GGCATTGCCGTAATTCCCTATCGACGGCGTCGCGGTTCCATGACGACTGCTTGTATCTCCGAACTGTCAACGGGCAGCCGTCCCGCGCCCGCGCTTGCCCCTTTCCGGGTTCATCCGAATATCAGGGAGATTCATCGCCGGGGCGTTCCTGCCCTGCCAGTTGTCCGCAGGCGGCGGAGATGTCATCGCCGCGACTGTCGCGGATGAATACCGCGTAACCGGCCTGTCGCAGCACCTCCTGGAAGGCGATGATTTTTTCTCTCTCCGGGCATTTGAACTCGCGCTCTGGGTTTTCGTTATAGGGGAGGAGGTTGATCTTGCAACGGATGCCGTTGAGCATTTTCGCCATCAGTTTCGCGTCTTCGAGGGCGTCGTTCACCCCGGCGAGCATGATATACTCAAACATGATCGCCCGTCTCGGCGGCAGGGGGAAGTCGCGGCAGGCGGCCAGCAACTCTTCCACCGGATAACGTTTGTTGATCGGCATCAAACGGTCACGAACCTCGTTTCTGACTGAATGCAGCGATACCGCCAGGTTCACCGGCACCGCCTCGCCCAGGGGGCGCATCTGCGGGACTATGCCGCAGGTGGAAACGGTAATCTTGCGGCCGGAGAAGTCAAAACCGTGCGGATCCATGAGAACCTTGAGGGCGGTTACAAGATTGGTGAAATTGGCCAGGGGCTCGCCCATGCCCATGAATACCAGATTGTGGATATTGCCGGGGCGCTTGAATTCGGGGCGGATCAGCCCGGCCGGGAGATTCGCGGCCGCGGCGCATACCTGGTTTACGATCTCGGACGGGCTGAGGTTGCGTTTAAAACCAAGACAGGCGGTGAGACAGAAAGAGCAGTCCATGGCGCAGCCCACCTGGGATGAAACACATAAGGTGTTGCGGTCCTCTTCGGGAATGACCACTGACTCGATTATCGACCGGTCTTCAAGGCCGAAGGCAAACTTGATCGCCCCGTCACGGGATTCTTCTTTCCTGATCATCTTGATATTGCTTATCATCGTCCCAGCGGCCAGATCATCGCGAACCCTGGCGGCGATATCGGTCATCACGGCAAAATCACTTACGCCCCGACGGTAAACCCAGGCAAATATTTGCCGGGCCCGGAATGGCGGCAGCCCCATTTCACCTAAAAAATCGACCAGGGCCGTCATATCAAGGTCTTTTATATCAATCATCCCGTTTTCCACCTACAGTCCCCGGAGATATTCCGGCTTAAGCGACGTCCGTCCGCGTCTGGCCGCGGAGATGGCGTTAAGCAGCGCCGTCCGGTCCTTTGGCAGCCTCCCGCTGATCGGGAGGTAGTTTGAGGCATGGTTGGCGTGGATCTGAATCATTGTTTCCGGGCTGATATTTTCGAGCATCAACCCCAGTTCCGCCAGCATTTTATCGGCGTCAGGAAGGATGAATTCTCCGATTTCGGCGGCATGATAAAGTTCGGTACCGGGGATAAGCATCAGGGTAAGGAAGGCCGCCTGGTGGGGGCGCATTTCACTGATGGCCCGAGCGCTCATCACCGCGTGCCTTGTTGTTCCCCCGGTCCCGGCAAGACCGAGGAGAACGGTAACCGAAACAAAGAGACCGGCCCGGCGCAGTCGTCGGCCGCCGGCTATTATTTCCGCCGCGCTCACGCCCTTGTTAACCCGGCGTAGCACTTCCTCATCACCGGATTCAAGCCCGATATAGACCCGGGCGAGGCCAAGTTCCTTCAGCTCTGCCAGTTCCGCCGCGCTTTTTTTCGCCATGCTGCGGCCGCTGCCGTACAGACTTGTCCGCCTGACCCACGGCAATTTTTTTCTGATCAACCGGAGAAGGTCGCCCAGGTCGGCAAAGGGGAGGGCAAGACAGTCGCCGTCGGCAAGAAAGACCCGATCCTGGCGTTTGCAGTATCGAGCCGCGAATTCAAGATCCGCGGTCAGGGCATCCGCGGGTTTGCGGTGGTATTTCAATCCCTGGTAGGCGCCACAGAACGTGCAGCGGTTATGGGGACATCCCGCGGCCACCTGGAGGATAATGCTTGACGCCTCACTCGGCGGCCGAATAGGATTGCCTTCATAGTGCAAGATGCTTTTAACCGTGTTTCTTCTCAAACCCGGCCATGAACTCCACCAGCCGGTCAATCCCTTCGCCGGGGAAGGCGTTGTAGATTGAAGCCCGGCAACCGCCGATGGATCGGTGCCCTTTGATACCTTTAAGGTTTACCGCCGCCGCCTCTTTGATGAACCGGGCCTCAAGTTCGGGGGTGGGGAGGTTGAAGGTCACGTTCATCAATGAACGGGAACCGTTACGGGCGTGGCCGCGGTAAAAATCAGTGGCGTCGATTGCCTGGTAGAGGACTGCGGCCTTTTTGCGGTTGGTTGCTTCCATCGCCGCGACCCCGCCGCGCTCCTTGAGCCATCGCATGGTCAACCCGAGGACATGGATGGAAAAGCAGGGTGGGGTGTTGAACATTGAGCCCTTGTCGGCGTGGGTTTTGTAGCGGAACATGGTCGGCAGGTTCTCCGGGGCGCGGTTGATAAGGTCGTTGCGGATGATCACCACCGTTACCCCGGCAGTACCCATATTTTTCTGGGCTCCGGCAAAGATAATTCCGAAACGGCTGACGTCGAGGGTTCGGGAAAGGATGTCGGAAGACATGTCGGCTACCAGGGTCGGATGCCCGGGGAACTCCGGGAACTGGGTGCCGTAAATGGTATTGTTGCTGACCAGGTAAAGGTATTCACTGTCGCCGTCAACCTGGTAATCGTTCACGGTGGGGACATGGTCGAAGCTTGTCTCTTCGCTGGAATATGCCACCTGGACATCGGCGATCATCTTTGCCTCTTTGATCGCCTTTTTCGCCCAGGTGCCGGTATTGAGGTAGGTCGCCTTTTTTCCCGGGCCAACGAGGTTGAGCGGCACCATGGCGAATTGGCTCGAGGCCCCGCCCTGGAGGAAAAGGACCTTGTAATCATCCGGCACCCCCATGAGCTCGCGGATAAGCGCCTCGGTATTTTCGGCAACCGCCATGAACTCGGGGCTGCGGTGACTGACCTCTAAAACGCCCATGCCGCAATGGTTGAACTCCACCACGTCGGCCGCGGCCTGTTTCAGAACCTCCACCGGCAGGGTGGAAGGACCGGGATTGAAATTAAATACCCGTTCGCTCATTTTTTCCTCCGTTTAAAGCCTGTTGTTGTTAGCCGACAATATAGTTTGTTACCCTATCAGCAGGTGTTTTGCAATGATTGATGACTTCAGATACTCCGCCACTGAGCCGGCCGTGTTTTCGGTTTGCAGACGAGGAAAATTGATGGTCTGGCAACAAGTATTTCAAACGGAAGCGGGTCGACGTAATTTTAATAAGTTCCCGGACGCCCGAAGGGCGGCGGGGTGAAATTTCCGCCGGAGTGAAAATCCGGCAAAAAACGCATGAATTCAGATGAATACATACCCGGTTGCCACTAAGCCGTCACGGATTCAGGAAGCTATAAGCGCAATTGCCGTTGGCCTGTAATTGACCGCGAGGCCAACAGAATTTGT
>JAJRZW010000027.1 GCA_024275015.1 Deltaproteobacteria bacterium | reverse complement strand
GAACGAATAAGAAAAAAGATCCTCTTCGGCAGCGGCCGGGAGCTGATCGAGTTTCACTTTCACCGCGGCCGGCGTCGGACGGTGAACCGGGTCGCCTTTGAAGGGGTGCTGCCGCAGATGACCCGGCGCTATCGCGAAACCCCCTCCCACGCGGTGCGTGAGGAAATGGAACGGTATATGACCGAGCAGGTCTGTCCCGCCTGTGACGGGGCGAGACTGCGTCCCGAGCCGATGGCGGTGCGGGTGGGGGGGCTGAATATTGCCGCGATGACCGCCATGAGCGCCGCCGGGCTCAATGATTTTTTTGCCGCCCTTGCGCTTGATGAACGGCGGCAGGCCATCGCCGGCCGCGTTATTCGCGAGATCCGTGAACGCCTTGGTTTTTTGGTTCAGGTGGGGGGGGGATACCTTGAACTTTCGCGAAAGGCCGGGACCCTGTCCGGCGGCGAGGCCCAGCGGATTCGTCTCGCGAGCCAGATCGGTTCGCGGCTGGCCGGGGTGCTGTATATTCTCGATGAACCGAGCATCGGTCTGCACCAGCGCGACAACCAGCGCCTGATCAATACCCTGCTCAGTCTCCGTGATCTCGGCAACACCGTGATCGTGGTCGAGCATGACCACGATACGATCCTCGCCGCTGATCATGTCCTTGACATGGGGCCCGGAGCCGGGGTTCACGGCGGCGGGGTGGTGTTTTCCGGCCCGGTGGCCGAGCTTATGGCCTGTGACCGGTCGCTGACCGGGGCCTTTCTTTCCGGGCGGCGGGAAATCGCGGTGCCGGCAAAGCGCCGTTTCAGGAAAAGGGGGATGAAATGGCTTAAAATAAGCGGCGCCACCGTTAATAACCTCAAGGAAATCACGGTCGCCATCCCTCTCGGATGTCTGGTCTGTGTCACCGGGGTATCGGGGTCGGGCAAGAGTTCCCTGGTTATGGAGACCCTGTTTCCCGGCGTGGCTGCCGGGCTTGGCCGGGACGGGGCGCGGGGGGCGGATAATTGCCGCCGGATCAACGGCATTGACCATCTTGACAAGGTAATAGATATTGACCAGAGTCCCATCGGTCGGACCCCGCGGTCGAACCCGGCCACCTATACCGGGGTTTTGACCCCGGTGCGGGAACTCCTGAGCCGTCTCCCCGAGTCCCGGGCCCGGGGTTACAAGCCGGGGCGTTTCAGTTTTAACGTCAAGGGCGGCAGGTGCGAGGCATGTGAAGGGGACGGGGAGATCAGGATCGCGATGCATTTCCTTCCCGATGTTTACGTCACCTGCGAGGTCTGCGGCGGCAGACGCTATAACCGCGAGACCCTGGAGATAGAATATAAGGGCAAAAATATCGCCGATATCCTGGCGATGAACGTTGAGGATGCCCATGGTTTTTTTCAGGCGATTCCGCAGATTAAAAATCGTCTCGTGACCCTGATAGATGTGGGACTCGGCTATATGTCGCTGGGGCAGTCGTCGGTGACTTTGAGCGGCGGCGAGGCCCAGCGGATCAAGCTGGCACGTGAACTTGCCCGGAGGGGAACGGGGCGGACCCTGTATATCCTCGATGAACCCACCACCGGTCTGCACCCGGCTGATATCGAAAATCTCCTCGGGGTGATAAATCGTTTGGTGGATCAGGGTAATACGGTGGTGGTTATTGAACATAATCTTGATGTTATCAAGACCGCGGACTATATAGTTGATCTTGGCCCTGAAGGTGGCGACGGCGGCGGCGAGGTTGTCTGTGCCGGAACCCCGGAGGAGGTGGCGGCGGCGGAAGGTTCCCACACCGGCCGTTACCTGCGCCGGGTGCTTGGGGGAAAAAAGCAGGCCACGGATCCGCAAGAGATTCGCGACTGAATTTGATTTATGATGGCGTCGTAAAAAGTCGCAAATCATCAAACTTAAAACTCAAGAAACGAGGAAAATCATGAGCGACGAAAACAAGAACGAGCAGAACAACCCGGAAAATCTGCCGGTATTCAGGATGCAGAAGATGTATCTAAAGGATTTATCCTTTGAAAACCCTAACGCTCCCGAGGTGTTTGCCAGGAATGTCCCCAACCCCAAGGTCAACATAAACCTTGAAGTGCGTAACCGCAAGCTTGACGAGGAGAACTGGGAGGTCAGCCTGGGGATCAATGTCACCATTGCCAATGATGAAGAAGACAAGACCATGTTCATCATTGAGCTTGAACATGCCGGGATCTTCCTGTTGCGCAATATCCCCGATGAGCATATGCCCATGGTCCTCGCGGTTGACTGCCCGGCCCTGCTCTTCCCCTTTACCCGTCAGGTAATGAGCCAGGTCTCGGTGGACGGCGGTTTTGTTCCCTTCCTCATGGACCCGGTAAATTTCATGGCCCTGTTTGAAAACGCCAGACAGCAGCAGGCGGAAGAGGCGAAAAAGAAGGCGGACGCGTAGGGCGTAACCGTCCGGCTGGTCGCGGCTGATGTCCGCGCCGCCGCGGTGATCGCTTCCCTGTGCGAGGCCATCCGTGGTTGTGTCGTCGCCACCTTTGCCCGCAAATTCACCAACGAGTTCAAGACCGTGGGTATAGCGGTCATGGCCTGATTTTTTGCTTTACTTCAGTTGCCCCCCAGTCCTTCACCCTTCAGCCTAAACCCTCTCAGCCTAAAAAAACCCGCCGCCGGAGGTTCCGGGGCGGGTTTTTTTGGGGATAGTCGTTTTGGTTTGTCAGATCATATCCTTGGTCTTGGCGACAAAGTCGTCAATCAGGGCGCTGACCGCCTTTCTTACCGCGGTGTTGAACAGGTCATTGGGATTGGTGTCGGCAAAGATGGTGCGGGGTTTTACCTTGACCTCTACCCGGTTGTTCCAGATGACCTCGCCGTTATTGGGATTCTGGGCCCACAGCCTGAGTTGTACCGCGGCCTGGTTGGCCTTGCCGCCCTGGGCGGCAAGGTAGCCCACCGCAGCGCCGGCGGCGGAATAGGTGGAGGTTGAGGTGGTGGCGTCGGTATTGCTGCCGATGGGAGCACCGATGGCACCGCCTACCACCATATTGTTAAGGGTGTCATAGGTGGCGGAGTTGGTTACCCCGAAGAGCATGCGGTTGGTGCCGGTGATGATTACCGGCAGGAGTCCGCGTTTTAAGGGCCGCCAGCTGTTTTCGCTTTCAAGGGCGTATTTGACGATCCGTCCCCGCATGATGACGTTGGCCTTCATGTCAGTGGCGATGGCGGCCAGGGTCTCTTGATTCAGGGCGGTGATCGCGCCGGCGGCGGAGTCGTTTCTCGCCTTTTCCTTGGCAATGATTCCGGAGATTTCTTCCTTCATTGCCGTGGACCAGTCATTGTCAAGCTCACTCTGGAGATAACGGGTGGAGTCATTCTTGTCGACTTTTATCGTGGACAGGTGGATGATGTTTTTGTCGGCCAGATACTTGAGCAGATCCTCTTCCACCGGGAGCCTGAAGCCGTTGGCGGTCAGCTGGTCGGTAATGTTCTCCATGATCGCCATGTTACGCTTGACCGCGGTCTCGCTGTCTGCGGCATAGGAGTAATCCGCAAGCGGCAGAACCACGATTTTTTTGCCGGTGGGACAGGTAGGCGGCGGGGTGTTTGCGGAGACGGCCAGTCGTTCGGAAACGATCTGCCCGCAACCCGCGACCAGCATGGTCAGGGCGGCACCGGCAATGGCACCGGCCAGGATTTTTATTTTTTTCCTTTCCTCTCTACGCATGACGTACTCCCCAGATATTTTTTTATGTGCCGTCTGAACATTTATGACCGGCAAAATTCTATCTTAACCGACTGTTGAAAAAGCCGTCCTGGCTTTTTCAACAGTCGGTTGGCCAAAGCAAGTTCCGGCCAACCTCTCGATTTTATTGGATTTTTAAAACCCCATAAAATCGGCGGCGCGTCCATGCGCCGCGACCAGTCCGTTTTTCAACGGACTGGTAAATTATAACTTAATTCGGTTGTTCAGGTTTTTTCGCCGTCATCCATGCCCGGCATGGTGGTTATCCTGGGCCTGAGCATGATCAGCATTTCCTTACGGGTGTTGACCTTGCTGGCGTTGGAAAACAGTTTGCCGATAATCGGCAGCCGGCCCAGGAGCGGAACCTGCTGGTCGTTATTGTCCTTGGTCTCGTCGATCAGGCCGCCGACCACCAGCATGTCGCCGTTCTTTACCCGGACAGTGGTGTTCAGCTCCCGGAGCTTGACCCGGGGCAGACCCACCTGATTCTGACCGCCGAAGGTCTTGTACTCAATGGGTTCGTTGAGCTGTGAGGTCACCGGGGTCAGGCTCAGAATCACGTCGGTGTTGTCGATGATATTGGCGACAATGGCCAGTCCAAGTCCGCTCATGACGCTTGAGGTGTTGACCGAGTAGGTGATTACGCCCTGGTCGGCAGTGGAGGTAACCGAGTTTATATAGGTGACGTTTTCGCCGACGCTGATCAAGGCCGGCTGGCCGTTCATCACGCTTATTTTGGGATTGGCGAGGACATTGGTCTTTCCCTGTTTATTCAAGGCGCTGAGAAAGACACTGAAGCTCTTGGCGTTCAGGGTGAAACCGCGGGCATCGCCCAGGGGGTTGCCGGCGTTGAGATTGCCGAACTGCATGGTGAAGTCAAGGTTACTGCTGGCATCGCCGCCTAAGAGCTGGCTCCAGTCTATACCGGACTTGGAGGAGTCGGTCAGGGAGACCTCGATAATCTTGGCCTCAATGGACACCTGGCGGTAGAGTTCCCTCTTGAGGTTGTTGAGATATTTTTCCACCTTGAGCATGATCGAGCGCGGGGCGGTGACGGTTATCAGCCCCAGAGGACGGTCAATGGTGTAAAAACCCTTGCCCGGCGGTGGCGGCACATAGGCGGCCGGTTTTGCCTCTGCCTTTTTTTCTGTCTTTTGGTCTTTCGCTGCCGGAGCCGACTGCTGGGTCTGCGCACTCCAGATTTCCAGCACCTTATCGAGGTTCTGCTTGATGTTGTCCCAGATATCAAAGGAGTTGTCGCTGCTGTCGATGGTGATATTACCCTTGATATTGGCGGAGGAGCCGCTGTCGCCGAGGAAGTCGCCGCCCACTGAACTGGTGTACTTGGAGGCGGTAAAGGGCATGGCGATATGGAATTTTCTCGTCTCTTTATACTTGACGATGATGGTGTTGCCCTGGACCTCGTGGTAATAATCGCGCTGGCGCAGGAGGTTGTCGATGGACTGGAAGAAGTCGTCGTCGGCGCGGATGTCAACGTCAACCGGGGCGTACTGATCGATATCATTGGCCCAGCTGATGTTCATGTCTTTCATCGCCGCAAGCCGTTTGAGGATGTCGCGCAGAGGCACGGCACCGGTGGACGATATGTCGGCCCCGACCTTGACGACGAAATCGTTTTTTTCGGAGAGATCGCTTTTGGGCTGCTTGTTCAGGCTGTAACTCGGTGATTGAAAACGAACCGGTAATGATGCCTGGTTGTCACTTGTTGAGCCGGCGCGGAGCTTGTCGATACCGCCGCCTTTCATCTGCTGGGCCGACGGGGGGAGTATGCGCTCGCGGGCCTGCGGCGGCGGTCCCGACGGGGCGCAGGCCGAAACCGTGATCAGTATTGCCGCCCCGAGAAGGCCGGGGATAAAAAATCCTCTGAACCTGTTCATGGTTAATCTCTCACTTGATCCTTGCATTTTTGCCACCTGTTATCCCCTTTTTAAAAGTATGCCACTTCCCTGGGGGGTTATAGCCGCAGCTGATAAAGTTTTCCATTGTCCCGTTTCGCCGGTTAATTGGCGGACAGGGTGACGCGCCCCTTTATATAACGTTTAAGATCGCCGGGAAGGTTAAACCCGCCCAGGAGGACGGCGCGGTATTCGGCCTGGGCCTCGTCGCGACGGCCAAGTTTATCAAGGATTCGGGCCTTGCTGACCATGGTCTCCATGGTGTCGCCGAATAGTTCCTCATGACGGTTAAGCATTGACAGCGCCGCTTCAAAACTTTTGTTCCCTTCCAGGAACGAGGCGTAATTGGCCAGGGCCTCGCCGGCCGGATCAGGGGTGCTGACCGCCAGATCAAAATAATGCTTGGCCTCGGCGACCTTCTTCATGTTGGCGAGACCGATGGCCGCCTGCAGGGCGGCGTCGGCGTCGGCCGGGTTCAGACGCAGGGCAAGCTTGGCGTAATGAACCGCCTTGGCGTTTTTACCGAGGTGAACCAGACACAGGGACGCGATCCGGTGGGCGAGCTTGCTGTTCTCCTGCCACTTGTTGAATGCCTGCTCGTACATAGGCAGGGCCCCGGCAAAATTTTCGCGCCGTTCTTCCCTCTGGGCCTGGCGGAGAAGAATCTTGGCCTCGGCTATCCGGGTCGGTTCCTTTTTCTGTTGTTTTATCGAGATGGCCTCGGTGGCGACAATCTCCTTGTTCTCTTTAAAGGCGATCTTGTCCACCGAACGCTCCGGCCACTTGAATTTTTTGCTCTTCTGCGAGATGACGATGGTGTTGAACTGTTCTTCTTTCTGCAGATCCTTGATGTTGAGGATGATGTCGAGGGCGAAATCCCACGGGACATCGTTAAGAATCAGAGTAAGGTTGCCGTTGACGCCGTCGTCAACCACGATGTTTTTGTGGCTGATTTCGCCGAAGAGACGAAATACGTTGTGGAGGTCGATCTTGAAGAAGTCAACGGTTATCCGTTGTTTGTCATAGCCGGCAAAGGCAAAGTCCTGGCGTCCTGAACGTTTTTTATTCTTTTTCGCTGCCGGTTCGGGTTCCGGGGCCGACGGGGGTATATATGCCGGAACCAGGGCTGTCGTCTCCGGTTTAATGGCCTCAGACGCTGTTGCCGCCGTAACCATGCCTGGCGCCCCTGCTGCGATTTCATCGCTGGCGGCCATGGCGTCACCACCCTGGGGTGCCGCCGTTGTTTCGGCCTGGGCGGTTGCCGGCTCTACCACCTCTTCGCTCGCGACCGGGTTGGTCTCTTCCTGTTTCTGGATGATCCCGGCAATGGCGTTGGTGTCTTCAGAGGAAGGCTCGGAGACCACGATGTCAAGGCCATTGGCCATGGACTCGATCCGGTAGGAAAACATGTGGTCAAGGCTTGAATCAAAAACTACCCTGACCCCGTTGGGGCGACGGGCCGTCCGCACCCGTTCAACGGAGGTGCCGACGTTTACGTTTCGTACCGAGCGCGACATGTTGATACCCTTGAGATCAACATACATCCGGGGCGGGCGGTTCGCCTTGATGTTTTTCTTTAAGTCCGCTTTTTTGTAGGCGGTGATGGTGCCGTCGGCAAGGAGTTTGATTCTGGTCTCGCCGGGGAGATAATCAACCTTTATATCCTGTAATGTGCTTGCCGGAGTGGCCGATTCCGGGGCCTGGTTGGCCACGGTCTCAGGTGCGCTTGACAGCGGCGCCGCTGTCGGGGGAATGGCCTCGTTCACGGCGGCCGGGGCCGGGTTTGATTCTTCGTCCGCGGCCGGGGTCTCGGTGACGTCGGCAGTCTGGTCTTCCTCAATCTTGGCAAAGCGGACCACCAGGTCATTTGCTTCCCGTTCAACCTTGTAACCGTTGTCTTCGTTCAGGAAGATCTCAAACCGGGCAATGGTGGGTTTCTTGTCTTCGAGAATCTTGCCGTTTACCAGCGACACCGGGCCATGGGGAAGATCAAGGGGTAGTTTTACCCCCTCGGCTATGGCGGCGTCGGCAATGTCAATCACCACCCGAAGCGGATCAAAAAGTTCATACATGGTGTAGGTTGGGATCGCGCCCCCGTGTATCCGCAGGATAAACTCTTCCGGGGTCTGTTCCCACTGCACCGAACTTATGGTGTATGCCGCTTCTGTCGTTGCCGGTGGGGTTGGCGTTCCCCTGGCCTGTTTTTCGGCGGCCATGGTTCGGGAGGCTTCCGTAACCGCGCCGAAAGCGATGGCGCCTGATGACTGGCCAATAGCGGTCAGCACCATGGCGCAAGCCACGATAACAAGTGAATACGGTTTTTTCATCCTAAGGGCAGCCACTACTTTTCCCCCTCTTTTCTGATTACCATTTCCACGGTTTTGTATTTTTTCTTCTTGGTAATGGAGTAAACAAGTTGTTTGATCACCACCTTATTGGGGATGATATCCGAGACTATTCCTGAATTGCCGATTCTGGTGCCGCGCCTGATAACATAGCCCTTGCCGGCTGAGTCCTGAACCATGGCCATGGGGCGGCTGCGGCTGAAAACGATGGCCACAAGCTTGAGCTGGCCGGGTTCGTACTTCCGCATCCCGGTCAGGTGTTCCGTCGGCACAGCCTGTACCGACTGGGCCGCCTTGGCGGAGATGAAGGGAAGAAACGGGTCCGGTTGATTGACGTTGTAAGTGAAGTCTTCAACCTTCATCGAGGTGAGGAGCTCATCAAGCGCCCTGGCAACCATGGCCTGCTCTTCTTCCGGAGATTGTTTTGTCCGGGCCTTATTGTCGCCAATGGCCGACGCGGCGTAGGTTTTAGTTGCGACAACGGGGGTGCCGGCAAGTAGAACGGCCAACACGAGTATGGGAGTCAAAGTTTTCATGGGCCTAACGCCTCCTCCCTTTCCTGCCTTTTTTCTGCATTTCATGCGCTTCGATAAATCTGTAGGTCATCAGGCTGATTCTTGAAGTGAGCTGCATATGGCCATCCCTGCGGACCGGATTCCCCATGCTCAGATCGGTGGCGGCGACGATTCGGCTCATTTTACTGATCCGGTCCAGAAAGACCCCGACTTTGTGATATGCACCCTTGACCGTCAGGGTCAGAGGGATCTTGGCATAGAAGTCGGTCTTTTCTTCTCCTCCCGGCTGGAAGGAAAGAATTTCAAGCCCGGAAGATGTCCCCTGGTCGGAGATATTGGTCAGAAGCGAGGGTATTTCCTTCTTCTGCGGCAGGAGCATGGCCGCGGCCTTTAGCCGCAGTTCCACCCGCTCCATTTCCGCCTTGTGTTCGTCGAGTCTGTCGGCAATGGCCTCAACTTTTTTGATCTCGCCCATGAGATACGTCTGTCTCTTTTTCAGGGCCCTGATGCTGTTATGCTTGGGTTGCCAGAAAAAGACGAAGAAGATGGCAACCATGGCGAGCAGCAGGGCGGTGACCGCGGCCATGCGATGCTCTTTCTTGACCTTGCTGAAGTGTTCGTCAAGAAATTTTTCGTATGCGTTTTTTACCTGATCGAGATTCATTTTTTACCCTTTTTGTCAGAGGGTTCGCCCGTCTGCTGTTTTATGCCCACGGTCAGGGAAAATGATTTCAGGTTGGCCTGTGATATTGTGATCATCGTGGTACGGGCCAGTTCGGCACTGCTGAAGAATTTTGAATCGTTTATCCGGTTCATGAACTGGGCGATGGTGGCGTTGTCAAGGGCGACTCCGGCCAGGGTTATTTTTCTGCTGCCAAGGTGGAGACTGTTAAACCAGAGCCGGCCTGACGGGGTTATCCGCGCCAGTTCGTCAAGAATCCTGACCATTGACAGGGAGCCGGTCTTCAGCTGCTTTATCACCTCAAGCTTTTTTTCCTGCTTGGCCTTGTCTTTTTTGAGTTTGGCGATCCGGTTGAGTATCGGCTGGTATGATGCCTTTTTCTTGCTTAATATCGCGTTTTCCGTCTTGAGGCCTGAGATCGAGTGCATGGTCGTCCATCCCAGGCCACTCAGGATAAGGATCATCCCGAAAAGTCCCAGGGCGTAAGCCGCGACTTCGTTACGGATTTCTATCCTTTTCTTGAGCTGTTTGACTGGAAGCAGGTTTATGGCGATCATTTTTTGCCTGTCTCCCCTTAAAATGCGACGGCCCGGGTCGCAAGGCCTGTTGCCAGTGTCATTTCCGGTCCGAGGTATTTGGTGTAATCAGGGTCGATCTTTGCCGGGTTTGCATCGGTACGGGCAAAGGGATTGAAGATTTCCGTCCTGACCCCGGTTTCTTCACTGAAAAGCTGGGCAATGCCTTTGACCTTGGCGCCGCCGCCGCTCAATACCATTTTGTTTATGGTCTCATCGGGATAATTGGAATAGTAAAAATCAAGGGCCCGTTTTACTTCAGTAACCCACTGGGTACAGACATTGACGCAGATGTCATCAATTTCTTTTTTGTCTTCCCCCGCGTCTTTAATTCCGAGTTTGATCGCCTCCGCATCTTCAAAGGAAATATCAAAATGGCTCTGGATCTGCTCGGTTATAAGGCGGCTGCCGAGGACCACATCGCGGGCGAGGATAGATGTCCCGTGGCTGACAATATTTATATTCATTTTCGAGGCGCCGATGTCGATCAGGGCGACAACCTCTTTTTTGCCGCCGAAGTTGGCGCCATAGGCGTTTTCAAGGGCAAAGGCATCAACGTCGACCACCACCGGTTTGACTCCGGCGTCTTTCAGCATTTCAAGGTAGCCGTCGACCATGTCCCTTTTTGCCGCCACCAGCATGACATCAGTTCGGTCTTCGTTTTCAGTGTTGGTTTTAAGATCCTGGTAGTCAAGATAGACGTCTTCGATATCAAAGGGAATATACTGTTCCGCCTCGGCCTGGATATGGGAGGAGAGCTCTTCCTCTTCCATGACCGCGAGGTTGATTTTTTTGACGATGACCGAATATCCTGAAACCGATATTGCCACCTTGCGGCCCTTGATTTTTAGATTGCTGATCAGTCTTTTTAAAGTCTCGGCAACCATTTCAGGTTCCTGAAGCACCCCGTCCTCAACCGCGCCTCCGGGGAGAATGGCACTCCCAAGGCCTACAATCCGATAGCCGTCGCCGAGTTCTTCAAGCTGACAGGCCTTGATTGAATGGGATCCGATATCCAGTCCCACGGACAATTTCTGCCCTTTCATGAAGGGAAGCCTGAAAGTGATGTCAGGCAGACTCATTCGGCCCATATCGCGCCCCGGTTGGTGTCGAATTGTATTTCAGGTCTAAACTTGTTCATTTTTACCTTTTTTAAATTAAGGATTTTGTCATGCTTGTTATCTATAGACAGAAAACCATTAAATAACAGCCGGGTTTTTTCCCTGCTCGACCTGGATTTCAATTGCAATTGTCAAGCGATTAGATATGACTCCCTTAAACCTGATTTTGATACAATATAATCCATTACATAATCTGAAAAATCTTAGGTGTATTAGAGTAAAAAATGATGATTTCTGTCAAGAACAAATCCCCCTATATCGCTCCGGTTTCTTTGGGAAAAAGTTGTTTTTCGTCCTTGGGGGGATATGGCCTCCAGCCGTTTTACTACATTATTTTGTGCGTCATGTCTGGTGGCCACACTATATGTTGTTGTTGCCGGGGGAATCAGGCCTGGGCGATTTTTTAATGAAAAAAGTTTAAAAAAAACAGCAGGTTGATTTTTTGCCCCGATTTTTTGGGTGTTATCCGGGGGTGGCGGAATGGCGTCTGCGGCCATGCTTTTTACGGTTCCCGGCGAGGAGAAACAGCATTAACTGTTCTTGATTTACTATAATGAGTCGATATGCCCTCAAGTTGTGGTGTGCTCTATATATGAGTAGCAGACGTTGTCGTCTGCACTGTAAATAACATCCCGAAATCAGAATGAAAATAATCCAGGGCTTTCTCCGCTCCCGCCCTGTGGGCATTGAGGATTGAGTCGTAGCAAGTCTCCGCTCCGGGGAGAAAACGATGATTTCAGGACGCCGGACGGCGGGCTGCTGAAATCCAGAACTCGGGCTATCAGTCCGTTGAAAAACGGACTGATAGCGGCTGATGTCCGTACCGCCGATTTTGCCGGGTTGAAAACCCCGGTGAAATCGAGATGTTGGCCGGAACTTGTTTTGGTCAACCGGAGTTGAAAAAGCCATGGACGGCTTTTTCAACGGTCTGCTATGCCATCAAGCCATGCGGGATTTCATAACAGGCGGTCTGTTTTGGCGGCAGAGCCGGGAATCACCGCCTGCTTGTTTTTTATCCCTTTATGGTATATGACACTTGATGGCCGTCGTCATGGTACGTCATAGGTTCATGCGACCCTCCCATATGCCGCATGGACGGTTTTTAATGGATTGTTTCAGGTTCATCATCATAAATTTACTCAGGGGATTGTCTTGGAAGCGGTTGAGGAGAAAACGATTGTCAGGGAAAAGAGTGTTGTCAGGGAATATGCCGAGGCGATTATTATCGCTCTGGTTATTGCCATGTTTGTTCGTTCCTTTGTGGTGCAGGCATTCAAGATCCCTTCGGGGTCAATGCTGCCCACCTTGCTTATCGGTGATCATCTGCTGGTAAACAAGTTCAGTTACGGTATCCGCAATCCCATCAACGGTAACCTCTGGATTGATACCGGCGGCCGTCCCGACCATGGTGATATCATTGTTTTCCGTTATCCGAAAAACCCTTCTCAGGATTTTATCAAGAGGGTCATTGGTCTCCCCGGGGATACGGTCGAGGTGATCGATAAAAAGGTCTTTGTCAACGGTGAGTTGTTAAAGGATGAACATGCGGTTCATTATGATCCCCGCATTATTCCCGGCAACATCCAGCCCCGCGACAATTTCGGTCCGATCAGGGTGCCGAAAGGGAAGCTTTTTGTCATGGGAGATAACCGTGACAACAGCTACGACAGCCGTTTCTGGAAGTTTGTCGATATGCGGGCGGTCAAGGGGCGTGCCTTTATTCTTTACTGGTCCTGGGACAGCGACCATTTTCGTCCCCGGTTAGGACGTATCGGTCACCTGCTTGATTGATAGACTCGTAACAAGTCCCCGCGCAGACGTCTTCGGCGGTTTTCGGAAAAAGCATCCGGGCGGCGCGGAGATGCCGTTTTCAGCCGGAGCGGAGACTTGTTACGAGTCTATCAAAAGAAAGAAATGTGAGATCCCGGGTAAAAGGTAAAAAACCGGGGGGTGGTCTCTGGCTTCAAAGGTTAAAAGGTGTTATTCTGTGTAAGTGTTCCATGAACGTGCATGCTGCACACACTTAACAGACCGTTGAAAAACCCGGTGAAATCGAGAGGTTGGATGAAACTTGTTTTATCCGGCCGGCGGTTGAAAAAGCCAGGACGGCTTTTTCAACACTCTGCCAAGTCCCCAATATGCAAGGTGTTTTCTGGGAACGTGGTTACGTCCGCGGGGCGTACCTGCAACGATCACATTTCGAGATGTTATAAAGTCAAGAGTGTGGTTTGCTGAGTGCTTACTATTCTGTTATCGTTCATAATTCTAGGGAAAATCATCAAAACCTCCAATAGATCATGACCGGGAAGAAGACCTTCGCGCACCGTCACATTCTTGCCATGGATGACCTTTCATCCGAGGATATCTTCCTTGTTCTTGATACCGCCGACAGCCTCAAGGAGATATCCACCCGGGCGATCAAGAAGGTTCCGACCCTGCGGGGGCGGACGGTAATAAATCTTTTTTTTGAACCTTCCACCCGAACCAGAATGTCATTTGAGGTCGCGGCCAAGCGTTTGAGCGCCGATACCTTCAACTTTTCCGTCTCCACCAGCTCTACCAGCAAGGGCGAGACCCTGCTTGACACGGTCAGGACCCTCGTGGCAATGCATCCTGATGCCATTGTTGTCCGGCATAAATCCTCCGGCGCTGCCGCGTTTCTGGCCTCGCGTCTTGATCAGGAGCCGGGGCCGCGGGTGGCGGTGGTAAACGGTGGCGACGGGGTTCACGAGCATCCGACCCAGGCCCTGCTTGATCTGATGACCATTCGTGAGGCCAAGGGGACCATATCCGGCCTTAAGGTCGCGATAATCGGTGATATCGCCCACAGCCGGGTGGCCCGCTCAAATATTATCGGTCTCTCCCGCATGGGGGCGGAGGTGAGGGTTTGCGGCCCTTTGACCCTGATGCCGCCGGCGGTTGAAGACCTGGGCGCCCGGCTGTTCATATCGCCGTTCGAGGCGGTGGCCGGGGTGGATGTGGTCATGACCCTTCGGGTGCAGCGGGAGCGTCTGCATGTATCCATGGTCCCGTCGCTACGCGAGTACGCCGCCACCTTCGGGGTGACGGCCGCGCTTCTGGCCCATGCTGATCCCGAAGTTGTGGTGATGCACCCCGGGCCGCTGAATCGCGGGGTTGAGATAGACCCCGGGATAGCTGACTCGCCTTTTTCGTTGATTTTAGACCAGGTTGAAAACGGGGTAGCGGTAAGGATGGCCCTGTTGTTCATGCTTCTTGGAGGTAAGGATAATGACTGACAAGGGCGGGGCACGCGATATCTTTGCCGGCAGGGATCGGATTTTTTTTAAAAATGGCCGGATTATTGACCCGGCATCATCAACCGACCGGCCCGGAAATCTGCTGATTTCCGCCGGACGGATAGAGGCCCTTGATCCCGATTCCACCGTGATCGGAGATGCCGTGGTTGTTGACCTCAAGGGGTTATGGCTTACTCCCGGCCTTATTGATATGCACGTCCATCTGCGGGAACCGGGTCAGGAGCATAAGGAAGACATTGCCGGCGGCGCCAGGGCCGCGGCGGCCGGCGGGTTTACCGCCGTTGCCTGTATGCCAAATACCAGCCCGGTAAACGATTGCCAGGAGGTGACCGCCTTCATCGTTTCCCGGGCGGCGGGATGCGCGGCCCGGGTTTATCCGGTCGGCTGTATCAGCCGGGCCAATGCCGGGGTTGAGCTTGCCCCCTTTGCCGAGATGAAAAGGGCCGGGGTGGTGGCGGTGAGTGATGACGGCCGCCCGGTTGCCGACAGCGGTCTGATGCGTCGCGCCCTTGAGTACAGTGCCGGTTTCGCTATTCCGCTCATCTCCCATTCAGAAGAGACTTCCCTGGCTGCCGGCGGCAGCATGAATGAAGGCCGGATCGCGACCCGGCTCGGCCTGACCGGGATTCCGGCTGAGGCGGAGAGTATCCAGGTGTTCCGTGATGTATCCCTTGCCGCCCTGACCGGGATTCCGGTTCATCTCGCCCATATCAGCACCGCCGCCTCGATCGCGGTGATCCGGATGGCAAAGGAGAATGGCTGGCCGGTGACCGCCGAGACCGCGCCGCATTATTTCACCCTCACCGAAGAGGCGGTGGGATCATACGACACCAACGCCAAGATGAATCCGCCCCTGCGTACCGAGGCTGACCGTGAGGCGGTGATCGCCGCCCTTGCCGATGGCAGTATCGACGTTATCGCCACTGATCACGCCCCCCACGCGGCTTATGAAAAGGAGGTGGAGTTCAGCGAGGCCCCATTCGGGATCATCGGCCTTGAGAGTTCACTCCCCCTGAGCCTTGAGCTGGTGCGGCGGGGGGCACTCGGTCCGCTGCAATTGCTTGAACGCATGAGCACCGCCCCGGCCCGGATACTGAAGGTCCCCGGCGGCAGTCTCATGGTCGGGGCCCCGGCCGATCTCACCGTGATTGATCCGGACGCGGCTTATCTCTTTACCGCGGAGCGGATTTTATCCAGGAGTAAAAATTCTCCCTTTATCGGTCGGAAAATGCGGGGCCGGGCAATGATGACCGTGGTCGGCGGTCGCCTGGGCTATTGCGATGAGGGATTTGTTTCAGGCTGAGGGCTTTTTTTTGGGGGGTGGGGCAGGTCAGGAAATAATATCCATGAGTGAACCCAGCATCTGGTCCGCGGTCTGGATGGTCTTCAGGTTGGCCTGGAAGAAACGGCGCGAGAGCATCTGGTTTGGGATCTCTTCGCTGAGTTCGACATTTGATTTTTCCACCATTTCGATGGATCCGTCGGTTGTCTGTTCCTGCACCAGCGGCCCGGGGGTGTTTATTTTCTCGGCCCGTGCCTGGGGCTGGTGTACCTGATTTTCTTCGATTGTAACCCGGGTTTTTTTATAACCGTTGGTCCCGATATTGGCGACGTTGTCGGCCGTGGCCCCGACCCTGGTGGAAATGGCCCGGAGGGCCGCAAGCGATGAATACGAAGAGCTGATCATGGTTCCGCCTCAATTTGATGATATTTCATTATAACATGATCGGTTCCTTTAAGTAAAATTTGACAAGAGATCCCGGAACCAGGATTTTTTCATCCTTTTCAACTCTGCGTATACTTGCACTTTTTTTCCGGGCAGCGGATGGTCTCTGAACCGTCCTTTTTTCTCCTGGCGACCAGAAAGGGATGGCCGCAATCAGGGCATTTCCCCGCAACCGGTTTGTCCCATACGGCGAATTTGCATTTGGGGTACTGGCCGCAGCTGTAGAAGACCTTGCCCTTTTTTGACACCTTGCGTACCAGTTCTACTTCGCAGCCGTCTTCCGGACAATTTACCCCGGTGGTTTCGGCCTTGATATTGCGGCAGTCGGGGTAGCCGGAACAGGCAAGAAAGCGGCCATATCGCCCGTGTTTATAGACCATGGGCTTGCCGCATTTCTCACAGACCTCGTCGCTTTCTTCCGGTTTCGGCCGCGGCTTGGGGATGACCTTGCCTTCGTCGTCACGGGCAAAGTCCATGGTGTTTTTGCACTCGGGATATTTTTCACAGGCGAGGAATTCGCCGTTTTTGCCCCATTTGATCACCATTTCACCGGCGCATATCTCGCATTTGATCCCGGCGGGAATGGCCAGTTTCTTGATGTTCTGCATGTTTTTTTTCGCCGCCTCCAGGGCCTTTTTGAAGGGGGTGTAGAAATCAGCCAGCAGTTTCTGCCAGTTGACCCCTCCCTCTTCGACCTGGTCGAGTTTTTCCTCCATTGAGGCGGTAAAGTCGACATTGACCACGCCGGGGAAATGCTCCACCAGAAGGTCGTTAACCAGGCGGCCGAGATCGGTGGCGCGGAATTTACGCTCGTTCATCTCGACATAGCCTTTGTCCTGGATGGTGGAGATGATGGTGGCGTAAGTGCTGGGGCGGCCGACGCCGTTTTCCTCCAGGGCCTTTACCAGGGATGCCTCGGTGTATGCCGGCGGCGGCTGGGTAAAGTGCTGGTTCGGTGAGATTTTGTGGCATTTCAGGTCGTCGCCCGGGTTAAGGGGCGGGAGGAGGGCGTCGCCTTTCTTGGTGCCGCTGTCGATCACCTCGGCTGCCTCGTACAGGCTTAAAAAACCGGGGAATTTCATTATCGAGCCATTGGCCTTGAGCTGGAAACGACCGGCCATGATACTTACCGCGGTCTTGTCGAATTCGGCCGCGGCCATCTGGCTTGCGACAAATCTCTTCCAGATCAGGGTATAGAGGGCGAGCAGTCCCTTGTCGAGAAACGGCGCGACCTTTTCCGGGGTTCGGGTGACATCGGTGGGGCGGACGGCCTCATGGGCGTCCTGGGCCGCCTTGCCGCTTTTGAATACCCTGGCCCTGGCCGGGAGGAATTTGTCGCCCATGGCACCCTTGATAAAACTCCGGGCCGCGGCCAGGGCGTCGGCGTTGATTCGGGTGGAATCAGTACGCATATAGGTAATCAGGCCCACCGGGCCTTCGGAGCCAAGCTCAAGGCCTTCATAGAGGCGTTGGGCCAAGGTCATGGTCCGTTTGGCTGAGAAACGTAATTTGCGGTTGGCGTCGATCTGCATGGTGCTGGTGATAAACGGCGGCGGCGGGTTGCGTTTCTGGCTTTTTTTCTCGACCTGGTCAACGACGAATCTTTCCTTCTTGAGTTCAGTGGCGAGGGCGTGAGCCTCATCGGTGTCCGCGACCCGATCCTTACCCTTGCCGAGTCTTCGTTGGTCAACCTTTTCCACCCGGGCGACAAACGGCGGCGGGGTTTGGCCTTCAAGATCGACCTCAATGGACCAGTGCTCCACCGGTTCAAATTTTCTGATCTCTTCATCGCGTTCGCATATCATCCGCACCGCCACCGACTGTACCCGTCCGGCCGAAAGCCCCCGGCGGACTTTGCTCCACAAAAGGGGAGATATCTGGTATCCCACCAGGCGGTCAAGGATTCTCCTGACCTGCTGGGCCTCGAAGAGGTGGGTGTTCATTTCACCGGCATTGGCGATGGCATCGAATATCGCCTTTTTGGTGATCTCGTGAAACAGGGCCCGGTGTATCGGTTTTTTCGCTGTTTTAAGAATATGGGCGATATGGTGGGCAATGGCCTCACCCTCGCGGTCGGGGTCAGGGGCGAGGTAGATTTCATCAGCTTTTTTTGCCGCCGTCTTTAAGTCGCTGATCACCTTGCCCTTGCCGCGGATGGTGACATAGCGGGGGGCAAAGCCGTTGTCGATATCGACCCCGAGTTCGTTGACCGGCAGATCGCGGATATGGCCTACCGAGGCCTTTACCTGAAAATCGCGGCCAAGATATTTCTGCAGGGTCCTAGCCTTGGCCGGGGACTCGACTACTATCAGTGATTTTGTCATTGTCGTTCCATCGTCGGTTCCGGTCTTAATCGCCTTAAACGATTACAGACGGCGGTATCTCCGGCCGGGGAGCACCTCGGCCAGGCCGTCTAATTCAAGGAGAAGCAGGACCTCGTTTAATCTCGCCATGTTGATTTCGGTTGCGGCCATGAGTTCTTCCACACTTTGGGGATAGGCGTCAAGGCAGGAGAGGACTTTTTTTTCCGTTTCTCCGATATCAGGGGGCGACGTTTCATCGTCTCCCCCTTGCCCGGCAAGGGATTTAAGCGCAAGCGGCAGTTCAATCATGATATCGTCAACATCCTGAACCAGCTTCGCGCCTTCTTTTAAAAGCATGTGGGTGCCGCGACTGCGGCTTGAATCAATACTTCCCGGGACCGCGAAGACCTCGCGTCCCTGTTCAAGGGCGATGTGGGCGGTGATCAGCGAGCCTGACTTTGCCCCGGCCTCAACCACCACCACGCCCTGGGACAGGCCGCTGATGATCCGGTTGCGGGCCGGGAAGCGAAAACGGTCCGCCCGGGTGCCGAAAGGGTATTCGGAAATCAGCAGACCCTCCCGGGCGATCTGCTGTTGCAGTTTTTTGTGATCGGCCGGGTAACAGAGGTCAAGGCCGCAGCCGAGGACGGCGATGGTTTTTTCGTCCGCCGCAAGTGCCCCGCGGTGAGCGGCGGCATCAACCCCCAGGGCGAGACCACTGGTTATCACCAGTCCCAGTCGGGCAAGTTCGGTCGCCAGACGTCCGGTGGTTCTGAGCCCGTATGAACTCGCGGCCCTGGCACCGACTATCGCCACTGCCGGCAGGTTTAAAAGCCGGCGATCACCCTTTAAGAATAAAAGCACCGGCGGATCGGCAATCTGTCGCAGAAGCAGGGGATATTCCGGATGGTCGATGGCGATGATTTCGACCCCCATATCCGCCGCTTTCCGTTCCTGTTCCGCCGCCCTTTTTTCTATCTCCGGGGTATACACGAGGGCCGCTACCTCCGCCTTGATCCCGGCGGCGACAAGTCCGGCGATCCCGGCATGGTGGATCCGGACGGGATCGCCGAAACGGTCAACGAGCTTAAGAATGCCGTTGTTGCCGAGCCCCGGGGTCAGGATCAGGGCAAGCCAGTACGGAATATTGCTCATGGTCATGGCGGGCTCCGGTGGGAGATGGCGTAAGTCGGAGATAAAACCGGAAAGGGGATCCTTGCGGGAGGGATGCTTGAGCTTTTTAATCGCCTTGGCCTCGATCTGGCGGATACGTTCCCGGGTAACGGAAAAGGCGCGGCCGACTTCCTCAAGGGTGTGGTCAACCTGGGTGTCGAGACCGAACCGCATCCGCAGTACGCTTTCTTCCCTTGGGGTCAGGGTGGCCAGCACCCGGGCCAGGCTTTCCTTCATATTGTCCTGGATGGTCGCCTCCTGGGGTGAGACGGCATCGTCATCTTCAATGAAATCACCGAGGAAACTGTCCTCGCCGGTGCCGATGGGGGCGTCAAGGGAGATCGGGTCCCGGGATATTTTCATGATATTTTTGACCTTCTTCGGGTCGAGTTCCATCCGTTTGGCAAGTTCTTCCGGGGTCGGGTCACGCCCCATTTCCCGGGAAAATTTTTTCCCTTCCCGCATCAGGCGATTGATGGTGTCGATCATGTGGACCGGAATTCTTATGGTCCGGGCCTGGTCGGCGATGGCGCGGGTAATGGCCTGGCGGATCCACCAGGTGGCGTAGGTGGAGAATTTGAAGCCGCGACGGTACTCAAATTTTTCCACCGCCTTCATCAGGCCGATATTACCCTCCTGAATCAGGTCAAGGAGGCTCAGGCCGCGGTTGGCGTATTTTTTTGCCACGCTTACCACCAGACGCAGATTGGCTCGCACCAGCTCGTCTTTGGCGGCGCGGCATGCCTCGTGGCCAAGTTCAAGGGTCTCTTCAATCTGTTTTACGGTCTCGATATCAAGGCCGAACTTTTCCTCCAATCTATGGAGGCGGGTCTCGGCCTCGGTGGCATCGGCCTCGGGGTCGGAAACTCCGGTGGCCAGCACTTCCTCCTCGGCCCGGTTGAGGATCCTGGCCACGTCTTCGAAGCCTTTTACCATCTGGTTGATGATCGGGGTGGGAAAACGGTCGTCATGGAACATCCGGATGATGACCGAGTCGTTGCGTTCAACCCGGATAATAAACTTCATGACCTCATCCCGGCTGCGACCGGGCTCAAGCATGTCGTGGCGCAGTTCGATGTTTTCCTTGAAGATCCGGATTGCCTCCCCCACCTGCCAGATAAAACGGTCGCTGATATCGGCAAGCATTTTACCGTCGGCGTCGTTCAGGCCCCGGAGGATTTTGGTGGGCGGGATTTTTTTCTTGCGCAGACCTTCGGCCAATTCGTGGAGAATCGTCAGGGCCTGGGGGGTAGCGATAACACTGCTCTGGATAAGCCTTTCCCCGGCCTCAAGCCGTTTGGCTATTTCGGTTTCCTGGCGGGCGGAGAGGAGAGAGACCTCCCCCATTTCCTTAAGATAGGCCTTTACCGGATCAAACTGGCTCGGATCGTTTTCTTCAAAAAGGACGTCGTCATTTTTATTTGTTCCGTTTTTGCTGAAGATGGCGGCGAGGTCGCTTATCTCTTCCACGGCTTCATCAACGGGATCAGCGGTGGATGCCTTCTCCGGGAAAGGAGATACGGCATCCGCGGTGTTTTTTGGAGAGGGCTTTTTTTTCTGTTTTTTGCGTGCGGTCAAATTTGAACCCGATATATCAAAACGTTTGGTTTTTGCGGGCCATCAGTTCGAGGCATTTCTCTTTGTCCCCGGCCTGCTGGGCCGCAATGATCGCATCAGTCAGTTCTCTCTGGCGTTTCTTTTTGATTGTCCTTGCAAGCCAGGCCAGTTTTTCATCCGCCATCGGTTCGACCTCGTCGGCGGGATAATCCGGCGTCGCCACCAGCAGCGCGGTCAGATATTCGCGGTCATCCGGCCCGGCCAGGGCCAGGAGCCGGTCATGAACCGAGCTCGTCTGTTCCCGGACTCCGGCCCGAGTCAGAAGTTCGAGAATCCGGCGGGCCTGACTTTCCTGAATAACCTCTTCAATGCCAGCTTTGATGAATTTTTGCAAGTATTCAGGAAAAATAATCAAAAACTCGATCAGTTGTCTGGCCTTGAATGGCAGGCTTTTTTCGCCCGTTGTCGCGTTTCCGGTTACAGGTGGTATTTTTTTGTTATGACCGCCGGCAAGGATTATTTCCGGGGCTATGGCGAGTCTGGCGGCGAAATGGGAAGCGAATATGGCGGCGGTACTCGGGTCGGGATCGGCCTCCTGGAGGATCCGGCGCAGTTCGGCGATGATCCGGGTCTTGCCGTCCATGGAGAGGGAATATTGCTCCGCGAGTCGGTCAAAGACGAACTCCGGCAGGGCCACGGCCCGGCTGACAAGTTCCCTTACCGCGTCTGCGCCCCGATTGCGGACAAGGGAGTCCGGGTCTTCGCCCTCGGGCAAAAGCGCGACCCGGCCGATGACACCCTCGGCAAGGCAGAGGGGGACGGCCCGTATCGCCGCCTTGACCCCGGCCCCATCGCCGTCGAAGAAGATAATTACTTCCGGGGTATAGCCTTTCAGGAGACGGAGATGGTTGCGGGTAAGGGCGGTGCCCAGCGGGGCGACAACGTTGTCGATTCCGGCGGCGACCAGGCTCAGGAGATCGAAATTACCCTCAACCATCAGGCAGGTACCGGCACGGCGGATGGCCTCGCGGTTTCGGTGGAGGCCGAAGAGGTTCCGGCCCTTGTCAAAGACGATGGTTTCCGGGGTGTTGAGGTATTTGGGTTCTCCCTCGCCGATGATCCTGCCGCTGAAGCCTATGACCCGGCCGGCGGTGTCGTGGACTGGAAATAACAGGCGGCTGCGGAAACGGTCATAATTGCCGCCGTTTTTGCGCGGCGCCAGTAACCCGGCCTTGGCGGCCGCAGCGCTATAGCCCTTTGTCTGGCAGAGACGGGATAAAAAATCCCATGAATCAGGGGCAAAGCCAATTTGCCAGTCGGCGGTTATTGCCGCCGGGATGGCGCGATCTTCGAGATAGTCACGCGCCTCGCGGGCCGCGGGGTGGTCAAGGAGGTGGTGGTGAAAGGTCTTGGCGGCAAAGCTGTTTACCGCGAAAACCTCGCTTCGTTCGTTGCTCTTTTTTTTCTCCGCCGGGCTCAGCTCTCTTTCCGGCAGATCAATATGGTAGCGCCTGGCCAGGTTTTTCAGGGCCTCGGGAAAGGTAATCGAGTGGTATTTCATCAGGAAATGGAGGACATCGCCGCCCTCGCCGCAGCCGTAGCAGCGGAAATAGCGGCGCTGGGGGTTGACGCTGAACGAGGGGGTTTTTTCGGCGTGAAAGGGACACAGGCCCTTATGCGATGCCCCGGTCCGGGTGAGGCGCACCACCTCGCCGATGACCTCGATAATGTCGGCGGCCTCTTTTACCTGGCGTACGATATCTTCTCGCGACAGGGAATCAGTCATAAAATTTTTTGATGGGTATCTTGAGAAATAAGGATTTTCGTCTGACGCCAAGGAATGATGGGCTCGAAACAAGTTTGCGCATGGTGCCGGGATCGGGCGAAAAGACCATTTTCAAGGTACCCTCTGATGATAATCGGTTGACGCCTCAACAATAAACAGCAAGAGTTAGGATGAGGAATACATCCCCACCGGGAATTTCATCAAAATAAACCCTAAAACACGAACCGTAAACCCTGAATCGTGACCTCTCAACCAGACATTGCCCAGGTTCTCACCTATGAGATCAGAAAGGAGATCGCTGACCGTTATTTCGGTTTCCGCAAGCTGATCGAGGAGGATTCACAGGGGCTTGCCGCCGGGATCAGGCGTTCGGTCATGATTGAGGAAAAAATCTGTCTTGATCTGGTGCGGATCTACATTGTCCTCGGCAATTATCAATTGATCCGGGAGTTTTTCGCCATCGTCGGCATGGAGGAGGAGATTTTTTACGACCCATATCTGCTTGAGTCCGAGACCATTCGGCAGCGAGTTTTTCTCGGGATCAGAACCCACGGCCTGACCCGGCGCGGCCGGTTCAAGAACCTCATCCTTGATCTTTATGATTCCCTGGTTGATCATGTTGGCCATTACCGTGAGAAATACGTTGAACTTATCGATGAACGGGAGGTGATCCGCCATGAGATCGATCTCTTTTATCAGAAGAATGACCTGAGCGATCTCATGGGATTCATGCGGCAATTTGATCGAGAGGAGGCCCCGGGGCATATCTCCGCCGCCAATTTCTCCGGGTTGGATAAAGGTCTGGAGGAAAAGATGCGGCTTCTGCCACCGCCGGTGATTGAAAAGCAATTACCGATGATTCCGCCGCTGTCGCCGTCGGCCGATATCCGGCGGCAGTTGAAAAGGCTTGCGGAAATGGCATTCAGGGGGTCTCTTTCTCTTCCGTAACAGACTGTTGAAAAAGCCGTCCTGCCTTTTTCAACTCCCGGTTGGCCAAAACAGGTTCCGGTCAACCTCTCGATTTTATTGGATTTTAAAATCCAACAAAATCGGCGGTGCGGCCATGCACCGCGACCAGTCCGTTTTTTATACGGACTGGTAATCCTTGTATCCGTGGTGACGGCTGCTTTGTGTCTGACTCACCGCCGCCCTGCGGAGCGTTCTGGTCAATTACAAAAGTTTTTATTTTTTTCGCCGTTCAGGCGGTGGATAAGAGAGAGTTTTCATGCATCCAATCAGCCAGAGCGATGTCCTCATTCCCCTGATACAGGTGTTTTTCGGTCTGGTGATGCTTGCCGGCGGCGGTGAGGTCCTGGTCAGCGGCGCGGTGGCGATTGCCCGGCGGATGGGGATGCGGCCCCTCATCGTCGGGATGACCATTGTCGCCTTCGGGACTTCGATGCCGGAGATGTTTGTCAGCATGGGGGCGGCCCTTTCCGCCCATCCCGGGATCATGCTTGGAAATGTCATCGGCAGTAATATCGCCAATATCGGTCTGGTACTGGCCCTGGCGCTGGTTCTTGCCCCGATTGCCTGTGATTTCAGGCAGGTACGGGTTGAGATGTTGTTGCTTGGCAGCGTGAGTATTGTGGTCTGGATTGCGGCTTTTTATGGATTTTTCCCCCGTATTTTAGGGCTGTTGATGATCGCGGCCCTCGTCCTTTATACCGTGGCCGCGATCCGCGGGCGTCATGACGGGAACGGTAAAAAAGATAAGGGCGCAAGGCCGTTGTGGCTGGCGCTGTTAATGCTGGGCGGCGGCCTGGCCCTGCTCGCCGTCGGATCAAGTATTTTTATCACCGGCGCCGCGGTCATGGCCCGGCTTTTCGGGGTTTCGGAGCTGGTTATCGGCCTGACCCTGGCGGCGGTGGGGACCTCGCTGCCGGAGCTTGCCTCGTCACTTGCGGCAGTGCGGCGCCGGGAACAGGATATCCTCATCGGTAACATCATCGGTAGCAATATGTTCAACCTGATGATGGTCATGGCCGCCACCGGAGTGGTCGTCCCCTTTGCCATGGGGGAAACCCTATGGCGGCGTGATATTCCATGGATGGCCGGTTTTCCCCTGGCCCTGGGCCTGGCCCTGTATTTCGGCTCAGGGCTCAAACGCCGGCACGGGGTGGTTTTATTCCTCGCCTATATCGTTTATATTTTTACCCTGGCCTGACACGAGGAGACATGGATGAAAAATATCTTTGATACCGCCGAGGCGGCACGTTTTTGTGAAGAATTCGCCGGGGGCAATACTGATCTGGCGATGCGGGTTTATACCTCGCGCCTTATCGGCGCCGAAGAGTCCCTGGTGCTTCACGGCGGCGGCAACACCTCGGTCAAGACCACGATGAAGAACATCCTCGGCGACGAGGTCGAGGGATTGTTTATCAAGGGCAGCGGCTGGGACCTGGCCACCATTGAGGAAGCCGGGTTCCCCGGTCTTGATCTTGCTTGGCTCAAAAAATTACGCACTCTTTCGAGTTTGAGCGATGAGGACATGGTCAACCAGTTCCGCACCCATATGTTTGCTGCGAGTTCTCCCAACCCTTCCATCGAGACCCTGGTCCACGCCTTTCTTCCCCATAAGTTCATCGACCATACCCACGCCGACGCCATTGTCTCTCTCACCCATCTTCCCGACGGAGAGGATATGGTTGTCCGTGCCCTTGGTGACAGGATCGGGATCCTGCCTTTTATTATGCCAGGTTTTCCTCTCGCCCGGGCCATGGCCGAGCTTTACGAGGCCCGGCCCGGAATCGAGGCGGTGGTATTGATGTTTCACGGGATTTTCACCTTTGCAGATGACGCCGAGGTCGCCTACGGGCGGATGATCGACTATGTCAGCCGGGCCGAGGATTTTATTGCCGCCGGCAAACCGGAACCGGTAAAGGTTGAGATTTCCGCCCATGCGGCGGAAAAGGTTCTGCCCGTTGTCCGCGGCGCTGTTTCCCGGGCCGCCGGTCAACCGATGCACCTTGATCTGCGGGACTCTGCGGAAATCGTCTCTCTTCTGTCGCGGAAAGACGCGGCCGGGCTTTTTGCCACCGGGGTTTTGACCCCGGATCATGTCATCAGGACGAAGAATTTTCCCCTCTGGCTTGACCTTGCCGGGGTTGCCGACGATGAGGCCGCCGTTCGGGTGGAGGCGGCGATGCTTGACTATATTGATGATTACGACGCCTATTTCCATCGTTGTTCCGGCAACGCTGCGGAAAAAAAGATCCGTCTCGATCCGGCCCCGCGGCTGTTTCTGATCCCCGGGATCGGCCTGATTGCCGCCGGTGAGACGGTAAAGGCGGCCATGGTTTGTGCCGATATCGGCGAACACACCCTGCGGGCCAAGGCCGCTGGCGCCCATCTTGGCCGTTATGCTGATCTTGGTGAAGGACATATATTCGCCATGGAGTACTGGAGCCTTGAACAGGCCAAGATCGGCCGCGGCACGCCGCCGGATCTGGCCGGGCAGGTGGCCCTGGTCAGTGGCGGCGGCGGCGCCATCGGGGTCGGGATCGCCCGGCAGCTTATGCTTGCCGGTGCCCGGGTTTTTCTTTCCGATATCGACCGGAGTCGTCTGGAAACAGTGCGAGACCTGCTGGCAGCGGAAACCGGCACGGCCCCGGATATACTCGGGATGGACGTCAGCACCGCCGCCTCGGTGCGGGCCGGGATTGCCGGAGTAATCAGGGCCGCCGGCGGGCTTGATATTCTTGTTCCCAACGCCGGAATCGCCCACGTCGCCAAGATCGAGGCCCTTGACGACGACAGCCTCGCCCGGGTAATGGCGGTCAATTTCAACGGTGTTTTCCTTCTCATCCGCGAGGCGGCGGCGATTTTCAGGGATCAGGGCATGGGCGGCAATATCGTTGTCAACAGTTCCAAAAATGTCTTTGCTCCCGGGGCCGCGTTCGGGGCCTACAGCGCTTCCAAGGCCGCGGCCCACCAGATGGGCAAGATCGCGGCAATGGAGATGGCCGAAATCGGTGTCCGGGTTAATATGATCAACGCCGACGCCATCTTTGACGATCACGGGGTCTCTTCCGGCCTCTGGGACGTGGTCGGTCCCGACCGGATGCGCTCAAGAAATCTTGACCCCGAAGGGCTTAAGGAATATTACCGTCAGCGCAACCTGCTCAAGACTGAAATCACCGCCGATGACGTTGGCCGGGCAGTGGTGTTTTTCGCCTCCGGCCAGACCCCGACTACCGGGGCGACGTTGCCGGTTGACGGCGGAGTAGCCGCCGCCTTCCCCCGCTGAAAGCGGATCATGGGGACCCGCGGCAGCGCGTTGATTTAATCCTGAATCTGTGACGGCTTTGATGTTTGTTGAGACGCATCAGGTTGAATAAGCGCGTTTTTGGCGAGGTCGCAGTTCGGTTGGCGGATTCACCCGCCGCCCTTCGGGGCGTCCGAAAGCGGGCCGTCTGCTGTGTCGGCAACTCATTGATATACCGAAGTATTATCAATGTCGCTGCCTCCTTGCGTCCGACCCGCTTTCGGACGCTCACGGCTTCAGGATCATTCAAAAAAACCGGAGAACGAGAGAAAACATGGCTGAGATAAAGAGCACCATGGAGATGGTTATGGAGCGGGCGGCGCGGATGGCAGCCGCCGCCGGCGGCAATCCCGATACCGAGGCGGACAGGAAAGAGGGGATGCGGACCGCGGCCGTGTTTATGAACGGTAAAAATCCTGATCTGATGGGGGTGGTGAATAACGCCGGCGAGACGGCCCGGGAGGTCCTGCGGGGGATGGTTTCGGTGTTTCTGCGTAATATTCTCCTGCCGCAGACCGATGAACAGCAGACGGCGGCGGAGCGGGGGATAGCCGGGCTTCTCAATCTTGCCGGCAATAACGCTGAACTGGTTGATTTTTTCGGCGAGATGAAGAAGATGCTGGAGCAATACCAGACTCATCGGCAGCAGATGCGGGAACAGCTTGAAGCGGGCTTCAGTCAACAGATGCAGAAGCCTGGGGGTCTGGCCGGCCAGACCGGGCAGATGTCGAAACTTGAGTCCTTCCCCAAGTTCCAGGAAGAATGGCAGCGGGCTCTGGATCAGCTCAATGGTCAGTACAGTCAGGCCCTTGACGATCACAAGGCCATGGTTTCCCGTTTTCTCGGGGTTGAATAATTACGGCCTGTGGCCCTTCTGCTCGCCATTTCCGCCATGGCGGGATATGGCCCCGGTCATGAAAGGAATCCACGACGGCGTAGATCGGAATTATTACCACGCCATCATTAAATACAATAATACAATATGAACCGGCGATAAAATGTCTGTAATTGAAATCCATATCAGGGCCGGGGCCGAAGCCGATGACGCCCGGGTTGACCGGGCAATGGCCGGAGCCCTTTTTGAGCCGTGGCTTGCCGCGGCCGGAGGCGAGGTCGTCTCCCGGGGGGATGAGTTCTGGCGCCTGTCTGTCCCGGGTGATAATTTCATCCCGGCCCTGCGGCTGTTGCGGCAGGCCTGTGACGCCCGTGGTCTGCGGGTAAGCGCCGAGGTCGTCTGAACATGGCCGGTCCGGGTGATACCTGCCGCCTGCGGCTGGTGAAGCTGCGTCGGGCCCTGTTGCGTCGTGGTCTTGACGGCCTGCTGGTTACCGGTTACGGCAATCGCCGTTACCTGAGCGGTTATACCGCCGCGGATATGGGGTTTGCCGAGAGTGCCGGTTTTCTCTTTATTCCCACCCGCGGGACCCCCTTTCTCCTCACCGATTCCCGTTATCAGACCCAGGCCGCGGCCGAGGCCCCCGGTTTTGAGGTTGTCCTTTACCGTAAGGGGCTGGTCCCGCTTTTGCGGTCGTTGTTCGCTGATCTGGGCGTTCGCGGGTTTGGTTTTGAATCCGCTTATATCTCCCATGCCCTGGCAATGCGGATTATCGACGCCTGCGCTGTTGACGGTATCCGCGCCCGGGGGGTGAGCCGGCTGGTCGAGCGTCAGCGTCAGGTGAAGGACGATGATGAAACAGATGCCATTCGCCGCTCGGTCCTCTTGAACGAGGAGGTCTTTAATGAGTTTATCCCCCGTCTTGTCCCGGGGATGAGCGAGCGGGAGGCGGCCCTGGTCATTGAGACCCTGATGCGGGAGAAGGGGGCCTCCGGACCCTGTTTCCCGACCATTGTCGCTGCCGGAGAAAACGGCGCCAGGCCCCACGCCGAGCCCTCGGCGCGGAAGATAAAAAAGGGCGAACCGGTGGTCATCGACATGGGTCTTGTTCTTGATGGTTACTGTTCCGACATGACCCGGACCGTGGTCCTCGGGAAGGTGGATAAAAAGACCCGGGAGCATATCCGTCTGGTGCGCAGGGCGCAGCAGGCGGCAATCGCCGCTGTCCGCGCCGGGACCTCCGCCCGGGTGGTTGACCGCGCCGCCCGGACGATCATCAGGGAGGCCGGACACGGGGATAATTTCGGCCACGCCACCGGTCACGGGGTTGGGCTTGAGGTCCACGAGGCTCCGGCGCTTGGTTCCAGAAGCTATCTCCGTCTCCGCAAGAATATGGTGGTAACGGTTGAGCCGGGGGTGTATCTTCCCGGAATCGCCGGGGTGAGGCTGGAAAACATGGTGGTGGTCGGCGAAAAGGGCTGCGAGGTCCTGAACCGCGATACCACTTTCCTTGATCTGTGAGCGCGGCTGTGCCGTTTTTTTGATGGCGTAGCAAAATTTCGATCTACGGCGTCCCGGTCTCCTTGTATATCGAAATTATTGTTTAGCCATCCATATTTGTTATGAGACCATCTTTCTTGGGTGAAATATGAGAAGTGACGGAAGGAAAAACAACGATCTGCGGCCGGTTTCGGTGGAGTACGGGGTGCAACTTAATGCCGCCGGATCGGTGTTGATCCGCTTTGGTAATACCCATGTCCTTTGCGCCGCCACGGTGGAGAACAGGGTGCCGCCCTTTCTTGATGGCCGTGGCCGTGGGTGGATCACCGCCGAGTACCGGATGCTGCCGGCCTCGACCGGCACCCGGGTCAACCGCGACGGCGGCGGCCGGGCCCGGGAGATTCAGCGTCTCGTCGGTCGTTCCCTGCGGCAGATGGTCGATCTTGCCGCCATCGACGGCTTCACCATCCGGGTTGACTGCGACGTGGTCAACGCCGACGGCGGCACCCGCTGCGCCGCGATCACCGGCGGAGCCCTGGCGGTGGTCAGAGCCATGGAGAATATGGTCGTTGCCGGCCACCTCGCCGTTGTTCCGGCCATTACCCCGGTGGCGGCGATAAGCTGCGGCATGGTCGATAACCAGCCCCGCCTCGACCTTGCCTACGAGGAAGACAGCCGCGCCGAGGTGGATGCCAATTTTGTCGTAAGTCCCGGCGGCAAGCTGATCGAGGTCCAGGCCACCGGCGAGGGCCGTGGTTTTACCCGGGCCGAGATGGACGCCCTTCTCGATCTGGCCGCGGTCGGCACTGCCGCGATCTTTAAGAAGTTCTGGCCCGGCGGATGACAAAGGTTTTCCGGGAAATAAAGGCGTCCTCCGAATGCCGTGCCCGTCTCGGTGAGGTAAAAACCGCCCACGGCACTTTCCCCACCCCGATCTTCATGCCGGTGGGGACCCAGGCCACGGTAAAGGCGGTCAGCCCCCGCGACCTTGACCAGGCCGGGGCGAAGATTATCCTCGGCAACACCTACCACCTCTTTCTTCGTCCCGGTCATGATCTGATCCGTGAGCTTGGCGGTCTGCATCGTTTCATGGCCTGGGATGGCCCCATCCTCACCGACAGCGGCGGTTTTCAGATATTCAGCCTCAACGAGCTTGCCACCATCAGTGAAGAGGGTGCCGCTTTTAAGAGCCATATCGACGGGTCAAAATTTTTTCTGTCGCCGGAATCGGCCATCGGGGTCCAGGAGGCCCTGGGATCTGACATCATGATGGCCCTTGATACCTGTATTCCGTATCCGGCCGATTATGACACCGCGGCGAAGGCCACCGCGCTCACCGGCCGCTGGGCCGCCCGCTGCCGCAAGGCCCACGCGAACCGCGACCTTCTCCTTTTCGGTATCGTTCAGGGGGGGATGTTTCCGGATTTAAGGAAAATGGCGGCAGAGGAACTTGTGGACATCGGTTTTGACGGTTACGCCATCGGCGGGGTCAGCGTCGGCGAGCCGGTGGAGGAGATGCGGGAGATGACAAGGGTCTCGGCCGGTCTTCTGCCCCGCGATCATCCGGTTTACCTGATGGGGGTCGGCACCCCCGAGGATCTGGTGGAATCGGTGTTCATGGGAGTGGATATGTTCGACTGCGTCATGCCCACCCGTAACGCCAGAAACGGAATGCTCTTTACAGATTCCGGCCGGATTGTTATAAAAAACTCTCGTTTTCGCGACGATCCCCGGCCGGTGGACGAGAACTGCGATTGCTACTGCTGCCGCAATTTCTCCCGCGCCTACCTGCGCCACCTTTATGTATCCCGGGAGATTCTCGCCTCGCACCTGAACACGGTTCACAATCTCCGCTACTACCTGAGGTTGATGGAGGATATCAGGGCGGCGATCAGCGAGGACCGTTTTGCCGGATTTCGGAAAGAATTTTATCGCAGACGGGAACAGCGTCCTCCGGGATGATCCCGTTTTGATTTGAACAGAGCCAAAAAAGGAGATAAAAATGTTTGCCATCGCCCTTGCCGCTAATCCTGGCGGCGCTACCAGTTCCCAGGGAGGAGGTATTATGTCGCTTCTGCCCCTGATTTTGATCTTCGTCATCTTCTACTTCCTGCTTATCCGGCCGCAGCAGAAGAAGGCCAAGGCCCACCAGCAGTTTGTTTCCGACCTCAAGAAAGGTGACAAGATCGTTACTACCGGCGGTCTTTATGGTGAGATCACCGGGTTGACCGACAAGTATATCACCCTTGAGATCGCCGATAATGTCCGGGTAAAGGTGGTCCGTTCCCATGTCGTGGGTTCATCCGCCGACCAGGAGGCCTGCGCCACCACCGGCGGCGGCTGAGGTATCGGCAAATAATTTTCGTCGGCGACGGAATACAGATAACTTTGTGAAAGGTGAAAAGCCGGGGAAACCCGGCTTTTTTGCGTTATCAGGGCCGCAGGTTGACCACCTCGGTCTTTATTCCTGACCCGGCCACCGTTATCCGGAGATAGTGGTAAAAGGCGTGGCCGGGGGCGGGGCCGTCGAGGCGGGCCCCGGCGCCGCCGCTGATTATCAGCTTTACCCCCTGGCGGCGGCTTTGGTAGAAGGCGTGGATGTGGGAGGCGAAGACGAAATCGACCCGGTATTTTCCCAGCAGGCCGATCAGGGCTTCGGCCGCGTCCGCGTTTTTGAGGCAGTGTCCTCTCTCGCCTCTGTCGGCGCCGGGGTCCCAGGGGGGTACATGCATGAACACCAGACGATGGCGGGCGGGGGCGCGTAATTGTTTTTCAAGCCAGGCCCATTGTCGGGCGTCGATTCCCGTTTGATTGCTGTCGTCAAGGATGATGAACCGGGTTCCAGCCATGGTAAAGGCGTAATAGGGAGGGCCGAATATCCTCCGGTACATGCTCTCGTCGTTTTTATCGACGTCGTGGTTTCCCGGCAGCACCAGGGCCGGGATTCCCAGGGTGTCGATACGGCGGAGAAAGGTGGCAAAGGCCGCTTGCCGCGGGGCGTTGACCAGGTCGCCGCCGATGATCGTGAAGCTTAAACTCTTGTCAGCGGTGAGTTTTTTGGCCATGGCGGTGAACACCGGGGTATTGCGGCTGTCGCCGAGAAAGGCGAAGCTGAACGGCAGACCGGGATTGTTTTTCTCTATGGCCGCCAGGGCCGCCGGGTTATGCCCAGGCCTCGCGACCGCGATCCCGGGGCCGATGACCGCGTTGATCAAGAGGGTCCACAGGACGCTTAGGGTGATTTTTTTTATCGTCAGGCCTCCGGGTTTACGGGTCGTGAATGGCACTGTCTTGTCACTATTGTTCTTTGGGGACGTTCCCTGGTGTCGTTGCCCCGGATTTTTTAACGATCCGGTTGGTTATGGTGATGATTCGGTCCCAGGCCGGGGTCAGGAGACGGCGCGTGGCGGCCATGATTCCGGCGCTCAGGGCGGCGACCGTGAACGAGCCGAGGATGTCAATGGGGAAATGCACCCCGGTATAGACCCTCCCCCAAGAGCCGATGAGAGCGAGGCCGAAGAGTCCCGCCCCCGGTATCCGCCGACGTTTCCGGCCTGAAAGAGACAGGGCGACGGCAAAGAGGAGAGTGGCGTGATCGCTGGGGAATGAGCTTTCGGCCGCGTGGGAGATCAGCGGGCGGCAGAGGCCGATCATAAACGGGCGGGGATGGAAATAGAACAGGGTGATTATGTGGTTCAACATAAGCCCCAGGGCCACCGCGGCCGCGGCTTCAATCAGGTCCCGGCGTTCGGAATCGACGGAGGTGAACCATAATCCCGCCATGACGATGATCGCCAGCCATGGGCTCCATTCGGCCGCGGCGATGCCGAGGAAATCAAGCATCGGCCGACTGCCGGCCCCGGCGTGGATATAGTTGAAAAGCGCGGTGTTCATGGATTCGCCTCCCGCAGCCATTCTTCGATCTGGCCCCGGGGCGGGTGGGTGCCGACGCTTTTTATCTCGTCGTTTATCACCAGGGCCGGGGTCCGGGTAACCCCGAAACGACCGATTTCGTCCGGATCGTGTACCTGAAAGATGTCCGCCGCCACCCCCATTTCCGCCATCGCGGAAAGCACCAGTTTCTGGAGGTTGTTGCAGGCGACGCAGCCGGGGCCGAGGATGCGGATGACCAGGTCTTCGCGTTTTTCTTTTCCGCCGCCCCGCAACCGTCTTATTTCGGCCCTTATGGCCTGACGGTATTTGTCAACGGCGCTGTCGGGGATATAATTGTTGGCGGCGATCTCGGCAAAGACCTGGTCTGCGGCGGTGTTTTCGTCAAGATCCCTGTTGCCCGTGACCCGGTTGAGGGCGATATCAAGGCCGACAATACCGATGATGGCCCGGCCTATCCTGAGGTCGCGCGGCAACGGGATGTCGTTTACCTCAGCCACTTTATTACCTCGGTCTTCTTCGGCGCCCTGCCTACGCACCTGGTTTCGCCGTTGATGATCACCGCCGGGGTGGATAATACTCCGAGCCGGGCCATGTCGGCAAAGTCGTCGACCTTTTCCACTTCAGCGGTGATCCCGGTTTCGGCCAGGGCCTCGTTGACAATCATTTCCGCCTTTTCACAGCTGGCGCAGCCGGGGCCGCATATCTGTATTTTCATGGCTGTTTCCCCTTGTTTTTTTCGCGTAAGTTTAAGACCGTTGTTCCGGTCTTGTCCCGTCGTTTTCCCGAACTTTACGGCTACATAATCATGTTGGACTCGTAACTCCCCGCTCCGGCCCGGAAATCGCCGAAGACGCCTCCGTGGGGAATTGTTACGAGACTGTCAATCATACAATAAAATTAAATAAATATCCGACCAGTAAGATTCCGCTTCCCACTACCGTGGCAAAGACCGCGATCAGGGTCGGACGCAGGACCTTGCGGAGAATCATCATCTCCGGCAGCGACAGGGCGATGACTCTCATCATGAACGCCAGCACCGTGCCGAGGGCGGCGCCTTTTTCAAGCAGGGCCTGAATGATCGGCACGATCCCGGCGGCGTTGGAGTACATTGGAATCCCCAGGGCCACCGTCGCCGGCACGCTCCACCAGGCATCCCGG
>JAJRZW010000026.1 GCA_024275015.1 Deltaproteobacteria bacterium | reverse complement strand
GGTGATGTCCTCCTCGCTGTTTCCACCAGCGGCACCTCGGCCAATGTGGTCGCGGCAGTGAAACAGGCGGCGGCAATCGGGGTTCACACCATTGCCCTTACCGGCGGCTCAGGCGGCAGTCTCAAGGAGATGGCCGACCTCTGCGTCAATGTCCCGGTGGAAATTACCCCCCATATCCAGGAGGCCCATTTATGGGTTGAGCATCTCCTCTGCTGGCTGGTTGACGAGATCCTTTTTGGTTCCTTTGCCGTTGGGGGAGATGATTGATGGCCAACATCGCGCCCCTTGATTTCAGCAAACTCTCGACCTATTCCCTTTTTTCCCGGCCGAGCAAGGTCGGGATCGACTCCTTTGCCCGGCCTCTCGGTCCCGGGGCGAGTCTGCGGGATTTTATCAAATCCCTGCCGGACCAGCTTCTCGGGCATGATTTTCCCGAGCTCGTTGAACGCCTGGCCCGGGCCCATGAGAATAAAAAATCGATAATTATCGGCATGGGAGCCCATGTGATCAAGGTGGGGCTGAATCCGGTCATAATTGACCTGATGCGGCGGGGGATTGTCACCGGCCTGGCCCTGAACGGCGCCGGTATTGTCCACGATACCGAGCTTGCCCTGGCCGGCAAGACCAGTGAGGACGTGGCCGCGGTCATCGGTGACGGATCTTTCGGGGCGGCAAAAGAGACCGGCGAGACCGTTAACCAAGGTATTGGTTTCGCGGCTGAAAACAAACTCGGCATCGGCGCCGGCCTGGGGCAGTATCTTCTTGACCACGATTTTCCCTATAACCGCATGTCGCTCCTTGCCAACGCCCGCGAGTTGGGAGTGCCGTTGACCGTTCATGTGGCCATGGGAACCGATATCGTCCATATTCATCCCGCGGCCGACGGCGCCGCCATCGGCGCCGCCGGCCACCTCGATTTCCGTATCTTTTCCGCCCTGGTCGCGAACCTGTCCGGCGGGGCCTACCTTAATACAGGCTCCGCGGTCCTGTTGCCCGAGGTTTTTCTCAAGGCCTTGACCGTGGCCCGTAATCTCGGCTATAAGGTCAACGAATTTACTACCGCCAATTTCGATTTCATCCGTCAGTACCGGCCGATGACCAACGTGGTCGCAAGGCCGGTGGCCGCCGGCGGCAAGGGCTATAATATCACCGGCCATCATGAGCTGATGATTCCGCTCCTGGCCGCGGCCCTGATCGATCGTATTTCCGGGGAAGAATAATGACGGGTATCTTGAAAAATGGTTTTTTTGCCCGGTTCCGGCGACGACGCCGGTTTGTCGTGGGAATTTTATCAATCTAACAGGAAAAAAAATGCGTAAGACAATAAGAATCGGCACCCGCAAGAGTATGCTGGCCCTGACCCAGTCGACGATGATCAAAAATATGATCGAGGCCGAATACCCCGATTGCGCGGTCGAACTGGTAAAGATACTCACCAAGGGCGACAAGATCCTTGATGTCCCCCTGGCCAAGGTCGGCGGCAAGGGTCTTTTTGTCAAGGAGATTGAAGAGGCCATGCTCCGGGACGAGATCGATATCGCGGTCCATTCGATGAAGGATGTCCCGGCCGAGCTGCCGGAGGAATTGTTTATAGGGGTAGTGGTCGAACGCGAGGACCCCCGCGACGCTTTTCTTTCAGTCAAATACAAGGGCATCAGAGATCTGCCCCCGGGGGCGAAGATCGGCACCAGCAGCCTCAGGCGGCGCTCACAGCTGGCCCTGGTCCGCCCTGACCTGGTCATTGAAGATCTCCGGGGCAATCTCGACACCCGGATACGTAAACTCGATGAGGGGATGTACGACGCCATTATCCTTGCCACCGCCGGGTTAAACCGTATGGGATGGTCGGACCGGATTACCGCCTTTTTTGACACCGCGACAATGCTGCCGGCAGTGGCCCAGGGGGCGGTGGGAATCGAGATGCGCCGTGACGACAGGGAAGTGATCGACGGCCTTGCCTTCCTTGACCACCGCGACACCACGGTGGCGGTTGCCTGTGAGCGCGCGTTTCTAAATAAACTTGAAGGTGGCTGTCAGGTCCCCATTGGTGGCCATGCCACCGTCGACGGCGATGATATAAGGATGACCGGGCTGGTCGCCTCGGTGTCCGGGGATCGGGTTCTGCGGGAGACCGCCGTCGGCGCCGTCGTTGACGCCGAAAGCATCGGCCGTGATCTGGCGCAGAAGATTCTCGACATGGGAGGGGCCGAAATCCTCGCCGAAGTTTACTGACAGAGTGATTGACCTGACTCCGGGGCTCTGAATTCTTAAAACCAGCGGTATTCGGAATAATAAATGACTGAAAATAGAAAGAAGATCGGTAAGGTGTATCTTATCGGCGCTGGTCCCGGCGATCCTGACCTGATAACCGTTAAGGGAAAAAAGCTCCTTGGTCGGGCCGAGGTGGTGATTTACGACTACCTTGCCAGCTCCAAACTGCTGAAGTATGTCCCCGTCGGCGCCAAGAGGATCTACGCCGGCAAACGCGGCGGGGTTAAACATACCCATACCCAGGACGAGATCAACGCCATGCTTATTGATCACGCCCTGGCCGGTGCCACGGTGGTACGCCTCAAGGGCGGCGACCCCTTTATCTTCGGTCGCGGCGGCGAAGAGCTTGAGGAGTTGATCGAGGCCGGGGTGCCTTTTGAGGTGGTACCCGGGGTGACCTCGGCTACTGCCGCCGCCACCTATGCCGGGGTGCCGATCACCCATCGGGCCTATACTTCGTCGGTGGCCTTTGTCACCGGTCACGAAGATCCTTCCCGGGCTGACTCCCGCATCGCCTGGGACAAACTTGCCACCGGGGTCGGAACCCTGGTTTTCTACATGGGGATCAAAAATCTTGAAAACATCTGTGACAACCTGATCAAAAACGGCCGCGACCCCGCGACCCCGGTGGTGGTGGTCCGCTGGGCCTCAACCCCGAAGCAGAAATCAGTCTCCGCCCCCCTTAAGGATATTGCCGCGGTGGTCAGGCGCCATGGCCTCCGGCCTCCGGCCTTGGTGGTGGTGGGGGATGTGGTCAAATTACGGGACAATATCAACTGGTATGAAAAACGCCCCCTCTTCGGTCGACGGGTTCTGGTGACCCGAACCCGGGAGCAGGCCAGCAGCCTGGTTGAGTTGCTCCGCGACCAGGGGGCGGACTGCCTTGAAGGCTCGACCATCAGTCTGGTTGCCCCGGAAAACTGGGACTCCCTTGACCGGGCCATCGACGGAATCAGCGACTTTGACTGGCTGGTTTTCACCAGTATCAACGCGATCACTTTTTTCTTCCGCCGCCTTGCTGAACGGAACCTTGACGCGAGACACCTTGCCGGGGCGAAAATCGCGGTGGTCGGAACCGCGACCGCTGAAGAATTGCGCCGCCACGGAATAAACGCTGATCTGATTCCGGATGAGTTCACCGGCGACGGTTTGGCCACCGCGCTTTTGAAAAATGACCTGAAGGGGAAAAAAATCCTCCTGCCCCGGGCCGAAAAGGCACGGGAAATTCTGCCGGAAAGGCTTGTCGGGGCCGGGGCCGGGGTGGATGTGGTTCCGGTCTACCGCAATGTCCGTCCAGATTCCTATGACAAGGTCAGGGATGCCCTGCAGGCGGGCGAGATCGACATGGTCACCTTTACCAGTTCGTCAACGGTGAAAAATTTTGTTGCCATGCTTGGCGGAGATAAAAAATATGACATCGCCGATCTGATCAAGGATGTCAGGGTCGCCTGTATCGGCCCGATCACCAGCCGTACCGCCCGGGAATTGGGGTTAAAGGTTGAGGTTGAGCCGGATGAGTACACCATCCCGGCAATGGTCGCGGCTATTGTTGATTTTTATGGTAAAGAGGTGACAAGGGTATTGGGAGAGGTAACGGCCCGTTGAAAAACGTAGCGAGCGAAGATGAGACAAGGAATAATCCGGCGAAAAAGCGCGGTTTACTGGTCGAGCGCAGTAGTTTTTTAACGGGCTGGTAACAAAAAAAGGCATGGTTGTTCTAATGAATCGGTGCTCGGCCGGTAACTGGCCATCTGTTTTGTCGGCGAGTGAGTTCTATACCCCTGCTCGCCTTCGCGAACATCTGACCCGTTTCCGAAGAATGTTCATGGATTCAGGTCTATATCCAGCCCCATATCCACTGCCGGAGCCGAGTGGGTCAGGGCGCCGACGGAAATCAGCTCAACCCCGGTGGCAGCCACCTCCGCGATCCGTTCCACCCGCATCGAGCCCGAGGCCTCGCTTATGGCCCGACCGGCGATCATTTCCACCCCTTCACGCATGGTCTCACAGTCCATATTGTCGAGCATGATGATCTCGACGCCGACGGCCAGGGATTCTTTGATCTGGGCCAGGGTATCGCATTCGACCTCGATCTTCATCGTATGCGGAACCCGGGCCCTTGCCCGTTCCACCGCCTTTTTGATTGAACCGCACACGGCTATGTGGTTGTCCTTTATCAACACCCCGTCACTGAGACAGAAGCGGTGATTGACCCCGCCGCCGCAACGAACGGCGTATTTTTCCAAAAGACGCAGGCCGGGGGTGGTCTTGCGGGTATCGGCGATTTTTGCTGCCGTCCCGGCGGTCGCGGCAACGAAACGGGCGGTGAGAGTGGAAATGCCGGAGAGGCGCATGGCGAGATTCAGGGCCAGGCGTTCGGCGGCAAGGATCGAGGCCACCGGCCCGGTCAGATCAAGCAGCTGCGTCCCCGCGGGAACCCGGTCGCCGTCCTTCACCCGGGAAATCACTGAAATTTCGGGATCGACAAGTTCAAATACCCGGGGGGCGATCATCTCTATCCCGGCAACTACCATTTCCTCACGGGCGGCGATATGGCCCCTGCAGGTGTCGTGGCGGCTGAAAACGGCCCGGCCGGTGATGTCGCCCGCAGGCATATCCTCGGCCAGCCATGCCTTGAGCATCGGATCAAGTGTCAGATAAGGGATCATTCAGTGTTTTCCGGGGGTTTCGCACTCTGTAAGGGTTTCAGGGTGGCCGTTCATGGAGCGCTTACTATCGTTGTCGTATCGCGCCGGCATCCTTGATGACCGCCGCAACCGGGAGGGTAAACCGCCGGCGGGAAACAGTCAACCTGGATGGCGTCGCAATAATTGCGATCTACGGCGTCGTGGTGTCCTTTTGCTCGCTCGGCATAGCTGATATATGGCCTCGCTCAGCAAAGGACACCAATCCTTCTGGTTATTTCTGGTATTCCCGGATGTATTTCGGCAATTTTTTCTGGATTTCGATGGGGGTAAGGAGCGGGCGGCGGCGGTCGACCGCCATCTCGTCTTTCCCCGGACGCAGGTCGGAGAGATCAAGGGGATCAGGCATGACCTTAAGCTGTTCGCCGTCGCTGTCGGTAAAGGGAATTACCAGCGGCCCGTCACTGTCAAGGATGTACGCCATCTGGCCGTTGGCCAGATATATGACACTTCCCGGGGGATATATGCCCACCACCTTGACAAAGGCATGAAGGAGAAACTGAAGGAGGTGATCGCGGTCGGCGTAGCTCCGGAAGATATTGGTCACCACCCCGGTGGGGTTCATGGCGTCCTTATAGCATCTCTTTGAGGTCATGGCGTCATATATATCGGCCAGTTTGCAGATCTTGACGTAGACGGGAATCTCAAGGGGGGAGCGGTCGTCGGGGTAGCAGCGGTCCTCGCCGTCGTAAAGGGCGGCGTGATGGTAACAGGCGATCTTGATGGCGTAAAAATTGTCGAGTTTATTGGCTACAAGGATCTCCCGGCCCTTGATATAGGAATGGCCCTTGACCACATCGAACTCCTCGGGGGTGAGACGGCCTTTTTTGTTAAGTATTTCGTCCGGGATCATGGTCTTGCCGACGTCGTGAAGAAAATATCCCAGTGACAACTGCCGCAGGTCATCGGGGAGGTATTCGATAAACGACGAGGCACTGCCGGCGGAAAGAATGGCCTCGGGCCTGGTGGCCAGATGTTCGTTAATGGCGTCGCTGAAGGTCTCGTTGAACTTCTTCAGGATCGCGGTGGCGATGGCGCAGACGTTTATCGAGTGATTATAGAGGTAATCGTCATAGGAGATGATCTCGCGGGCTAAAAAGGAAAAGGCATTGTCGTGGTGACTGACAAAGTCAAAGATGTCGTCAACCACTTTTTCAGTAAGGTTGGTGTCAAACTCGCCGTTATGCTCCTTTATCTCGTGCATCACCTGCTTGAGGCGGTCGCAGGCCCGGCCGTGAACCTCACGGGCCTTGAGTTTCAACTCCGAAATCTCGGCGATCCGGCGGCCGACATCGGAACGGAGCGGACGGGCGGTAAATGTTTTTTTGCCCTTTTCGTCCTCCTCTATGTGCATCGGTCGGCCGCTGGCGTCCCAGATGCCGCCTTCCTTTCCCAGGATCACCGGCACGTCGGTCACCCCGGAACGCTTGACCAGGAGCAGGGTCTGAACCCGGTTGATCAACACATCCTTTTCGATCACCAGAAGACCGCGATCGTTGAAGACGTCGATACCGGTGCGGACGGTGCCGCCGTTCTTGACAATTTTCACAAGGGTGTCGATGCTTATTCTTTTCATGGATCCATGGGGATGATTTTCAGGAGCTTGATAAAGCTTACGATTCAACGCCGGGCAAAGGTAAAATAAAAATATAGCGGTTTACGGTTGCCGGTTTATCTTTTGCAAAGAAACTTGATGGCGTCGTAATAATTTCGATCTACTCCTTGATTTACTCCTTAGTATATCGGAATTATTATTCAGCAGTCCGTTAAAAAAAGGACTGCACGCGGCTGATTGCCGCGCCGCTGATTTTGCCGGGTTGAAAACCCTGGTGTAATCGGGAGGTTGGCCGGATCCTGTTTTGCTTAACCGGAGAGAGAAAAAGCCATGGACGGCTTTTTTAAAGGTCTGTCAGACCCCCGGTATTTATTACGAGTTCATCAGATTTTTTGAGTATGGAGGCAGACGATGAAAAAGGTGTTGGTCATTTTAGCGGAGGGGTTTGAGGAACTTGAGGCGGTGACGGTTATCGATCTCTGCCGCCGGGCCGGATTCGGGGTGACCAGCTGCGGTCTTGATCTCCTGCCGCAGCCGATAAAGGCGAGCCGTGGAATGGTTATTGTCCCGGACGCGGCCCTTGATCAGGTCAGGGATGAAAACTTCGATATCGTGGTTCTGCCGGGGGGACAGCCCGGTAGCGACAATCTTCGCGCCGACCCCCGGGTGCTTGACCTGATCCGGCGGCAGCATCAGTCCGGCGGCTGGGTCGCGGCCATCTGCGCCGCCCCCATGGTTCTCGCCGCCGCCGGGGTCCTGGGGGGGGCTGAGGCCACCGCCTATCCCGGGTGCCTTGAGTCGATGAATTTGAGCGACACGGAAATCAGAGAGGAAGCGGTTGTGGTGGCGGGAAAGATAATTACCTCCAGGGGGCCGGGTACGGCAATGGACTTCGCCCTGCGAATTATCTCTGAATCAGGCGGGACTGAACTCACGGCAAAGGTGGAATCCGGCCTGCAGCGTTGTTGATACTCACACTGTTTTAGTTTGCGATCACGTTTTAATACCCGACTTTTGATGGTGTCGTAAAAAGTCGCGAATCATCATTTCCGTTATTCCGCCCTTCGCCGGAATGATGGAAAGAAGGAGCTTTTGCGAAATCATCGTTTTTCACAAACACCATTTTTGTAATTATAAACAGCACGGAGTCGTCACGGATTAACCGTCCGTTGAAAAACGGGCTGTGCGCGGCGTATAGAGGCATCGTCGATTTTACCGGATCAAAAAATCAAATAAAATCGGCCGGTTGGCCGAACTTGTTTTGGCCAACCGGCCGAGAAAAAAGCCATGGACGGCTTTTCAAACCCGGTCAAGGAATGACTCTAAAAATCCTCAAAGTCATCATCAAGGGGAATGACATCGGTAGCCGACTTTTTGTTCGCCGTGGGGGTCGATTTCCGGGGAGTAGCGACCGGAAGGGATTTTATCGTTGCCGCTGTTGCCGGCTGTTGGAACTTTGTCTGGCCGACAAGGAGGTATAGTTCATCGACAAAGCTGTCAAGTTCCCCGGACATGTGGTCAAGGCCGCTGGAATTCCGGGCTACTTCATCGGCGTTGCCCGCGGCCTGCTGGGTGATGCGGTCGATTTCCTGGATCGCCAGGTTGATTTGGTCGATTCCCCGGGTCTGTTCGCTTGACGCGGTCGCCACTTCCGCCATCAGACCGGCTGATTTTTCAATGACCTCGCTCATGGCGGCAAATTCACGGTTGGCCTTTTCAACCAGAGAGCGACCGGTGGCGACTCGATCCACCGTGGTTTCAATGAGCTTGGCAGTATCACGGGCCGCGTCGGCGCTGCGCATGGCAAGACTGCGCACCTCTTCGGCAACCACGGCGAAACCGGCCCCGGCCTCGCCGGCCCGGGCCGCCTCCACGGCCGCGTTCAGGGCCAATAGGTTGGTCTGAAAGGCGATTTCATCAATGGCTTTAATGATCTTCGAGGTCTCTTCAGAGGCGACGGTGATCTCTTGCATGGCCTCGATCTGCTTTGTCATCGAGTCCCCGGCCTTGGTTGCCATCTGCCGGGCCTGCTGCATCAGGTTGTTGCCTTCGCCGGAGTTTTCCGCGTTCCGGCGGACCATGGAGGTTATTTCCTCCATCGAGGCCGAGGTCTCTTCAATTGATGCCGCCTGGGTTGCCGCGCCTTCGGATAATTGCCGGCTCGCGCCTGCCATCTCTCCGGCCGCCGCGGTTATCCTTTTTGCGACCGTGCCGAGACCGGTGGAAATACGGTTGACCGGCCCGGTGATGCCCCTGACGAGGAAGTAAAGGACAATAAAGGCGATAATCATTGCCCCGGCAGTGGTAAGCAGTGAGAGAAACAGCATCCGGCGGAGCACCGCGTAGGCCAGCTTTTTTTGCTTGCCAACGGTCAGGGTCCACCCCAATTGCGGAAAATCGACCGATACGGTAAGCCAGCCTGCGACCTTGCCCCGGATCATTCCGGCAACCTCTTCCGGTGACAGGATCGTGGAAGAGATGACCGGGGCAAGGTCTTTGCTGATTACTATCGCGATATTATTCTTATCAGCCTTGCTTATCCGTTTTTGCAGCATTGTCGTGATCGGCTGATACAGCAAGAGCAGCCCCTCGGCACGATTGTCAACCATTACCCGGCTGACGCAAAGAAGTGCCAGACCGTCCTTTTCGTCGTTTATGATCTGATGGAAGACGGAGATGTCCGGCTGCTGTTTAAACCGGGCCATTGCGGTGGCGGGGTCAAATGCGCGGTATTTCTCGGTCCTTTCGCCTTTGGTTATCTGGATGATCGGTTCACCCCCGGTCAGGGTCAGCAGCAGGGTCCGGTACTGCGGTTTGCCCTTGCTGAAGCGGATAAAAAAGGCCTCAAGCGCTGCCTCGGCATCGGTCATGCCGTCACTGTCCTCAAAGACCCGGGCGGTAAAATAGTCTTCAAAGGCCTTGTGGGAGAGAAGAACCGGCATGTCCTCCTCGCTCCTCACCAGCATGGAGGTAAGCATCTCCCCCTCCATGTCGGCAGCCTCTTTTAACTGCCGCTGAACCGTGGACTTCAATTCATTCGACACCGTCCATTGCGAAATAAGGGCCTGAACCGAGAGGACCAGGAAGAGAAGAAGACCGGTGGCCACGAATATCCTGGTGCCGATTGCCGCGTTTTTTTTCGTCATCTTTCGTCTCTGTCCTTAATTCTCCGCGGCCCAGAGGGCATCCAGGGCCTTACCCTCGCGCAGGTTAACCGTGCCCTGGGCTGAAATTATGGCCTGTCCTTCATCGCTTAAGACAAAGTCGATGACCTTACGGGCCTCGGGATTCGGCGGGGTGCCGGTGGCGAGATAGAGGGGACGGAAGAGGGGATATTTACCTGAGGCGATGTTGGCCTTGCTTGGGGCGACACCGTCAATGGAAAGGAATTTTACCGCGCGTTTTCTCGCCGAGCTGATGCCGTCCATCCCCATGGCCATGGCGCTTTTTTCAACCTTTTTTTCCATCGGCCCGGTGGATTTAACCTTAAGGGAACGGGCCTTGAAATCATAGTCCGGGTTCTTGAATACCATGCGGCGGAACATGTGTCCGACCCCCGAGTTTTTACCGCTTCTGGTGACAAGGACGATACGTTTGTCCGGACCGCCGAGTTGGCTCCATCTGGTGATGGAGCCGTCATATACTTTCTTGAGATCGGCGAGGGAAATATTGTTCACCGGGTTTGCCGGGTTGACGATTACCACCAGGGCGTCCCAGGCGACCCGGGTAAGTATGGCGTTTTTTTCCGCCGGGTGTTTGGCCCCGGAAACGTCAAGCCAGCTGCGGCAGGTGCCGCCCATGTCGGCGGTGCCGGCGGAAGCGGCCCGGATGCCCTTGGTGGCACCGCCGCCGGAAAGGACTATTTTTTGGCCGTATTTCGCGGTATAGGCCTTGGCGATCTCGGTCATGAACGCCTTTTTGGTGATGCCGCACCCGGTCCAGGTTATATCCCGGGCCAGAACCGGGGCAGCGGAAAAGAGGATGAGACAGAGCAAGAAAGACAATGTTTTTCCAGGGCGCATGATTTTCCTCCGTTGATTTTTTTCAGGTTTGTCAAAAGATTTCCATAAAGGAAATGATCCCACAAAGTGATACGGAAAAACAGTTTTTTCGCAGGACATGTCAACATGATGCCACCATCACCCGGTTCTTGCCGTTTTTCTTGGCCTCGTACATCAGGGCGTCGGCCCGGGAAATAAAAAGTTCCGGGTCCGGTTCCGGATCCGGAACCAGGTCGAAACCGGTTATGCCGAAACTGGCGGTGACCTCGAGATTGAAACCGTTGGCGTTCATCGGCCTTGCCGCCATCTCGCGGCGCAGCCGTTCGCCGACCCCGGCGGCCTCGGCGACCCTGATCTCGGGGAGAACGACGAGAAATTCCTCGCCGCCGTATCGGGCCAGCCAGTCGATATCGCAGCGGGTCCAGGCCGAAAGGCGGGAGGCGAATTCCCGCAACACCAGATCGCCGATATGGTGGCCGTGGCTGTCGTTGACCGCTTTAAAGTCGTCGATATCACACATCATGATCGACAGGGGATGCTGGTAGCGGCGGCAGCGCTGGATCTCCCGCGGCAGTTGTTCGAAGAGAAAACGGCGGTTGTATATGGTGGTGAGAGGGTCGGTGCGGGCCAGGATCTCAATCTCTCTACTGGCCTTTTTCAGTGATTTTTCAAGGTCGAGAATCCTTGTGACATTAGCAAGACGGGCGGCAAGCTCGGTACGGTTAAAGGGCTTGGAGATGTAGTCATCGGCTCCGGCCTTAAGCCCGGTGATCACGTCATCCTGGCCGTCCATGGCGGTCATGATCATGATATTGACGTAGCCGGGATAGTCGCCGTTCCTTATCGCCCGGCAAAGATCAATGCCGTTCATTCGCGGCATGAGCCAGTCGGTGATGACGATGGGGCAGAAATTGTTTTTCAGGATGTTAAGGGCCGCGATTCCGTCACCGGCGGTCATGATCTCGTAGCCGTCGGAAAGCAGGGCGTTTTCCAGCATCCGGCTGGCGACCGGATTGTCTTCAACCACCAGGACGCGATAGTTGTTTCCCTGGGTCATAGAAATTTCCCCCCTGTCGATTATTGTATTATGATTTTAGGCAGTAATCCGGGGGAAAGTAAAATGTTTTTTGTCATCCCGTTACCACGTTGTGGTATTGTTTTTTATTTCGGAACACATAGAGAAGAATGGAGCATGTATGAATGTTTGCAGGGTCGTCGTTTTACTGAAGGACAGAGAGCTTGCCCAGGCCCTGGCTGTGAACCGGGACGGGCTTTCTTTTCATCTCACCGCCACCGAAGACCAGGCCGATCCGGTCTATGAACTTCTCGACAGCAGCACTACCCTTTTTGTCACCGACGACGGCGCGGATCTCTCCCGCAGGGCCGGGGAAAACAGCCGGGAACTGGCCGGGGTCGTTATTGCCGACCCATCCCTTGATCCCATCGACTTCGGATTTGACCCCCTTCTGGTCACTTTTCTTCCCCAGGGGACCCGGGCCGCGGCAATCCATGCCGTTCTTGTTTCCATTGCCCGCCGTCTGCGGCGGTTCATGGGGCTGAGTGAACGCCTGGCCCGGGATGAGTCCGAAATCCGCCGGCACCATGACGAATCCAAGCGTTTTCTCGTGGCGTTCATGGCCGGTAATGAGCGCCTCCGGCGTCTGGAGGAAAATTCCACCGACTGGATATGGGAGCTCGGCCACGATTTTCGTTTCAGCTATTCAAGCAGCCGCGGCGGAGAGATCATGGGCCTTGCCCCGGAGGAGATCATCGGTCGGGAGTTCAGTGAATTTATTCCCGTTGCCGCCGGCAAAGAAACAAGGCATGAGGTCATCAGGAAACTATTCGGCCGTCAGGAGAAGTTTTCCTCCCGGGAATTTGTTTTTGAGAGGGCGGACGGGAAAAGGTGTATCTCGACACCAGTGGGGTGCCACTGTTTGCCACCGACGGTGCCTTTAAGGGCTATCTGGGGGTAGCCCGCGACGTAAGCGCCAGGAAGAGGGAGTCGGCCCGGCTGGCGCGGATGTGTTCGATCCAGAAGATGATCAATTCGGTCCTTGAGACGGTGATCACCGACGCCCCCTATGATGAACAGCTGGGACACGTGCTTGATGTCGCCCTGTCGCTGTCATTTCCCCATATGCTTCCCAAAGGGGCGGTGTTTACGGTGGAAAACGGCAGCGAGGAGTTGATCCTGCAGGTGCACCGGGGATTTTCCGACGAGCAACTGAAAATTTGCGGCCAGGTTCCGTTCGGTACCTGCGTCTGTGGCCACGCGGCCCGGGACGGGGTACTCCTCGCTTCTGAATGTGAAGACGAAATCCACGAGATAAAACTGGCCGGCGCGGCTCCCCACAGTCATTATTGTGTGCCGGTGAGTTCGCGGGGGAGAATCCTGGGTGTCCTCAATATCTATATGGCCCCGGGATTGAAGCGGGACCCGGATGAAGAGGAATTTTTAAACGCTCTGGCCAATTGCCTCGCGGTGATCATTGAACGGCATCGGACTGAGATCGAAAGGGAGAGGATCCTTTCCCGCATGGCCCATTCCCGTCGTCTTGACTCGGTATCCCGTCTTGCCGGCGGCCTGGCCCATGACTTCAATAATATCCTTACCGGCATCAATGGCTATGCCATGCTGACCATGATCGACATGGATGAGGGTGACAAGAAACGCAAAAACCTCGAGGCCATCGGTAAATCATGTCACCGGGCCGCGGAACTGGTGCGCCAGCTCGCCACTTTTGGCCGCCAGGGAGAGGTGGTGATCAAGGAGATCCATCTTGGTGGTTTTATCAAAAACGCGGAAAACAAACTGCGCCGGATCCTCGGCAACGGGGTGAATCTCAGGATTGAAAGCGAGGCCGGTCTGTGGCTGACCGCGGCTGATAATGACCTCCTTGAGAATATCCTCTTCAACCTCGCCCATAACAGCCGCAAGGCCATGGCCGCCACCGGTGAATTTTTTCTTTCCTGCCGTAATGTTCATCTTGGTTCCGCCGGTGTTGCCAAGGTAGCCGGGATTCCCCCCGGTGATTACGTTCTCCTGTCTGTGACAGATAATGGCGACGGCATTGACTCCACCGTTATCGATCTGGTCTTTGAACCATTTTTTTCCACTTCGGGTGATCCCGGCCGTGGCCTGGGCCTGGCCACGGTCTACGGGGCGATGAAGAGATTAGGGGGGAATATCTATGTGGAAAGCGAGGCCGGTGCGGGCACGACCTTCAGGCTTTATTTCCCCAGAAGCGGGGAAGCGGCGGCCGCGCCCCGAAACGGCGGCCCGGGAGATGTCGTTGCCCGGGGAGAAAGTATCCTTCTTGTGGAAGATGACGATATGGTCCGCGGTTATATAGCCAAGGTCCTGGACGCCCTTGGCTATCAGGTGACCGCATGCGCCAACGGCGGCGAGGCCCTGGCTGCCGGGGCTGATTTTGACCTGATGCTTTCCGACGTGGTCCTGCCTGACATCAACGGTATCGAGGTCGCAAGGGAACTTGGGGCAAAGAACCCGAAACTTGTGATCCTGTTCATGTCCGGGTTCATGGAGTCGGTGGAAAAATACGGCGATCAACTTATCCCGGGACGGAACTTTATCGGCAAGCCGGTAATGCCGGCGGTGTTGGCCGGCCGGGTACGGCGGATGCTGGATGAAAAGGGAGTTCCATGAACCCCCTGCCGGGGTCCCTGAAACCAGGGGGATAACGTGATATTACAACGCCATCACTCAATGGACACCAGCATTTGGTCAATCATCTCAAGCCCCCCCTGCCAGAAGGCTGAATCGTTGAGGTCGATGCCGAAGGGCTCAAGAAGCCGATAGGGGGTTTCGCGGCCACCGGCGGCGAGAAGTTCGAGGTAGCGGGGGACAAAGTCATCAGGATCGTCAAGATAGCGGCGGTATAGAGACAGGACCAGCAGTTCACCAAAGGCGTAGGAGTAAACATAGCCGGGGGTGCTTAAAAAATGGGGGATATACGACCACCAGATGCGATAATCATCGGTCAGGATGACCGAGTCGGCGAACATCTCCTTCTGGGTCGCGATCCACAGGCGGCTCAATTCGTCGCCTGAGAGTTCCCCCCGGCTGCGGCGGTGATTGTGGATCGCGTCTTCAAAGCGGTTCATCGCCACCTGGCGGAACACGGTGGCAAAAACCGACTCCAGCTTCTGGGCGATGAAGGCCCTTTTTTCGTCGGCATTATCCAGCAGCGCCACCTGGCTTTTAAACAGAATCAGCTCGGCGAATACCGAGGCGGTCTCGGC
>JAJRZW010000025.1 GCA_024275015.1 Deltaproteobacteria bacterium | reverse complement strand
TTTCGGCCCCGAGGGCACAGAGGTTTTCCGTGTGGGCCGGGTAGAGGGATATGATTCGTTCATAACTCCGGGCCGCGGCCCCGGTGGCAACAAGCAGGAAGCACAACAGCGCCGCGATGCCGGGGCATATTTTCTTGAGGTTGTCTTGAAAAATGAGGATTTTCGCCTGATGCCAAGGAATGGGCGAAATTAAAAAGCGCGGCATATCGAGAATATGTGAGCATTTTTCATTTTGCTCATGCCGCCGGAATCGGGCGAAAGGACCATTTTTCAAGGTACCATTAATCATCGGTTTTCTCCTGATAATGCAGAATTACCCGGGGATGGGCCCCGGAATGGTCAACTCCGGCCTCAACCGCGAAGACCCGGGCGATCAATTCCGGGGTCATGACCCCGACCACCGGGCCTTCGGCCGCGATCCGTCCCTGGTCGAGGACGGTGAGGCGGTCGCAGAAGGCGCAGGCGAGGTTTAGGTCGTGGAGCACTGCCACCACCGTCCGGCCCGCGTCAACCAGTTTGCGGCAGCGCCTCAGGATGGCGATGGTGTGATGGACGTCAAGGCTGCTGGTGGCCTCGTCAAGGAGCAGGGCCGGGGTGTCCTGGGCCAGGGCCCGGGCCACCATTACCCGCTGTTTTTCCCCCCCGGAAAGTCCGGTTACCGGCCTTGCTGCCATCGGGACGAGATCAAGGGCGGCCATGGCCCGGTCCACGGCGGTGAAATCGGCCGCGGCCGGGTGTCTGAATCGGCCGATATGGCAGTGACGGCCCATCATCACACAGTCGAAGACGCTGAAGCCGAAACCCATGTGGAACTCCTGCGGTACCAGGGTCAGTCTGCGGGCAAGCTCGCGGCGGCGGTGTTCGGCCACGGCGCGGTTCATGAAGCGGACCGTGCCGTCCGAGGGCCTGCGCAGGCCGGCCATGAGGTCAAGCAGGGTGGACTTGCCGCTGCCGTTGGGGCCGATGATTCCGTGGAATATCCCCGGGGCGAACTCGGCGCTGATCCTGTCCACCGCCGGGGTGTGGCCGTAGCTGAAACTGGTATGGTCAAGACGCCAGAGCGGGTTCATTTTTCTCCTCCCCAGCTTTTGCCCTGGCGGGTCCGGAAGATATAGCAGAAAAACGGGCCGCCGAGAAGGGCGGTGAGGATTCCAACCGGCACTTCCCGGGGGAGAAAGACCCGGCTGATGGTATCGGCGCAGAGCAGAAGGCCGCCGCCGGCGAGAAAACTCGCAAGCGCCAGCCGGCGGTTGCCGGGGCCGGTAAGCGAACGCATCAGGTGGGGGATGATCAGGCCGATGAAGCCGATGATCCCCGATACCGAGACGCATATTGCCGCAATCAGGGTGGCAGCGACGAGAAGCAGGCGGCGGGTGCGGTCGGGGTCAACCCCGAGGGCGGCGGCGGCGCGGTCGCCTGCGGCAAGGACGTCGAGGTCGCGGCCGCAGGTGATTACCAGTATCAGCCCGGCGATGGCGGCGATCCCGGCGGCGATTACCTGCTCCCAGCTCCTTGAGGCCAGTGAACCCATGAGCCAGAAAATCAGCACCGATACCTGCTCGTCGGCCAGGTATTTCATGAAACTTATCCCGGCGGCAAGGATCGCTCCGATGATGACCCCGGCAAGGATCATGGTGTCGGGTCGCATGCGGCCGTTAAAGGATGACAGCCGTACCACGGTTATCAGGGTGAGTCCGGCTCCGGCAAAGGCGAAAAGGGGTACGGAAAAATTCCCTGCTGAGTCAAGTCCGAGGAGCAGGGCGAGACTGGCGCCGAACGCGGCCCCGGAGGAGACCCCGAGGGTATATGGATCGGCCAGGGGATTGTGGAGGATGCCCTGGAACACCACCCCGGCCACCGCCAGGCCGCCGCCCACCGCCACCGCGCATAGCACCCGCGGCAGCCTGACCTGGAACATTACCACCGCGAGCGTCGGGTCGAGGTCTTTTATGAGCCAGGGGCTGGCGGTGATCTTTGCCCGGATTATCCGCAGGGCCTGGTCCGGGCTTATGGCGACAAAGCCGAGGGAGGCGGCGATGAGTACCATGGCGGCGAGGACAATGGTCCCGGCGGCGATATAAAACCAGTAGCTGTTCGTTTTTCCCGGGGGGGGCGCGGTCATCCCATAATCACCATGATGATAAGCAGGATTCCGCCGCTGAAGAGAAACAGCCAGTCGGCCCGGCGAAATCGGAAGATGAACAGGGAGCTTATGCTCACCGTAAGGACGAGTAAGGCGGCAAGGTCGGCGGCAACGAGCCAGGCGGTGCTGGTCTTTGCCGCCTTGTGAAGACGGTTGAGCCAGTGGAGGGGCTGGCGCTCTTTCTTTTCGATTCGTTCCATGGTCCCGGTCCCGGGATGAAAGATATAGGTTACCTTGCCGTGGGAGCCGTAGAGGAGTTCAACCGTGCCGTCGGGCCGGACCCGGATCACGGTGGGTCGCTTTTTTTCGTCGCAGGCCGATTCGTAGGCGGCAAGGGCCTTTGCCACCTTTTTCCCGTCCATTGCCGGGGCCGGGGATGAACGGTGCTGACGGTCAATGAAAAAACCGAATGTCTGCCGGTGGTTTAAGGTCAGTCCGGTCACGGTGTAGAAGATGATGAACCCGAGGGAGAAAATCCCGCCCCAGCGGTGAATTTTGCGCATGGTCCGGTTCATTGTCCCCACCCGGCGGAGATGAAAAAATATATGACCCCGGCCCCGGCCACCGTTGCCACCCGGAAGATCTGGCTTGCCAGGATGAGTTCGATGGCGGTGCGGGGTTTGAAGATCCCGGCGTAATAGGGAAATTGATGTCGCAGGGCCCGCATGGGGGTGGAGAGGATATTGCCCGCCAGCAGGGCGAGAACCACGTCACGGGTACCGAGACTGTGGGTGTCGAGCAGGGCCCCGGCCGCGGCAAGACCAGCGGCGAATTCCGCCCCCAGGTGGAGGGCGACGATACCCAGGGCCTGGGGTTTGAGCCAGGCGAGAAAGGAGACATGGGCCGCCAGCCCTTTCTGTAACAGGGTGAAAAGACCGGCGCGGCTGGCAAAGAAAAACAGGGTATATATGGGCACGGTGTAGAAAATGATTTTTTTGATTCGTCGCCTGAACCTCTGCCAGGCCATGGCAAGGGCGTCTTTCAGACCGACCCGCCGCTGCTGCGGGGTTTCGATCGTGGTCGCGCCCCTGGTCCCGGTAAGGAGTAATCGGCCCGAGATTACCACCAATGTGGTCTGGAACACGGCGGCGGTGAAGGTGATGCCGACGTAGTGGATCGCGGCGGTGCCGATGAGTGGGGCGGTGAGGAAAAAGACCGTGGGCAGGTGGAGGAAATAACGCGGCAGGGAGTTGAACAGGTTGGCCAGCACCAGTTCCCGTTTGCCGATCCGTCTTTGGTCAAAGGCCTCGGCCAGCATGGTGTTGCTGGTTACCCCGGAAAAAAAGGCCATGGAGAAGCTTGCCCCGGTTATGGCCGAAAGGCGCCCGGCCCGGATAAGGGGCCAGGCCAGGCGCGCCAGTCTGTCGGTCCAGTTAAGGCTCTCGATCAGGTTGCCGGCAATGATCCCCATGCTCACCATGACAAGGAGGCGGATGAGCGGGTGGATGAGCCCATGCCAGAGGCTGTGGAGATCAAGGCCGTGCATGTTATTTAAGGCTTATCCCGGCGTCGCGGGCTGAATCTGCGGCGTGATTGACGAAGATGGCGGCAAAGGCGTCGTTTTCGCCCAGACCTTTTTTCACCGGACTCACGGAAAAGCCGTCTTTTTTCAGGATCGAGAGCCATGAATCGGCTTTCGGGCCGGCCATGTCGTTGGTGGCGTGGTCACCGGCCACCACCATCAGGGGCTTAAGCAGCACCTTGCGGACCCCGGTTTTTTTAAGTTTGGCGATGGCGTCGTCACGGGAGGGAAAACCCTCGACACAGCCGACAATGGTCCTGGTTTCCGGATACGCCCGGTTCATCATCGCCTCGAATTCGAGGTAGGAACCGCCGGAGGGGAAGAATTCGTTGCCGTGGCCCATGTAGAGCAAGACCGCCCCGGCTTTTTTTGCCGCTGTTGCGTCCGCGGCCAGGGCCTGGACTACTTTTTCAATATCCTCGGGATAGGGATGGATCGGGCCGAAGGCGCCGAAGGCGGGTCGGCCGATGACCACCTTGTTGAAGGGCTTGTACTTCTTTTTGATGGTCCTGATCCCGTCCAGGGCGATTATGTAGTTTTTCAGGTCGAGGAATTCCTCGCCCGGGGCCAGGAGGGTGGGTTGAACCACGATGGTATCAAAACCCGCGTCCTGGAGATTGGCCAGGGTCGCCAGCGGCCCGCGGATGTGGAGAAACTCCGTCATTTGCGGGTGAGAGCTGACATAGGCGGGGTCTTTGCCCCGTTTCTGCCAGATCTTGCGGATTATGTTTGAGGTGAAGGCGAGTCTTATCGGGGTTCCGGGGAAGCGGGCCGCCATTTTTTCCCGGATGTTTATCAACGATTTAAGCGCCGGCTCCACTGTGGTCCCGAACATGGCGACAACGATGGCGTTTTTGTGAACTCTTTTATACTTCCCGGCCCAGGCCGGGAGGGCGGAGACGATGAACAGCATGACCGCGACGGTAATGATTTTTCTACGCATGGATAATTCTCCTCAGATTCAGGTTTTGGGTGAAAGACAGGACGCGAAACGCGCGCGCTGGTCTTTTGCCGAATCCGGGTCCGGAGGACACGATGAAAAATTGTCTTTTCATCCAAAATAATTGCGTCTCAGAATGAAAATCCTGATTTTTCCGGGCCTCTGAAAATAAAAATCCCGAAAACGGTAAAAGACCGATTCCGGGATGTCCCTTTTTTATCCACGGTAAAATCGTTGCCGCCGCCTCCGTCCACGAGGCATGTGCGGCTTTGTCGCAAGGCAGGTCTTCTGACTTCCGGATCATCCTTTTTCCCGCGCCTTCCCTGCCGCGTCCGGCAAGTGGCATGATGCGGGATCAGTCCCCGGTAACAGCGGTGGGCCCGTTCCGGAGTTACACCGGATTCCCTATTAAGCTCAAATGAGCGCCAAGCGTTTTTTTATTAACAGGAAGGCCGGGGTTGGTCAAGGGATTTGCGCTCAACAACAGTTTACGGTTTGCGGTTTACCGTTTACGGGAGAGGAAATCCAATTGTCAACCGTCAACCATAATCCGTAAACCGAATGAAAGAACTCTACCTGATCGACGCCTCCGCCTATATCCACCGGGCCTTTCACGCCATCGCCCCCCTTTCCGCGCCAGACGGCGCCCCCACCAACGCGGTTTTCGGTTTTATCCGGATTCTGCAGAGGGTGATTCGGGAAAAATCGCCGGACTACATCGCCAGCGCCTTTGACCTCAAAGGGCCGACCTTTCGTCACCGCATGTATCCGCAGTACAAGGCCAACCGGCCGCCGATGGCCGGGGAACTGGAGGTGCAGATCCCTTTTGTCCGCGAGGCGGTAGCCGGACATCGGATAAAGTTTCTTGAGCAGGAAGGGTTCGAGGCCGACGACCTCATCGCTTCGGCGGCCCTGTCCCTGCGGGGTGAGATAAAGGTGATCATTGTCTCCGGTGATAAGGACCTGTTGCAATTGGTTGACGACCGGGTCAGTCTCTGGGACCCGATGAACAACCGCTTTTTTGACGTGGAGGCGGTGGAAAAGAAATACGGCATTTCCCCGGCCCGCCTCCTTGACTATCTCGCGCTCACCGGTGATTCCGCCGACAATATTCCCGGGGTCGCAGGCGTCGGGCCCAAGACCGCCGCCGCTCTTTTGCGGCAATTCCCCGACCTTGACGCCGTCCTCGATAATATCGACCAGGTGGAAAAACCGGGATTGCGGAAAAAACTCGCCGCCGGCCGCGAAAGCGCGGTCCTTTCCCGCGACCTCGTTCGTCTCCGTGACGACCTCGTCATTCCCCCCCTGGCCGATTTAATTCGCCGGGAACCCGATGAACCGGCCCTGAATGACCTATATGTCCGCCTGGGTTTTACCTCGCTGCTGAAGGAGACCGGCGGTCACCGGCATCTTTCCCGTGAGGGTTTTTCCCTTGTCGCCACCGCCTCCGAACTCGCAGCGGTGCTTGATTAGGCCCGGGGAAAAAAAATTCTGGTCGTTGACTGTGAAACCACCGGCCTTGATCCCCTGGCCGCTGATCTTGTCGGGATCTCCTTCTGCAGCGGCGAGGAGACGGCCGTCTACCTGCCCTTGGATCATGTGGACGCCGACGGCAGACGGATTTCCGGTCAGGGAGATCTTGAACGATTACGGCCGATCATTGCTGCGGCCCTTGCCGACCCGGAGATATTGAAGATCGGTCATAACCTTAAATACGATATCCAGGTCCTGGCCCGGGCCGGGTTCGACCTGAAACCGCCTCTGGCCGATACCCTGATCGCCTCCTACCTCATCGAACCGGAGCGCCGTTCACGCAAGCTGGATGATCTGAGTCTTGCCGTTTTAGGTCGCGAACTCACCAGTTTTTCCGAGGCCACTGCCGGCCTTGACGATCAATTCGTCCGGGTCGCCCTTGACGCGGCCCGGGACTATGCCTGCGAGGACGTCCGCGCCGCTTTTCTCCTTTGGGAGATCTTCAGGAAAAAACTTGCCGAAAACCAGCTTGAGGGATTGTTTTATAAGACGGAAATGCCGCTGGTGCCGGTTCTGTCCGCCATGGAGACTGCCGGGGTCAGGATCGATGGTGATCTCCTTGCCGGTCTTGGTGAAACTTTTGCCCGGGATCTGGCTCTCCTGGAACAGGAGATATACAGACTTGTCGGTGGCGAGTTCAATATCAACTCGCCGAAACAGCTGGGGGAGATCCTGTTTGAAAAACTGAAACTGCCCCATGGCCGTAAGACCAAGACCGGTTATTCAACCGATATGAAGGTGCTGGAAAAACTCTGCCGCTACCATGACCTCCCGGCACTCGTTATCCGCAGCCGGAACCTGAGCAAGCTGAAAAACACATATATCGACGGCCTTATCGCCCAGATAAGCCCTGAGGACGGCCGGGTCCATTCGTCATTCAACCAGGCGGTCACCGCCACCGGCCGTTTGAGTTCGAGTAATCCCAATCTCCAGAACATTCCCATCCGTTCCGACGAGGGCCGGAAGATTCGGGCCGCCTTTGTCCCTGAACCCGGGTGTCTCTTTGTCGCCGCCGACTATTCCCAGATCGATCTCCGGGTACTGGCCCATTACAGCCGGGACGGGGCTCTGGTCGCCGCCTTTAACAACGGCGAGGATGTCCATAAACGCACCGCGGCCGAGGTCTTCGCGGTCAATCCCGGTTTCGTCACTCCGGAGATGCGGCGGGTGGCCAAGGCGATCAACTTTGGTATAGCCTACGGTATGAGCGCCTTCGGTCTTGCCGGGGAACTCAATATCGGCCGCGGGGAAGCGGCGGAGTTCATTGACCGCTATTTCAGCCATTATTCCGGGGTCAAGGCCTTCATGGAAGAGATCGTCGTCCATGCCCGGGAGCAGGGATATGTCACTACCCTCATGGGGCGGCGGCGGCCGGTGCCGGATATCGGGGTGAAAAACGCCAACCGGCGGCAGATCGCCGAGCGTACCGCGATCAACACCCCGATTCAGGGTACCGCCGCCGACATTATAAAGTTGGCGATGATCGCGGTGGAAAAACGGCTGCGGGGGGACAGTCTCGCGGCCCGTCAGGTCCTGCAGATTCATGACGAGATCGTAATCGAGGCCCCGGAGAACGAAGCGGAAACGGTGGCGGCAATAATGAAACAGGAGATGGAATCGGTGATGGAACTCACAGTGCCGCTGGTGGTGAACGTCAGTCTCGGAAAAAATCTGGCTGAGACCTGATATCGATGTCGCGTCCACGCGCCATCACCGGTCCGTTTCCCATCGGACTGGTGGGTTCGGGATGGCTGGTGAAACTGAAAACAGTTGACGCAATTTGTCGCAGATTTTAGGATGCCTTTTTGTCTGTTCTGTGAACAAGAAGAAATCGCTGCGGCACAACCAGCCCGTTGACAAACGGGCTGGTTGTGGCTGATGTCTGCGCCGCCGATGTTGCCTGGTTAAAAAACCCGGTGAAATCGAGAGCTTGGATGGAACTTGTTTTATCCGGCCGGCGGTTGAAAAAGCCAGGACGGCTTTTTCAATACTCTGTTATGCGGCATTATATTGAAGATTTGGGATCAGGCGGCGGGGCGGCTTGAATTATGGCCGTGACAGTGTTCATAACATAATATTTCCCGACATTCGATGTCATTCCGGAGGTAGAGATTCATGCTTGAGTATATGCGTCGTAAAGCCCAGTCCACCTATATTCAGGCGACAATGTTGATAATTATTGTCGTCTTTGTTTTCTGGGGGGTCGGCACCAACCGCGGCAACGGTCAGCGGGCGGTGGTCACCGTCAACGGCGATGCGGTGAGTCTGGCTGAGTATCAGCAGACATACGATCAGGCGGTAAAGAGGGTGCGCGACCAACTGGGCGGCAACCTGCCCCCGGGTATGCTTAAGAATATGGGTCTGAAGGAAAAGGTGATCAGCGAACTTACCCAGCGTCTTCTGCTGCGGCAGGCGGCGTATCGGATGGGGATCATGGTCACCGATGACGAGGTCCGTGACAAGATCGCCGGGATGGAGGCGTTCAAGAATAACGGCACTTTTGACCCTGAATGGTACCGGCAGATTCTTGCCTCTTCGAGAATCAGCGCCACCAGGTTCGAGGCCGGAATCAAGAATGATATCCTGACCGGTAAACTGATGGATTTTATCTCCGCCTTTGCCGAGGTCGCTGACAGTGAATTAAAGGAGCGTTTTGATTTTCAGTTCGGTGAGCGGCGGGTCTCATACCTCGTGGTCAAGGGTGATGACTTCACGGGCCGGGTTAAAGTGAATGAGGATAAGCTCAAGGCGTTTTTCCGCGAGAACAAGGCTAAATATCGCAGTGAACCCCGAGTGGCTTTACGTTACCTTCGGTTCCCCTTTACCGGCAAGGGCAGCGCTTCCATGGTCAGCGATGATGATATCAAGGCCTATTATAATGCTCACCTTTCCGATTACCAGCTCCCTGAGCGGCGTCGGGCCCGGCATATCCTGATAAAGCTTGATCCCGATGCTTCGGCGGCCGAGGTCAAGGAGAAAGAGCACAAGGCCGCGCGGTTGATGAAAGAGCTGAAGAACGGCGAAGATTTCGCCACCCTGGCCAAACGTGATTCCGACGATCCCGGTTCGGCTGCAAGTGGCGGTGATCTTGGTTTTTTTTCCCGCGGGCGGATGGTCAAGCCCTTTGAAGACGCGGTCTTTTCCATGAAGGAAGGTGATATCCGTCAGGTGAAGAGCCGTTTTGGTATTCATCTTATCCGGGTTGACCGGATTTCTCCCAGCCATACCCGCACCCTTGCCGAGGCCACCGGAGAGATAAAAATGGCCCTTCTGCGTGATAAGGCGAAAAATCTGGCCTATAAAAAGGCGGATGCGGCCTACGAAAAGATCATTCTTGCCGGTTCCCTGGCAAAATACCAGCAGGAAACCGGGGCAAAGATAAACAAAACCGGGTTGTTTGCCCGCAGTGAGGTCCCTGAATCCCTTAAAAGTAACCGTGAGTTTGTCCGGGCCGCGTTCAGTTTGAAGAAAGGGGAGTTGAGTTCACTGCTTGAAGGCAGAGACAGTTACGGGATAATTTTTGTTGACGAACGCCAGGAGCCGGAAGATCCCAGGCTTTCTCAGGTAAGGAAACGGGTGGTGGCTGATTTTATCGCCGCCCGGGCGCTTGAACTCGCCGGGGAGGCCGCGGAGAAGGTCCGCGAAGACGTGGTTGCCGGGGTCCGGCTGAAAGAGGCGGTGGCGAAGGCCGGTCTGGACGACAGGGTCGCCCTTACCCCGTATTTTTCCCGGGCACGTAACCGGAAGGCCGGCCTTCCGGCCCCGGTATTGCGTGAGGCGGTTAACCTGACCAGGTCAAGGACGGTTCCCGACAAGGTGATCACCGTTGGGCGGGATTTTTATGTTATCGCTTTCAAGGACGCCCGTGAACCGATGGGGGTCAACTTCTACAACGAGAAGGAAAAGATCCGTGATGCCATGCGCCGTACCCGGCAATCGGCCATGCTTGCCGCCTGGGCCGAGAACCTGCGTGATAAGGCCGAGATCGAGGTGAGTCGCAAGTTTATCTGATTTAACAGTCCGTTGAAAAACGGACTGGTCGCGGCGCATGGACGCTCCGCCGATTTTGCCGGGTTGAAAACCCCGGTGAAATCGAGAGGTTGGCCGGAACTTGTTTTGGTCAACGGTCTGTTAAGGGGAACGCGTCTGTTATCTTGAATCCCGCCACCGGACGGACGCGGTAATGGTTTGTTTTCCCCCTTGTTTTGTTACTTGTCCCCTGATTTGCCCCACAGGGGATCGGAGCCGAAGCGGTCGAACCACCACTTTTCATCGTCGATGATCTCCGCGTCCGGGCCTTTTTGTAACGGGAACCGGAAGGAAGAACAGTAATCAAGCAGGATCTGGTAGGCGTGGTTAAGTTGGCGCATCCGCTGGTGGCCGGAGGCGTCGCGGTTCAGGTCGGGATGATTTTTTCGCGCCATCCGTCTGAATGCCTTTTTTATTTCGCTGAGGGTGGCGCGTTCGTCAAGCCCCAACACCTCCCGTGCCTCTTCGATGTCATCCCAGTCGATATTCATTGGTTTCATGCTTATGGTTGATGGTCATATCCTTGCGCGTCGTGAGATACGACCTGATCCCGCCAGGTTCCGTTTTTTCAGTCTTCCGCCAGCCGTCAGTCTTCAGTCTTCTTCCGCCAGCTTTTTTCTCTGCCGCGGACAAGGCGGCCGATGTTCTGGTAATGTTTTGCCCAGATTAATATGGTTATCGCCAGGGCGAGGTATGTCTGGTTTTTTGTTCCATGGTTCAGGAACAGAATAAGCGGCATCGCCGCCGCCGCCGCCAGAGACCCCAGTGAAACAAAACCGCTCAGCCATACTATGAACACGAATATCGTCACCGCGATTCCGCAGGCGACCGGGTTGAGAAAGAGAAAGATTCCCAGCGCGGTGGCCACGCCCTTGCCGCCGTGGAATTTCAGGTAAACGGGGAATATATGGCCGATAAAGGCGGCAAGACCGCAGACGAGAACAATGTCTTCACCGGCCCCGAGATAACCGGCCGCGAGCATCGGCGCAATGCCTTTGGCAGCATCGCACAGAAGGGTCGCGATGCCCGGTTTTTTCCCCAGGAGGCGATTTACGTTGGTGGCACCGATATTGCCGCTGCCGGCGGCGCGGACATCAATGCCGGCGAGTTTCCCGAAAACAAGGCCGAAGGGGATGGAGCCGATAAGGTAGGAGATGATTATCAGATACATGGTGGTTTATTTTTGTATAGAGTGACAAAGTGATAAAGTGACGGAGTGATAAAGTTACAGGGTTACAAACCGTAAACCTTAAATATGAAACTGTAAACCCCATGAATAAATCTGTTAAAGACCCCGGCCGTCGGGATGTCGCCGGCAGTTGCGGCCCTGACTGTCACGATTTCATGCGCGAGGCGATCAGGATTGCCGATGAAAAGATGCGGGCCGGGGAGGGAGGGCCTTTCGGGGCAGTGGTGGTTCGTTCCGGCGAGATCATTGCCCGGGGATGGAACCGGGTGACCTCCAGCCTTGATCCCACCGCCCACGCCGAGATCGACGCCATCCGCAAGGCCGCCTGTGCTCTGGGTGATTTCTGGCTCGCCGGTTGTGAGATCTTTATTAACTGTGAGCCTTGTCCCATGTGTCTCGGGGCGGTCTACTGGGCCGGAATCAACCGGATTTACTATGCCGCCGACCGGGTTGACGCCGCCGGTATCGGTTTTGCCGACGACTATATCTACCGCGAGATTTCCCGTCCGCCGCAGGAACGTAAGCTTGAGATGGTGCAGATGCTGCGGGACGAGGCCATGCCGGTGTTCTCCTCCTGGGAGGTCAAGGCGGACAAGGTCAGTTACTGATATTTATTCCGTGAACCGGGATAAATGGCGTAGCCGCAGATTGTGCCGATTCCTCCCCGAAGTCGTCACCGGCTCAGGTTTATCACATACCTGCCCCTGGTCTTTCCCGCCAGCATCCGGTCGATGGTTTCAGGGAGGTCGGTAAGGGTGATTTCATGGGCGAATTCTTCAAGATTATCCGGCCGCCAGGCAACGGCCAGTTTGTCCCAGATTTTTTTTCTCCTTTCCATGGCGCATTCGGCCGAGTCGATTCCGGCCAGGGTTACGCCTTTGAGGATAAAGGGGTAGACCGTGAGTGGCAGATCGGCCCCGGCGGTGTTGCCGCAACAGGCAACGACGCCGTTGTAGCGGCATGATTTTATTGCCGCGGCGAGATATTCGCCGCCAACGGTGTCCACCACCCCGCCCCAGCGGGGCCTCAGGAAGGCGCGGCCGGGTCTGTCTTTGCCCGCCTCCCGGCTGATGACCTTTTCGGCCCCAAGTCTTTCAAGAAACTCCGCGCTCTCCGGTTTGCCGCTGGCCGCCACCACCTTGAACCCGGCCCGGGCGAGAAAGGCGACCGCGAACGTTCCCACTCCGCCGGTGGCGCCGGTGACCAGCACCGGGCCGCGGTCCGGGGTCAGGCCGAGCTCGAGCAGGCGAAAGAGACAATGGGCCGCGGTAAAACCGCCGGTGCCGTAGATCATGCTCTCCCTCAGGGTCATCCCCGGGGGCCGTGGGAGTATCCACCGGCCCGGTACCCGGATCATTTCTCCGAAGCCGCCGGGGGTGTTCATTCCCAGGTCATAACAGGATACGATCACCTCGTCGCCTTTTTCCCAGTCCGGGTCAACGCTTGCAACCACCACTCCGGCGGCGTCGATCCCCGGGGTGTGGGGATAGCGCCGGGTCACCCCGCGGTTGCCGTCTGCCGACAGGGCGTCCTTATAATTAAGCGACGACCACAGCACCCTTATCGTGACCTCATTCGGGGGCAGGTCGCTCAGGCGCATCTCCTGAAGCTCGCGGTCAAAGGAGCCGACGGCGTTTCTGTTTATCCGCAGGGCGGTGAATTTATCTTTGTTCATTTCGTCTTCCTGTGTTTTGGTCAACCTCTCGATGTCACCTGGCTTTTTAATCCGGTGAAATCGGCGGCGCGGATATCAGCCGCGCACAGTCCGTTTTTTCAACGAACTGATAACCGGAAAGAAGGGGGATTTCAATTGTGTCGCCCAGAATCCACAGTATTATCAATTTGACTTGCCAACGCCACATCCATGGTCATCTCGCTTGACCATGGATAATGGTCGCCGGGGTGCTTTTTTCGGTTATTATTCCTGATTAGAACAACTACAATATTATTAAATGGTTACAATATTTATTGACAGTTATTTGAAACTTTGCGTATATGGTGTCTTAACAGAGCTTTTGAAAAAGCCGTCCTGGCTTTTTCAACCGCCGGTTGGATAAAACAGGTTTCATCCAACCTCTCGATTTCACCGGGTTTTTCAACCCGGTGAAATCGGCGGCGCGTCCATGCGCCGCGACCAGCCCGTTTTTCAACGGGCTGGTAAACGCCTTGATGTAAAGGTGTTTTTGTCCGGGGGAATGATCAGCGGCGCTGATGGGAGGCCGTGGAAAAGAGAAGCGGGAGGAGATGGGCCGATGCGGTTACACTCGATTGTGCTTAAACTGTTGCTATGCGTGCTGTCTGCGGCTTTGTTGATGGTAGGCTGCGCCAGGATGAAGGAGGCCCGGCCGATTGTTCCGGTCAAGGAATACGAAAAACTCCTCCTCGGCAAATTAACTTCCGATTATGTCGGCAACGAGAACTGTCTCAAGAATTGTCACAGCCATGACAAACTCGCCCTTGACTTCAAGGCGAGCACCATGGGTGATCAGCTGAAAGAGGCGTCGTCGGGGATGAAGATCGTTGACTGCGAGTCCTGTCACGGTCCGGCAAGCGAGATGATGGCGGCCCTGAAAAAGCTCGGAATCAATAACGATACCGAGGTCAAGGCCCATTACGATCAGGTGGTGAAGGCCCATAAGGATAACCTCCTCGACTACTCGAAGCTGCCTTCCGGGGTCCTGTCGCTCATCTGTCTTAAATGCCATACATCCAATGCCACCTTCAATATCCATAACTGGAACGCGGGCATCCATGCCGTAAACGAGGTCACCTGCGCCAATTGCCATCCGATCCACGGCAGCTCCGACCTGATTGTCGATCCCCGGGCGGTGCAGAAGCTCTGCCTCGACTGTCATATTGATATCCGGGCCCAGTTTTCCCTCCCCAGCCATCATCCGGTGAGAGAGGGCAAGGTATTCTGCACCGACTGTCATGAACCCCACGGTAATTCCAACCCCAAACTCCTTCGGGGGATGACGGTCAAGGATATCTGTGCCCGCTGTCACCCGGAAAAGGCGGGGCCGTTTCTTTTTGAACACTCCGACAATACCGAGAACTGCGCCATGTGCCATTCGCCCCACGGTTCGGTTAATGAATCGTTGTTGAAGCTGCCGCAGGTATTCCTGTGCAAGCAATGTCATCCGACCCATCGGGTAGGCAATGACGCACTCGGCGGCAAGAGCATGAGTTTCACCCGTTGCACCGACTGCCATTCGCAGATCCATGGCAGTGACACACCGGGAATGAGCGGGGGGGGGGCGTTTACGCGATGAAAAAGACAGCCATATATATTTCCGTAGCGGTACTTTCCCTGTTCGGCGTCGAGGCCCGGGCCGGCTATAACGACCTGCCGGAGCGGGTAAAACCCATTGCCGAGGTCTGGGTCGGCGGCAGTCTGCGCCAGACCGACAATTCGGTCAATTCATCCCTGGCCGATACCTCCGCCGCCAAGGCCAACATCCGGGTGGGGCGGGCCGGGGCCTACGCCTTCCATACCACCGGGAGTTCGGCCTCAGGCGGGGTCTACCTCGAGGGAGCGCCGCTTCCCAGCCGTTATCATTTTGAGCTTGATTATTATGATGAAAACGACTGGTACGGCGATTTTCGTTACTCGTTTAAAGACGCGATCCGCACCCGGGTCCTGACCCGGCGTTTCTACCATAACCTCGACAACCTTACCCTGTTTGATTATGACCCCGGCAATACCAGCGGCTCCGAGGTGGAGATCCACGACGCCGGGGTTGATGATTACGGGATCAGGGTTGAGATCGACCAGTATCAGCTGCGCTTCAAGACCCCGAGCTATCCATTTCATGTTTACATCGACGGTGAGACCGTCAGCCGCAAGGGTAAACGCCAGCAGCGTTTCCTTGGCGGCGAGGCCTATTTTTTCGGCGGCGCCCGCGGGGGACGGGTGCGGGTGAGTGAGGCCCGGGACATTGATCAGAAAAGCGATACCATCGCTTTTACCACCAACGCCCACTTGGGGCCGATGGAGTTTGAGCTGTCCCACCGCGACCGTAAATTTGATTCCGATGTCGCCGCTCCTGCTTACACCTATGATTCCGGGATCACCAGCGTCCATAACGTTGTCCCGGAACTGAAGGCGAACAGCAACACCTTTAAGCTTCATACCACCCATTCAGGACGGCTCTTTGTCTCCACCACCTTTTCCAAACTTGAGAAGACCAATGAATACAGCCATGCCGAGGCCGACCGGAGCCTGAGTTACGGCGAAGTGTTCTGGTTGCCGCGTGTCTGGGTGGCTTTTTCCGCCAAACTCAGGCATCAGAAGAACACTGCCGCCGCCCCGGCCACGGTTGTCGCCGACGGTCTCAATCCACCGCCTGTACCCTCGTTGAACCGGGTCTATACCGTTGAGCCCGGGGTCGCTTCGACCACTGATATGGCCAGCCTTTCCATGCGTTATTCCCTGATTCCGGCCACCAGTATGCAGATGGGATACACCAGGGAGATCAAGGACGTGGAAGGAGATTCCGCCCTGGTCTGGAGCCGGCCGGAAAAGACCATTCGTGACATCTATGAATTCAGGATCACCAACCGGGCCATCCCCGGGGTAAGAACCACCGCCCGGCTCAAGCATACCCGGGTCGGATTTGAATATGGCGCCGAGATCGTCAACAACGAACCCGCCCGCAGCGACGAGGCCAAGCTTGACCTCACCTGGACCATGTCACCCCGGGTGAGCCTGTTCGCTAACGGTTTCATTGTTCGTGACGAGAGCGACGAGAATCGTACCAGCGATAATATCGCCGACGCCAACGTTGGTCGGGCCCTGCGGCAGCAATATGTCGCCAGCCTGATATTCGTGGTCTCGAAGCGTTTTTCGTTGGTTCCCACCTACACTTTCATCTCCCAGGAGCAGAAGAGGGACATCGTCTGGGAGGATGGTACCGGGGCTCATGTGGTCGATCATGGCTACAGCAATAAACAGACCGCCCATAATTTCGCCCTCGACCTGGTCATGCGCCCGGTTGACCGGCTGCGGATGAACGGGGCCATCGATTATACCGTCACCAAGGGCACCTTTGACCCGACCACGCCGTTTACCATCGGGACCGCCGGGGTCATCGACACCGCCGAGATCGCCGGGTTTTCCGCGACCAAGACCAAGGTTCTTGATATCCGGCTTGACAACGAGTTGGATCTTGGCCGCGGTTTCAGCCTCGGTCTTGACCTCCACTACGCCGACTGGAAGGACGACTCCTTTGACAATCCCTCTGACAGCACCTATTTCGGAGCCCTGTTCAAGATCATGAAGAGACTCGGGGCAAAATGATTCGGGGAACGGTATCTTCCAGGACATGCCTGTCGTTTCTGCTCGGGCTTTTATTCATCATCGCCCCGGCGCTCAGCCGGGGCGCCACCGTTGGAGTCCTGATGCCGGGGCGGGATATTCCCTATTATCAGGCCCTGCACAAGGCTATGGTCTCCGAGTTAGGCGAATTGGGGGTCGATGCCGACATCCTTTTTCAACGCCCGGAGCCGGCGTGGATGGCCTGGAAAAACGCGACCCGTAAACTGGTGGTACTGGAATCCGAGGTCATTGTCGCCTATGGCACCTCGACCGCGCTGGCGGTCAGCTCCGAGGCCGAGGCCATTCCCATGGTCTACTGCGCCGCTTACGATCCCAAAGGATGCGGGCTTGGCGGCAACGTGACCGGGGTCGCGTTTGATCCCGACTTTGCCGGGTTGCTGGCCAATCTGAAAAAGATATCACATTTTACCAGGCTGGCTATTCTATTCTCCCACGAGGAACGGGACAGTTCCCGGCAGATGAAGGCGGCAACGGGGCTGGCCGGGGCGGCCGGGGCCACGGTAACAGCGATTGAGACCCACGATCTTGACAAGATAAATCTCTCGGGCTATGACGCCGCCCTTCTGACCTCGGCCGCCAATATCAACACCCGGGAAGGTATTAAAATGATTGTGGCCCAGGCCCGGACGCAGAAGGTTGCCACCGCGGCTGTCCTTGGTCTTACCTGCTAACAGGGGATATTGATCTCCAGTTATGCCGATCCGGTGATCCAGGGGAAGAAGGCGGCGGCGATGGTGGCCCGGATCCTTGACGGCGGCAGAACCATGGACATAAAACCGGTCACAACGGTTGCTGCCGAGACCGCGATCAATATCAGCGAGGCAAAGAGGCTTGGCCTGAGCATCCCCTTTGAACTGCTCGGCAGCGCCAGGGTGGTAAAATAGCAGTTTGTTGAAAAACGGGCCGTACGCGGCGCGTGGCGTCACCGATTTCACCGGGTTGAAAAAATCCGGTGAAATCGAGAGGTTGGACGAAAGTTCTGATTTTTCAAGATACCCGGGAGGATATGGTGAAAAGAATAATCCTGATAACGGCGGTTCTTTCGTTGCTTGCCGTTCCGGCAGGCGCGGGAGAGATGAAGATGAAGGTCCCGGTGGACAAGTGGCGTCAGCTCCGGACCCGTCTTTATTCCCTGGAAAAGGAGAATACTCTGCTGAAGAAAGAGCTTCGGGAGCGGAGCGGGAATGTGGAATCAGCGGCGGAAATCGCCCGTTCCAAAGCCATTTCGGAAGAGAACGCCCGGATGCAAAAGCAGCTGCGGGAGTCGTCGCGTAAAGGCGCGGCCCTTGCCGAGGCGCAGCAACGATTGAGCGCCCTTGAGGAAGAGAACGCCACCCTGCGGAAAAAAGCAGCTGTTGCCACTGGAGGTAATAAGCGGATGGCGGCCCTGAAGAAAAGGAACCTGGGCCTTAAGAAAAAGATCCGGGCGATGAAATCCGGTTCGGTTACGATCAGCTATACCGGTGAGAATCGCAGCGCCCGGCATGAATTTTTTCGCGTCCGTCACAAGGTGACCGACCACGTCTTTACCGATTGATCAGCGCATTTATGGCGTCAATGCCATAAAGATTTTCCCCTTTCGCGGCCCGGGAGTAATATTCCCGGGCTTTTTTCATGTCTTTTTCAACCCCGGTCCCGGTCTCGTACATATAGCCGAGGAAGAAGGCAGCCATTGTTTCTCCCCCGACGGCGGCCTTTTGCAGATAGGCAAGGGCGGCGGCGAGATCCTGTAGTTGTCCTCTGCCGATCAGGGAAAGCAGGCCCAGGCGAAAGGCGGCACTGGTATGGCCTCTTTTCGCGGCCCGGGCGTAAAGGCTTCTGGCCCGGACAAGGTTCCGCCTGGTGCCGTCGCCGTTTTCACAGGCAAGGCCGAGATAATACCGGGCCGCGGTGTTGCCGTTTTTCGCGGCCTGGGTAAACAGTTTTACCGCCTCGGCCGCGGAAGCTCTTACCCCCTGGCCCCGGGCGTACATTAGGCCAAGTTCGAAACCGGCATTGGCGTCTCCGGCCGCGGCGGCCCGGCTATACCATCTGACCGCGCCTTTAAAGTCTTTCCCGCCGCCGATTCCGAGACGGAGGTAGCGGCCGTAGCGGTAGTATGCTTCCGTTTCTCCGGCCACTGCCGCCCTGGTGTACCATGTCCGGGCCTTTTTATGGTTAACGGCGGTTCCGAGGCCGTCGGCGTATAGCCCGGCGATGGTAACGGCGGCCCGGGGATTACCGGCCGCAGCCACCGGCCGCAAAAGTCGCAGGGCCTCGGTAAAATCCTGTTTAACCCCGAGGCCGTCGTGGTACATCATTCCCAGTTTTAAGCGGGCCGGGAGATAATTACCCGCAACGGCCTTTTTCAGCCAGACAACAGCCCGGGGAAGGGACTTTTTCACCCCACGGCCGGAGATCAGGGCCAGGGCCAGGCGGTACTGTCCTTCCCTGTCATCTTTTTCCGCGGCCCGGCGATACCACCGGGCCGCTTTCGCCAGTGATTTCCGGGTTCCGGTGCCGTGGGCAAGGGATTCCGCGACCTTGATTATCGCTGTGATCTTGCCTTTTTTCGCCGCCTTGAGATACCAGGCAAAGGCCTTGGTCGTATCTCCGGCGGCGGCGTATTTCCGTGCCAGACGGCAGGCGATATCGGCGTCACCGTTTTCGGCGTCAATGATGGTCAGGGCATCTTTTGCCTCCGGGTGTCCCTGGTCCGCCGCCAGCCGCAGCCATTTTTTCGCTCTGGTTATGTCTTTTGTCACCCCGTCGCCGTTTTCGTACATGCTTCCCAAGGTGTACTGTGACCCGGCGTGTCCTTTGGCGGCGGCTTTTTCGAGCCATTTTATCGCCAGGGGGATGTTCCGGATCACCCCGTCCCCGGTTCGGTACATCAGGCCCATGAGGAACAGGGCCTCGGGGTTTTGTTTCTTCAGGGCGGTGGCAAAAATAGACTGCGCGTCAACCTGTCCCTGGCGCGCCGCCCTCTGGTACCACTTGAGCGCCATGGCCTCGTTTTTTTCAATCCCGTCGCCGGTGCGGTAGCGTTCGGCAAGGGCGAACTGGGCCTGGGGGTCACCGGCAAAGGCCCTTTTTTTTATTCGCCTGAGGTCTTTTTTCCCGTCCGGGGTGGCAGTTTTTTTCTCTTGTGTCGCTGTCGGCGCCTTTCTTTTTACCTCGACATTTATTCCCCATTGGCGGGCAAGGACGCGGGCCGCCTTTTCGTGTCCCGCCGTTGCCGCTTTTTTGAGCCAGTCTATCGCCAGGGCGCGGTCTTTATCTACCCCATTGCCGTCTTTATACATCAGGCCCATGAGGAACATGGCCTCGGGGTTGCCGTTGGCCAGGGCGGTGGCGAATTTATACCGGGCTTCAACATGGCCATGCCCCGCCGCCTTCTGGAACCAGTCGATCGCCCTGGCCTCTTTATTCTGTTCAAGAAGGCGTTGGCCCAATTTAAACTGGGCCGCGGCGTTGCCGGAACGGGCCGATTCTTCCAGGGCCTTTAAATTATCCGGGGCCGCGGCCCCGGCGCCAGCCAGGGCGGTAAGAAAGACGGTGATTATCACCGGGATAACAAGCCGTTGAAAAATAAACCGTGTGCGTCGCATGGATGCGTCGCCGATTTTGCCGGGTTGAAAACCCCGGTGAAATCGAGAGGTTGGCCGGAACTTGTTTTGGTCAACCGGAGTTGAAAAAGCCATGGACGGCTTTTTCAACGGTCTGATAAAGACCGGCGCTATCTTTGTGGAACTTTTTTTCATCTCCTTTGGATCCTGAACAGAGTGTTGAAAAAGCCGTCCTGTCTTTTCCAACCACGGTTGGATAAAACAAGTTTCATCTAACCTCTCGATTTTACCGAATTTTTTAAACCGGTGAAATCGGCGGCGCGGACATCAGCCGCAACCAGCCCTTTTTCAACGGGCTGGTAAAGATGGTGGTGGAAAATCGGTCTGTTTCGTCGTGGCGTCCTGGACGATAGCACTCAATAAACCCCGCCTCCGTGCTATAATGTCACGGTATGTAAGGGCTTCAGGGAGCATTTGCTCCTTGATTGGTTGTTTGATTTTTTCCACCATCATACCTGAGTATTTTTATCAGTCCGTTGGAAATGGCCTGTTGTTGTCAGCTGATTCTAACACAAGCGGCTGTCAAAAAAAGCCCCATTTCCCAGGCGGAATTGTTTTTTCATGAAGGTTATTGATTCAGGTCAAGGGAAAGATCGTTCGCCGGGGCTATTATGGGTAAAAATTTAACATTCCGTTGAAAAACGGACTGTATGCGGCGGATGTCCACGCCGCCGATTTTGCCGGGTTGAAAAAATCGGTGAAATCGAGAGTTTGGCCGGAACTTGTTTTGGTCAACGCTCTGTTAAGGGTGTCTTGGAAAATGGTTTTTTCGCCCGATCCCGGCGTCATGAGCAAAATCCTCGTTTTTCAAGACAGCCTTAATCATTAAAGCATTGTTATTTTATTCCATTCTACCGGAGGTATGAGATGTTCTGTAATCAATGTGAACAGGCGGCAAAGGGTACCGGATGCACCACTGTCGGGGTCTGCGGCAAGAGCAAGGAGGTGGCGCACCTGCAGAACCTCCTTGTCTATGTCCTCGAGGGTTTGAGCGCGGCGGAGATCGCCGCCGGCCGGGGTGATGCCCCGGCCAATGATCTGGGACGTTTTGTCGCCAAGGGGGTCTTTTCAACCCTGACCAATGTCGATTTTGATCCTGAACGGCTGGTGGCGTTGATTAAAAAAAGCGCGGCCATGCGTGACGAGTCAGTGGCTGCCTTGACTGACGCGGCCCGTGCCGCCCTTCCGGATGCCGCTACCTTTGCCCTTGGTGATACGGTGGCGGCAATGGCCGCGCAGGGCAAGGTCCAGGCGGTGGACACCATCCCGGCCGTGAACGAGGATATCCGTTCTTTAAAGCAGGTTCTGGTTTACGGACTCAAGGGAGTTGCCGCATATGCCGACCACGCCGCTATCCTCGGGCAGGAAGACCCGGCGGTTTACGCCTTTATCCTTGAGGCCCTGGCCGCGGTTCCGGTCGCCGACATGGACCTTGACACCGCCCTCGGGTTGGTGATGAAATGCGGTGAGGTCAACCTTCGGGCCATGGAGTTGCTGGATGCCGGCAACACCGGCGTCTACGGCCATCCGGTGCCGACCCCGGTGCCGCTTGGAGCAAAGGCCGGTAAGGCGATCCTGGTTTCCGGGCATGACCTGAAAGACCTTGAGCTGATCCTCAGGCAGAGCGAGGGTAAAGGGATCAATATCTACACCCATGGCGAGATGCTGCCGACCCATGGGTATCCGGAACTGAAGAGGTATAGCCATTTCCACGGACATTACGGCACCGCCTGGCAGAATCAGGCCAAGGAATTCCCTGAATTCCCCGGCGCCATTGTCATGACCACCAACTGTATCCAGAAGCCGCTTGACGACTATAAAGACCGGATTTTCACCACCGGCCTGGTCGCCTGGCCCGGGGTCGTTCACATCGGTGATGACAAGGATTTTTCGCCGGTGATTGCCAGAGCTTTGGAAATGCCCGGGTTCATCGAGGATAGCGATAAGGGCCAGGTCCTGGTCGGTTTCGCCCGCAACACTGTCCTCGGGGTCGCCGACAAGGTCATCGCCGCGGTAAGGGAAAAGGCCATTCGTCATTTCTTTCTTGTTGCCGGCTGCGACGGGGCCAAGCCGGGGCGTAATTATTACACCGAGTTTGTCGAAAAGGTGCCGAAAGACTGTATGGTTCTTACCCTTGCCTGCGGTAAATTCCGTTTCTTTGACCAGGACCTCGGCGAGATCGGCGGGATTCCGCGGCTGCTTGACGTGGGTCAGTGCAATGACGCCTACTCGGCGATCAAGATCGCTTCCGCCCTGGCCGAGGCCTTTGACTGCGGGGTGAACGACCTGCCGTTGTCCATGATCCTTTCCTGGTATGAGCAGAAAGCGGTGGCGATCCTTCTGACCCTGTTTTATCTTGGCATCAAGGACATCCGCCTCGGACCGACCCTGCCCGCCTTTATTACCCCGGCGGTACTCGGAGTTCTGGTGGATAAGTTCGCGGTCAAGCCGATAACCACGCCTGAAGAGGATCTGAAGGCGATTCTCGGTTAACAGAGGGTTGAAAAAGCCGTCCTGGCTTTTTCAACCCGGCAAAATCGGCGGCGCGGATATCAGCCGCGACCAGCCCGTTTTTCAACGGGCTGTTAACGCGGTATGACAGGCCGTTAAAAACGGTTTGATAAAGGAACCGGCGCCGGGCATGGCGCCGGTCTCCTTGAACGCAGGAGGAAAAAGATGAAATGTCCGGGTCAGGACAGTCGTTACTGGGACGGAGAGGCGGTATTTGAGGCCCCGTGTCCCCATTGCGGCACCGAGGTGGAATTTTTCAAGGATGACGCCACCCGTAAATGTCCGGGGTGCGCGAAGAAGCTCCTTAACCCGCGCACCGATTTCGGCTGCGCCGCCTATTGCCCCTATGCCGAGCAATGTCTCGGCGAACTTCCGCCAGGGCTTATCGCCGGCCGTCAGGAACTTCTGGTTGACCGGGTGGCGGTGGCGATGAAGAAGTATTTTGCCGATGATTTCCGCCGTATCGGTCACGCGACCAAGGTCAGTCGTTATATCGGCGAGATAGGCAGGAGACTCACCGATACTGGTGAGGACGAGGGATATAATCCGGCGGTGGCCGCCATCTGCGGATATCTTCACGATATCGGCATCAGGGAGGCGGAGCGTAAGTTCAATTCTTCGGCGGCAAAATATCAGCACCAGGAAGGGCCGCCGGTGGCTCGGAGTATCCTTTTGGAGCTGGATGCCAACCCCGGCATTGTCGACGAGGTCTGCGATATCATCGGCCATCACCATACCCCCCGGGGAGATGATTCAATAAACTTCCGCGTCCTCTACGACGCCGACCTGATCCAGAACGTCGAGGAAGCAAGGGCAGAGGGCAAATTCGAGGCGACAAGGCTTAATGACATGGTGACAAAGAGCTTTCTTACCCGGGCCGGGGCTGTGGTGGCGGAGAAGATATGGCTGGGTGAAAACTGATAACAGATTGTTGAAAAAACCGTCCTGGCTTTTTCAACCGCCGGTTGAATAAAACAAGTTTCATTCAACCTCTCGATTCCACCGGGTTTTTCAACCCGGCAAACTCGGCGGCGTGTCCGTGCGCCGCGATCAGCCCGTTTTTCAACGGGCTGATAAGGACAGGGAAAATGAAAATAAGACGCAGGATCATCGAGATTGACGAAGAAAAATGCACCGGCTGCGGCCAGTGCATCGTTGCCTGCGCCGAAGGGGCACTGGTAGTTATTGACGGCAAGGCAAAGGTGATTGCCGATAAATTCTGTGATGGTCTCGGCGCCTGTCTTGGCGACTGCCCGGAAGACGCCTTGAAGATAGTCGAGCGGGAGGCGGACGATTTTGACGAGGTCGCGGTGGCTGAACACCTCAAGCGGCATAAGGTCGGGCCACATGCCCCGGCCTGTCCCTCGACCCGTCCCCTTGATCTGCAGCCGGTCCCGGCGGCTCCGGCAACGGTTGGTAAAGGGCCTTCGTCCCTGTCGCACTGGCCGGTGCAGATTCGTCTGGTCAATTCTGAGGCCCCTTTTTTAAAAGGCGCTGATCTTTTGGTGGCCGCCGACTGTACCGCCATTGCCCATCCCGATTTTCACCGCGAGTTTGTCGCCGGTAGGGTGGTGATGATCGGTTGCCCTAAGTTTGACGACAAACCGGGCTATGAGCGTAAGTTCACAGAGATTTTTTCTCACTCGGGGATAAAGAGCCTGACCCTGGTTATGATGAATGTTCCCTGCTGCGCCAACCTTCGGGGAATAATCGCCGCGGCCCTCAATGCCTCCGGGGCGAAAATTCCGGTGGAGGAGGTGGTGGTCGCCCCCAGCGGCGAGGTGGCGGCCAGGGGCAGGCTTACATAGTATCTGTCGATAACAGTCGATTGGTCAAAACAAGTTCCGGCCAACCTCTCGATTTTATTGGATTTTTCAAGTCCATAAAATCGGCGGCGCGTCCACGCGCCGCGACCAGTCCGTTTTTCAACGGACTGGTAACTGGTTTTATACTCTGTTTTACCGTAACCACTCACAGGGTGGGCAACTTACCTGAATATCAAGAAAAAACTGTAAGTGGTTGCAGGGTGTGGCTGATGTGGACGAGCGGTAAGGCGCCGTGTACTGGTGCTACATAAGCCTTGCCGATCGTTCGCAGCAGGCGCGCCCTGTGACCGCTTACAGTTTTACCGGGGTAAATGACAAAAGGGGATCAATGTTGTAAGTTACGGAATCGGTGTGTGGTCGATATTTTTAAACGGCAATTACTATCAGGTGAATATAAATGTTATCGTCATCCAGGCGGTTTTTTCTGTTTGTGCCATTAGTCTGTTTTTTGCTTTTCAGTGTTCCGGTCCGGGCGGCAAAGATCCCCGATTTCCGTCTTCCCGAGGTCTCAAGCGGCAAGATCATCGACACTACCAATCTTCGTGGTCAGGTGGTGCTGATCAATTTCTGGGCCACCTGGTGCGGCCCTTGCCGCAAGGAACTTCCCGAGCTTGACGCCCTTTATCGTGAATACTCCGGCCGTGGTTTTACCGTCATCGGGATCTCGATCGACAGTGTCGGCAGGTCGCGGATTTCCGCTTTTGTCAAGGGGCGCGGGCTCAGTTATCCGGTGGTCAAGGGGAATAGCAGTCTCGGTCGGCGTTACGGTGGCGTCAGCGCCATACCCGCTTCATATCTCGTCGGTAAAGACGGCGAGATAATAAAGAAGGTGAGGGGATATATTTCCGGTGACCGCTGGCGGCCGTATATCGACAAGGCCTTGGCCCGTTAACAGCCTGTTGAAAAAAGGGCAGGTCGCGGCGCGTGGACGCGCCGCCGATTTTATTGACTTGAAAAATCCAATAAAATCGAGATGTTGGCTGAAACTTGTTTTGCTCGGCCGGGAGTTTAAAAAGCCAGGACGGCTTTTTAAACAGTCTGTTAAAATGCGCCCATTTGATGAAATCGTAACAGGCAATGAAGTCCCTGCTCAGCCATTTCATTTGTCCGGTGACATCTTGACAGGAAAAAGAAATTTACTATATTATTACCTGTTGGACTTTTGTTTGTAATAACTATTATTAAATGCAGAGGAGATTAATCATGAGCAAGAAAATTCTCACCCTGGTTATGGCTGCGGCCTTTGTTGCCGGTACTGTCGGAGTTTCCCTGGCCAGCAGGTATGTGAAATGTACCGTGAGTGCGGTTGATGGTGCCACTGTAACCCTGGACTGCGGCAAAAAGGCCGCCAAGCTTAAGGCAGGCATGAAAGTTAAGGTCAAGAACGCCAAGAAAAAGGCGGTCGAAGGCTGCTAAGGAGTTTTTCCTGAAGTTCAGAGGGGCTGCCGATTAATTTGGCGGCCCCTTTGTTTTTTAGTGGTAGAAGCGCACAGCGATGACCGCCGTCATGATCAGGCCGATAAGGAATTCAAAAAACATCGCGGCAATGGTTCCGGCCAGGGCACCGATTCCGGCCCGCATTGCCTGTCGCAGTTCCTGGTCGCCGAAAAAGAACTCCGCCAGCAGGGCCCCGGCAAAGGCGCCCATGAGGATGCCCCCGGGGATGGGAAGGATAAAGCCGAAGAACAGGCCGATTCCGGCGCCGATGACCCCGTAACGGCTGGCACCGAGTTTCCTGCTTCCTGCCGCCGCAATCATATATTGTCCCAGCCAGCCACAGAGAAAGAGAACCCCCAGAATCATCATTACCGGCCAGGAGAGGGGGGTGAAATCGGTCATTATTCCGTGGAACAGGGCCCCGGCGAAGATGAAAACGCTGCCCGGAACCGCCGGGAACAGGGTGCCGATCAGGCCGATGATAACGATGATGAGCAGGGCGATGTCCATGGAGTTCACCATTTTATGTTAGTGTGGTTGCCGGTATTTTACTGAAAATACACGGGCGAATCCCCGTGGTTGTCAATTGTTGCGACTTTATCATATTTGTCTGCTGCCGGGAGTAACCGGGGTTGTTCCTGACCGCTCCCATATTTTTCAAGATATCCGTAATCAGCTTAAAGTGGGAGAAAAATGACCGATATTACCCTGTCGTCGGAAGAAAAAAAGATTTTAGCCCGGCTCAAGGCCGAGTACCGGGCCGATTTTGATCGCTTCAAGGTCCGTGATCTTGATCTCGCCCTTCTGCAGGTGACTGACCTCGAGTTTCTTCTCAAGGGCAGAGATCCTTTTGCCGACGTGGCCGCGTTCCCTTTCTGGTCGCGGTTGTGGGAGGCGGCGATGGTCCTTGCCGATTTTCTTGCTTCGACCCCGATCAAGGCCGGTGCCAGGGTGCTTGAGTTAGGCGCCGGTTTAGGGGCCCCGGGTCTTGTGGCCGCGGCCCGGGGGGCGCGGGTGACGTTGAGTGATTATGAACCCCATATCCTTGATTTTCAGCGTTTGAGCGCGGTCGCGAACGGACTTGATAATCTTGAAGCGCGGCTGATCGACTGGCATAAACCTCCGGAACTTCCTCCCTTTGAGATGATCGTTGGCGCCGAGATTCTCTTCCGGGAAGAGTTCTTTGCCCCGCTCATGACCATTTTCAGGAAATATCTCGCCCCCGGGGGGGAGATATTTCTCGCCCATGACGCCAGCCGCAAGAGTTTGCCGGTATTTTTAAAGGCAGCGGAAAAGGATTTTGACATTGCCATCAGTCAACGCCGTTTTCATAAGGACGACAGCGAGGTCATGATCGTCCTTTCCCGCCTGACCCCGAAGTCGTAAACGGCGCGTTGCTGATGTTCGGGGCAGAGGAAAACTCATTCGAGGTGGTGGTCATCGGTGCCGGGCATGCCGGATGTGAGGCGGCCCTGGCCTGCGCCCGCATGGGATGCCGGACCCTGATGCTGACCATGAACGTCGACAGTATCGGCGCCATGAGTTGCAACCCGGCCATCGGCGGCCTGGCCAAGGGGCATCTGGTGAAAGAGATCGACGCCCTTGGCGGCGAGATGGCGAAAAATATCGACGCCACCGGGATCCAGTTCCGCCGCCTCAATACCCGCAAGGGTCCGGCGGTGTGGTCGTCGCGGGCCCAGTCCGACCGTCTCCTTTATCGTCTGCGGATGAAAAAGGTGGTCGAGTCCCAGGACGGGCTTGAGGTACGGCAGGCGGTAGCCGACCGGCTGGTGGTCAGCAACGGTCGGATCACCGGTCTTGTTACTTCCCTTGGCGATGAGATCGAGACCACCCGGGTGATCATCGCTACCGGCACCTTTTTAAACGGCCTGATTCATATCGGTCTCAAGAGTTTCCCCGCCGGTCGCATGGGCGATGCTCCCTCTCTTTCCCTGCCTCAACATCTGCGTCAAATCGGCTTGCGCATGGGCCGGATGAAAACCGGCACCACTCCCAGGCTTGACGGCGGAACCATTGACTATGCCGGTCTTTCAGAGCAGCGCGGCGATGATCAGCCGGTGATGTTTTCTTTCTCCAGCAAGGGTGGCCCGGCCCTGCCGCAGCGTTCCTGCCACATCGCTCATACCAGCGAGGCGACCCACGCGATCATCCGTGACGGCTGTGACCGCTCGCCGATGTACAACGGGATCATCGAAGGGGTCGGGGCGCGATATTGTCCATCGATATAAGACAAGGTAATGCGTTTCCCCGACAAGCCCCGGCACCAGATATTTCTTGAACCCGAGGGTCTTGACACGGTTGAGGTGTATCCTAACGGTCTCTCCACCAGCCTTCCCCTTGATGTCCAGGTGGCCATGCTGCATTCGGTGCCTGGGCTTGAGAATGTCCGGGTGATCCGTCCCGGCTACGCCATTGAATATGATTATGTCGATCCCCTGGAGATTTATCCTACCCTTGAGAGCAAGAAGATCGCCGGTCTTTACCTTGCCGGGCAGATAAACGGCACCTCGGGCTATGAAGAGGCCGCGGCCCAGGGGTTGATGGCCGGAATCAATGCCGTCCTCGCCCTTCGTGGTGACGCCCCCCTGGTTCTTGGCCGCTCCCGGGCCTATATCGGGGTGTTGATCGACGATCTGGTTACCGCCGGGACCCGGGAACCATACCGGCTCTTTACCTCTCGGGCTGAATACCGCCTTCTTCTGCGCGAGGACAATGCCGACCGTCGTCTGAGTGAGATCGGCCATCGTGTCGGTCTTCTCGGCCGGGAAGATTATCTCGCGTTCAAGGTCCGGGCCCAGGGAGTGGAGGATGGCTGCGCCCGGTTGCGGCAGCAGATACTCCACCCCGGCCCCGGGGTCAATGACCGCCTTGCCGCCTATGGCAGCGCGGCGATAAAGAACAGCCTGCCCCTGGCCGATATCCTCCGCCGCCCGGAGTTGAACCTTGACCGGGTCGAAGAGGTTTCCGGGGTTGATCTCGGCATTTCCGCCGCGGTTCGGGCGCAGGTTGAGGTGGAGATAAAGTAGTCCGGTTATATCAAACGTCAGGAAGAGCAGGTTGCCCGTTTCCGCCGCCGGGAACACATTCTTTTGCCGCCGGATATCGACTATCGCGCCATTCCCGGACTGTCAAACGAGGTGGTGGAAAAGCTTGGAGAGGTAAGGCCCCGTTCCCTGGGGCAGGCGGCAAGAATATCGGGGATTACTCCGGCGGCAATCGGGGTGTTGCAGGTTTTCTTGAAAAAGAGCGCCAAAGTGACGGAGTAATCGGGCGGCCGGGGTCAGCAATCGGTTTCAACCCGGTTGCGGCCATTTTCCTTGGCCCGATAGAGGGCGGCGTCGGCGCGCTGGAACAGATCCTCAACCTCGATTTTTTCCTGCGCGTCCTTGCAGGCAAGGCCGATGCTGATGGTCAGGCGCATGGCCTGTCGACTGTGGCAGAATTTGTTGTTTTCCACCCGTTGACGGACGCGCTCGCAGGTGGCAAGGGCCTGTTCTCTCTTGCTGTCCGGGAGCATGATGACGAATTCTTCGCCGCCGTAGCGGCCGATGATGTCATAATTGCGGCAGGAATCACTTATGGTTCGCGCCACTTCGAACAGGGCCTGGTCGCCGGTCTGGTGACCGTAACGGTCGTTTACTTCCTTGAAATGGTCAAGATCAATAACCGCGAGCGCCATTGGTCGTTTGCGCCGGTTGTGGTGGAAGAGTTCCTGGGCCAGTTGTTCCATCAGGCTTCTGCGGTTGGGGATCTGGGTCAGTTCATCGGTATGGCTGAGTTTTTCAAGCTCGTCCTTTGATTGCAGCAGACGGTCGCGGTAATCGATCCAGTCGGTGATGTCAAAGACGGTGAGCAGCAGCTGGGTTACCCGGTTGTCATCGTTTTTTACCGGTGACAGGATTACCGTCTGCTGCATTGGTTTCAGCGCCGGTTCAATATATGACCGGCCGGCGTAGAAAGGAAACATGGTCTGGTGGACCTTGTTGGTGAAAAAAACCGGCTGGCCGCGGCGGAAGACCTCGCGCGCTTTTTTGACGAAGTCTTTTTTTATCAGGCCCTGAAAGAGGATGTGGATTACCCGGCCCCGGGCATCGTCAAGGGTGATCGCGGAGTGTTCGCTCATCCACCGGTTCCAGAAGACGATTTCCAGGCGGGAGTTAAGAACCACGGTACCCACGCTCAGGTGGTCGAGTATCTGCTGGTGGTCAAGAGGGGTCACGGCATTGCTCCCGGCGGCATGAATAATTGTATTTCAAGGGTGAGGATAAGGGGAGCGAAAAAGAGAAAGGCAACTGCCGCGAGCGACATAAACGGCCCGTAGGGAATCACGGTTTTGCCGCCCTTGCCCTGTTGGATCATCGCCCCGATGCCGAAGATGGCCCCGCCCGCGGCGCTGGCAAAGATCACGAAAGGCAGTGACTGCCAGCCGAGGAAGGCGCCGATCATGGCGAGAAGCTTGATGTCGCCGCCGCCCATGCCTTCCCGGCGGGTGATGAGATAATAGCCCAGGGCAATGGCGTAAAGGCTGCCGCCGCCGATTAAAAGACCGATCAGCGAGGTCTGCCAGCCTATGCCGCCGGGGGCGAGTGAGAGGATAAAACCGCAGACGATCCCGGGGAGGCTGATGGAGTCGGGGATGATCTGGTAGCGCATGTCGATGAAGACTACCGCCACCAGCGCCAGGGTAAAGACCAGGTACCCGGCAAACAGGATTGACAGGCCGAAACGGTGCAGCATGGCAAGGGCGATAAGGCCGCAGACGGCCTCGATCAGGGGATATTGCAGGGAAATGGCGGCCCCGCAGCTACGGCAGCGTCCCCGGAGGATGATGAAACTTATTATCGGAATGTTGTCAAACCATACAAGCTCAGCCCCGCACCCCGGGCAGGCCGACGGCGGGGTAACGATGGATTTTTTCTCCGGAACCCTGAGGATGACGACGTTGACGAAGCTTCCAAGGATGGCGCCGAAGATAAAAATTGCGCTCTGGATGATTGTGGGCGTATTCATGCGATGATGGTCTCGTGAAAATAAAAGGGTGTCTTGAAAAAAGATGATTTTAGTCCGGGGCCGGGGAATGAGCAAAATTAAAAAGCGCAGTCCCGCCGGAATCTGGCGAAACGACCATTTCCCAAGATATCCAACCGGCGGTTGGATAAAACAATTTTCATTCAACCTCTCTATTTCACCGGGTTTTTCAGCCCGGCGAAATCGGCGGCGCATCCATGTGTCGCGCGCAGTTCAGTTTTGCAACGGACTGATAAATCGATGGTCGGGTAATAATCTCGGCCTGCGGCGTTGTGGATTGCGGCAGGTTAAAGTTTATTATATCCTGTCCTGACGTTGATCTTGATCGAAATTAACAGGCGGAGACCTCCGCGGCAAGGGAAAACCTGAGGAGTTTGCATGAGTCCTGATGATGCCCTTGAAATAATCCGGGCCGAGATCCTGGCCCAGGACTGGCGTCTGTCGCCGCTGCGGATAACCCGCCTGCGTCAGGCCCTTGCCTTTTTTGTTGACGGGCTTGAAAAACGTCGGGGATTTGCCTATATCCACTCCATGGCCGGTGGGGTTCTGGCCTATATTGAAAAACATGGCAACGATGCCAGGCCGGCGGCCATTGAGTTTTTAAAGGAATGTCTCGCCCATCTCGCCGCCTTTTTTGAGGGGCGTGATATCAGCCGGGCCCGGGAGGCGGAGATATTCCACGCCGCCTTTGGCCGTTTCCAGAAGCTGAAGAAGGATATCCGCGCCGGCATGGACGCGGGTCAATCATGATGGTCTCATAACAAATATGTCTATGGCCAGGTAAGAATTTCTATATATAACAGTCCGTTGAAAAACGGACTGTACGCGGCTGATGTCCGCGCCGCCGATTTTGCCGGGTTGAAAACCCCGGTGAAATCGAGAGGTTGGCCGGAACTTGTTTTGGTCAACCGGAGTTGAAAAAGCCATGGACGGCTTTT
>JAJRZW010000024.1 GCA_024275015.1 Deltaproteobacteria bacterium | reverse complement strand
GTCAGACAAAAAGCACCCGGCAGAAACGACGTTTGCCGACTTTGAGAAGGACATCTGCCTCGGCCCGGACCTCGAACCCGACATCGGTTATTTTCCCCCCGTCAACGGCGACCGCGTTCTGCTTGATCATCCGCCTGGCCTCGCCGGTTCCCCTGACCAGCCCGGCATCGGCCAAGAGCTTCGGCAGCCATATGGTATCGCCATCCGGACGGCAGCAATACTCCGGAACATCCTCCGGAATCTCGTGTTTCTGAAAGACGGTGGCAAAATGGGCCTCAGCCGCATCCGCCGCGGAATGAGTGTGAAAACGGGCGCAGATCTCCCGGGCCAACTGCTGTTTTGCCGCCTTGGGATGGATACTGCCGTCCTTTACCCCAGTCTTGAGATCCGTTACCTCGTCGTTGCCCAGGTTACTGAGAAGCTCGTAATAACGGAACATCAAATCATCGGACACCGACATAACCTTACCGTAGATATCCTCGGGGGACTCAGTGATACCGATGTAATTGCCCAGCGATTTACTCATCTTATTGACCCCGTCGAGACCTTCAAGCAGCGGCATGGTCAACACTGCCTGCCGTGGCTTTCCCCATGCCTTCTGGAGAGTCCGGCCCATTAGGAGATTAAAGAGCTGGTCAGTGCCACCGATCTCGACATCAGCATCAAGGGCGACCGAGTCATAACCCTGCATCAGAGGATAGAGGAATTCGTGGATACTGATCGGTGACTCGTCAGCAAATCGTTTCTTGAAATCATCGCGTTCGAGCATCCGGGCCACGGTCTGCTGGGCGGCAAGGCGAATAAAATCACGCGGTGAGAGTTTATCGAGCCAGGCCGAGTTGAAGACCACCTCGGTCTTCTCCGGGGCAAGGATCTTGAATATCTGTTCCCGGTAGCTCTCGGCGTTTATCTGTACGTCTTCGGCGGTGAGTGGTTTTCGGGTTTCGGATTTACCGGTGGGATCGCCGATCATCCCGGTGAAATCACCAATGAGAAATACCACATGATGGCCGAGGTCCTGAAACTGTTTAAGTTTCTGGATCAGAACCGTATGGCCGAGATGAAGATCAGGGGCAGTGGGATCAAAACCGGCCTTGACCCGCAAGGGACGACCGCTTGCCTGGGAGTTTTCAAGTCTCTCTCTGAGAAGTTCAGGAGAGATAACATCAACCGCCCCCCGGGTAATAAGGGCTAACTGTTCAGATATATTTTTTTTCCCTGACATTTATTTAAGGCCTGATATTGATGATGAAGTCGTAACAGGTCCCCGATCCGACTTAAAACAACGATTTTCGGAACCGGGCGGCGGGCTGTTGAAATCCCGAACTCGGGCTATACCCTCAAACATGCGGAATCTCTTAACCCATCCCGCCGTCCGGCACCTTTTCCGAAAATCGCCGGAGACGTCTGCGCGGGGACTTGTTGTGAGGCCATCATCATTGATGGCTAAATAATAATTGCGTCCGCCGAATCCCCAAGGCAATAGTCCGCAGGGGGACGCAGACGGGTGAAACGGGACGGTGAAGCGTACTTGGCTACGTGAACCGGCCAATTTCGCCCGTCTGCGTCCCCCTGCGGACTATTTGGCGTAGTCGACGGCGCGGGTTTCGCGAATCACCGTAATCTTAATCTGTCCGGGGTAAGTAAGCTCTTCCTCGATCTTCTTGGCAATGTCGCGGCTGAGCATGAGGCTGTCGGCATCGGATATCTTTTCACTGTTTACTGCGATCCGCACCTCACGACCGGCCTGGATGGCAAACGATTTAGTCCCCCCGGCAAAGGAATTGGCGATCTTTTCGAGTTCCTCAAGGCGTTTGACGTAAGACTCAAGCATCTCCTTCCTCGCCCCGGGACGGGCGCCGGAAAGGGCGTCTGCGGCCTGGACAATAATGTCGAGCAGACTCTCGGGGGGCATGTCCTCATGATGGGCGCCAATGGCATGGACGATTTCCGGCGGTTCCCCGTGTTTTTTGGCAAGGTCACGACCGATAATGGCGTGCGGACCTTCAGTCTCATGATCAACCGCCTTGCCGAGATCATGGAGAAGACCGGCCCTCTTGGCCTGTTTGACGCTGACCCCTAATTCCGAGGCCATCACCCCGGAAAGCGAGGCGACCTCAATTGAGTGCTGGAGGACATTCTGACCATAGCTGGTCCGGAATTTAAGCCGACCTAAGAGATCGACGAGATCCATACTGACCCCGTGAATACCGACATCAAAGGTGGCCTGTTCACCGGCCTCGCGCATGTTAATCTCAAGCTCTTTGGTAACTTTGGCTACCACTTCTTCAATCCGGGCCGGATGAATACGACCATCGGCGATCAGGCGTTCAAGGGACTGACGCGCAACTTCCCGGCGTACCGGATTGAATCCGGAAAGGATAACCGCCTCCGGGGTATCATCGATGATGATATCAATACCGGTGGCAGCCTCGATCGCCCGGATATTGCGGCCCTCGCGGCCGATAATCCGTCCTTTCATCTCATCACCTGGCAACGGCACTACCGATACCGTTTTCTCGGCGACATAATCCCCGGCGTAACGGTTTATTGCCAGGGCCAGGATATCCTTGGCCTTACGATCGGCCTTCATCTTCATCTCGTTTTCTATTCGCAGAATAGATTTGGAGGCCTCCATTCTCGCCTCGCTCTCAATGCTCTCGATTAGAAGGCGCTTGGCTTCTTCCCGGGAAGTGCCTGATATCTTTTCAAGCTGGAGCCGCTGCTGCTCAATGACCTCATCAAGATCACGCTCCCGATCCTTGAGATTGTTCTCCCCCCGGGACAGGCGCTCTTCCTTGGCCCGGAGATCCATCTCTCTTTTATCAAGGAGATCAATTTTGCGCTCCAACTGGTCAAGCTTCTGTGAATAGCGCCTTTCCTCCTCAATAATCTCAGTTTTGCGGGCCTTTATCTCTTTTTCCGTTTCCTGCTTTATCTTTAAGGCGTCATCCTTGCTCTGAAGCAACGCCTCTTTTTTAATCTGTTCCGCCTGGACCAAGGCCTGTTCGATCAACTTCCTGCCCTGGGCGTCAGCTCCCTCCATCTTTTTTCCGTCAGCAGACGACGGAAGAGAAAACCAGCCACGACTCCAAAGATCAGGGCGGCAGCGGCAATAACCATGGGGGTTAAAAAAATCACGATATTCTCCATATATTTTATGACAGTCCGGCAATAAACCCGTCTGCAGGACATAGTTTATGACCCACGACCTTAAAAAAGGCGTCGGCCGGAAAAATAGTCAGGGCACAACAGTTTGGAGATATATGGATCTCGGGAAGGGGTTGCCGTCAACGGGACAGGAGTCCGATAGACGACAAATCAATACAACCTGGGAGGGTTTTCAGGACAGGGGGACGGAATCCAATCAGATCAGCCCTTAAAAGCGCAAAAAAAACACAGTTTAAGACACTGAGCAATTGCTATAATTATTGATACTCGTTACCGTCTTCATATACGACCCACTTAAAGAACCGGTATATATGTCAACCTCACGGACTCGTCCACAAGAGTTGCATCTATAGCGGATACCTGAAACGCGTCCCATCAGGGGATTTCCCCTGAAAGACCCAGCTATCCTCCTGATAAAAATTTTATATAAACCGTTTGAAAAACGGAGAAAAACCTTTAAAAACACCCCCGCCATTGCGGTGTCGCACAGAATGTATACCCGAACCTAACAAAGTTAGGTGGGCGGTACTCGTAATCACCGCAGGTAGTTCGCTTACACGATCTTCTTTTAGTGATCAGCGGAGTCACCCTTTTGCATTATGTTGGCTCGAAACATACCGTTGATCACCAACAAGGCAGGGGATAACTGAAAATGTAATAAAATTAAAGAGATTCCTCAATCCTTTTTGACAGTCCGCGCAAATAAGAGTTCATTTTTCTGCGGTAGACCGTAAATTCCCGCTTCATCCGTATGTATTCGGTGGCCATGTTCAAGGTGGCAAGAACGGCACAGTCCCGGGAAAGGAACGCCGCTCCGGGACCGCTGATTTCCTCGACCCGCAAACGCACGGTCTCCATAACCTCGCCGACTTCGTCGTCGTTCAATTCAGTCTCAATGGAATAGACATCTCCAAGGACCTTGAATTTTACCGTTCTTGGCGACAAGTAAACACCTCAAGCACTAAGGTTAAGGGTACCCTGGGAAGAGTTTTCATCCTTATCCTCACCCCCGGAGGAATCAGGTGACTCAACGGTAGCGGCGTCAATATCGGCGATTACCCGTTCAACCCGGTCAAGGAGAGACTTACGTTCAGCCTTGAGCTTTTCGATCTCGGCGTCCCTGGCCCGGCCCCCTTCCTCCATATCCTGAATCCGGGCAAGGGCCTCCCTGTTCCTGTCCTGTAGAAAGGAAACAGTGGCGAGCAGTTTTTGTACCGCCGACTCCAGGCGTTCTATGTTTTCGCCTTCGTTCATGATCTTCCAACCTTGAAATATTAATTGAACCTGGAAAGAAAAATACCATCCCGGACACCCTATGAAGATGCATAATTTACCGGGACAAAGTCAAGGATTTTTAGATAAAGCTATCTCTTCAGCCCGGGCCAGATCACCGACACTGTTTACTCCAACCACCTCATCCGGATCAAGACAGACAAAGGGAATGACCATATGTCCCTCAATAAAGGCAATATTTACCAGATCGGTTAGATAGAACTCATTCTGGGAATTATCGCTGTCGATACGTTCAATACCCTGCCAGAGGAAGTCACTCTCAACACAATAAACCCCGGTGTTGACCTCATTGATCCGCAACTGTTCATCACTGCCGTCCCGCTCTTCAACAATGGCGACAAGGGTGCCGCCATCCTCCCCCCTTATGATCCGACCGTAGCCACAGGGATCATCAATACGGGTGGTAAGGACGCTGATAACCGCATCTTTACTGCGATGATTGGCCAAAAAAGCGGCAAGGGTTTCGCCCCTTAAAAGCGGAGTATCGCCACAAACGATCATGATGGTGCCGTTAAAACCGGAAAACTCTTCTCTGCCGGCAGCAACCGCATTGGCCGTGCCCAGCTGTTCTGCCTGTCTCGCAGTCTTTACCACCGGCATCGTTTCGGCAACAATCTTTTCGACCAAGGCGCCACCATGACCGGTTATAACCAGGAGCAACCGGGGGCCGACCGTCCGCACCGCATCAAGGACACGCTTCAGCATCGGCTCACCGCAGACCTCATGCAGAACCTTTGGCATATCCGACTTCATCCGGGTACCTTTACCGGCGGCCAGGACGATAACTCCGACAGGTTTTTTATTATTCATATCACTCCGTCATGAAAACAGAAACAAACGAAAAAGCCGACCTCATCTTTCCCCAGTCGATTATTTTCATACGGTACTCCGTTAATCCTGCCATATCAATAAGCTCATGAACGAAAAGGTGAAATTACCGCTTGGAGGAAATGCCGTAGTGGGGGATCAAAAAAATATTC
>JAJRZW010000023.1 GCA_024275015.1 Deltaproteobacteria bacterium | reverse complement strand
GGGGTCTGTCATCCAGGATACGCGGACAATTCCGCCGGCAGTTTTTCAACTGATACAATTCCGTCCGCAAGCACACCGGCATTGCCTTGATGACGCCGGAGCAGATCCATTGCGGCCAGGCCGAAAAAATTCAGGCAAAGCGTGCGGCGGTGCTTGAATCAACGGCGGGCCAATTACATAAAAAGCGGCGGGGGGGTAAGAAATCCCGCATGCCTGAGGGCTTAGCCCGAGTTCGGGATTTCAGCATCCCGCCGCCCGGCGGCGCGTCCATGCGCCGCAACCAGCCCGTTTTTTCAACGGGCTGATATGGTATGTCGAGCGAACAAAAATGCGCTACGACGCCATCAATTTTCACAAGTGGGCAGATTATGCAGCATTCTTTACAATGGCGGCCATGTTTTTCCGGATGAGCAGGTACTCTTCCTCGCTCAACCCCGCTCCCAGGGCGACTGTTTTTGCTGCATCGGCGCTGAGAAAGTCTGCGGGGCCGTGGGCGTCGGCGTTTACCGCCATTTTTGCCCCGTGCCTGCGGGCCAGGCCGGCGACATGGCCGTTGGTCATACAGTGGCCCTTGCGGCCGGACAGCTCCAGGGTTGTGCCTTTTTCTGCGGCCAGTTCTACTTCCTCGGTGCTGATCAGGCCGGGATGGGCGAGGATGTCGACCCCGGCCTCGATATAGGCGCGGTTGCTTCCAGGGATTACTGGTTCGACCACGGTCTCGCCATGGCCGATAATCACCTGGGCCCCAAGTTCACGGGCCTTTTCAACCAATGCTGTCGCCAGTTGCGGCGGCACATGGGTGAGTTCAATTCCGGCAATGAGCCGGGTGGGACTGTAGGGGTTCAGATCGGCGGCAGCCTTTAATATCCTTGGAATAATGAAATCAATGTTTGAGGAATCAGCGTGGTCGGTGATCGCGATCGCTTTATATCCGAGAATCTGGACCCGGCGCAAGTGTTCGGCCGGAATCAATTCGCCGTCGCTGAAAAGGGAGTGGGTGTGGAGATCGATCATCCGCTAACCTCTTGTCATGGTTTAGATTGCGCATGGATATTATTGTTGTTATGTTAGATTTTTTCGCCACGCAAGGAGTTCATGCACCCCTGGACAACCCGGACACGGCAATAATCTCCGACCGCCACCGGGGCGTCGGCAGTGAAATTAACTACCACATTGTGCCGCGAATGACCACGCCACTGCCCGGGGTCGCGGCCGGTCCCCTCAACCAGGACTTCAACCTCACCGCCCTCGTAACCACGGTTGACCGCAAGGGTTATTTCGTTCTGCCGGGACTGTAGCAGGGCGAGTCGACGTGACTTTTCCTCTTCTTCTATCATACCATCGAAACCGGCGGCAACCGTGCCGGGGCGGGGAGAGTATTTAAAGGAATAGGCGGAGTGGTATCCCACCGTCTGGACAAGGCGCATGGTGTCTGCAAAATCCGGCTCTTCCTCGCCGGGGAAACCGACGATGATATCGGTGGTGATGGCGATTTCCGGGCAGGCGTCCCGCAGCCCCGCGACCCGGTCAAGGTATTCCCTGCGGCTGTATTTACGGTTCATCCGCCGTAATACCCGATCCGAGCCTGACTGCACCGGAAGATGAAACCAGGGGCAGAGATTGTCGAGATCGCGAAAGCAGGCCATCAGGGTCGGCGACAGGTCTTTGGGGTTTGAGGTGGTAAACCGGAGACGCCGCAGGCCGGGAAGGGAGGCGACCCGTCTCAGCAGGGTGGGAAAGGCGTTTTCTTCACCGCGATCAAGGCCGTATGAGTTTACATTCTGGCCGAGAAGGGTAATCTCGCTGGTGCCGGAATCGATCATCTTCCTGGCCTCGGCAGTGATGTCCGCCACCGGGCGGCTTGTCTCGCGGCCGCGGGTATATGGAACAATGCAGTAGGTACAAAAGTTGTTGCATCCCTGCATGATGGTGAGAAAGCGGGATGCCGCCGGGGCAGGGGAGACGTGACCGAGATCGGGAATTTTGAAACGGTCGACAAGGTCGTTCGCCACCAGAGACTTCCCGCTCCTGACCACCTTGTCAAGGTATTCCGGCAGACGGTAAATCTCCTGGGGGCCGATAACCAGATCGGTCTGCGGCACCCGGTCGATTATTCTTTGCCCTTCCTGTTGGGCGACACAGCCGGCAACGACAATTTTAAGCCGGGGCTCCTTTTTTTTTCGGATCGCAAGCCGACCAAGGAGGCTCATTGCCTTCTGTTCCGCCTTGCCCCTGATGCTGCAGGTGTTGATCAGCACAAGGTCGGCGTCGTCGATCGTGCTGGTCTGCTGATAGGCTGCCCGGCCGAGCAGATGGGCGAGGATCTCACTGTCACGCTCGTTCATCTGACAGCCAAAGGTTTCAATATAGGCATTCATGGTCGCGGCTGGTCATGAGTGGATGGCGTTGGCGGGTCACGGCATCGAGTATTTCTTCAAGTATTTTCCGGTTGCCCTGGTGGTAGCGAAGCAGGATGATGGCGCCGGTGCGGTTTATTGTGGTCATGGTGGCGAGATTATCATAACCCTCAAGGACGAAACGGAGAACTCCCATCCGTGGCGGCTCAAGACGCAGATAGAGTTTTTTTAGATCCATATCTTTAACCTGCAAGAGTATGTTTTTGTGTTATCTCTTTGATGTTACGTTTTCACGTGTCTCTGTATCAGACCGATATGCTTGTATCGATCCCACCCAGCATATCCTGGTACGTCGAGAGTACCGGCAGGACATGACGATCAAGAAAATTTTCCGTCTGAACCGCGGCCGCACCGGTGAACTCGCTGCCGTCGCCCACGAGGGAGTTAAGCTCGTCAAGGTCAAAGGGGATGGCGGAATCGTCGGCAAGGCGGGGGAGAAGGTCGTTTTCCCGCCCTTCTTCCTTTACCGCCAGCCCCGCGGCCACTGAATGTTTCTTGATCGCCTCGTGGGCCTCCTGACGGCTGATCCCGCGCTCAACACAGGCCATGAGGATCTTTTCCGTGGCCATGAATGGCAGTTCCTGGAGTATGTGCCGGGTGATCTGGCGTGGATAAATCACCATGTCCGCGGTTATATTATTCAACAACCTCAGAATTGCGTCGCTGAGGAGAAACACCTGGGGGATATCCATCCGGCGAATGGCGGAGTCGTCCAGGGTGCGCTCGAGCCACTGGTTGGCGTAGGTCGCAGCAAAGTCGGCCGGCAGGTTTATCAGCTTGCGGGCCAGTCCGGTCATCCGTTCAGAACGCATGGGATTGCGTTTGTAGGCCATGGCTGAGCTGCCAACCTGATTTACGGCAAACGGTTCTTCCTGGACCTTGAGGTTGGAGAGAAGCCTGAGGTCAACCGCGAATTTATGGGCCGTGGCCCCGATACCGGCCAGGGTCTGAGCGGTCATTAGATCGAGCTTTCTGCTATAAGTCTGGGCGGTTACAGGGAAAACGTCGGAAAATCCAAGTTTTAAAGATACAAGTTTATCCAGTGCTTCAATCTTATCCATATCCCCCTTGAAAAGCTCGAGAAAGGTGGCCTGGGTGCCGACCGTACCCTTGGCGCCACGGGCGTGGATCTTTTTTTCAAGTTCCTCTATTGCCTCAAGGTCCATAAGAAGATCATGGAGATACAGGGTATTGCGTTTTCCTACCGTGGTCGGCTGGGCCGGCTGATAGTGGGTATAGCCGAGGGTGGCGAGGGCCCTGTGTCTGCGGGCGAATTTTTCCAGGTTGGCAATGGTGTTGACCAGGCCTTTTTTCACCAGGGCCAGGGCTTTTTTCTGGATAATCAGATCGGAATTACAGACCACGAACTGGGAAGTGGCGCCAAGATGGATTATCGGTTCGGCCGTGGGGCAGACGAGACCATAGGCGTAAACATGGGCCATGACATCGTGACGAATCTCGGCCTCTTTCTTCTTTGCCGCTTCAAAGTCAATATTATCGATGTTGGCCTTGAGTTCAGCTACCATCTCCGCGGTAACCATTCCAAGGCCAAGTTCATGCTGGGCCTCGGCCAGGGCGGCCCAGCAACGGCGCCAGGTGGAAAAGCGGGTCTGTTCACTGAACAGTTCCTGCATTTCAAGACTGGTGTAGCGGCTGACAAGGGGCTCGTTGTAGATTGTTCGATCCATGTTTTATATAATTCTCCCAAAATAAGAATGATTTATGACTGATGGTCTCGTAACAATTCCCCGCGGAGGCGTCTTCAGCGATTTCCGGAAAAAGCGCCGGGCGGCGGATGGGTTAAGAAACCCCGCATGTTTGAGGATATAGCCCGAGTCCGGGATTTCAGCAGCCCGCCTCCGGAAATCGTCGTTTTTAGTCGGAACGGGGGACTTGTTACGATTTCCATCATGACTTTATTACAACGCCATCGAAAGCAAGAACCTGTTAAGGTTTGCCACCTTAAAGTTATTATTGCTGTTTTTCGCTTAACCCTGTGTTTCTACGATTATCTATTCTTTCGAAAAAAAATTCCGGTCGCGGGGCGCCGATGGCCGTCTTCGTGGGCAGATCGAAGAGAAAACAAGTCACCTATGATAACAGAAAAAAGCGACTTTTGCGAAGGGTGTCCCAGACGAACAGTCTGGTTTTACCCGAGACACGGTATTTGCCCGGATATCCGATTGGTGTCAACGGTGTTCAGTAATGTCGCATAATGTATATTATGTTAAGTTCTATTAATACCAATAAATACAGGTGGTTGGGTCTGCGGAACAATCAGGAAAGTTCGGCCCTGAATCCCTGCACCACCGCCTGCCAGCTTACCCGGCCATGGAAGTGGTTACGGCTTAATTGAAAAAGTATGTGATGTTTGCGGGTGTTGAGAATATCAAGCCGGTCAGCGCTGCCAAAGGAAATGGCGGGCATTTCCCCCTCACCCGTTACCAGGGTGAATTTGAGGCTATCGGTGCCAACCGGGGCAAGACCTTCGGGGATTATCGCCTCGCTGGTGCGTAAAATCGGCTCCGGATTCCCCTGGCCGAACGGCTCAAGGTTGACGAAATCGATGAGAAATTTTTCTGAAAACAGTTCTGCGGCGTTGATGTCAAGATCCGGATCCGGCTCCATGAGAGATTCGTCGCAATAAATGTCAAGCTCTCTCAGTCTGGCCTCAAATAAAGGGATATTCTCTTCTTTTATGGTTACCCCACAGGCCTGACGATGACCGCCAAAGGCGATAAAGAGCCCGGCGCATTGAGCCAGGATGCGGTAAAGGTCGTATCCGTCCGGAGCCCGGGCCGAGCCGATGGCCACCCCGTTGTTGCCACTGAAGACAATAGTTGGTCTCTGCCATTTACGCATGAGTTTTGCCGCGGCCAGACCGATGACTCCCAAGTGGAGATCGTTGCCCTTGAAAACCATAAAGGTTTCTTTTTTATCTTCTTGTTTGTTTGAGTTTTTGTCGAGAAGCGTAATGGTGCGGTCGGTGATTTCCCGCCGTTTGAGGTTGAGTTTCTCAAGTCGGGTGGCTATCTCGTTAGCCGGGGCCGTCTTTTTTTCCCGTAGGAGATCAAAGGCTGTTTCGGTGCGTCCCATACGTCCGGCTGCGTTTAGTCGCGGCGCCAGCCGGAATGATATGTCCCGTCCGCCTATATGGCCGTTTACCAGTCCTGATGTTGCTATGATACTGCGAATGCCCGGTCTGGGGTTATTGTTGATCCGCTCTATCCCGGCCCGGACAAGAATCCGGTTGACCCCCAGCAACGGAACCATGTCGGCCACGGTGCCGAGGGCGACAAGGTCAAGGAATTCACGGATGTCCGGTTCCCCTGCCCCGTTGCGCCAGTATCCTCCCTGCCGGAGTATTTTTCGGGCCGAGGCCGCGAGGAAAAAGGCCACCCCTACCCCGGAAAGGCCGAGGAAATCGGGACTGCCGGGTAATTGCGGGTTGATTACGCAATCGGCCGGCGGCGGCGTTTCGGTCTGATGATGGTCGGTGACCAGGACCACGAAGCCAAGCTCGCGGGCGTGGGCGATTTCGGCAGTTGATGAAATACCGCAGTCAACGGTGAGCAGCAGCATCTCCCCGCGAGTCCGTCCCCTGGCGGTAAAAGCCGCGGCCATGGCGTCTATCGCCTTAAGGTTTAGACCGTATCCTTCCTTTAGACGATTGGGAAGATAATGTTCAGCCGTGGCGCCGCAGGCCTCGATAAAATCAACCATCAGGGCGCAGGCCGTGACCCCGTCGGCATCGTAATCGCCAAAAATCGCGATTGCATGTTCCTCTTCTATCGCCCGGGCGAGAAGTTCACCGCCATGATCCAGGTTTGTAAATCCGGCAAGATCGGGCAATTCCTTTAAGCGGGGATTTAAAAACGATACCGGATCAATATCACCACCCCGGGCCGCAATTATTTTCGCCACCGTCGGCGAACACCCGGGTCTGTCTTTCATGGCCGTCATTTTTACTGGTCCGGCGAATTGTTATGACCATTGAGGTCGGCGAGAATACGGAATCCCCTGCTCATATACTGGGCCCCGGAGATAATGGTCATCGCCGCGGTGATGATTATGAACCCGTGTTTAAACCCGGCGGGAGTGGAAAAAAAATCTTCGCCCAAAAAAATGACGATGGTGGTTATCTGGAGGAAGGTGGTTATTTTGCTGGTAACCAGCGGCTTGATGCTTACCGGTCGGTCAAATATGGCCAGGACCGCGATGCCGATGACGATTACCAGATCGCGGCTTAATACCACCACCGCCAGCCATGACGGGAGAAGGGCGTTAACCGCGAGGGTGACATAGGTGGTGTCAAGCAGCAGTTTGTCGGCCAGAGGATCGGTGATTTCACCGAACCTGGTTTTGTTGCGCATGAGTCGGGCGATGAAACCGTCAAGGCCATCGCTGATCCCGGAGATTAAAAAAACAATCAGGGCTGCGGTCATCCTGCCGTTGATCAGAAAAATCACCAGCACCGGGGTAAGGACGATCCTGCTGATGGTAATCAGGTTGGGCAGATTGGCGAGCAGAGAAATTCGTGACGGCTTCGCGTCCGGCATGTTTGATGGTCCTGTGAAAAGTAAATGGGATGTTTAAGGTTGATGGTCTCGTAATAAGTCACAGGATGGCTAAGTAAGAATTTCGATATACAAGGAGTAGTGTATTTTTGTGAGCGAGGCCATACATATGGTATGTCGAGCGAACAAAAGCGCGCTACAACGCAGTAGATCGGAATTATTACTTAGCCATCAAGGTTGATGTATTTATCATTGACCGGGATTGCTTAATTGTACCGCTTCCGGGCGTGATATTTTTCAAGAAAAACCGTGACCCGCTGTATTATCGTCGCGATATCGGCAGACGGCAGCCAGGTCATGTCATCTTCCCGGCCGAACCAGGTCATCTGCCGCTTGGCGTAGCGGCGGGTGTCACGGGCCATGGTTTTCCGGGTGGTATCGAGGTCAATATTGTCGATGATATGGGCCGTCATATGCTGATAGCCAATGGAGCGCATGCTTTTGAGCCGGGGTGAAAAACCGGCCGCGAGCAGGGCTTCGACCTCGGCCCTGAACCCATGGGTCAGCATATAATCAACCCTGGTGTCTATTGTCCGGTACAGCTTTTCTCTATCGCATGAGAGTCCTATTTTCAAGACATTCCCTCCGCTCCGCCTCTGATTCCGCGCTGCGGCGAGATGGGTTGACCATGGGATTCCTCCGGCAATGCAGACCTCCAGGGCCCGCAGCACCCGGAAGGAATCATGGGGATGAATGCGGGCGGCGCTTATCGGATCGACTTTTGTCAGGCGCGCGTACATGGCCTCCCTTCCCACCCGGGTCAGGTCGGCCTTAAGATCTTCCCTTGCCGCCTTCAGCTTCGGGGCAAGGGCGGGATCCAGTTCAAAAAGTCCGTTGATGAATCCGCGCATATAGAGGCCGGTGCCGCCGGCGAATATCGGAAGTTTTCCACGGGCGACCAGATCATTGCAGGCCGCTCCCGCATCTTCGATGAAACGGGCAAGGTTATAATCCTGGTCAGGATCAACGATGTCGATCAGGTGGTGGCGGGCCAGGGCCTGCTCCTGCCGGCTCGGTTTGGCGGTGCCGATATCCATTCCCCTATAAATCTGCATCGAATCGACACTGATGATCTCGCCGTTAAAACGCCGGGAAAGCTCAATGGCAACAGCGGTTTTGCCCGTCGCGGTCGGACCGGTCAAAAAGATGACCGGGATATTTTTTTCCGCAAGCCTGGCGGCGGCGCTTTTTTTGTTAAAGGTCATGGTGGGCGATTCCATCGCGTGGAATTGCAGATAAAATCATGGTGTAATTGAAAAGATTTCATCATGCCGCTTGCGATGGCCAGAAAATACGTCTGCGCAGGGAGTTGTCACGAATCCATCACGGATTAGACACCAACAGGAAAACCATACTTTTCGTAGCGGAAAAATCCAGTCTTTTTATTGCCGCACATGGCTTCCCCGCCCCGGGGTTAGTTAAAAAAATTTCGTTTAACATCTTGATTTTACCGGTTTTTTTGCCAGGCGAAATTGGCGGCGCATTCATGCCTCACACCCGGTCCATTTTTCAACGGAATGGTAACCGAAGGAAATTATCCCGGATTTCCCGGCTGCCTCACAGGGGAGCGACCTTAACATTTTTCCCGCTTCTTCCAGCGGTCGATACGGTCAAAGGCCTGCTGGGCCGCGAGAAACAGGGTCTCCAACTTTACCGGCTTGGTGAAATAGTCGTCAAAACCGGCCTCACGGCAATCGGCAAGTTCGAACAGCGAGGCATAACCGGTGACGGCGTAGATTACGGTGAGGGGATCGTTGCGTCTCACCCGGCGGCAGAACTCGATGCCGTTTATCCCCGGGAGGTTGAGATCAACGAACATCACTCTTATGGTGTGGTTTAAAAGATCCAGGGCCTCTTCGCCGCTTTCCGTCGCGGTTACCGAATAACCCAGTTTTTCAAAGGCGGTGGTCATCATATCGCGGATGGCCTGGTCGTCGTCAAGTATCAGAATCTTTTTTTCCATCTTTTGCCCTCCCGGGGGTGCTTGAACGGTCAATATCCAATATTTCAAGGTCATTCAGGTAGGGTTTGAGGTGGAAATCGGTCAAACGCATGAGTTTGCCGGTAATCTCCCCCATCCGTTCCACCTGTGACTCTATCTTTTTTAAAATCCCTGTCGGCATGGCCGCGTCCATGGCAAGAATGTTTACGCTCAACATCATCGCCTGCAGGGGCTGGTTCAGCTCATGGCAGACGGCGCCGGCAGTGGCAAGGACAGTCTTTACCCGGGCATCCTCAATAATCCGCCGATTCAGGAGCAGCCGTGACAGGGTGGCCTCAATTCGGGCGGTGATCTCCACCGGATTCACCGGTTTGCGCAGATAATCGTTGCCGCCGGCATCAAAGGCGCGGCTGATGGTCTGGTCTTCAAGGTCGCCGGTTATGAAGATGACCGGTAGCGTCGTCGAGTCATATTGCCTCCGGATGCGGCGACAGGTCTCAAAGCCGTCCATTTCCGGCATCCAGATATCAAGAATCACCATGTCCGGCCGTTTTTCCGTGATCGCGCCAAGACACTCCCGGCCTGAGGCGGCGCACCTGACCCGGTAACCCTCCCGGCGCAGGATTTCGGCCAGGACAACCAGGCTTACCTGATGATCGTCATCGACCACCAGAAGATCAAAGAGGTCGGCCCTGGTCTTGTCAACCGTGAAAAACGATGGGATATCATCCATTATTTGGCTTTGTTTCGTGTGCCTGTTATTATTGATGAACTCGTAACAAGTCTCCGCTTCGGGGAGAAAACGGCGATTTCCGGGCCACGGGCGACGGGCTGCTGAAATCCCGAACTGGGGTTAACAGTCCGTTGAGAAACGGACTGTACGCGGCTGATGTCCACGCCGCCGCTTTTTCCGGAAATCGCCGAAGGCGCCTCCGCGGGGAATTGTTACTAATCCATTATTATTAAGCTCCTGACAAACATTTTAGCCTCAGTTAGTGCACTAAAGGCAAATAAAAAAAACAGCCAGGGGAAAAATATGGGCCCGAAGAGCAAAAAGACCATCCTGGTAATTGAAGATAACCGGCAGAACCGGGAGGTGGTATCAAGGATGCTGGTCCATGGCGGCTATGATCCTATCTGCGCCGCGGACGCTAAATCGGGGCTGGACATGGCCCGGAGACAATGTCCGGAGTTGATTCTCATGGATATTCAGCTGCCGGACATGGACGGTCTTGAGGCGACCGGACTCCTCCGTCGGAATCCGGCCACCGCTGATATAAAGGTAATGGCTCTCACCGCCTACGCCATGCGCGGTGACCGGGAAAGAATGATTGCCGGCGGCTGTGACGATTATCTGGCCAAGCCCATCCGTTATCAGGAACTACTGCAAAAGATAGAGGACTTGATTGGCTGATCAGGACAGGAAAATCACCGCCCTTGAACTGGTCATAAAAATTTCCGCTCTCTTTTTTCACGAAAACGACCTCGACCAGATCATTGAAGAATTGCCGTGGCTCATCTCCCGGGACCTCGCCCTCCCCTGTGCCGGGGTCTGCCTGCTGGATGAAGCCGGGGAAGAGGTGGTTCTTCAGGCGGCCTGCGGCCTTGACGCCATCTCCTCCGCCTATGCCCGACTGATGCTCACCGACAAACTCACCCGGAAGGTAATCAATAACAATAAATCCCTGCCGGCAAATGACTTGTCCGGTGACGACAAAGATATTCCCGGGCTATGGGGCCGTATTGGCTACTCCTCTCTTGCCTGCGTCCCTGTCCGGAGCCGCCAGCGGCCCATCGGGGTGGTTTTCGTCGCCGGCCGGGAAAAAGAAAGCGCGACGGCGTTTCTTGCCGCCCTTGAGATGATCGCCGAGCACATGGGCGTGGAAATCGAGAGGAAGCAGAACGAAATCCGCCTGGTGAAGGCGGTGGCCGAGTCAACCAGGGCCAGTCACAGCAAGAATATGTTTCTTGCCAATATGAGCCATGAATTGCGAACCCCGCTTAACTCGATCATCGGTTTTTCCGAAATGATCCGCGACGAGATCATGGGACCTGTAAACCCGGAACAGAAACAGGCGATGACCTCGGTGTTGAACAGCGGAGTTCAGCTTTTAGCATTGATCAACGATATTCTCGACCTGTCAAAGATAGAATCCGGTCACCTCTATCTTGAACTGCGGCATGTGGACTTCCCTTCTCTGGTGGAACGATGTCTCGCGATCATCAGGGAACGGGCGATCCGCAAGGATATCACCCTTAACCTCGAGATGGACCCGACCACATACTGGGTCAGAATCGATGAGATCAAGTTCAGCCAGGTGATCTTCAATCTCCTTGAAAACGCGGTTAAATTCACCGAACCCGGCGGCATGGTCACCGTCACTGTCAACATTAATTCCGGAACCATTGTCGACGCCATCCACGGCGACGAGCTCAACGTCATCGAATTGACCGTGACCGACACCGGAATCGGCATCCAGCCCCGCGATTTCGACCGTATTTTCCTCCCCTTTGAGCAGGGAGACCCCTCGGCGGCGAAAAGGCACGAGGGCAGCGGTCTCGGCCTTGCCCTCTGCCGCGAGATTGTCGCCCTTCACGGTGGTACCATCCGGGTGGAGAGTGAACCCGGCAAGGGGTCAAGTTTCATGGTCACCATTCCCCGGGTCAGCGACCCCGATACCCCGGACGGAGTCTTCCGCTGACCCGGATCAAGGAACGGGGCAAGACACGCCCTAAAGCGATAAACCCGGAACTGCCACGACACCCATCAGAGAATACCAGCCCGTTGAAAGACAGACTGATCGCGACGCATGGACGCGTCGCCGATTTTATCGGAGTTGAAAAAGTCATGGACGGCTTTTTCAACATCCTGATAAAGTCCAGCTGAGCTTGTCCTGTTGCGACTAATGTTGTATAGAAGATACCCCGGTAACAGCATGGAATGATAAAAAGTTATCCACGGAAACAAAATATTGAAGAGCAGAATTGAAAAAGAAATCGCCCGCCGCCGTACCTTCGGGATCATCAGCCATCCCGACGCCGGCAAGACCACCCTTACCGAGAAGCTGCTCCTTTTCGGCGGTGCCATCCAGATGGCCGGGGCGGTGAAGTCGCGCAAGACCGAACAGAAGGCGGTGAGCGACTGGATGGCAATTGAACAGGAACGCGGCATCTCGGTGACCTCGTCGGTGATGAAGTTCAATTATCGCGACTACGATATCAACCTCCTCGACACCCCCGGGCATCAGGATTTTTCCGAAGACACCTACCGGGTCCTGACCGCGGTGGATTCGGCCCTGATGGTCATCGACTGCGCCAAGGGAGTCGAGGCCCAGACCGAAAAACTGATGGAGGTCTGCCGGATGCGTAATACCCCGGTGATTACCTTTATCAACAAACTCGACCGCGAGGGAATCGACCCGCTGGCGATAATGGACGAGATCGAGGACAAGCTCCAGATCGAATGCGCCCCGCTCTCCTGGCCCATAGGTATGGGCAAGGGATTCAAGGGGGTCTATAATATCTACCGCAGGGAACTGCACCTTTTTGCCCCCGGGCAGGCGACCCGGGCAGGTGGCGTGATGGTGGTAAAAGACCTGTACGATCCCCTGCTTGATCAACACCTGGGCCGCAACGCCGACCGCCTCCGCGAAGATATCGAGCTCCTCTCCGGAGCCGCCAACCCCTTTGAATATGAGGAATACCTCAAGGCGAGTCAGTCGCCGGTATTTTTCGGTAGCGCCATTAACAATTTCGGGGTCAGGGAATTACTTGACGCCTTTGTCGAGTTAGCGCCGCCGCCGGGCCCCCGGGCCGCCACCAGCCGGATGGTCGAGCCGTCCGAAAGCAGCTTTTCCGGTTTCACCTTCAAGATCCAGGCGAACATGAACCCGGCCCACCGCGATCGTATCGCCTTTTTCCGTATCTGTTCCGGTAGTTTCGTCCGGGGGATGAAGGTAAAACATCACCGCACCGGCAAGGAGATCAACCTTGCCAATGCCACCATCTTTATCGCCCAGGACCGCAGTAATGTCGAAGAGGCCTGGCCCGGAGACATCATCGGCATCCATAATCACGGCACCATCAAAATCGGCGACACCTTCAGCGACCGGGAGGATCTTCGCTTCACCGGCATCCCAAGCTTTGCCCCCGAGCATTTCCGCCGGGTGATCCTGAAGAATCCAATGAAATCAAAACAACTGGCCAAAGGACTGACGCAATTATCGGAAGAGGGGGCGGTGCAGGTGTTCCGACCGCTGATGGGCAGTGATTACATTCTCGGCGCCGTCGGGGTGCTTCAGTTTGAGGTTACCATGGCCCGGCTCAAAAACGAGTATGGGGTAGACGCCGTCTACGAGTCGATCAATTACGCCACCGCCCGTTGGATAAGCTGCGACGACCAGGGGAAGCTGGACCGCTTCAGGGCCGGAGTGAAAAAAAATCTTGCTATTGACGGTGCCGGCGACCTCGCCTACCTTGCCGACAGCGAATGGCGCCTGGAAAACACCATGGAGAAATATCCGGAGATCGTCTTCCACAAGACCCGGGAATATTGCTGATTCCCAATCCCTGCCGTTTATCATCCGGCCGGAACGATTACAGGACAACTTCTCGATTTTACCGGATTTTTTAATCCGTTGAAAAACGGCCTGCTATTCCCCGATCCAGCCGATTTCCCGCGCGGTGATCGGGCCGATCACCGTCTGCCACAGCCCCTCGGGCATTACCCCCTCGTCTGAGGTAACCGGGACCAGACCGCCCATGATTTCCACCGCCTTCTGGGGATAACGGGGAACGGCGTCAGGGGCGGCGTAGCCCAGGGGATATATGGGCATTCCGTCGGCGGGATCGTATTTATCAGTGGCCCCGAGGATGTGGAGGTATTCGTGGGTGATGACGACCTTGTTGCGGGCGGAAAAAAGTCTTGAGCCGTAACCCTTTACCACCCCCATACGCCCCCGCGTCAACCCTAATGAGTGTCCCAGTTGTCCTGACGTGGCCGGATCAAAATAAATGACAAACATCCGCGCTGCGGCGATATCGTTGTTTTTGTCGTGCCGGAAGGCCCACCAACGCATCCTGATGCTCCAGAGGACGATGGCAAAACGGCTGCCGCCGAACGGCGTCGGCGGCGGCAGACTTTTCACCTCAGGGCCGAGGTCGACGCTCACCGGTTCGGCCCCGGGCAGATTGTACGGCCTTGATTCCTGATTGATGAATTCGCCTATCGGGGTGAAATCGTAAGAAGAAAGAGCATTAATATAGGCCGCTGTTTTTGCACCGTGGTCACCGTTTATTGGGTAGATACGCAGGGAATGGGGAATGCTCCAGTCAATATCTCCCTTCCGGTTGACCAGGGCGTTGCCGGCAACGAGCAACAGGACCATGAGGAGGGAAGTTATCCGGATTTTTTTTGCCGTTTTCATCTCATCTGCGTGAAGTGTGGATTCATCCCGTTGAATTCACCCGGGAGCGGCTTCGTTTGCGAACAAATTCTGTTGGCCTCACGGTCAATTACGGGCCAACGGCAATTGCGCTTATAGCTTCCTGAATCCGTGACGGCTTAGTGGCAACCGGGTATGTATTCATCTGAATTCATGCGTTTTTGCCGGATTTTCACTCCGGCGGAAATTTCACCCCGCCGCCCTTCGGGCGTCCGGGAACTTATTAAAATTATGTCGACCCGCTTCCGTTTGAAATACTTGTTGCCAGACCATCAATTTTCCTCGTCTGCAAACCGAAAACACGGCCGGCTCAGTGGCGGAGTATCTGAAGTCATCAATCATTGCAAAACACCTG
>JAJRZW010000002.1 GCA_024275015.1 Deltaproteobacteria bacterium | reverse complement strand
CAAAATCAGCGGCCATCCGCAGGAGCTTATCGTTCAAGTCAGCCACCTCCCGGCGGAGTTTTTCCTCCTCCGATTCATCCTCAGCCTCGGCTTTATCAGATCCGGTTTCGTCATCCGCGGCCATCATTGCCGCATCTTTCTACCGGCCATCATCAGACCGGGGAACATCCTATTCCCCGACGCTGGTTATTTTATTCTTCTTTGCCGCCACAAACCCCTCCGATCACATTCTTGAACTGACACCGTCAATACGACGACATACCTCAAAACCGTCCCTGTCAAGGTTGAGGGAACAATAAGGATGGCCATTTTGCTTGTCAAGACGGGAGGCAAAAGAATCAGGGAACGACTTTTCTCTTAACCCCGGCGACAACAATGCCGATATCAAAATGACAAATTTCGTTTTTTCCTGCGCAGACAAAGAGGCGAACATGCTCAATATAAAAATATCCGCAATCGCCGCGATCATTTTCCCCCTGTTTTTCCCTCTAACCGCAAACGCGTCCATGCGGCCGGTGCTGAAAAAAAGGGCCGGGCTACCGCCCTTTACGGTGGTCAGGGAATTAGTTCACGACAATGACGACCGCGCCCCGGCGACAGAGGGGAATCTCCTCTGCGCATGGCTTGCCGATTCAAGCCCCGGTCTCACCCCGGACCGAATTATCGTGAACCCGGCCGGACGGATGCTCATCGTCAGAAATGCAACGGCACAAATGACCCCGGAGGCTACCCGGAGCATGGATCTGGCAATAAGAAAACTGCACCTGCCGGTGCTTCTTATAACCCGCGCAAGCGATGCCCGATACATGGGAAGCATCTCTTCACGGCCCCTGCCGCGAACCACGGCGGGAAGAAAAAAAATGCTTGAAAAAGAGATTGATAACTCCGTGCGGCAGGTGGTGTCCCGCTATCGCAAACGGGTAAGAAACGGCAGACTGGTGGTTATCGGTTCAATATTTGATCAGGGGAACTGGTACGGCCGCGGCCATGGACTTCTGCTGTTAATCAATATCAACGGCGTCAAGGACCCCGGCGCCCTTAGGGCTCACCAGGCCGCGGTCCTTCTGAACGCGGAGCAACGGCACCGTCATCTTGGACGCTGACAAACAATCAGGGCAAGCGATCAATTAACAGACCGTTGAAAAAGCCGCCCATGGCTTCTTCAACTCCGGTTGGCCAAAACAAGTTCCGGCCAACCTCTCGATTTTACCGGGGTTTTCAACCCGGCAAAATCGGCGACGCGGACATCAGCCACGTACAGTCCGTTTTTCAACGAACAGTTAACCACACCTGATGCAAAAAAAATCGCACTCTGTAATGGGTTCAGGGACACCGCCATGTACGCGATTTAGCCCCTTTTGATTATACTTAGGCATATCAATAGGGTTAAAGCGCGTGCAGGGTGTGTTCATGGAGCGCTTACCAATCAGGCAGAGGCGAGATATTCGCGAATGGCCGCGGCCATGGTATCGAATATCCTGCGGAAACGCGCCTCGTCCCGCTCAAGCAGAGTCACCCGAAACCCCTGGAGTTCGGTGGCGAATGAAGACAAGGGCACCACGCAGATACCGGTAGCGCCGAGGAGATAATAAACAAAACGCTTATCAGGGGCGACACCCGCCTGCCCCACCAGTCCTTCCACATGCGCCTTCACCTGCGGATTGGCGACAGCAAGACTCTGGCGTCCGTTGATCCGCCCCTCTTCAAAGGCAACGCTCATATAAAAAGCGCCATTGGTACGATTAACCATCAGGCCGTCGATGTCTTTCAGGGTGTCGTAGGCAATATTTGAAAACAACTCATAGCGCCTGATCCTCTCTTTAAGATAGGCACTATAGTCCGGATGAGTCATGAGTTCAGGCAGGGCCAGCTGCGGCAGGGTGGTGGAACAGACCTCAAGCATCTTGACGTTCAGGATCGAGGCGACAAAACGGGAAAACATCTCATCCTTGTCGGCGTTATAGACCTCAATCCAGCCGCAGCGAGACCCGGGCCATGGCATCTCCTTTGAGATCCCGCGCATGTTGATCGCCGGGACATCACCGATAATTTCCGCCAGGGCCCGGGTTTTGGCGCCGTTATATATAATATTCTGATAGACCTCGTCACAGACGATGAAAAGGTCGTATTTCGCGGCCAGGGACACCATCCCGCGAATGATTTCCTCCGGGTAAACCGCGCCGGTGGGATTGTCAGGATTTATGATCAATATCCCGACCACCGCCGGATTGTATTTGATTCGCTTTTCAAGGTCGTCGAGATCGGGATACCAGTGATTACGGGGATCAAGGCGGTAGGTCACCGGCCGGTCGCCGGCATGGGCGGCCTCAGCGGAGGAATGGGTGGTATAGCTCGGCGACGGTACCACCACCCGGGCGGTACGGCGCAGAAGGCCGAAGACCTTGTTGATCGCGTCACCAAGACCGTTGAAAAAAATGATATCGTCCGGGGTAATCTGGGCCCCGCCCCTGGCGTTGGTCATCGCGGCGATGAATTCCCGGGTCGAAAGTACCCCACGGGTAGGACAATAACGATAAGAATCGCTGTCCATGGCCAGATCGGCAACCGTCCGCCGCATCCACTCGGGGATCTTCTCGCCCTTGGCCACCGGATCACCGATATTCTCCCAATAGAGGTCGAGTCCCAACGCCCTCATCTTTTCGCCGACCGCGACTATATTCCTGATCTCATAGGTAAGTTCGCCCGCACCTATGTGAACTATGTCTGTACGCATCGTTTACCTCAAAAGAGATGGCCTCGTAATTCCCCGCAGAGGCGTCTTCGGCGATTTTCGGAAAAAGCGCCGAAGACGCCCGGAAATCGCCGTTTTCTCCCCGGAGCGGGGACTTGTTACGACTTCATCAATATTGTTGGCCTCGCAATTGCGGGCCAACGGCAATTGCGCTTCTAACTTGTTGAAATTACATGAACCCGCTTCTGTTTAAAATACTTGTTACGAGTCCATCAATATTGCCAAAAGGTAATCTTTTAACGCAGTCAATCCGGCAAGTCAATCATGGCCGAAAAAAACCCTTTTCAGTTCTTTGCCGCCATGACCGATAAAACAGTTAACAGCCCACGAAAAATGGACTGTTTGCGGCGCATGGACACGGCGCCGATTTTGCCGGGTTAAAAAATCCGGCAGGATCGAGAGGTTGGGCTAAACTTATTTTGACCAACCGGAGTTGAAAGAAACATCGGTCAACCCCTTTTGCCCCACCTCTGGACCCGTAAGCCTCCGGTTAAAGCTGCCGCTGTGACTCAAAAATATTTTGCCTGTATATCTATAAGGTTACATCGTTGATGGCAAAAAACCGTCCTAATCCAGATTAACCATTAAAAAAAGGAGGGACTTATGTCGGTTTGGAGATTCCGGATAGAAGGCGAGCACGTTTATCACGGCGACGAATGCAGACAAAAAAACACCCGGGACGGCTGCAACGAAGCCTACCTTGGCCGATTCTGGTGTCCGAAGATACAGTGGTTCCGCATTACGCCCTGCCCCTTTGTCAGTCGGCGCGAGTGCGAAAACTACATCCAGATGTGCGGATGTCTTTGATCCGGAAACGACGGAGGGGCTCTGCCTCAGCGCTCCGAAACAACCCGTCCGGAAGATACAGCCCCGCTCCGGTGCCTCTTTTCCTCAAGCTCCGCCATCTCCTGCTCTTTAAGGTCCCGCCGGGCGGTCATCTCGACCAGGGAAGCGACGACCGCCACCCTGCGATCCTGAGCCGATGGTACGGCCGGGGCCAGGGCAGCGGCCCGAACCCTTTCCATTTTGTTAATCGTATTTCCCGGATCAACGTCCTTTGCCACATCAATACTTACGTCACCGCCAATGGCATACCTCTTACCGTCCGGCCCCTGGATATATTGATAATTCGCCGCCCCCCGAACCAACGAGGCCGCCACTGTCAGGTGAGCCTGTTCATGCCGCCGCACCACCGCGTCGATTGATCTCAACCGCGCCAGTAATAATCTGTCAGCGCTGTCAAGCCCTTTTCCCTCCCCGGCGGCATAACGGGCACGGGCATTTTTTTCATCGGCTGCGGCCTTTTTCTTCTCTTCGTCCGCCTCCTCCAAGGTCTCGATCCTGGGTTTCGGCGACGACACCTTGACGGGTTCCCGCGCCCCGACAACGGCAACGGTCTGCCGGAAGACGGAGACCTGATCGCCATAGGCCTTCAGGGCACGTTCACGGCAATCACCATAGGCGCAGCGCCGGACATCATCCAGGGGACGCACCTGGGACCTGATCCGATTCTTCCACCAGGCGCCGCGCTCAAAGATGTCGGTCTTGGCAGCAGGGACGGCGTAGTCGGGACTTAGGGCACCCAAACTGCCCTCACGGGCCCGGGGCACAGGGTATCCCCCGGTAACCGCGGCAACCGCCAATAGACTTTTCAAGGTCGCAAGCCATAGGGCCATGATCGTCTCCCGCACGGAATAAAAAACTGCCATGTTTGTTATCGGCACAAATGTCGTCTGACTTTAATTTTTTTATTTTGCCCGAATCCGTTGTGTCAATGCAAACGAGACACCTTTTCGGAAATGCCGCCAGGCCGGGTAGAAAACAGTAACGCCTTGAGCCAAAAAAAACCGACAATTGACAGGCATGAGAATTCACCAAGACCGGACTGCCCTTTCTTTTGGTTCGTTTTAAGACGAAAGAAGAAAGGTCAACGACAGCCCCCTTTTTTAGATCTGAAAAATCATTTCGATCCCCATTGTCTCGGAATACACGCTTTCTCTCGCCGCCCCTGATTGAATTTTTATCGATCTCTATATGGTATCCTGAATCCGTGACGGCTCCATGCGGTTTACAATCGTAACATGATGTTATCATGTAAAAAGCCAGGCATGAAAACGTGGTCGCGAACTTCACCCCGCCGCCCTTCGGGGCGTTCGGAAAGGGTACATCTGCCGCGTTGGCAACTCGTTGATATATCTAAGTATTATCAACATCGTTGCCGCCTTGCATCTGCACCCTTCCCGAACGCTCACGGATCCAGGAGTATTACATAAACTCAATCGATAAGGAGAGCGCAATGGAATCTGTTAAAATTTCCCCGAAATTCCAGGTCGTCATTCCTAAAAAAGTCAGAGAATCGACGCAGCTTAAACATAGACAACAGATGCAGGTTGTTGAGTATGGTAATCGCATTGAACTTATCCCCACCAGAAGCGTGAAGTCCATGCGCGGCTTCATGAAGGGAATAAATACAGAATTTAAGCGGGATGACGACCGGTTATGAATGTGGTCGACTCTTGCGGGTGGCTCGAATATTTCAGTGACAGCCCGAATGCCGGAAAGTTTGCTGAACCCATTCAACAGACAGGCAGTCTTATTATTCCCACCCTCAGTATGCATGAAGTTTTTAAAGTGGCTTTACGTGAGAAAGGGGAAGATGCGGCCTTGCAGGCAGTGGCTGTTATGCAACAGGGAGGAGAGGTTGACTTGAATGGCAATCTGGCTGTCCAGGCCGCTAAAACAAGTTTTGACCTGAAAATTCCCATGGCAGATGCCGTCATCTTGGCAACGACCCGCCTTTATCGGGCAACACTATGGACACATGATGATCATTTTGCAGACATAAGCGGAGTGAACTATTTTCCGAAGCCATCCTGATTACTTCAGCCGGACCATTGGGCGGGATTCCGGCAACAAAGCCAACGCCTGAATAATCTATCTATAAGTTACACATACGGTCCTCCAAACTTTCCAAGACATTTAGAGTCGGCCTTTGGCGGGAGATAGTTTTTTCGGATTATAATTTGCATTTACCTCGCCAAACGGTGCATGGTTAAAGGAATAAGAGCCTGTTCCCGACTATTTCAGCATATCAGCGGAGCGCCAGTATATGCAAAAAACACTCATCCTGATTATTGCTTTATTCTTTCTGTGCATGTCAGTTGCCAATGCCGCCGCCAACAAAAAAATTCTTTACATTGATTCATATCATCAAGGATATCAGTGGAGTGCGGGAATCAGAGCCGGCATCAAAAATATATTGCAAAACAGATCCGATATTGCACTCCAAACATTCCAGATGGATACCAAGCGTAATCCCTCGGAGGAATCAAAAAAAGCGGCTGCGCTTAAGGCAAAGGAGTTAATTGATTCCTGGCATCCAGATCTGGTAATTGCCTCTGATGACAACGCCTCTAAATATCTTATCGTGCCGTATTATAAGGGCAGCACCATACCGTTTGTCTTCTGCGGGGTTAATTGGGATGCCGGCGTCTACGGATTCCCAACTACCAACGTCACCGGTATGGTTGAAGTAAAATTAGTCGACCAGATAATTACAACCATGCAAAGCTTCGCCAGGGGAAACCGTATAGCCTTCCTGAAGGGCGATGATTTCTCCGCCCGCAAGGAGGCCGATAATATTGAAAACAAGTTTCATATTAAGCTTGACCGGCACTTTGTCAAAAACTTTACCGACTGGAAACATGAATATCTGGCCTTACAAGATGACGCAGATATGATCTTGCTGGGCGCCACAATATCCGTGAGTGACTGGGATGCAGATGCGGCGAAAAAATTAATCTACACCCAGACCAAAGTGCCGACAGGGAACTGGGACAGTTGGACAGCGCCATATAATTTAATAACCTATGCCGCTTATCCGGAAGAACAGGGAGAGTACGCCGCCGAAACAGCCCTGGCAATCCTTAACGGTACCCCACCCGCCCATATAGCGATTGTCGCCAACAAAAAGGCCAAGATCTACCTGAATATGAGAATTGCCAAGATACTGGGTATAAAATTCCCCATGGATCTTATTGAAAACGCCACCCTGATAAGCGCTGAACAAAAAAAGCTATTCTACGTTAACTCCTACCATAAGGGCTATGCCTGGAGCGACAGTATTGAAAAAGGCCTGCTGAAGGCGCTTAACATTACGGCCGGCGCCGATGGCACCTTTGACAGCCTCCAGAGCAAAGTGGATATCAAAGTGTACCGAATGGACACCAAACGAAACAAGTCAGATGCGTTCAAAAAACAAGCCGCCCTGGCGGCAAAGATGATCATCGACGCCTGGCACCCGGATATCGTGATAACCAGTGACGATAATGCTGCCAAGTACCTACTCGCACCTTACTATAAAGACACCGCCATCCCCTTTGTCTACTGCGGCGTAAACTGGGATGCCTCCACCTATGGTCTTCCCAGCAAAAACAGTACCGGCATCATCGAGGTTACCCCGGCACTCGACACAATCGCCATGTTGAAAAAATACGCCAAAGGTGATCGCATCGGCTTTATCGGAGCCAACACATTTTCTGAGCATAAAAACATCAAGAACTTCCGCACACAATTGGCCATTAACTTCACCGACGGTAAGCTGATAGACACCTTTTCTGAGTGGCAGGCGGAATACCTGCGTCTGCAGGACAGCGTGGATATGCTCCTATGGTTTAATCCCGTGGGGATCAAGGGATGGGATGACAAAAAGGCCGAGGCATTCATAATGGATAATACCAGGATACCATCCGGGGGCACCAATGATACTCATGTGAATTTCACCCTGCTGGGCCGGGTAAAGCTGGGCGAAGAGCAAGGCTGGTGGGCCGGAAAAGCCGCGCTGCAAATCCTGGCCGGAAGCAAACCGGCGGATATCCTGCCCGCCGCCAGTAAGCAATCGCTTTTATACCTCAACATGAAACTTGCCGAACGCATGGGTATCAAGTTCCCCATGGCCCTGATCGACAAGGCCACTTTCGTCAAAGATATCAGATAGTAGGACACCTTCTATGCGTAAAAGTTGTTGGTCTCGTAACAAGTCTTCGCGGAGGCGTCTTCAACGATTTTCGGGAAAAGCACCGGGCAGCGGGATGGATTAAAAAATCCCGCATGTTTGAGGCCATAGCCCGAGTTCGGGATTTCAACAGCCCGCCGCCCGGAAATTGTCGTTTTCAGCCGAAGCGAGGACTTGTTACGACGTCATCTTATTTGAAGCGTATTACAAATACGCGAGCCGGGCGATAACGCCGCAGATTCGGTCCTCTGCCCACAGCAGGCTGAAGGCGGCAGAGGGCCGGAGATGCAAGGCATCGGGCGGTGAAGCGTATTACAAATACGCGAGCCGGGCGATAACGCCGCAGATTCGGCCCTCTGCCGCCTTCAGCGGAGGTTGGAGGAGCGGTCGAAGGGTATCCTGTAAGTCTTCATAATTCCGGAAGTGGCCTTTATCGCCTTTTTACGGTCAAGGACGATCACCGTGCCCCATCGGTCGCCGATGACGATAAACTCGTCTTTTGACGCCTCGATCCCGGCGATCAACTGCTTGAGGTTTTTGACCTTTTTACCGTTCAGGGTCATGACCCGGAAATTGCCGGAGCCGTGGTAGCCGCGATTGACGCCGTCGGGCAGAACCCGCATGAGGTTCACCGCCTCTTCACCCTCCTCCTTCAGGGGCTCATAGAGATAGGTGTTTACCAGGTTGGCCGGGGCGGAGTCGATCCAGTTATCGCCCCAATTCTTGAGGTATTTCACGGTCAGGGGAGAAAAGATCAGGCCGCCGAAGATATAATAATCCGGACGGCGGTCGTATTGTTCCAGCGGCACCAGCTGATTACTGCCCACCGGATCGGTGAGATCAATGCTCACCTTGAGAACCTTGCCCTTACGGAGGATGGTAAGAATCTCGCTCTCCCCGATCTGATGCATCTCGGTATAATAATTCATACTGGTCCGTTCCTGGGGCCTGAACTCAACCGTGGCGTCGTTGCCGACATCATGGCCGTCGATGGCCATCACCACATCTCCCTTGAATATCCGCCCGTAACCGGGGGACCCGGGCACGACCCGGAAGGTCAGGACCCCGGTCTGGTCCTTTTTCATCCGGTACATACGGCGCATGCTCTCGTTTTCCATGGCCTGACAGACGATGCCATCCTCGGGAAAGCCGTCGCACCTCCCATCATTCAGGTCGTCGAGAAAATGGCGGATCACCGGCACCGGCACCATGTAACCGATGCTCTGCATGCTGCCGACCATTTCCATTACCACCCCGACTATCTTGTCGCCGATAACCACCGGGCCGCCGCTTGAGCCGGGATTGATGGCGGCGTCGATCTGGGCCGCGAGCAGGCTGATCATCGAGTGGGTATATACCTGATGCTCTATCCGGCTGATGACCCCCTTGGTGGTGCTGAGGGTGTCGCCGCCGTATGGATAGCCGTAGACCACCACGTCCTGCTGCACCTGGGGCAGACCGCCGAATTCCAACGGAACGATGCCCTTGAAAAAACGGGGATCATCAACGGTTAAAAGGGCAAGATCGGCCTCGTGGGACACGGCAACAAGACGGGCGGGATATTTTTTGCTCTCGCCGAAGCGGCGCACCTGAATAAAGGTATGATCGCTGATCACATGGGCGTTGGTGATGATCCGGTTGCCACGGATCACGCAACCGGAACCGGCAAGGGAACCGGTACCGAGCATGTTCCAGGGGTTGGCGTAATCGGCCGGGTTGACCACGGTGAAGATCTTGACCGTGGCGTTTTTGATTTTCACATGATTGGCGTCCGCAGCCCGGGCGTGACCGCTGAAAAGGACAAGAGACATGAACAGCACCGCGGCGGCAACCAGGCGGCATAAGGCCGGAACGTAAATCTTCAGGGTACCCTTCATTTCGTCTTCCTCGGAGTAAGGGTGGGGATCCCGGCCAGAACCATCTTCAGCCAGTCAAAGGCAAAGACCAGCAAGGCCTCGTCATCCGTCATTATCACCTTTTTTCGTCCCTTGTCGATACGGAACTGTTCAAGAATCCGGTTTTCGTCCACATATTCCCGGAAACGATCGAGATTATAACAGGCGAGAAAGGCCATCTTCTGCCTTGGCCCGGCCGCCCCCTCCCCGGCCCAGATCCGGTGATCGGCAAAGAGGTGGTCCATCTCGGCCCAGAGGTCGTTCATCTGGTTGTACCCGGCCAGACCCTGGTCCTTCACCCATTTCTTCACCGACCACTCCCTTCCGAGGCCATGCCCCTTGCAATAGGGATGGGTAACGACAAACCAGTGTTCAAGCAGACGGGTGGAGGCGTCCCGTTTCTCCACCCCCCGTTCCAGGGGATAGGTACGGCAGGCGGAGGGACGGTGATTGTAAACGGTGCAGCCTTCGACGGAAAGGAAGGGACAACTCTTGTCCTCGTCGTCACCCATTACCAGAATCAGGGTGGGGAAACAGGGATTGTCGCCCTTGACTATCCCGGTGTAACGGTTGAGAAATTCCTCGGAACCGATACCGAGATAATTCTTCAGCCGGAGAATATCATAGGGGTACAGCCTGAGTTCAAGCTTATGGCAACAGGCGGTATAGCAGGAAACATCTGCCCCGCAGGCAAAGGTAAAAGGGGCATCGGCAAATGGCCGCCGCCCGGTACTGCTCTCATCCTTACTCATATCAACTCCTGACCCGGCCGTTGCCGATTTTCTATCTGATTCCGGTAAACCCGTGCCCCGGTCACGTTGTCAATTAACAGACCGTTGAAAAAGCCGTCCATGGCTTTTTCTCTCCCTGTTTTGCCGAAACAGATTTCGGCCAATCTCCCGACCTTAATTTATTTACGCCGTGGCGACAAGATCGGCGATAATCCCTGTACCTTGTCAGCCTGTTGAAAAAGCCGGGGCAGATTCAGGGTAACGATAAAAAAGAGGCATGGACTTTAAAAAATCGGGATAGAATATAACCTGCAAATCATGAACCGGGAGGAGACAGATTGGCCGGATTCAACATTCGCGCGAGCCTGAGCGCCAAACTCATCGCCCTCACCGGCGCTGTCCTCATCGGCGGCACCGGAATGCTTTTTTCCTTCATGAAGGTCAAGACCGACGAACTTTTCCACCAGCAGATGACGGCCCAGGCCCGGATCCTGTTTCAACAGATCCTCCTCACCCGGCGATGGATCGCCGACCATGACGGCATATTCGTGAAAAAACTCCCCGGAGCCGAACCTAACCCATACCTCTCCGACAACGAGATCGAAAGCCGGGGCGGCGACCATTACCTGCGGGAGAATCCGGCCCTGGTTACCCGCCACCTGGCGGCATACGCCCGCAGAAGCGGTTATTACCGGTTCAACCTCACCAGCCTGAAACCGATAAACCCCGCCAACCAGCCGGACGGGTTTGAAAAAGAGGCACTAAAACTCTTTGCCGCGGGAAAGGCAGACGAGTACAGCCGGATAAAACGCCGCAACCGGATCATGGCCTTTCGTTATATCGCCCCGCTCTATACTGAATCCGCCTGTATCAAATGCCACCCCGACTACCGGATCGGCGAGGTCCGCGGCGCTCTTTCGATCTCGATTCCCGTTGACCGTTTTTTAAAACAGATGCGCCGTAACCGGATGACCTTTATCGCCGCCGGGACGGTGATCATCATCATCCTCTTTATCGCCCTGTTCATCGGCCTGCGTCACTTTGTTCTCACCCCGCTCAACACCATCAAAAAGGCAATGAACGCCGCTGACCCGGAACCGCTACTGACCGACATCAACAACAGGGACGAAATAGGCCTGCTGGCCGCTACCCTGGCCGAAATGCGCCGGAAAATAAAAAGATCCCAGAACCTTCTGGAACAAAAGATAGCCGCGGCCACCGCCGAGCTGCGACAAAGCAACCGGCGCTACCGGGAACTGAGCGAGCGCAAATCAGACTTCATCGCCCGGATATCCCATGAACTGCGCACCCCCATGACCTCGGTGCGCGGCGCGGCCGAATACCTCATCGGCCGCCTTGACAGCATCAACGACAACCGCGACTGTGACCGCGACGACCTTATCCATTTCGCCGGGATCATCGCCTCCAATGCCGGGCGGATGGAACGGATGGTCAACGAGACCCTGGACCTGGAAAAGATCGAGACCGGCCGGGCTGAGTTCAATTTTGTTGATATCGACCCGGGATTGATGGTTCGGGAATCCCTGGCCGACATTGAACCCCTGTTTGAGTCCCGGAACATCCGGCCGGTCGGGGAAATCACCGACGGCATGAGTATCCACGGCGACAACGACCGACTCAAAGATATGATCTCAAACCTGGTGGTAAACGGCTTCGACCACTCGCCCGAGGGGACGGCACTGACCGTCTCGTGCCGGAAAAAAGAAGGATGGGCGGAGATCACGGTTAAAGATTGCGGCCCCGGCATCGCCCCGGAACTCCAGGCGGTAATCTTTGACAGATTCCGTACCGGCCGCAAGGACGGCACCGGCCTCGGCCTAGCCCTCTGCCGGGCCATCGCCGAGGCCCATGGCGGCGATATCCGGGTGAAAAGCACTCCCGGGCGCGGGGCCTGTTTCATCGTCAACCTGCCACTGAGGGAAGAATAATGACCACGATATTAACCGTTGACGACGACCATGACATCCTCAAGGTCATCAGGGCGAATCTCGAGCTGCACGGTTTTGAGGTCAGCACCGCGCCCGATTGCGCCCGGGCCGAAGAAATCATCCGCCATACCCCGCCGGAACTCATGGTCCTCGACCTGATGCTGCCCGACTGCGACGGGGTGGATTTCTGCCGGGAGATAAAGAATGATTACCCGGAACTGCCGATAATCATCCTCACCGCCCGCGACCGCCTGTCCGACAAGGTGGTCGGGCTTGAGTCCGGCGCCGACGACTATATGATCAAGCCCTTTGAATCTCTCGAACTCCTGGCCAGAATCAGAGCCTGCCTACGCCGCTACCAGCCGCCGGCACGGGAACAGACCCTGACCTGCGGCGAACTCAGGGTGGAAATCGATACCCGCCGGGTCAGCATCGCCGACCGCGAAATCAGCCTCACCCCCAAGGAATTCGACCTCCTCTGCATCATGCTCGAGGCCGGGGGCAAGGTCCTCAGCCGCGAAACCATCCGCCGCCGTCTCTGGGCCGACTCCCGCCTCTACTCCTGGTCCCGGGTCATTGACGTCCACGTCCGCCATCTGCGGGCCAAATTAAGCGACGACCCCGCCACTCCCCGCTACATCCAGACCGTCCCCGGGGTCGGATACCGCTGCTGCCGCGAGTAAGGAGAGCCCCGGCCCGGCTTTTCAGCCACATGGAGCCACGTAATCGGCTCCATGGACGCCGCCATATGCGCGCTTTAATCAAAAGGGATTAAAGCGCGCATATGGCGGCGTCCCTGAAACCCTTACAGAGTGCGATTATTTTTGCATCAGGTGTGGTTCAGTTGATCGCTTACGGAGCCACCCTGCCCCGGAAAAGATTAACCGAACCTTAACAAGTATTAACCCCCTTTTTACCGCGGGTTCCGCTATCCTGAATTTGTAAGATCCGCCGTCATGACGGACCGGTAACAGGCCGTTTTTCAACGAACCGGCACCCCCCGTCATGCTCCGCGGACCGCAGACAGACAAAGGGAGGAACAACGATGAAATGTTCACGCAGGGAGATGATCAAGGCCGCGGCCGCGGCCGCGGCGCTGGGGATTGCCGGACGGCCGACAACGGCGGTTGCCGACAACACCGTATTCTTTCATCGCAGCCAATGCCGCTTCTGCGGCACCGGCTGCACGGTAATGGCAGGGATAAAAAACGGCCGGGTGGTGGCAATCAAAGGCGACAGCGACAGCCCGATAAACAACGGCCGCCTGTGCGTGAAGGGCTATTCCCTGCCCCATATCCTCTACGGGCGAGACCGCCTGACCCATCCCCTGATCAGACAGAAGGACGGTTCCTATAAAAAGGCAAGCTGGAACGCGGCCCTCGACCTTATCGCCGACACCTTTGCCGAGAGTATCCGGGAACACGGCAAAGACTCGGTGGCCTGGTATGGCTCGGGACAGAACACCACCCAGGAGGCCTTTGCCGCCAACAAACTCTTCAAGGGAATTATCGGCACCGCCAACGTCGAGGGCAACCCCCGCCTGTGCATGGCCTCGGCGGTGGGCGGCTATCTCAACAGCTACGGTACCGATGAACCGGCCGGCACCTATGACGATCTCGACGTGTCCGACTGTTTCTTCATCATCGGCGCCAACATGGCCGAATGCCACCCGATGCTCTTCCGGCGAATACTGAACCGCAAGGCCGTGAACCGGCAACGGGTAAAGATAATCGTCGCCGACCCCCGCTCAACCATCACCGCAGGAGAAGCAGACCTGCACCTGAAATTCCGCCCCGGCTACGACATGTACCTGTTGAACGCCATGGCCCAGGTAATCGTCGAAGAGGGCATGGCCGACGAAGAACACCTGGGTTATTGCGCTTTCCGCCAGGGGCTCAAGAGCAAAGGTAAATTCATCGGCCTTGCCGCCTACGCCGATTTCCTCGCCGATTACACCCCGGAAAAGGTCGCGGCAAAGATTGAGGTCCCGGCCGCGGATATCCGCCGGGCGGCGCGCTGGTTCGGCAGAAAAGGGGCCGCTGCCATGACCATCTGGACCATGGGGATCAATCAGAGAACCAAAGGGGTGCAACTGAACTGCCAGCTCACCAACCTGAACCTCCTGACCGGCAAGGTCGGACGCCCGGGCTGCGACGCCCTGTCACTCACCGGCCAGCCCAACGCCTGCGGCGGCACCAGGGAACAGGGTGGCCTTACCCATATCCTCCCCGGCCACCGGGCGGTGGCAAACCCCGAACACCGCCGGGAAATCGCCGGAATATGGGGAGTGCCGGTGGAATGGCTGCCGAACAAACCCACCGGGACGGCGGTCAATATGTTCAGCCGCCTGAACCAGGGTAAAATCCGCTGTATCTGGATCAACACCACCAACCCCGGACAAAGCCTGCCCAATTGCGACCTCTACCGTAAAGGAATGGAAAAGGCCTTCACCGTGGTCAGCGACATCTACCCCACCCGGACCACCGAACTTGCCAGCGTAATCCTGCCCTCGACCATGTGGGTGGAAAAAGAAGGGGTCATGGGGCAGACCGACCGCCGCTCACAGTTTATTCCCGCGGTGGCCGACGGTCCCGGCGAGGCCAGAAGCGATTTCCGGCAGATAAAGGAAATCGCGCGGCGGATCGCAAAAAGGCTCGACCGCAAAACCCGCTACCGGGTGACAGACCCCATGACCGGCAGGGTAAAAGAGATAAAAATCACCTACGGCCTGGGATTCGAGACCGAGGAAGATGCCTGGAACGAATACCGTCTCACCACCCGGGGCCAGGACGTCGACCTCTGGGGCGCCACCTATGCCAAGCTTAAAAAACACGCCGGTGGAGTCCAGTGGCCCTGTCCGGACACGGCGATGAACAACCGCGGCAGCGCCAAGCGTTTCATCTCAAAAGACCACGCCCGCAAAGTATTCGGAACCACCACCCGCCGCTATCCCACCGGCTACGTCACCCTCTACGACCAGCACCTGGCCGAAAAAGGGCTGCCGGGGCCGTATAATTATTACGGCGAACACCCCTTTCACAAGGAGGCCGAAGGCAAGGCGATAATCCGGGTCCTTGGCGCCGGGCTCGACCTTGAGATGCCCGGCCGCGACTACCCCTACGTCTTAAACACCGGCCGGGTGATCGAACACTGGCATTCCGGGACCATGACCATGCGGGTGGAAATGCTCCGGGCCTTGAACCCGGCCGCCTACGTCGAGGTCTCGGCCGCGGATGCCGCCGAACTTAAGCTTGCCGACGGCGACGAACTCACCCTGATCTCCCGCCGCGGCCGGATCATTCTGCCGGTGTGGATCACCGACCGGGCCAGGCCGGGGATGTTCTTTGTCCCCTGGTTTGACGAAAACAAACTGATCAACAAGCTCACCATCGACGTAGCTGAAAGCTGGTCCGGGGCCGGAGAACCGGACTTCAAGGTCTGCGCCGTCCGGGTGGAGGCGTAACCATGGCCATCGCCGGAGTGGTGATCGTCCCTGAACCGAAAAAAAACCAGGCGGAAATACTGGAAAAGCTCACCGCAATGCCCGGAGTGGACCATTGTGAACCGGGGCCGGATGGCGTCGCGGTGGTCATCGAGGCCAAAAACAGCAGGATTCTGCGGCGATTAAGCGAGGAAATCAATGACATGGACGAGGTGGCGGAACTGCAATTGGTCTATCTCAACTGGGAAGATGAAATTTGATGGCGTCGCGGCGTACTTTTGCTCGCTCGGTCCCGCCATGACGGGATATGGCCTCGCTCGCAAAAGAACGCCACTCCTGATGCTTTCGCGAAAACCCATTCTTTCCGTCATCCCGGCGAAGGCCGGAATCCATAAATGTGTTTCATCACAGGATTCCGGATCAATTCCGGAATGACAAAAATGATAATTTGCGACTTTTTACGACGCCATCACTCCTTGTATGTCGAAATTATTGCTTAGCCATCCCGTGGCTTATGCATTTAAACCGGGGAATATTCCCTGAAACAGCAAACCGGAATAAGGGAGGAAGAAAGATGAAGAAACTCGCAGTATTGATCGGCGCCGTGTTCGCGCTTGTCCTCATGGCCCCGCAGGCAGGGGCCACCGGAGCAGAAGGCCCCTGCATCGGCTGCCACGCCGAGGAGACCCCGGGGATCGTCAAACAGTGGCGGGAGAGCAAGCACAGTAAACTCGGGGTCAAATGTTACGTCTGCCACAAGGCGAAAAAGGACGACCCGGCCGGCCGCGAGCACAACGGCTATTTCATTACCCCGCTGGTAACCCCGTATTATTGCCAGAGCTGCCATGCCAGGGAAGTAAAGGAGTTCAAAGAAAGCCTGCACGACGAGGCGGGCTTCTTTTCCACCTCGGCCCTGACCGTGACAAGCGGCGAAAAGATCACCAAAGACCATATCACCCTGGGACAGACGAGAAACTACAAGGCCAATTTTTCCCGCGAATCAGCCGAGGCCGGCTGTCTCCACTGCCACGGCACCGAGATCAAAGTCGCAAATGACGGGGCGCTCATTAACTGGCCCAATAACGGCATCGGCCGTTTCAACCCCGACGGCAGCGTGGGCAGCTGTTCCGCCTGCCATACCCGTCACACCTTCAGCATCGCCCAGGCGAGAAAGCCCGAGACCTGCGGCCAATGCCACCTCGGCCCCGATCATCCCCAGATCGAGATTTACGAGGAGAGCAAACACGGCAACCTTTACGCCGCCAACGGCGAAAAATGGAACTGGGACGCCCCGGCCGGACAATGGGGCCCGGACGATATCGGCGCCCCCACCTGCGTCACCTGCCACATGAGCGGTTTCGGCGGCGCGGTGAAAACCACCCATAACGTCAGCGCCCGGTTGAAGTGGGAGCTTGAACCGGCCTTTTCCTGGCCGACTGAAAAAAAATACCTGAACGGCAAGGCGAAATATCCCATTGAAAAGACAATCGCCCGCCGCTACGAAAAAATAAACGGCATCCCGGCCGGTACCCTTGCCGCGGTCAAAACCGGGCTGCCAAACCCCTTTGCGATGGCGAAAAAGTTCTCCCCTGATATCTACAAACGCTATGTCGGACCGGGCAAGTGGTGGAGCGTGGGCACGACCAGGGCCGACGCCTTTGGCGGCGACGCGACAAGGTCACCCGGGGCCAAACGCGAGGACATGGTCACCGTCTGCGTTCAATGCCACGCCCCATCGTGGGTAAACGGCGAACTGGCCAAGGCCGAACAGGTGGTGCAGGTGTATAACGCCGTGGCTCTGGGGATCAAGAAGAAATATTACGATCCGATCAAGAAAGAAAAACTCGACGCCGATATCAAATTCAACGGCAAATCCGGCCCCGACACCCTCTGGCACGAGATATGGCACCACGAAGGAAGACGCTGGCGGATGGGGGCCTTCATGCAGGGCCCGGACTATGAACACTGGCTCGGTTCCTACGAGATCACCGTGGACGGCAACCGGATGGCCAACTGGCTGGACGAACTACGGGTCAGAAAGGCGACCAAGAAAAAACTCGGCCTTAAATAGCCCCCCGCGTCACTCCCCTGAAATCCCCCCGGAGACGAATGTCTCCGGGGGGATTTTTTTGCGTCTCCATAGCGATCCGTTGAAAAACGGACTGTCAGCCATCCCTTTACTTTTTACAGGATCATCATATTCGGGTATCTTGAAAAATCGTCTTTTCAAGATACCCATGTGATGATGGCGTCGTAAAAAGTCGCAAATTATCATTTTTGTCATTCCGGAATTGATCCGGAATCCTGTGATGAAACACATTTATGGATTCCGGCCTTCGCCGGAATGACGGAAAGAAGGGATCTTTGCGAAACCATCTTACTTGATGAAGTCGTAACAATTCACTGGGGATGTCACAACAGACATAAAGCGGTTCGCGGCCAAAGCCGTTCCCACATATAAACCAACAAGAGTCTGCCTGTGACCCGTATCTCCCGGATATTATCGATGTTCATCCCCCCCGGGGCCACGGCCACCTCCCTGCCCGACCTTGCCCGCGCCCGGCCCCGAAAAGCCGAAGAGATGGCCCACGCCCTTACCGTCGCGGCCCTGGCCTCGCCTGAATCAGACCGGCAGGTCTGCGACATCCTCTACCCCGGACTCATCGAACCCCTGTGCGATGATTTTGCCGCGGAATCGGCAACCGCGGCAGACCACGTTCTGGCCGGGATCATCCGGGCCGTTACCGGAGACGACCACCGGACAGCAGCCGCCCTCGAAAACAGCAGGGAAGAAAGCCGCCTGTCTTCGCTTGCCGGACAAAAACCCCGCCGCCTCCTCTTCCTCTCCCGGGTATCGGCCGGGGCCGACGTGATGATCACCTCAGTGCTCATATCCCGACTGCGCCAATGCTTTCCCATGGCTGAAATCCACCTCGCGGCGCCGAAAAACATTACCGCCATCTTCACCGCCCCCCATATCCACCTCCACCCCCTCAAGATCAACCGTCACGACGGGATCAGGGGACGGATATCATTTCCGCCCCTTGACAGACTCGTCCGCGACCTTCTCGGCCCCGACGACATTATCGTTGATCCCGAAACCAGACTGACCCAATTGGGGCTCATGCCCCTGGTTCCCGGAACACGAACCCTGCTCTTTCCCGCCCGGACCTTTGACCAAACCGACGCCGACGCCAGCCTGGCCGAACTTGCCAACCGCTGGCTTGACCGATCAGGGTGTCCCGGCGGTCATGCGCTTCCCCGGATCCACATATCCGCGGCAAAACGGGAAAAGACAAAAAAATTCTGTAACCGTCTGCGGGCCGAAGGGCGCGGCATGGTCATCCTCATAAATCTCGGGGTCGGCGGCGATAACCGCAAGCGCCTGAATCTTGAACAGGAGATTACCCTGATCCGGGGAATCCTGGAAAGAAAACGGGTGACAATTATCCTTGACAGCGGTCGGGGGATGGAGGAAAAAAGCAGGGTCGGGACGATCATCACCGCCTGCGGCGGAGAAGGCAAAATTAGCGTCGCCGACCTTGATCTGGGCGAGGTGGCGGCCCATATCGCCGCATCCGACGCCTTTTTAGGTTATGATTCTTCCTGCCAGCATATCGCCGCCGCGGTCGGTACCCCGTCCCTGACCATGTTCAAGGGTTTTGCCCATCAACGTTTTCTCAAACGATGGTCACCACCGACGGCATCAAGTCGGGTAATACCGCTTGCCGGAGATGCCGGGGACGGAGACATTGCCGGAATTATCACCGCCGCCATGGGCCTGCGCCAATAATGATGGACTCGCAACAAGTCCCCGCTCCGTGGAGAAAACGACGATTTTCTGGCCCCGGGCGGCGGGTTGTTGAAAGCCCGAACTCGGGCTGCGCCCTCAAACATGCGGGATTGCTTAACCCATGCCGCCGCGGGGAGTTGTTACGAGACTGTCAATAATAATGACCTGAAAACAATCATGAAAAACGCCATCGCCGACAATAAAATCCTCTGCCGCGCCGTCCGTGACTTTGATAAATCCCGGGTCCTGATCCTGGGCGACATCATCATCGATCACTTCATCTGGGGCGCGGTTTCCCGGATCTCCCCCGAGGCCCCGGTCCCGGTGGTCAACGTCACCCGCGAAAACCTCCTCCTCGGCGGGGCCGCCAACGTGCTCAACAATATCCTCGCCCTTGGCGGTCAGGCCACCATCTGCGGGGTTATCGGCACCGATGTCATGGGCGACCATCTCCTCGGGATGCTGAAAAAAATAAAAATCGACACCAACGGCATATTCCGCGCCGCTGACCGCCCGACCACCAAGAAGACGAGGATAATCGCCCAGAGCCAGCAGGTGGTCCGGGTTGACCGCGAACAGACCAGCCCCCTGCCCGGAGATATCCTTCCGGCAATCGAAAAATACCTCCGCGCCGGCCTCCACGATTTCGACGCGATCATTGTCAGCGACTATAATAAGGGAATGATCACCGCCGAGCTCATGGATATGATCCGGGCGGTGGTGAATGAACAAAAACCGATGCCGGTAATCTGCGATCCCAAGCCCGAGGCGATGGAGAGATTCGCCGGGGTAACGATGATCACCCCCAACAATCACGAGGCCGAGCTCATGAGCGGGGTCAGGATAAAAGACCTCGCCGACCTCGACCGGGCCGCGGCCGCGATCATGGAAAAGCTCTCGCCCCGGGCCCTTTTAATCACCCGCGGCGAAGCGGGCATGGCCCTTTATGACGAAAACGGCGAAATATTGACCATCCCCACCGAGGCCCGCGAGGTGTACGACGTCACCGGCGCCGGCGACACGGTCATCGCCACCCTCGGACTGGCACTGGCGGCCGGCATTCCCCCACCGCAGGCATCGATCCTCGCCAACCATGCCGCCGGCATAGTCGTCGCCAAGGTCGGCACCGCCACCGCCACGGCGGAAGAACTTAGGGAGAAACTGTCATGAAAAGACCGGTGAGCATGACCGCATACGGCCGCGGCACAAGCAAACTCAACCACCGCCCCCTGACGGTGGAGATCCGCTCGGTCAACCACCGTTACCTGGATTTCCGCCTCAAGATGAGCCGCAGACTCATGCCGCTTGAAGAACGGATCAAAAAAGTAGTGGCCGGAGGCTTCAGCCGCGGCCATGTCGAGGTCAGCATAGACTCGTCCGATGCCGGAATCGGAACGGTAAAACTGCGACCCGACCTTGATCTGGCCCGGCAATACCACCAGAGCCTGCAACAGGTGGCGGATGACCTCGGTCTGGAAGAAAAGCCAACACTACAGCACCTGATGAATTTCAAGGACATCATCGTTGCAGAAGAGGAGCAAGAGGATATCGAGACCATCTGGGAGGCGCTGTCCCAGGCCCTGGACGAGGCCGTTGCCGACGCCCGGACAATGCGGGAGGCGGAAGGCAAAAACCTCCGCGCCGATCTCATCGACCGCCTGGCCCTGCTGGAAAAGACCCTGGCCGCGATTGAAACCGAAATCCCCGGGATATTGAAGGAAAGACAGGAAACGCTTAAAAACCGGCTCGAAACCCTGCTTGACGACTCCCGCCTCGACCCGGCGCGAATGAACCAGGAAGCGGTGATCCTCGCCGACCGGGCCGACGTCACCGAGGAAATAGTCAGGCTCAAGAGCCATTTCCGCCAGTTCAACGAAATGATCGACCAGGACGAACCGGTTGGCCGCAGACTTGATTTTCTCCTGCAGGAATTCTTCCGCGAGATCAACACCATGGCCTCAAAAATATCCAACGCCAACATCGCCCACCACACCGTGACCTTAAAAAACGAGGTGGAAAAAATGCGCGAGCAGGTACAGAATATCGAATAGGCAAGAAAATGGATCTGAGACTTGTCAATATAGGCTTCGGCAATATGGTGCAGGCGGGCCGGGTGCTGGCGGTGATCAACCCCAAAAGCTCACCGATGAAAAAGCTGAAAGACGAGGCCCGGCAGCAACACCGCCTTATTGACGTTACCGAAGGCCGCCGGACCCGGGCGATTGTCGTCCTTGACAGCAATCACGTTATTCTCTCCGCCGTAAATCCCGAGACCCTGACCCAGCGATTCGCCTCCCTTTACGAAATCACGGACGAGATAAAAAAATGACCAACGGCAGCCTGTTTATAATTTCCGCCCCTTCCGGGGCCGGGAAATCGACCATCCTGAAAAGGGTTATGGCCGAGGTGGAAAACCTGGTTTTTTCCATTTCCCATACCACCCGGAGACCAAGGCCGGGGGAGATTGACGGTCACGCCTACCACTTCGTCGACCGCGAGACCTTTACCCGCCTGCGGAACGCCGGCGGGTTCCTTGAATGGGCCGAGGTCCACGGCAATTTCTACGGCACCAGCCGGGAAGCGGTTGAGACCGAAACCGGGCAGGGACGCGACGTGATCCTCGACATCGACGTCCAGGGGGCGGAACAGCTCCGGAAAGGAACCGATGTCAACGCGGTCTCCATTTTTGTCCTGCCGCCGTCGGTGGCCGAGCTTGAACGCCGTCTCCGCGGCCGTGGGACCGAAAGCGAAGAAACCGTACGCCTGCGCCTTGACAACGCGGTACGCGAACTCAGGCAGGCGGAACAATATGATTTTCTCGTGGTAAACGACGATCTTGCCACTGCCGCGACCCAGATCGCGGCAGTAATCTCAGCCGAACGGGCTAAACACCGCCGCCTGGCCGATGGACACCCTATCCCGACCGAAGTTTTATCCCCGCCTGATCGATGAGTGCCAACCATGACTATATATGGGGCATTCACCCACTCTGTGAACAACTCAGGAGCCAGCCGCAAACGGTGACCGAGGTCCTGTTGCTGAAAGAGATAAAGGCCGAGGTACTGGGACGGATAAAGGGTCTCGCCGCCCGGGCCGGGGTCAGGATCAGAAGGGTTGATCGTCTGCCCCGGGCCCTGCACGGAACAAGACACCAGGGAGTGGCGGCGAGGATAAAAGGCTTTACCACCCTGACACTTGCCGAACTCACCGCCCGTCTGCCGCAGGATCCCGCCCCGCTCATCATAGCCATAGACCGGGTTCAGGATCCGGGTAACATGGGGGCGATAATCCGCAGCGCCGCCGGGGCCGGAGTTGACGGAATCATCATCAGCCGTGACCAGACCGCGCCGCTGGGCGGCACGGTGCTGAAAACCTCGGCCGGATGCGCCGCGAAAACCGCCATCGCCCAGGTAACCAACATGGCCCACGCCCTTGAAACCATCAAGGAAAAAGGCTTCTGGGTCCACGGCGCCGCCAGTGACGGCGCCCCCCTGTGGCAGACAGACATGCGCGGTCCGCTCTGTATCCTCCTCGGCAACGAACACCATGGAATCAGACCGCTGTTGCGGAAAAAATGCGACTTCATGGTTTCAATCCCCATGGCCGCGGGGGTTGAGTCACTGAACGTCAACGCCGCGGCCGCAGTTTTGTTCTTTGAAGCGGGAAGGCAGAGAATGGTAACAAAGTGAAGGCAACGGAAAAATTGCAATCTTCCCGACAGATGATTACCTTGCTATTTCACGATGAAAAATGCTTACAATATAATTCATGAATGAATAAGGAGACTAATCATGCGTACACTTATCCTTATCTCCATATTGCTCTTCCTCCCGATGGTGGCGGCGGCTAACACGATTATTTACAATACATGTATTCAGGGCAACGGCAGGACAAAGACTGAAACCCGGGACATCTCCGGTTTTAAGGTGGTGGATTCAAGCGGGGTCTTTGACATCACCACCAAGAGTTCGGTGGCAAAGTACAAGGTGAAGGTCACCACGGATGAGAATATCATCAAACACATCTCCACCACCCTGCAGGGCAACCGGATAATGCTGTTCTCCGACCGTTCCATCTGCCCCGAAATCGGGCCGCGGATCGAAATTGAGATGCCGGACATTGAAGCCATTGTCTCAAGCGGTTCCGACAATATCCACGCGAGCGGCATCAACAACAACAATCTCCACCTGATCATGGACGGTTCCGGCGATGTCATCCTGAACGGCCGGGTCCACTCATTTGACGCCAGCCTCAACGGTTCGGGAACCATTGACGCCAGCCACCTGGTGACAGCAAAAACCGCAATATCGATCAGCGGTTCCGGCGACGCCACCGTAAACGCCGTCGAATCGCTCAAGGTAGACGTCAGCGGGGTCGGCGATGTCAATTATTACGGTCACCCGAAAAAGATCGAACAGGAAATAAACGGCGTCGGCGACCTGAACGCCATGGACTGACCGATGAACGTGTAGCAGTTGTTGATCGCTATCCTTTAATCTTCCCCGCCATCAGGTCGGCAAATGTTCCCATGCCCGACGATGCCCCGGGACCTTTATTTATATACTCCCGCACCGTCTCCGCCTCGCTTTCGGCATCAGCGACCATCTCCACCGGCACCAGTGACAGTCTTTTCGCCTCCGGATCTATCTTGTCCACCCGCACCCGGATCGAATCACCTTTGCCAATAACCTCACGGGGATGATTTATCTTCCTCCCCCCGGCCAGGGCCGAGATGTGGACCAGGCCCTCAGGGCCGTCTTTGAGGCTGACAAAGGCACCGAATACGGTGAGGCTGGAAACCACCCCCTCATGTTCGGTTCCGGGAGCGAACCCCGGATCAAGAAAAGGATCCGGGGCCGCAGCCTTAAGGGAAAAAGAGATACGGTCATTATCCCAGTCCAGCCTCAACGCCGCCACCTCGACTTCATCTCCGGGGTGGAGACGTTCATCCAGGTCTTCAACCCGGCCCCAGGAAACCTCGGAGACCGGGATCAGGCCCTCGACCCCCTCGACCTCGACAAAGGCGCCGAAATCCATCACCGCGGTGATCCTCCCCCGGCGGATACTTCCTTCCTCCATGGTTTCCTTCAGTTTTTCCCGGGCCTCGGTCTGTTCCTGCTCAAGGAGTTTGCGTCGTGAGAGCACGATATTGCGGCCGTCCTCGGAAAATTTGCTGATCAGAAAACTGAACCGTTCACCGATGTGGCTCTCCGGTTCCCCCCGGCGGCGCAGATCCATCTGCGAATGGGGACAAAAGGCCCGGGTGGCGCCTGAGAGTCTGACCTCATAGCCGCCCTTGATCTCGGCCATCACCGTGCCGGCCACCGGAATTCCGCTTTCCGCCGCCGAGGCGAGCATGGCGCTGCCGCTGTCGGGTCCGCCGATACGGACTGAAAAACGCATATCACCGCCGGCGCCGACAAAATAAGCGCTGATCTCATCGCCCTCGGCAACAATCAACTCCCCCTGGTCGTCAAAAAGCTCGGAGCAACTGATATAGCCCTCACTCTTGCCGCCCATGTCAACGAATACCGCCTCGGCACCAACCCGGACCACAGTGCCGCTGACCTTTTCCCCGAGTTTAAACGAACGGGGGGACGCGGCTTTACGGTCAAAAAGGTCGGCAAAACTCTTTTCATCGCTCATATCAATCCTCTTCCATCAGGCTTTTCTCATCTTGGGAAAACATCATCGCCGCCACCTCGATCCGCTCAACGCTGCGGGCCGCGGTATCGAGGAGACAGAAAGCCGGAGGCGCCTCGGCACCCAACATCTCGCCGGGATTAACCAGCAGGGTATTTTCTGTTTTTTCCACCTGAAAACGGTGATTATGGCCACAGCAGACCACGTCAAAGGTGCCGGTGGCAACAAGGCCGTGGGCCATCTGGGGATAATGGGTAAAGGCGAGCTTAAAGCCGCCGGTCTCGATTATCCCCAGATGGCCGTGGTGGGTGATCGAGGGATATTTGCTCCCGCAGGCACTTGATATCAGATGGACATCGCCGGTGTTATTGCCGTAGACCAAATGGACAACGCCGTTAAAACGAGATAGTTCCCTGAGCATGAATGGACTGATGAGATCGCCGCAATGGATCATGATCATCGCCCCGCGCCCATTGGCAAGATCAACCGCGAGCCGGAGATTTCTTATCTGGTCGTGGGTATCGGAAACGATCGCTATCAGCATTCTTATTCCATGATGGCTTCGTGCCGTTGATGCATGTTTCTACTTGGGTTCATGCGCAGATAAACAGCGGAGCCGCTCCCCGGGTTCAGAGTTTATGGTAAGCGGCAACAGTCTCCGCCAATACCTGCAGGAACCGATCATTCTCCTCCGGAGTTTTAAGCGAAATACGGAAGAAGGTGTCGTCCAGACCGGCAAAATTTTCACAATCACGGACCATGATCCGCCGGGCCAGCATCTTCTCCGCCAGTTCTCCGGCCCGCATCCGTCCCGAAAGCCGGTTAAGAATAAAATTCACCTCCCCGGCCACCGGTTCAACCCCGTTAACAGCGGCCAGGGCCGTCTCCATTCGCGGCCGTTCCGAGGCCACCAGGCGGCGCACTCCGGCCTGATAATCCGCCCCGTAACGACAGACGAACTCACCGGCGATCTGGGCCATCCGGTTTACCCCCCAGGGCCGTCCCCTGGCGGTAAACGGGGCAAGGTTGTCCGGGGAGGAGACAAGAAAACCAAGCCTGATCCCCGGGATACCAAAGACCTTGGAATAGGAGGAAAGGACCAGAAGATTCTCCGGCCAGGGTAAAAAGTCAAGGAGAGATTTCCGGTCAAGGAAATGAATATAGGACTCGTCAACCATGAAAAACACCCGGGGCTGGTCGTGGACAAACTCATAAAGCGTCCGACTCGGGGTAAAAAACGCGGTGGGGTTGTTGGGGTTACAGATAAACGCCAGGTCGCCGGCCTTGAGAAAGTCCCCCAGCCTTTCAAGGGCAAGAAGAAAATCATCTTCCGGGCGGAGCATAAAATCAACCGCCGGAACCCCGGCCCGGTCGCACGCGACCCGGTAATCACCATAGGTGGGGTTTATGATCACCGCCCGGTGCGGGGCAAGACACTCCGGAGCGGCAAAAATAAACTCGGTGGTGCCGCTGCCGGCGAGGATATGGGCGGGGTCAAGGTCGTGGGCGGCGGCAAAGGCGCGGCGCAGACCTTGGCTGTCGCTTTCGGGGAGATAATTGAGCTCATCGATGCGGCCGATCAATTCCTCCTTCAACCCCGGGATCATCCCCAGTGGACTGAGGTTTGAACTCATATCAAGAATCTCGTCCACCCGGCAGCCAAGACTTGCCGCGACCTCGACCACGTTACCGCCGTGGCGCACCGCGATGTTTTCCTTCATTTCAGGCCTCCGCCTTGATCCACCGTCGACTTGGACGGCCGCACTGCCAGCGAGAGGAATTCCCCCCCGCGGGAACAGAGCAGTTTTTTTTCTTCCATTTCCTTTAAAAAGGGCCGCAATCTTTCCGCCGTCAACTCCGGCCGGGACGCAAGCAGTTTTTCTATCCCGCACAGCTCATCCCCGGCAAGATAAATCTCCCGCGACAGGCCCCTGAGTCGATGAATCATGACCTCGCCGTTATCAAGCTCACGGCGGACAATAATAAAACCGCCGCCGTCACGCAGACTCAGGGCGCAGCCACGCCGACCCCGACGTTGACATGTCTTCCGCCAGGCCGCAATCGCGGCCCGCACCGGTTTCCACATCTTTTTCTGCCGCCCGATGTCACCGCGATACCCCCGCACCGGCAAGGCCAGATCCCGGGCAAGTCCGCGGCCCAGAAGGGCGACATAGGCGGGATGGGGTATAACCGCGGTAATGCCGCAGGCTGCGGGGTCGGCGGCAAGGGGAGAGCCGTCGCCCAAAAAAAACCCGGCCGGGTCAAGGGGGTCATAGGGCCGGGCAAGCTCAATGACCGCCAGGGTCTCTTTCACCTCGGCCGCGGTTGAACCGGGGAACTCGCAGATCAGGTTGCCCGACAGCCTTACCCCGCATTGTTTCGCCTTCTTCATTACCGCGAGATTGGCGAGAACGCTCGTACCTTTAGCCATTTTTTTCAAAAGCGAATCGGAAAAGGCCTCGATCCCCACCTGAATCTCACGCAATCCCCCGCGGCGGTAGCGGCCAAGCTCACCCCGCTGCCCGGCGCGGATCTCGGCGAAAAAGGAAAAATCCCGCCCCGATTCCGCCGTCAGGTCAAAAAAACGACCGGCCTCGTCTTTGGGCAAAACGTTGTCGGTAAAGGTAAAATCAAGGCAACCCCGCGCCGACTCGGCCATAACCCGGCGAAAGACCTCGACGGCGGTAAAACGCCGGTATCCTTGCCATTGCAGGTTCAGGTTGCAGAAACGACAGCGGTTCCACCAGCAGCCGCGGGAAAACTCAAGCGGAATCTCGGGGACAAAGGCCGCCCCGGAAAAACAGGTGCTCAACTGCCGGAAATAGTCATCAAAATCAGGCCGCGGCAGCGACGCGATCGGCAATTGCCCCACCCCCGGAACACCACGGTCTTCACCACGGCAAAGAGAGAGCAGGGCCGCCTCACCCTCGCCGCAGATCACCTGATCGATCACGGGAAAATTCCGCCGCAGGGCCGCGGCCGTGGCCGGAGAAAAGAGGGAGCCGCCAAGGACGATCCTTGTCCCCGGAGCCCGTTCCCGGATCATCCGTGCCGCCGCCAGGGTTGGCAGGAGCTGAAAAAAACAAACGGAAAAACCAACCAGGGAGAAACGCTCCCAGGCGACCGCGTTGACAAAATGTTCCAGCCGGGCCGCGACCACGGCCCGGGTCCGGTCGAAATCCGGCCCGGACGGCAATCTTCCCCCGTAAAAACGCCGGGCCGCGTCTGTCCGCTCCGGCAGGACCAGGGGAGCGTAAAGGGCCTCGCCGCTCCAACCGTCAAGACTTATGGTTCGGTAGGCCTCAACCCCCAGCGCCGCCGCGATCTCCAGGTATGGGTGCAGACAAACGACCCCGGCCCCACCCTCCCGGACGATAAAGGCCTTTAACGCGCCAAGCTGAATCGAGGGACGATTGAACAGGGCCCAGGGCATTGCAACCAGGGCGATCTCCCGGCCTGCGGCGGCGTTCACCTTCACTGCCTGATAATCTCGGTCCCTTCCGGGGGGATAAAGGCAAAGGCGTCGGCGGCAACCTTGAAATTGGTGCGGATATCGGCCAATTCGATCTCGGTAACCGAACCGAAGTTATCAAGCAGGACCAGGCGGCGGATATAATAGGAAGAATCAAGCCAGACGTCGATCCGGCTTACCTGCGGGTGCGGTTTTTTCGGCACCAGCCGCAGACAATAAGGGAAACGGGAGTCCTCGACGGGATTGGCGCTGATATTGAAGTCATCCTTTATCCGCCCCCTGCCCATGAAAAAGGAGGTGGTGATGTCGTTGGCAAGGTACCGGCCGGCGTCGCTCGCGATCAACTGTTTCGAAGCGGCAAAGTACATCCTGATTTCGCTTCCGTCGCAGATAATTACCTGTTCATCCGGGGTTTCATAGTCCCAGCGGATCCGCCCCGGCCTTGCCAGGAGCAGACGACCGCGACCCTCGCGACTGCGGGAGCTGCCCTTGAGACTGGTCTTCTGGGTAAAGACGGCGCTTAAGGTATGGGTGGCGTCATAGACCTGCTGTAAACGCACCGCGATCTCCGCCGGAGAAGGAGCGGCAGCGGCGGCGGACGATGCCGTCGCGAGAAGGATGGAAACAAGAAAAATCATCCGGTATTTCATGGCGTTCTTACCTTTTCAAGGTTTATCTCACGGCCGAAGATCATCTTCGCGATCTGAGCCGCGGCCGGAGTGGTGTCCGAGACATGGTAGCGACCGGGTCGGCCGCCAATGGTAGCGGCAAAACCGGGATGATCACGAAGGTAAGCGGCAACCACCGCCGCCACTTCAAGGGATGAATCAATCACCGTCACCCTCTTCCCCGCCCGGGCCCTGATCTCATCGGCAAGGAGGGGATAATGGGTGCAGCCGAGGACAATGGCGTCGACCTGTTTCCGCTTCAGGGGGGCTAAATATCGCCGGAGAATCATCCTGGTCTCGCGGCGGGAAAGCCAGCCCTCTTCAACCAGCGGCACCAGCAGCGGACAGGGGACGGAAAAGACCTTTGCCCCCGGGGCCGCGGCCCTGATTTTTTTTTCATAGACCCCGCTCGCCACCGTGGCCCTAGTCCCGATGACCCCGATGCGGCCATTCCCTGCAACCGCGACCGCCCGGGCCACCGCCGGTTCGATGACCTCGAACACCGGCACGTCAAACTCGGCCCGCACCGCGGCGGCGGCGACACTTGAGGCGGAGTTGCAGGCGATCACCAGCATCCGCGCCCCCTGGTCAAGGAGGAAACGACTGTTTTCAAGGGAATAACGAATGATGGTCTCGGCGCTTTTTGAGCCGTACGGGGTCCGGGCAAGGTCGCCGAAATAGACTATCCCCCGATCCGGCATTGCCGCCTCAAGGGCCCGGGCCACGGTCATCCCCCCCACGCCTGAATCAAAGACACCTATCATTTTCGCTTCACGGTTAAAGGGTTGACGATTCATTTATGATGGCTAAGTACTGACAGTCTCGTAACAAGTCCCCGCTACGGCTGAAAACGGCGATTTCCGGGTCCCGGGCGGCGGGCTGCTGAAATCCCTAACTCGGGCTATGCCCTCAAACATGCGGGATTTCTTAATCCATCCCGCCATGCCAGGACTGCGCTTTTAAATTTGACTCATCTCCTGGCCTCGGGCGAGAATCCTCATTTTTCAAGATACCCTTATCAGACCGTTGAAAAAGCCGTCCATGGCTTTCTCAACTCCGGTTGACCAAAACAAGTTACGGCCAACCTCTCGATTTCACCAGGGTTTTCAACCCGGCAAAATCGACGGCGCGTCCATGCGCCGCGTACAGTCCGTTTTTCAACGGACTGTCATCACCATCAGCCAAGCCTAAACCGTAAACCGTAAACCGTAAACCCCTGGGCGTCTTGTTTTTTACCCGGATTTTGTCTAAATTCAGATTCTTTTCAATTTTGTTGGCCTCGCAGCAATAAATTGCGGGCCAACGGCAATTGCGCCTATAGCTTGCTGAAATTATGTGAACCCGCTTCTGTTCGAGATACTTATTACGATTTCATCAATTTAAGGAGACCCAATGATTACCCTTCTAGACTACGGTGCCGGCAATGTCAGAAGCGTCAGGAACGCCATCCGCGCCACCGGATTTGAAGTCATGGACGTCAAGGTCCCCGAAGACATCACCACTGCCGATATCCTGGTTTTCCCCGGGGTCGGCAGCTTCGGCAACGCCGTCAATACCCTGAAGGAAAAGGGGTTCTTCGGGCCGCTCAGAAGATACCTCCTCGAAGACCGGCCCTTCCTGGGCATCTGTCTCGGCCTCCAGACCCTTTTCGAGGCAAGCGACGAGTGCCCGGGCACCCCGGGCCTCGCGATCATCCCCGGACGGGTGGAAAGATTTAACGACTCCCGCCTTTCCGTACCCCACATCGGCTGGAACGGCGTCTGCGTCAAAAAAAAATCCGCTCTCTTCAACGCCTACGCCGGCGAAAAATTATACTTTGTCCACTCGTTCGCCGCCCGGACGACCCCGACAAACCGTGACAGCGTCCTGACCACCACCAGCTATGACGGGGAGTTCATCAGTTCGGTGCAGAAGGGCAATGTCTGCGCCACCCAGTTTCACCCGGAAAAATCAGGACGGGCGGGACAGGATATCCTCAGGAATTTCCTCTCCCGCGCCAGGATTTCAACCGCAGTCAGATTAAGCGATGATGATTGCCGCACCCGGCTGGGTAAAAGAATAATCGCCTGTCTCGACGTCCGCAGTAACGATTCCGGCGACCTGGTGGTGACCAAGGGCGACCAATACGATGTCCGGGAAAAAGGCGAGGTCAGAAACCTCGGTAAACCGGTGGAACTGGCAAAACGTTATTACGACGAAGGTGCCGACGAGATTACCTTCCTCAACATCACCGCCTTCCGCGCCTTCCCCTTGAAAGACCAGCCGATGATCGAGGTCCTTCGCCGGAGCTCGGAACAGATATTCGTCCCCCTGACCATAGGCGGCGGCATCCGCGAGTTTACCGATGCGGAAGATCGGCGCTACTCCGCCCTCGACGTGGCCGGGGAATACTTCCGCTCAGGCGCCGACAAGGTCTCCATCGGCAGTGACGCGGTGACGGCGGTGGCGGATCTCCTCAAGACCGGCCGCGCCACCGGCAAAAGTTCCATCGAAGAGATATCCAGGGTATACGGCAACCAGGCAGTGGTGGTATCCATCGACCCCAGGCGGGTGTATGTGGAAGACCCGGGCGACACCGATCACACGGTAATGGAAACCGCCGTGCCGGGACCAAACGGGGAAAAATACTGCTGGTACCAATGCACCCTCCGCGGCGGCCGGGAAGGCAGCGACATTGATGCGGTGCAACTGGCACGCGGGTGCGAGAAACTCGGAGCCGGTGAAATCCTGCTGAACTGTATTGACCGCGACGGAACCAATTCCGGCTTTGATCTCGAACTGATCAACCTGGTCAAGAACGCAGTCAGTATCCCGGTAATCGCCTCAAGCGGTGCCGGCAAAGTCGAGCATTTCAGCGAGGTCTTCAAGGCCACCGGGACCGACGCGGCCCTGGCCGCCGGAGTCTTCCACCGCCGCGAGATTCCGATCCCGGCGGTAAAGGAACACCTGCGCGACCTCGACATCGAGGTCCGCTGAAAAGCATGACTTCAGGCAAAAAAGCAGCAACCCGGCCCATGGACGAATTGCTGCTTTTCTTTCATGCGAAAAAAATGGTCGGGACGAGAGGATTCGAACCTCCGGCCCCCTGAACCCCATTCAGGTGCGCTACCAGGCTGCGCTACGTCCCGACATTTTTAATATTGAAGAGGCGGAATCTATCACCTGCGACCACCGCTGTCAAGGCAGGTGACACGACCGCCGCCTATTCCTGTAACTTTTTTCTTATCGCCTCAAGTTCTTCCCTTACCCGGGCCAGAATGCCGCCGGTTCCAACCCGGTCAACGTCGACCCCGGCACCGGATTCGATCAACTTTCTCGCCCCGGCGATGGTATAGCCGTGGTCATGAAGAAGGTCCCTGATCCTGACGATCAACTCGACATCGCAACGGCGATAGAGACGCTGCTTTGAGATACCGCGATCAGGACGAATCATCGGGAACTCGGTCTCCCAATAACGCAGGACATGCGGTTCTTCTCCAACCAGGTCGGCAACCTCGCCGATACGAAAATACTTTTTGTCAGGAATAACGCGACGGCCTGCGCCGGAATGATTCATCCAGCCCTCCGGGGCGGTATCAGGAATTTATCTGGTCACGCAAACCTTTACTGGGTTTAAAGCTGACCATATGTCTCTTGCAGATCTCCATGGTCTCGCCGGTACGGGGGTTACGCCCCTGACGCGCCGATTTTTCCCGAACATTGAAAGTACCGAACTGTACCAGCTTAACGGGCTCACGCGCCACCAGAGAATCTTTCAGATGGGCAAAAACGGCGTCAACGATCTCGGCTGAATTCTGTTTCGGCAGACCGATTTTCTCATGAACCGCCTGGGCCAGGTCTTTACGGGTAAGATTTGGTTTCGCCATGTTCAATCAACTCTCTCTAAGTTTACCGCCAAGATCACGGGCGATTTCGGCCAGAATTTTATTCATGGCCTTATTGATCTGTTTGTCCTTCAGGGTTGATCCGGCGCTTCTGAATACCAGCCGGACCGCAACGCTCTTCGTTCCGGCCTCGACCTTATCCCCCTTATAGACGTCAAACAATTCCGCACTCTCGAGGAGATTGCCGCCGCCTTTTTCAAGACTTGCCATCAACTCCGCCACCGGCACCGCCTCGGAGAGGACAATGGCTATGTCGCGATAGACCGCCGGGAACTTCGGCAGAGGAAAAAATATTTTATCCTCTCTTTTTATTCCCATAAGCATGTCAAGGTCAAGATCTATAAACCATGCCGCCTGTTTTACCCCGAACTCCCGTGTCACCCCGGGGCTTAATTCCCCGCAGGCTCCTATTCTGACGCCGTTTACGGAGACGGCAACCGTCCCTGAGGCGAAAGGAAGGTCTTCGGCAACGGTAAAGGCATCAATGCGGTATCCCATCCGGGAGATAAAGGCTGAAACCACACCGGTTACATCATAAAGATCCACCTTTTCCCGGCCGAAATGAATCACCGGCGCACCGCTGTTACGACGACCGGCGATAATCGCGCTGATCCGGGTATTCTCACGCGGCTGCCGGTCCCGCCCCCCCCGGGGATGAAAGACCTTGCCCACCTCGAATATCATCAGCCCCGGGGCCTGACGATTGAGGTTATGGTTCAAATTTTCAATAAGCCCCGGCAGTATGGTGGTCCGCATCACCGACTGCTCTTCGGCCAGGGGATTCTTCAGCCGGACGAACTCATCCGGAGATTCACCATAGCCCAGCAGGCGCCGATGGCTGGATGAGACGAAGCTGTAATTAATGACCTCGCTCAAACCGATCTCAACCATCGCCGCCGCCGCCTTCAGACGAAAAACACGATCAGGGCTTTCAATGGCCGGGGCCAGGGTAACCCGGGGCAGGCTTTCAGGCAGATGATCATAACCAACCAGGCGGGCGACCTCTTCAACCAGATCAATCTCGCGCTCGATATCAACCCGGAAGGTCGGAACCGTCACCTCCAGGGTCTCAGTGTCAATAAGACGACAGCCAAGTTCAATCGCGGACAGCATGGCCATGATCTCTTCACCGCTGAGCGATGTCCCGAGGAGTTTGTTGCAGCGATGGGGACGAAATAAGAGTTTAAGCGGCTTGGCCGCTTTTCCCTGTACATCCACCGCCCCTTCTATCTCGCCCGCGCCCATCTTTACCACCAGCTCCGCGGCCCGGGCCAGGGCGTGGGCGGTGGCGCCGGGATCAACCCCGCGCTCAAAGCGGTAGGATGAATCAGTACCGAGATTAAGCCTGCGGGCGGTACGGCGTACAGATACCGCCGAGAAGCAGGCGCTTTCAAGGAGGATATCACCGGTAGCGGCATCGACCTGGGTCGCCTCACCGCCCATGACCCCGGCCACCGCCACCGCCCCCCCGGCATCAGCGACAACCAGGGTTTCAGGGGTGAGATCATGTTCCCGGCCGTCAAGGGTCTTTATCTTCTCGCCTTCACGGGCCGACCTTACCTCGATTTCAGTGCCGGAGAGACGGTTAAAATCAAAGGCGTGCATGGGCTGACCGCACTCAAGCATAACAAAATTGGTTATGTCAACGACGTTGTTTATCGGTCGCAATCCCACGCTCAAAAGCCGTTTTTTAAGCCACCACGGCGACGGGCCGACCTTGACCCCGCGAATGATACAGGCGCAATAACGCCGACATAGATCATAATCGGCGATCTTGACCGTAAACGGGGCCTGACCTGAAAAGCTCAAATCACTGACCGCGGGAGAGCGCAGAGAGGTATTCGTCAGGGCCGCCGCCTCACGGGCGATCCCGATGACACTGGCGCAATCGGCACGATTTGGGGTCAGATCTACCTCGATCAGGGTATCGACAAGCCCCAGGGCCGAGGCCGCCGGAGTCCCGACTGAAAGGTCGCGGTCAAGATCGAGAATGCCGTCGGAGCCATCCTCAAGACCAAGTTCCGCGGCCGAGCAAAGCATGCCGTCTGACTTTACCCCGCGCAGTTTCGAGGATTTTATTTTAAGCCCCCCGGGAAGAACGGCACCGGGACGGGCGAGGACGGTAATCATCCCGGCATGAACGTTGGCGGCGCCGCAGACAATCTGCCGCCGGTCCTCACCGTCGTCAACCTCGCAGACGTGAAGACGGTCGGCGTCGGGATGGCCCTCAACGGCAGCGACCCGGGCGATGACCAACTGATCAAGATCCGCACCGGTCTCGTCGACACTGTCAACCTCAAGACCGGCCATGGTCAACCCGGCGGCAAGTTCGGTGGCCGACAAACTGATGTCAACGTAATCCTGTAACCAGCTCAGAGTAAATTTCATTGATTATTTCCCGGCCTAAAACTGTGAAAGAAAGCGATGGTCGTTTTCATAGAAGAGGCGGATATCATCAATGCCGTACTTGAGCATCGCGATCCGCTCGGCCCCGATCCCAAAGGCGAACCCACTCACCTCTTCGGGATCGTAGCCAACGCTCCTGAAGACCTCGGGGTCGATCATTCCAGCGCCTAAAATTTCGATCCAGCCTGTATGTTTACATACCCGGCAGCCCTTGCCGCCACAGATAACGCAGGCGATATCCACCTCGGCGCTGGGTTCGGTAAAGGGGAAATAACTGGGGCGGAACCTGATGGCGGTATCAACGGAAAAAACGCGGGCGATAAAGAGCGACAACACCCCTTTGAGATCGGCGAAACTGACATCTTCATCAACAAGGAAACCCTCGACCTGGTGAAACATGGGGGTATGGGTAACATCGGAATCGCAGCGATAGACCTTGCCGGGGGCGATCATTCGCAGGGGAGGCCTGCGGGCCTCCATGGCCCGGATCTGCATCGGCGAGGTGTGGGTCCGGAGGAGGGTGGAATCGGAGACATAGAAGGTGTCGTGCATATCCCTGGCCGGATGATGACTGGGGATATTCAGGGCCTCGAAGTTATAAAAGTCGGTCTCGACGTCAGGGCCTTCGGCAATATCAAAGCCCATGGCGGCAAAGGTGTCGCAGATCTCAAGCGATACCTGGGATACCGGGTGGCTATGTCCTCCAGGCAGACAACGCCCCGGGATGGTGATATCCACCCCGCCCCGGTCGGCGGCGGCATTGACGGCAAGATTCTCCCTGCGAGCGGTAAAGGCGGCCTCGATCTCCTGCTTGAGTTTATTGGCGTCACGGCCAAAGGCGGGCCGGGCCTCGGGAGCAAGCCCGGGCAGGCTGCGCATCAGGCCGCTTACCGCGCCGTTACGGCCAAGATATTTAATCCGGAACGCCTCAAGTCCATCGATGTCCCCGCATGCATCCAGGGCCACGAGGGCCTCATCCCGCAGTGTTGTAATAGCCTCGTCCATTTGATAAACCGGATTATATTCTTTCTTGGTCTCTATCCTTAAATTCGTGAGGTTCGGGAACGGGCCAAATGCGAGGAGACGGACAGGTTGACTACACTTCGGTATATCAACTCACCCGCCAACAAAGAAGAAGTCACGGATTCAGGCTTAGAAAAAAAACCGGCGCTTACCTCCGCAAAAAAGCAGAGACAGGGGCGCCGGAATCTACCACGCAATTCCGTTCACCACCGGGGGCAAACGGATACTAATCAATTGGCCAGCTTGCAGACCTGACTGAAGGCATTGGGGTCAAGAATGGCCATATTGGCCAGGATCTTACGGTCAAGCTCGACATCGGCCTTCTTCAGTCCACCCATGAGGCGACTGTAGGAAGTACCATTCATCTTGGCCGCCGCCCCTATCCTGACAATCCACAAACGGCGGAAATCACGTTTCCTCGCCTTACGGTCACGGTAGGCGTAGGTAAGACCGCGATCAACAGCCTCAATGGCGGTACGATACAGGCGATGACGCCCGCCGACATAACCACGGGCCATCTTCAACACCTTGTTCCGCCGACGCCTGGCCTTGAATCCTCTTTTAACTCTGGGCATCTCTATAACCTCAATACTTGTTCTTTAACAGACCGTTGAAAAAGCCGTCCATGGCTTTTTTAACTCCGGTTGACCAAAACAAGTTCCGGCCAACCTCTCGATTTCACCGGGGTTTTCAACCCGGCAAAATCGGCGGCGCGGACATCAGCCGCGTACAGTCCGTTTTTCAACGGACTGTTAAACCTGGGGCGTTAATTCTACAGATAGGGAAGAAGTCGCCGGATCGCCTTTACATCCGATTCAGCCACCATGGTCCCCTGCCGCAGATTCCTTTTGCGTTTGCTGTTCTTCTTGGTCAGAATATGGCTGGTAAACGCCTTATTGCGCCGAACCTTGCCGGTACCGCTGGCGCGAAAACGCTTTGCCGCGCCTCTGTTGCTTTTCATCTTGGGCATGACTTACTCCTCTTTAAATCTACAAAAAAATCTTTTTTTAATGATACTTTTCCCAACACCATGCAAGGGTAATTACGGGTTCATCAGTTCTTGTTGGCCTCGCAATAAATTGCGAACCAACGGCAATTGCGCTTCTAACTTATTGAATTTACATGGACCCGCTTCCGTTTGAGATATTTGTTACGAGTCCATCAGCTCTTGGGGCCCAGGAACATCGACATCTGCCGACCTTCCATTCTCGGATGCTGCAACACGGTGGCAATATCCTCAAGCTCCGCCGCGACCTTTTTCAGAACCTCGGCTCCAAGGGTATTGGCGTAAACAATCTCCCGGCCCCGAAAACGGAGAGTGACCTTAACCTTGTTTTTGCCGTCAAGAAACTTTCTGATATTTCTTATCTTGAAGTCAAGATCATGCTTTTCAGTCTTGGGGCGGAGCTTGATCTCCTTAACCTCAATTACCGTCTGCTTTTTCTTGGCTTCCTGCTGTTTCTTGCGTTGTTCGTAGCGGTATTTACCGTAATCCATGATCCGGCAGACCGGCGGATCTGAGTTAGCCGCCACCTCAACCAGATCCAGACCGGACTCATCGGCAAGAGCCCTGGCCTGCGGCACCGTAAGTATTCCGGCCTGATTGCCGTCGGCATCTATTACCCGGACGTCCTTACACTTTATCTGCTCGTTGACCCTGGCCCTCTCCTCCCGACCACGGGCGCTAACTTTTCTTCCTTTGATGCTCAATGCCTCCAGTTACGGACAGGCTCAACCCTGTACCGGGTGAAAGTCGGTCCTGGTCTCGATATCACGTTTGACAATAGCGGCAAAGGCCTCAACCCCCATTGGATCAAGATTTTTCCCGCTTCTGAGCCGGACCGCCACCTTGCCTTCATATTTCTCCCGATCACCTAAAACAACCATATAGGGGATCTTCTTCAGCTGCGCTTCCCGGATCTTATAGTTAAGCTTCTCGTTACGCAGGTCTTTTTCAACCCGGATACCGGCGGCCCGCAAGCTTTTGTAAACCTCGCCGGCATAGTCAATCTGGCTATCGGTGATATTCATCACCACCGCCTGAGCCGGCGCCAGCCACACCGGAAAAGCGCCGCCGTAATGTTCGATCAGAATCCCGAAAAAACGCTCAAGTGACCCCATCAGGGCCCGATGGATCATGATCGGCTGATGCTCGACACCATCGGCGCCGGTATATGATATATCAAATCTTTCCGGCAGATTAAAGTCAACCTGGATGGTGGAACACTGCCAGGAACGACCAAGGACGTCCTTGATCTTTATATCTATCTTGGGGCCGTAAAACACCCCCTCACCGGGATCAAGCTCATAGGCCAGTCCTTTCCTGTCAAGGGCGTCCTGCAAAGCCTCGGTGGACGCCTGCCAGTTCTCGTCACTGCCGACATATTTTTCCGGCCGGGTCGAGAGATAGACCTCGTACGAGTCAAAACCAAAGGTCTTGAGAACATGCAGGGTCAGATCGAGAATATTATATATCTCGTCGGCCAGATGATCGGGACGACAGAATATATGGGCGTCATCCTGGGTAAACCCCCGCACCCGCATAAGGCCGTGCAGGGCTCCGGTCTTCTCGTAGCGATAGACCGTGCCCAGTTCACACCAGCGGATGGGAAACTCACGATAGCTGCGTTTCCGCGAGTTGTAAACCGCAATATGAAAGGGGCAGTTCATCGGTTTAAGCTGAAAACCGACCCCGTCGATATCCATCGGCGCGTACATGTTCTCAGCGTAAAAATCGAGATGGCCGCTGGTCTTCCACATATCACGACGGGCGATATGAGGGGTAAAGAGGAGTTCGTAATCGCAACGGTAATGCTCGTCACGCCAGAAGTCTTCGATAACCCGCCGTACAAGCGCCCCCCGGGGCTGCCAGAGGATGAGCCCCGGCCCCACCTGATCGTCTATAGTAAACAGCTCAAGCTCACGGCCAAGACGGCGATGATCCCGCCGCTTTGCCTCTTCGATCCGATCCAGGTGCGCCTTTAATTCCTTTGCGTTCGCAAAGGCGGTGCCGTAAATCCGCTGCAGCATCTGCCGCTTTTCATCACCGCGCCAATAGGCCCCGGCAAGCTTTAACAGCTTTACCGCCTTCAAAAAACCGGTATGGGGCAGATGCGGCCCCCGACAGAGATCGACAAAACCGCCGAGGCGATAAATACTCACCGCTTCGCCTTCAGCGATATCGTCAAGGAGTTCAAGTTTATATGTCTGACCAAGGCCGGCAAACATCTCCCGGGCCTCTTCCCGGCTCACCACCTCGCGGGTAAAAACAGTACCGGAGGCGATAATCTCACCCATTCGGGCCTCGATCCGTCCAAGGTCTTCAGGGGTAAATGACTTTTCATATTCAAAATCGTAATAAAAGCCGTCGGCAACCGCCGGACCGATGGCCACCCTGACCCCGGAACCAAAGACATCAATAACCGCGTGGGCCATGACATGGGCGGCGCTGTGACGTAACAGACCAAGGGCCTCGGGACTTCTGGCGGTAATCAATTCAATCTCGGCGTCATTTTCGGCCACGGCCGAGAGATCAAGGAGATCATCACCCACCTTTACCGCCATCGCGAGCTTGGCCTGCTTCTTACTGGCAAGCTCGCTTACAATCCCGGCGTAGGTTGTGCCGGCGGCGAAATTACAGCTCTTCCCGCTTCCGGCCAGGTTGACCAATATCTCCGACATCTCTTCCCCAAAGAATAAAAAAAGCCGGCGAAGCCGATCTCACCGGCGAAAAATCTGGTAGGCACGGGCGGTTTTGAACCGCCGACCTCTACCGTGTCAAGGTAGCGCTCTCCCACTGAGCTACGCGCCTATGGCAAAAACCTGGCGAAACCGAACAACAATATCGATACCGCAACACACGCACCGCGCAAAACAAGCGGTATGAACTGCAACGAAATACCAATAATGCCATCCCCTGTCAAGAATATTTCGTAACTGCGCCCAGGGTACCGAATCTTTCCCCGATAAGCCTTACTTAACCAGTCCGTTAAAAAACGGACTGTATGCGACGCATGGGCGCGTCGCTGATTTCACCGGGTTGAAAAACCCGGTGAAATCGAGAGGTTGGCCGGAACTTGTTTTGGCCAACCGGAATTTAAAAAGCCATGGACGGCTTTTTCAACGGTCTGTTATGTATGACTAATACGCTGCGTCAGGCTGATCAAGAAAATCTCCGGCACCCTGTAAGCAGTTATAAGTCCCGTGGTTATTAACATTTTGGCGATCATGGGGTGAGTAGTTACAATACCCTTTTATTTGACCGCCCCCCCGCAACGCCGCAGAGCGAAATTATTATTCACCTGAATCCGTGATGGCTTAGTGACAACCGATTATGTATTTATCTGAATTCATGCGTTTTTTGCCCGATTTTCACTCCGACGGAAATTTCACCCCGCCGCCCTTCGGGCGTCCGGGAACGGCGCAGATGCAAGGAGGCAAGCCGTTGATTATACTTCGGTATATCAACGGCTTGCCGACACCGCAGATGCGCCATTCCCGGACGTCACGGATCCAGGATTCAGCCATCAGCTCCTTTATTGCAAGAACATTATAGCGTTCCGGGAGCCTTGTTTCCGGCTCGAGCCGGAAAGCATAGACAGAAAAAGGAACTCCACTTCAGCGATTCATGACCCTGCCATCAATGGCCCTGGACAGGGTCATGGTGTCGGCGTGACGCACGTCCATTCCCATGGGGATACCGCAGGCGAGCCGGGAGAGCTTCACCCCGGCGCGGGCGAGCTTCTCCATCAGATACGAGGCGGTGGCCTCGCCGGGTACGGTTGAACTGGTGGCAATCAACAGTTCCCGGATTTTATGTCTTTGAATACGGGTGATCAGGGCCTCAATCCGCAACTCCCGTGGCCCGACCCCGTCCATGGGAGAAAGGGCGCCGTGAAGAACATGATACTGCCCCTTGAACGAAGCACTTTTCTCGATCGCCATCATGTCCGCCGGCCCCTCCACCACGCAGACAAGAGTGGCGTCACGCCGGGGATCGCTGCATATCGGACAGGGGTTTTCCTCGGAAAAGGAGAAACAATTACCGCAGAGATGTATCCGGGCGTGCAGATCGGCAAGGTCACGGGCCAGGGCGGCGGCCTCGGATGCAGGACGTCTGAGAATATGCAGGGCCAGACGGGTGGCGGTCTTGCTGCCGATTCCAGGGAGGCGGGACAGGTCTTCAATAAGGCTGACCAGGGCTTGCGGCAGGGCTTTTATATGAGTCATCTATCTCAGGGCCATCTTAATCGGATTGCGTGTGGCGCATGCGAGGAGGTGGTCAGGCGCGGGAACGGGGCCCGGTTCGGACATCGGCGATCCTGCCGTCAAGGACCTCAAGGGTCATGGCCACCAGGGGATCGTTACGCAGGTTCTGCCGTTCGTGCTGAGTCTGGTCATCGGCGACGGTCTCTTTACTCTCCCCGATCACCCGGACAATTACCCGCAGGTCCTGTTGAAAAAAATCCTGGGTAAACTCGGTCAGGATGTGAAGATTTTCCTTTTCTTCAAGGAACTTGCAGTCACCGCGCTCGTCAAAACGTAATTCCAGACCGTCCCCGTCAACAACCGGGGTGGCCAGTTTGAGCGAGGTGGACAGACGTATGCGCCGTTCGGCGACATAGGAGATAAATTCATTCCAGTCGCGACGGACATCCTTACCAGGATCAACCGCCGCCGGGACTTTATCGGGTTCCGGCGGAGACACCGCTTCGCTTACCGGGGCGATGCGTTCCGGTTCCGCGTCAGGGGGCGACGGGGAAATTTTTTTTTTCGCTTCCGCCACCATTGCCGCCTGACTCACTCCCGCCACCGCTCCGGTCGGATATGCCGGCCCGTCATCCCCATCCTCCCCCGGAGCCATGGCGTCAAGGCGCCGGAGGATCTCGTCAATCCCGACAACACCAGCTGCCCGTGTCATCCGGAGAAGCAGCATCTCAAGGACCATACGCGGCTGCGGAGTGAATTTAAGTTCCTCTCCACCCTTGAGGAGAAAATCAAAACCCGCGGCAATATCCTCAAGACTGTACGCGGAAGAAATCTCCTTTAAAACCGCAAGATCACGGTCACTGACCGCCAGAAGAGCGGCGGGATCGTCAACCGCCCGGCAGACGAGGAGGGAACGAAAAAACTCCAGCAGCCCGGCATGAAATCTCCTGATATCAACCCCGCCGCTGATACATTGATCAACAACCTTAAGGGCCGCGGAAAGATCAGCCGAAAGAACGGCCCGGGATAGATCGGCAAAGGCGGCCTGGTTTACCAGGCCGAGAACCTCGCGGATATCGTCGTCACCTACCTTGTCACCGCCAAGGGAAAAAACCTGGTCAAGAAGGGAGAGGCCGTCACGGACACTGCCCCCGGCCTCACGGGTAATCATCTCAAGACCGCTGCGGCCTATCTCAACCCCCTCGCTTGCGGCAATGGCGGCAAAGGCGGCCATAAGTTCGGCAAAGGCCACCCTTTTCAACTCAAAACGCTGACAGCGGGAGAGTATGGTCACCGGGATCTTGTGGACCTCGGTGGTTGCGAACATGAAAATCACATGGGCCGGCGGTTCCTCTATGGTCTTAAGCAGGGCGTTAAAGGCCTGATCGGTGAGCATGTGGACCTCGTCGATGATCACCACCTTGTAACGGCACCGGCTGGGCATGAAACGCAGGTCTTCCTGAAGACCGCGGATCTCCTGAATACCACGGTTGGAGGCGCCGTCGATTTCCTTGAGATCCACGGCGCTGCCCCGGGTAATATCAACGCAGGAGTCGCACTGGTTACAGGGAGGAGATCCGGTTTCACCTTCACAATTGACCGCCTTGGCCATAATACGGGCCAGGGTGGTCTTGCCCACCCCCCGGACCCCGGAAAAAAGCATGGCGTGAGGCACCCGGTCCCGGGCCACGGCGTTCTGCAGAATCCGCACCGCCCCCGTCTGCCCCACCACCTCGCTGAAGGTCTGGGGCCGATATTTCCGCGCAAGGACAAGATATGACATGGAGACAGACTAAAGAGTTAAAGGGGAAAAGTCAAAAGGCAAAAACCAGCAATGATATACGCCGGCAAAAAAATAGCCGGGCGACCTGCAACGCCCGAAAAACATCGCTACCGTTGCTTCCTTCCGGATCTGGCGGGGTTCGCGAGCCTTCGTCGTGCAGGACCCGGCTAAAGCTGAAATCCTGCGGCGATCATGCGATCACTGGTATGTAAACTGGCGGAGAGGGTGGGATTCGAACCCACGGTACGTTGCCGTACACACGCTTTCCAAGCGTGCTCCTTCGGCCTCTCGGACACCTCTCCGTTTCAGATGTCAGAAAACAGAATTCAGAACCGACTTTTATTCCGATTTCGCACTTCAACCTGAAACTTTTTCAGACCGGGAATAATAGCAGATTTTTTCATTCTGCCAAGGTATTTCCCGGTAAATAAAAAAATGGCGGAGAGGGTGGGATTCGAACCCACGTGCCGGCTACAAACCGACAACCCGATTTCGAGTCGGGGCCGTTACGACCACTTCGGTACCTCTCCTGAAATTTGCGATTGAGTGGCGCATCTGCGGCCGTTTGCCTGCCACGATATAGAAATCACTATTATCGTGGCAGGCAAACAACCACATCCGCACCACTCAATCGCAAATTTCTCCCTGATTCAACCACAGGGAGAAATTCTACTCTTCTATATAAAAACTAAATAACTGCTCAGATGATGCCGTTTATCTGCCACGATATAGAAATCACTATTATCGTGGCAGGCAAACAACCACATCCGCACCACTCAATCGCAAATTTCTCCTCTGGTAACTCAAACTCAACCTTCCAGGCTATCTTAATTCGTTGAATATACGACTTAATTTAGCAATACATCCAAAGTCATTCCGGGCTTGACCCGGAATCCAGTAAACTTTGATAAGGACTTTAAATCCTGGATTCCGGCTAAAAGCATGCCGGAAAGACGAATTACAGCTTGCTTCATTGCTATAATATCCTGAAGATATTAACAAAACACATGCCACTCTGTAATTTCACCCCTTCCGCCTCTGCCGAAAGAACTCCCTGAGCAGTGCTGATGACTCTTCAGCCATAATCCCGCCGACCACCTCTACCTGATGATTCAGGCGCTGGTCCGACAGAACCTGATACAGACTTTTTACCGCCCCGGTCTTCGGGTCGGCGGCGGCGTAAAAAAGTCTTTTAATCCGGGATGTTATCAGGGAGCCGGCGCACATGAGACAGGGTTCCAAAGTTACATAGAGGTCACACCCTGTCAAGCGATAATTGTTCAGGATTAACGCCGCCGCACGGATGACATTGATCTCGGCGTGGGCGCTGGGATCGTTTTTTTCAATTGGACAATTGCGGCCGACAGCCAGCACCTTCCCCCGCGGCCCCACCAGTGCCGCCCCCACCGGCACCTCTCCCCCCGCCGCCGCGGCCCGGGCCTGTTCAAGGGCCAGTCCCATGTAATATTCGGAATTCATGTTTACGGTTCACGATTGACGGTTTACGGTTACTTAACAGACCGTTTAAAAAGCCGTCCATGCGCCACGCACAGCCCATTTTCCAACAGGCTGTCAAAGGGTGGGCTGCATGAGGGCAATAGCGTCCCGCTGAACGGTAAACCGTCAACCGTGAACCGTAAACTGAAAAATGTTTATCGCCGATCTCCACATCCACTCGCCATGGTCCCGGGCCACCAGCAAGAAAAGCACCCTCCCGGGCCTGTTTGCCTGGGCAAGGGTCAAGGGCATAAACCTAATCGCCACCGGTGATTTCACCCACCCGGGCTGGCGGGCGCATTTAAATGAACACCTGACCCCCGCCGAACCCGGCCTTTACCGCCTCAAAGACGAAAACCTTCCTCCGGCCCTGGCCGGGATCAATCCCGAAGCCGGCGATACCCGTTTCCTCCTCTCAGCCGAGATCAGTTCCATTTATAAAAAAAACGGCCGGGTGCGCAAGATCCACAACCTTGTCTATGTCCCCACCCTTGCCGATGCCGCCGCCATTTCAGCCCGGCTTGCCGCCATCGGTAATATCGAATCCGACGGCCGCCCGATCCTCGGCCTTGACGCCCGCGATCTCCTCGAAATCGTCCTTGAGGAATCCGAGCATGGCTTCATGGTTCCGGCCCATATCTGGACCCCGTGGTTTTCGCTTTTCGGCTCAAAATCCGGTTTTGACCGCCTTGAAGACTGCTTCGGCGACCTGTCGGAACACATATTCGCCCTTGAGACCGGGCTCTCGTCCGACCCGGCAATGAACCGCCTGGTTCCGGCCCTTGACCGCTACACCCTGATCTCAAACTCCGACTGTCATTCCCCGGCGAAATTAGGGCGCGAGGCCAATATATTTTCCTGCCCCCTTGATTTTTTCGCCATCAGGGCCGCCCTTGAAGACCCGGGCAGGGGATTTGCCGCCACGGTTGAGTTTTTCCCCGAGGAAGGGAAATACCACCTTGACGGCCATCGTAAATGCGGGATCAGCCTTGAACCGGCGGAAACCGCGAAGCTAAATGATATCTGTCCGCGATGCCGCCGACCATTAACCGTCGGCGTCCTGTCCCGGGTGATTGAACTTGCCGGCCGCGACCATCCCGTATACCCGGCAAACTCGCCCGTGGTCCACTCCCTAATTCCCCTGCCCGAGATCCTGGCCGAGATCATGAGCTGCGGCCCGGCAACCAAAAAAGTCGACGACCTTTACTCCCGCCTCATCGCCAGATTCGGTTCCGAGTTCAATATCCTCCTCAATACCCCGACGGAAGAACTTGAAACCGTATCCCCCCTTCTCGCCACGGCCCTTACCCGGATGCGCGGGGGGTATGTCATCCGCCGGGGCGGCTTTGACGGCGAATTCGGAATGATCCGCGTCTTCGCGGAAGGCGAAATCGCGGCCGCGGCCGGGCAGTCGTTCATGTTCGGGGTGGCGGTGCCGAAAAAAAAAGGAAGAGGCCCAGGGCCGCGAGCGGCGCCGTATCCCCGGCCACGATCATCGCCGGAGACCCGGACTTCAACGCCATAGTCAACCCGGAGCAGGACGAGGCCGTTGCCGCCGTCGGCAGAAGGACCATGGTCATTGCCGGTCCCGGCACCGGCAAGACCCACACCCTCACCGGCCGGATACTCCACCTGGTCGAAAAAGACGGGGTGAAACCGGAGTCGGTATGGGCCATCACCTTTACCAACCGCGCCGCCGACGAGATGAAGACACGGCTTGAAGACCGGCTGGGAACGGCCGCAGGCATGGTGTTTACCGGCACCTTTCACGCCTTCTGTCTCCACTGGCTCAGGAAAAAACACCCCGACCTGAAGGTCATCGACCCCGACTGCGAAAACAACGACAACGCCATTACCGTTGAGGAGATCATCCCCCTGTTCCTGCAAGACTTTGCCGACGACCAAGCCCTGCGCCGCAAGGTCCGTGCCCGGGTTGAACATATCCTGGTTGACGAGTTCCAGGACGTAAACCCGGACCAGGCGATGCTGGTGGAAGAACTGGCCGAATCGGCAACGGCCTTTGTCATCGGCGACCCGGACCAGGCGATATACGGTTTTCGCGGCGCGGCGGTGGAAAACTTCTTCGCCTTCAGAAATAACCCCGCAACCCGGGTCATCCGCCTTAAACAGAATTACCGCAGTCGCCCGGAAATCCTTGCGGCGGCGGGGACACTGATCGCCCATAACCGCGGGGGCGGGGAGTCTGAACTTGTCCCCCTCCGGCGGCCGGGAGGACGGGTGGAGTATCAACCCGGTCGCTCAACGGCGGCAGAGGCGGAACTTGTCGTCAAAAGAATCGAGGAGATCCTCGGCGGGGTGGAGAATTTCTCAATTTACAGCGGCCGCGGCGGCAAAACCGACGGCAATACCGCCTTTGAGGATATTGCCGTACTCTGTCGCCTTTCGCGCCAGGGAACGGCAATCGTCAACGCCCTTGACCGCCGGGGCCTGCCGGTACAGATTGTCGGCATCACCCCGTTCTTTGACCGGGCGGAAACAAGGCCGGTGTACCGCCTGATAAAGTGGGCCGAAAACCCCGATGACCTGCAATCTCTATCCGTGGCCCTCGCGGGCCTTGCCGGGATCGGGAAAAAAACGGTAAACGAGATAGTCGCGGATAAACAGCAGGCGCGGAGCGACCGGGGAATCGCGGCCATGACCCGGATAAAAGACCTGCGCCACGCCTGGATAAACGGGGCCGGAACCAACCCCGCCGCGGCAATAAAAAAACTGCTCAACGCCTACGGCCTTACGGAAAGTGATAACTGCCGCCGCCTGGTGGATCTCGCCTCGACCTTTGCCGACGTCCGGACCATGCTTACGCACATGGAGAGGCTTGAGAGCCGAAGCCTCTACGACCCCAGGGCAAAAGGAATCGCGGTGATGACCATTCACGCCGCCAAGGGCCTTGAGTTCCAAAGCGTCTTTATCCCCGGCATTGACCAATCGATCCTGCCCTGGGCCGGAAGCGACGATACCGAAGAAGAACGCCGCCTGCTGTACGTCGCCATGACCAGGGCCACCGACAATCTTTTCCTCAGCGGCAACAGCGCCACCCAAAGCCCCTTTATCAAGGAAATCCCGGCGGACCTCATCCAACGCCGGGAAACGAAACGCCGCCGGAAGAGAAAAAATCCGCAGATGAACCTTTTTTAGCCGTAACTGTCCGGAAATGATTCTTTTCCCGAATCTGCACGGTATGCGTGAAGCGATCAACTAACCACAGTTAACGCAAAAAACGCACTCTGCAAGGGCTTCATGGACGCCGCCATGTGCGCGATTTAACCCCTTTTGATTATCTTGCATGGCGTCGTAAAAAATCGCAAATAATCATTTCCGCCTTACCGGCGGGGACATTCATTCAAGGGAAAAGGGGAAATCGTCGGCGTTCAACAACTTGGCAAAACGCTGTTTTCCCGTGGTCTTGCGGTCATGGTAATCAACCAGGATCTCAATGGCATACATGACCTCGTCCCGGCTGACGCCCTTCTTTATCCTCTGTCCCACCCTTGGCCGCGGTCCGCCCTTGCCTCCGACATACAGGTTAAACCCGGCCCGGGTCGCGACCACACCGATATCGGCAAGCATTGCCCCGGAACACGCGGCAGGACAGCCGGAAACAGCGATCTTGAACTTGGGCTTAACATTCTTCCGCCCGGCAAAGCGTTCGCCGACAAGACGGGAGAACTCAAGGGTATCAACGAGGCCGAGCTTACAACTGCCGGCCCCGATACAGACCTTGGGCAGGGGGAACCCCCCCGGTCCCTTGAACACCGCCCCGGCCGCGGCAAGCCCGGCCTTGACCGCCTCAAAATCATCCTCGGCAATATTTATCAGCCGCAGATTCTGGGCCGTTGACAGATAAATCCCGAAATCATATTTCCGGGAGAGATCATGGACCGCGGCCATGATCTCTCCCGGCATGATCCCCCCGGGCAGCATCACCGTCAACCCGGTCATCTTTCTTACCGCTTCGCTGCGACTCATCGTTTAACCCTCTCTTTTTTGCCGCTCTTTAAAGTTTTTGCTGGATATGTGATTGACGCAAGGTTAAATTCCATCTTTGCTTGATAATGTCAACCGATTCACGATCCCGCCGTATCAAAAGACAAGGGAAGGAAAATGGCCCATTACAGCTCGAATCCTTATAAAAACGACTCCAAGACCGGCAACGCCATTGACCGCAAACGGGAACGGGAGCGGTATCTGATGATCAGCAAGACCCAGCAGGAGGCTGAAAGGCTTTCCACCCTGCTGGTACAGCATCTGCTTGACAAAAAAATCCTTGAGGCCACCGACGTCGACGGTCTGCGGGGGCTCTTCCACAATCAGATGGAAAAACTGACCCAGATGGAAGATTTTGACATCCAGTTCAAAATCGCCCCCCTGCGCGGCCTGGTAAAAAACCCCAATTTCATCTCCCTGTTTCTTACCCAGTACATCATCGAAGACCTGATCGAAAGTCCAAAGATCCAGGACATCTTCGGTGACGACGAGGACATCTATCAAGCGGTTGATTCGGTGATGAACGCTGTCCGGCCGTAAGCCGCGATGAGCATTCACCCCACCCGGATGCCGCTTGCGGTATATGCCAACGAAAACGGTGAAATCCGTGAATCCGGCCGTCTGACCCTTTCCGGGCGCAGCGGCCGCGCCTCGGTTATCCCCGAACTCTCCGACCTCATCCCCCTGCCGGATGGCAGCGATTTTTTCGTCCTCCCCGGCCGACTCCCGGTGGGGCGCGACAAGCGCGGCAACCGGGTAATCATCGACGCCCCGGCGGGGAAAAAGGCCCTGGCTGTTGCGGCCTTCATGGCCCCGGCCCATACCGCCACCCTTATCTGCGACTTTGAAAAAATGGACGACGCCCCCACCCTGCCGCTCTTTGCCTACAGCGCCCTGGGCTGGGGCGACGGACGCTTCTGGGTCGCGGGATTCCGAAGCGACGATGACCGGCGCCAAAAACCGGGAAGGTATCATCCCGACCGGATTAAAAAAAACACCGCGACCGCCCTGCGGAACAACAAAAACAACCGACTGATCCAGCACCTCGGCAAGTGCTGCCTGACCTATAACTGTCCGGCCGCGGTCAACTATTTCATGGGGCGCTTTGAAGCGCCGCTGCCGACCTCGCCCACCTGCAACGCCCAATGCCTCGGCTGCATATCCCTGCAACCCTCCGGCTGCTGCCCCTCGACCCAGGAACGGCTCGCCTTTACCCCAAGCCCCGACGAAATAGCCGAAATCGCCGTCGCCCACCTGGAAAAGACCGGACATGTGGCGAGCTTCGGCCAGGGCTGCGAGGGCGAACCCCTTATGGCCGCCGACACCATCGAGGCGGCAATAAAGAAAATCAGAAAGGCCACCGATCAAGGCACCATCAACTTAAACTCCAACTCCAGCCGCCCGCGGGAGGTGGCAAGGTTGAGCGCCGCCGGGCTCGATTCCATCAGGGTAAGCATTAACTCCGCCCGCGACCAGTGCCACGCAGGATACTACCGTCCCCGGGATTTTTCCTTGACCGAGATCAAGGAATCAATCCGGGTAATGAAAAATGACAAAAAATTCGTCTCCCTCAACTACTTCATCCTCCCCGGTTTCACCGACACCGAGGCCGAATACGCCGCCCTGAGTGAACTTGTCTCAGATTGCGACCCCGACTTCATCCAGTTAAGAAACCTGAACATAGACCCAGACTGGTACCTCGACGAAATCGCGCCCGAAGAAAACGGGCCGGGGATGGGAATAAGAAGATGGCTCACGCGGTTAAAGACAGAATTTCCGCAATTGGGATTCGGGTATTTTAATCCGCCGCTGCAAGGCAAGGCTGAAGGGGGGGGCAACAGGCAGGGGTCAAGGGTAGGGGGAGCGGGGGGGCAAAAGCCAAGCAAAGATTTGGGGCTCCTCGACCTTTCTAATTTATGACCAACGGTGTCTCCTTTTCATTGACATATTCCATTGTTAGACCTTACGCTCTTGGGCTATGAAGTTTAACAGGAAAAACTGCTTGGAAATTAGAAAAATCCTTATCTGTGGTTAAAATTGGCATGTTATGTCTTGTTGATATTGCACAAATAAGAAAATCAGTATTTGATCCCTGTATTCCTTTTTTTCTGGCCGTATTAAAGTACTCTGCCGCTAGTTCATAGTCTTGTTTTTCTAAACTCAAATCATCATATGCTTCTAAATGATTTCTGAGGAGATTAAATTGTTTTTTTGATTTAACTCCACTAAGAAGTTCTTGCCTGATTGCGCCTATAAGTTGAACACGGACTTCTTTTATTAATTCTTTAAATTCCGTGATATAGGGGCTATTTGCCGGTTCATTTCTTCGCAGAGATAGCGACCAGATACAAGTGTCAATTATGATTTTCATTTTACACTTCGTTGTTTTTTATAATCATAATCTTGATCAAAGTCTATTTTATTGAAAATATTGAATATTTCAGCCTGCTTTCGCCTTTGAATATATTCTTGAAGTGCTTCTGTGACGACTCCCTTTTTCGTCCTATGTCTTCCTATCGCTTTTGCTTCGTCAATCAGCCAATCGTCGATCGCAAGATTTGTAGCCATGGCAATTTCTCCTGTAAGGTTTACACATAAATATAATGCTTTTAATGTGTAAAGTAAACAACTTAGACGTAAGGCTCTGTGCTTTTGGCCGATACGATATGCAACATATTGATATTGCGTTCTTTTGCAAGAAAGACAACGACTGAGACAATGGGGCTTGGCCGTGTTAAATGATTTGAGAGGTGACCCCCACAATTCGGACAGTGTATTAAGGTGGACAGGCACACACTGACGAATGTTAATGACACTCCATATAGGGCCATTTCAGGATCACCTTAATCGGGCCACCCCGTGATCACGCTAATCGGGCCACTTTTCCGGTCATGATTGGTTCCCGGACTTCCAAACAATCGATTACCTTTTCGGAATTCATCATT